>NZ_JBVOQE010000009.1:0-390368 GCF_055668065.1 Streptomyces sp. NPDC097129 | reverse complement strand
AGAGCCTGCCGGAGTTCATGGTCCCGGCCGCGGTGATGGTCCTGGACGCCTTCCCCCTCACGGTCAACCGCAAGATCGACCGCCGCGCCCTGCCCGCCCCCGACTATGTCGCCGGTTCCTACCGCGCACCGCGAGATGCGCGGGAAGAGGCTCTGTGCGCGGTGTTCGCGGAGGTTCTTGGCGTGGAGGCGGTCGGCATTGACGACAGCTTCTTCGACCTGGGCGGCCACTCCCTGCTCGCCACCCGCGTCGTCAGCCGCATCCGTACCACGTTCGGCGTCGAGATTCCGCTGCGGGCACTGTTCGAGACGCCGACCGTCGCTCAACTCGCCGAGCAGATAGGCGGGGCTGCGGGCGCTCGAACCGCGCTGGTCGCCGGAGAACGGCCGGCAGAGGTCCCGTTGTCGTTCGGCCAGCGACGTCTCTGGTTCCTCAACCGCCTCGAAGGCGCAGAGGCAGCGACGTACAACATGCCGGTCGTCCTGCGCCTGACCGGCGACCTCGACCAGGCTGCCCTCCGGGCCGCCTTCCATGACGTGGTCGGACGTCACGAGAGTCTCCGCACCGTCTTCCCGGAGAACTCCGCCG
Source organism: Streptomyces sp. NPDC097129 (assembly GCF_055668065.1). Taxonomy (NCBI): domain Bacteria; kingdom Bacillati; phylum Actinomycetota; class Actinomycetes; order Kitasatosporales; family Streptomycetaceae; genus Streptomyces; species Streptomyces sp. NPDC097129. The sequence goes on along the minus strand of NZ_JBVOQE010000009.1, from coordinate 389,780 downwards.
GAGAGCCCTACCAGCACGTCCTCGTGCCCCACGCCCCGCAGAGTGCCGAACTCACGGTGGAGGAAGTGGAGATCTCGGTGTTGGCGGAGCGCCTCGCGGCCCTTGTGGGTACCGGCTTCGACCTGACCACCGAAATTCCCCTTCGTACACGCCTCTTGGCGGTGGGTGACGGATCGCACGTCCTCGTTGTGGTGCTGCATCACATCGCGGGCGACGGCTGGTCTATGGCGCCGCTGGCGCGTGACATCGCCACCGCGTACGCGGCACGTGCCGAGGGCCGCGTCCCGGACTGGGGGCCGCTCCCCATCCAGTACGCCGACTTCAGCCTCTGGCAGCGCGACCTGCTGGGCAGCGAAGACGATCCCGACAGCCTGGCTTCGCGCCAGCTCGCCCACTGGGCCGCGGCTCTGGACGGCGTACCCGACGAACTGGAGCTGCCGACGGACCGGCCGCGCCCTGCCGTGGCGTCTCATCGCGGCGACGCGGTGCCCTTCGCGGTCGATGCGCAGACCCACGACCGCCTCGTCGAACTCTCGCGGGAGTCAGGTGCGAGTGTGTTCATGGTGCTCCAGGCCGCGCTGGCCACGCTGTTGTCGCGGCTGGGTGCTGGTACGGACATCCCGATCGGTTCGCCGATCGCGGGTCGTACGGACGAGGCGCTGGACGATCTGGTCGGGTTCTTCGTCAACACGCTTGTCCTGCGCACGGATCTTTCCGGTGGTCCGACCTTCCGTGAGCTGATCGCGCGCGTCCGGGAGACGGACCTGGCGGCCTACGCCCACCAGGACGTGCCCTTCGAGCACCTCGTCGAGGTCCTGAATCCGGCGCGCTCAATGTCCCGCCATCCGCTCTTCCAGGTGATGCTCGCCCTCCAGAGCAACGACGAGGCCGACCTGCGCCTGCCCGGCCTCACCGTGTCGGCCGGAGTCGATGAGGCGGCCCGCGTCTCGGCCGCCCGTTTCGACCTCACCGTCAACGTCGGCGAGCGCCACACCGAGAGCGGCGAGGCGGCCGGGCTGGCCGGTGTCTTCGAGTACGCGACCGATCTGTTCAACCGCACCACAGTCGAACGCATGGTCGAGCGTTTCGGTCTGTTCCTCGCCCACGCCGTACGGAACCCGGACGCACGCCTGGCGGATCTGGAACTCCTCCCCGAGCAGGAGCGCCACCAACTCCTCGTCGATTGGCAGGGTCCGGCCCGGTCCGAGAACGACGCATCGGCGATCAGCGGAGGGTCGGCCACCGTGCCGGCGATGTTTGCCGCCGCCGCAGCCCGTACGCCCGAGGCGGTCGCCGTCGAGGGCGGCGAAATCCGGTGGACGTTCGCCGAACTCGACGCCCGCTCACGGCTCGTGGCCGAACGCCTGACCGCGCTCGGTGTCGCCGCGGAGACCCCGGTCGCCGTACTCATGGAGCGTTCGGCGGACCTGATCGCGGCTCTGCTCGCCGTGCTCCGGGCCGGCGGCACGTACGTACCGCTGCACACGGGCTACCCGGTCGCACGCATGCGAGCGGTCCTGGACGAGGCCGACGCGCCGGTCCTGCTGACCGATGCGGCGTTCGCTGGGCATGCCCTGGCCGCCGCGCAGCGGGACAAGGGCGTCGCGGTCCTCGTCATCGATGACGTCGCCTCCACAGCTGAGTCCACCACCGTGACCGATGCGGCAGCGGACGAGGCGGACGTGCTTCCGGACACCCTGGCGTACGTGATGTACACGTCCGGCTCCACCGGTGTGCCCAAGGGCGTGGCCGTCTCGCACCGCAATATCATGGACCTCGTCGTGGACTCGGGCTGGAACGTAGGCCCAGGGGACAGCGTGCTGATGCACGCCCCGCACGCCTTCGACATCTCCGTGTACGAGATTTGGGTCCCGCTGCTGAACGGCGCCCGCGTCGTGGTGGCTCCTGAAGGCGCCCTGGAAGCTGCGGACTTGGACAACCTGGTGCGGTCGTACGAGGTGTCACACCTCCACCTCACAGCGGGCCTCTTCCGCGTCGTGGCCGAAGAGCTGGTCACGGCCTTCTCCTGTACGCGGGAGGTTCTCACCGGTGGCGACGTGATCTCGGCTGACGCGATGCGCCACGTGTTGACCCACTGTCCCGAGACGAACCTGCGCACGCTGTACGGTCCGACCGAGACGACCCTGTGCGTGACGGGCACCGTATGGCGGGAAGCCGACGACGTCACCAGCCCTGTGCCGCTGGGGCGGCCGCTGGAGCAGACGCGTGCGTACGTCCTGGACCGCACGCTGCGACCGGTGCCCGCCGGAGTCACGGGTGAGCTGTACCTCGCGGGCGCCGGATTGGCCCGCGGCTACCTGAACCGCCCTGGCCTTACCGCCGAGCGGTTCGTCGCCGACCCGTTCGGGGCACCGGGGGAGCGGATGTATCGCACCGGTGACCTGGCCCGCTGGGAGGCCTCCGGCATCCTGGAGTTCCTGGGCCGGACCGACGAGCAGGTCAAGATCCGCGGCTACCGCGTCGAGTTGGGCGAGGTGGAGTCGGCCCTGTCGGCGCATCCGCGGATCGCGCAGGTGGCAGTGATACCCCGCGAGGACCGGCCGGGGGACAAGCGCCTTGTCGCGTACGTCGTGACGGCGGCGAATGGCGCTGAACAGCCGGATCCGGCCGAACTGCGGCAGTACGTCGCGGAGGGCCTGCCCGAGTTCATGGTCCCGTCGGCCGTGGTCGTCCTCGGAGCCCTTCCGCTGACTCCCAACGGTAAGCTCGACCGCCGTGCCCTGCCCGCGCCGGCGTACGAGACGGCGGCGACCTCGCGCGCGCCGCGCAGCGCCCATGAAGAGGTGCTCTGCGCGGTCTTCGGGGAAGTTCTCGGCCTGGAGCGTATTGGGATCGACGACAGCTTCTTCGACCTGGGCGGCCACTCCCTGCTGGCCACCCGCGTGGTGAGTCGCGTCCGTACCGCTCTCGGAGTGGAACTGCCTCTGCGCGCCCTGTTCGAAGCACCTACCGTGGCGCAATTGGCCGCGTACATGGGCGAGGCCGGCACTGCTCGAACGCCGCTCGTGGCGGTGGAGCGGCCGGCGGTGGTGCCGTTGTCGTTTGCGCAGCATCGGATGTGGTTCCTGAACCGGTTCGAGGGTGCCTCGGCATCGCTGTACAACATGCCGGTCGTGCTACGGATGGACGGTGTGCTGGATCGCGCGGCACTGGCCGCGGCGCTGGGGGATGTCGTCGGACGGCACGAGTCGCTGCGGACGGTGTTCCCGGAGGGGGCGGACGGTGTTCCGTTCCAGGAGATCCGTCCGGCTGGTGCCGGTCTGGTGACCGTGCACATGGAGTCCGCGACGGAGGAGTCGCTGGTCGACCTCGTGGCCGCGTTCACCGGGCGCGGTTTCGACCTGACCTGTGAACTGCCTCTGAGAGTGGGTCTTTTCAAGGGCGGCGGAGCGAGTCACGTACTCGTGGTGGTGCTGCACCACATCGCGGGCGACGGCTGGTCCATGGCACCGCTGGCGCGGGATGTCGCGGCCGCGTACGCGGCACGCACCGAGGGCCGTACTCCGGCCTGGGATCCGCTGCCGGTGCAGTACGCCGATTACGCGTTGTGGCAGCGGGAGCTGTTGGGTGAGGAGTCCGACCCGGAAAGCGTGCTGAGCCGTCAGGTCACCTACTGGACACGGACACTCGCCGGTGTCCCGGAGCGTTTGGAACTGCCGACGGACCGTCCGAGGCCCGCGGTGGCGACATTCGATGGTGACAGCGTCCCAGTGGAGCTCGGCCCGGAGCTCCACGCGTCCCTGGTCCTGCTCGCCCGAGAGTCCGGCGCGAGCGTCTTCATGGTGCTCCAGGCCGCCTTCGCCACTCTCCTGTCGCGGCTGGGTGCTGGTACGGACATCCCGATCGGTTCGCCGATCGCGGGTCGTACGGACGAGGCGCTGGATGATCTGGTCGGGTTCTTCGTGAACACGCTGGTGCTGCGCACGGATGTGTCCGGGGACCCGACGTTCCGTGAGCTGATCGAGCGTGTACGGGAGACGGACCTGGCGGCTTACGCCAACCAGGACGTGCCCTTCGAGCATCTGGTGGAGGTGCTGAACCCGGCGCGGTCGATGTCCCGCCACCCGCTCTTCCAGGTCATGCTCGCCCTCCAGAACACCACACCGGCCGAGCTGCGGCTGTCTTCACTGGAGATGATCGGGCAGGTTTCCAGCAGCACCAGCTCCAAGTTCGACCTCTTCCTCACCATGAGCGAGCACCGGAACGGCGAGGGTGCCCCCGCGGGACTGGCCGGCGTGCTGGAGTTCGCGACCGACCTCTTCGACCGTTCCTCGGCCGTGCGTCTGGTGGAGCGGTTCGTCCGCTTGCTGACCGAGGTCGTGGCGTCCCCGGACGTGCGGGTGGGCTCCACTCGGGTGTTGTCGGCGGATGAGCGTGCGGAGCTGGTGTCGGCCTTCAACGACACGGCGGTGGACGTACCGTGGGTGTCACTCCCCGAGCTGTTCGCGCGTCGCGTCGCGCAGTCTCCGGATGCGTTGGCCGTCGTCTTCGAGGACGTGCGGCTGACGTACGCGGAGCTGGACGCCGCATCGACCCGACTGGCGCACGTTCTGCGCGGTGCGGGTGCGCGACCGGGGAAGACGGTGGCCCTGATGCTGCCGCGCTCCCAGTGGCTGCCGGTGGCGCTGCTGGCCGTGGTCAAGACCGGTGCCGCCTACCTGCCCGTGGATCCGGACTACCCGGCGGACCGGATCGCGTATATGTTCGAGGACGCCGACCCGGTGTCCGTGATCACGGACACCGGCACGGTGGACAACATCCCCACCGACGTGTCCCCCGAGGCGATCGTCGTCGACGCACCCGGCTTTGCCCAGACCCTGGCCGAGGTCGCTTGCGGTCCGGTCGAGGTCCAGGACCTGCGGCCCGAGCACCCCGTCTACCTGATCTACACCTCCGGCTCCACAGGGCGCCCGAAGGGCGTCGTCCTCCCCGCCGGCGCCATGGTCAATCTGCTGGCCTGGCACGAGCGGACTCGTCCCGAGGGTGTCGGGGTGGTCACCGCCAACTTCACGTCGATCAGCTTCGACGTGGCGGCGCAGGAGCTCTTCACCACACTTTGGTCCGGACGCACCCTTGCCGTTCCTCGCGACGAAGTACGCCGCCACCCCGGCGACTTCGCGCGCTGGTTGGACCGGTACCGAGTGAACGAGTTGTTCGCCCCCAACCTGATGGTCGAGGCCCTCGCCGGGGCTGCCGCCGAGCTCGGGCTCTCACTGCCCGAGCTGCGTGACGTGACGCAGGCGGGCGAGGCCCTGACCCTGCACGACCGGGTGCGGGAGTTCTTCGCGGCGGTGCCGGACGGGCGCAGGCTGCACAACCACTACGGGCCCACCGAGTCGCACGTCGTCACGACGCTGGCCCTGCACGGCGATTCCGGCGACTGGCCGGTGTCCCCGTCAATCGGCGCGCCGGTCGACAACAGCCAGGTCTACGTCCTCGACGCCGGCCTCCGGCCCGTCCCCGTGGGCGTGACCGGTGAGCTCTACCTCGCGGGCGCCCAGCTGGCGCGCGGCTACCTCAACCGCCCTGGCCTCACGGCCGAGCGATTCGTCGCCAACCCCTACGGCACCGCCGGTGAGCGCATGTATCGCACCGGTGACCTGGCCCGCTGGCGGGGGGACGGTAAGCTGGAGTTCCTGGGGCGCGCCGACTTCCAGGTCAAGATCCGCGGCTACCGGATCGAGCCGGCCGAGGTGGAGTTGGCGCTGGCCGCCCACCCGCAGGTCGCCCAGGTGGCGGTCCTCGCGCGTGAGAACCGGCCGGGGGACAAGCGCCTGGTCGCCTACGTCGTACCGGCGAACAGCGCCGAACAGCCGGAGCCGTCCGCGCTGCGGCGGTACGTCGGTGAGGGCCTGCCCGAGTTCATGGTCCCCTCTGCCGTGGTGGTCCTGGACCATCTTCCGCTGACGGTCAACCGCAAGCTCGACCGCCGGGCCCTGCCCGCCCCCGAGTACGCCTCGGAGGCCGCCTCGCGCGGGCCGCGCACCGCGCACGAGGAAGTGCTGTGCGCGGTGTTCGGCGAGGTTCTCGGCCTGGAGCGGGTCGGCATCGACGACGGGTTCTTCGACCTGGGCGGGCACTCGCTGCTCGCCACCCGCGTCGTCAGCCGCGTCCGTACCGTCCTCGGTGTCGAGCTGCCGCTGCGGGCCCTGTTCGAGTCGCCCACCGTCGCCGAGCTTGCCCGGCACATCGGGCGGGCCGACACGGCGCGGGTGCCGATCGCCCCGATGGAGCGCCCCGAGCGGCCGCCGCTGGCGTTCGCCCAGCGCCGCATGTGGTTCCTCAACCGGTTCGAGGGGACGGGCGCGTCCACGTACAACCTGCCCATCACCCTGCGGCTGACGGGTGGACTCGACCGCACCGCCCTGGAGACAGCCCTCCAGAACGTTGTCGAGCGGCACGAGTCGCTGCGCACGCTCTTCCCCGAGGGCCCCGACGGTGTTCCGTACCAGAGGATCCTGCCGGTGGACGACGCGCGTATCGGACTCCCCGTGGTCGAGGTGGGGTCGGCGCCGGAATTGGAGGAGCGTCTCGCCGAGGAGGCGTCCCGAGGCTTCGACCTGGCGAGGGAACTGCCATTGCGGGCCTCCTTGTTCGTCGCCGAGGATGGGACGCATGTCCTTCTCGTGGTGCTGCACCACATCGCGGGTGACGGCTGGTCGATGGCGCCGTTGGCGCGGGACATCACGACGGCGTACGCGGCACGCACCGAGGGGCGCGCTCCGCAGTGGGAGCCGCTTCCGGTGCAGTACGCGGACTACGCCTTGTGGCAGCGGGAGTTGCTGGGTGACGAGTCCGACCAGGGCAGCGTGCTCGGTGCCCAGCTGGAGCACTGGACCCGGGTGCTCGCCGGTCTGCCGGAGCAGCTTGAGCTGCCGACGGACCGGCCCAGACCCGCGGTGGCCTCGTACCGGGGCGACAGTGTTCCGGTGGACGTCGCCGCCGGGCTGCACGCGGAGCTGGCCGCGCTGGCGCGTGAGTCGGGCGCGAGCATGTTCATGGTTCTCCAGGCGGCCTTCGTCGTTCTCCTGTCCCGTCTGGGTGCGGGTACGGACATCCCCATCGGCTCGCCGATCGCCGGCCGTACCGACGAAGCGCTCGACGACCTGGTCGGGTTCTTCGTCAACACGCTCGTCCTGCGCACGGACGTGTCCGGCGACCCGACGTTCCGTGAGCTGATTGAGCACGTACGCGAGACGGACCTGGCAGCGTACGCGCACCAGGACGTGCCCTTCGAGCACCTCGTCGAGGTGCTGAACCCTGCGCGGTCGATGTCCCGCCACCCTCTCTTCCAGGTCATGCTCGCCCTTCAGAACAACACCCGGGCCGAACTGCTCCTTCCGGGCGTGACGATGACCGGTCAATCGGCGCGGTCGGCGGTGGCGAAGTTCGACCTGTCGCTGGCGCTGCGCGAGGAGTACGCGTCCGACGGTGCACCGGTCGGCATCACCGGCGGGTTGGAGTTCGCCTCCGACCTGTTCGACGCCTCCACGGTCCGCCTCTTCGCCGACCGTTGGACCCGGCTGCTCGCGGCCCTCGTGGCAGAACCCGATCGGCCGATCGGTGACGCGGACATCCTCACCGCGGACGAGCGACGAGAACTCGTCGGGGAACAGGCCCCGGTCGTGGAACGGCTGGCGGACACACTGCCCGCGCTGTTCGAGGAGCAGGTGGCCCGGACGCCCGACGCCGTGGCGGTCGTCGGCGACGGCGTCCAGGTGACGTATGCCGAACTCGACGCTCGGGCGAACCGCATGGCCCGGCTCCTGGTGGGCCGGGGAGTCGGCCCCGAGTCGGTCGTCGGGCTGCTGCTGCCCCGCTCGGTGGAGCTGCTGGTAGCGATGGTCGCCGTCGCCAAGTCCGGGGGCGCGTACCTGCCGGTCGACCCGGGGTATCCGGCCGACCGCATCGCCCTGCTGCTGTCCGAGGCGAAGCCGGTAGTCCTGCTGACCGACGGGTCGGAGCACGAGGCGGTTGCCGGGCGGCACGACGCAGATGTGACCGTGCTGCGCGTGGCGGACCTCGAACAGGAGCTGTCGGGGCTGGGGACCGGCGGCCTGAGCAACGCCGAACGGCGAGCGGCGCTGTGCGCCGACCATCCTGCGTATGTGATCTACACGTCCGGTTCCACCGGCAAGCCCAAGGGAGTCGTGGCCACACACCGGGGCATCGGCGGGCACCTGCGGTGGATGGCGCGGGAGTATCCGCTCGACGGGCGCGACAGGGTGCTGGCGCGTACCTCGCCGAGCTTCGACGCCTCCGTGTGGGAGCTCTGGCTTCCCCTGGTGTCCGGAGCCACCGTGCAGGTGGTCCCGGCGGCGGTGGCGGCGGATCCGGAGCGCCTGACTGCGTACATGAGCGAGAACGGGACGACAGTCGCGCAGCTGGTGCCCTCCCTCGTCCCCGCCGTGTGCGACGCTGCGGAGGCTACCGGAGGAACGTCGGCGCTGCGCCGGCTCTTCGTGGGCGGTGAGCCGCTTCCGGACGCGATCGTGAAGCGCGTGTCCCGCGTCTGGGGCATGCCGTGCGTCAACCTGTACGGCCCGACCGAGACGACCGTGCAGGTCACCCACCGCGAGGTGGGGCCCGACGCCGCCGTGTCCGGTGAGTCCTTCGTGCCGCTGGGCGTTCCGGTCGCAGGCATGCGAGCGTACGTCCTCGACGGCCGCCTGCGGCCGGTTCCGGAGGGCGTGCCCGGCGAGCTGTATCTGGCGGGCCCCCAGGTGGCGCGCGGGTACGCGGGCCGCCCCGGTCTGACCGCGGAGCGGTTCGTCGCCGATCCGTACGGCCCGGCGGGCGGGCGCATGTACCGCACGGGCGACGTCGTACGGCGCCGTGGCGATGAGCTGGAGTTCGTGGGGCGCGCCGACGACCAGGTCAAGCTGCGCGGCTTCCGCATCGAGCTCGGCGAGGTGGAGGCGGCCCTGGCCGCCCTGCCTGAGGTCGAGCGGGCTGCGGTCGCGGTGCGGGAGAACGCGCGCGGCGAGAAGGTGCTCGCCGCCTATGTGGTAGCGGCCGCAGGCGCGCCGGCAGACCTGGGTGCGCTGCGGCGCTCGCTCGCCGCGGTGCTGCCGGACTTCATGCTGCCGACGGCGATCGTCGAGCTGGACGTGCTGCCGCTGGGCGTGCACGGAAAGCTGGACCGTCGTGCGCTGCCCGCGCCGGAACCGGGCGCCGCCACGCTGTCGGGCCGGGCACCGCGCAATCCCCAGGAAGAGGCGCTGTGCGGGTTGTTCGCCGAGGTGCTGGGGGTCGCGTCGGTGGGGATCGACGACAGCTTCTTCTCCCTGGGCGGGCACTCCCTGTCGGCGGTGCGCCTGGTGAGCCGCATCCGGTCGGTCTTCGGGGCGGAGCTGCCCGTACGGGCGGTGTTCGAGGCCCCGTCGGTGGCAGAGCTAGTCCACCGCTTCGGCACGGAGAGCGGTGGCCATGACGGTTTCGGGGTGCTGCTGCCGCTGCGTGAGGCCACCAGGCCTGCGGGATCCGGTCCGGCGCCGCTGTTCTGCGTGCACCCGGCGGGCGGACTGAGCTGGCCGTACGCGGGAATCCTCCCGCACCTGGAGCTCGACCAGCCTGTGTACGGTCTGCAGGCGCGCGGTATCGCCGAGCCCGCTGAACTCCCCCAAAGCATCGAGGAGATGGCCGCCGACTACGTCGCGCACATGCGCACCGTGCAGCCCGCCGGGCCGTACCGGATCATGGGCTGGTCCCTGGGAGCGGTGATCGCGCACGCCGTGGCGACCGCGCTGCAGGACCAGGGCGAGACGGTGTCACTGCTCGCGCTGCTGGACGGCTATCCGGCGGTGGAGCCCGCCGAGGCGGTCACCGCCATCGACCAGGAGGCCGAGGAGCGACGGATCCTACGTGGCCTTCTTCAGGGGATGGGGTTGGTGGACGCGTCGGACGAGGAGGGCCACGAGCCGTCACTGTCCGAGGCGATCGCGCTGCTGCGTGGGCAGGGCGGGGTGCTGGCCGGGTTCGACGAGGTGACGCTGGCGCGGCTGCTGGCAGCCTGTGTGAACGGGACGCGGCTCGCGGGCCGGTTCACGCCGTCGGTCTTCGACGGCGACGTCGTGTTCTTCACGGCGGCCGCCGAGCGTGTGGCGGATGGCGCCGCCGAGCACGGCGTCGACTTCTCGGTGTGGGAGCCGCACGTCGGTGGCTCCGTGGAGAACTACGACGTCGACTGCGCGCACACCGACATGACGGCCGTCGCGCCGATCCGGGAGATCTCCAAGGTGATCGCGCAGGAACTCCGCAAGCGCGGCTGAGGCCGCATCCTGGCGCACAACCAGCCCCCGGCCCTTGATGGATGACGTGGCACGTGCCCGTGGAGTTGCCATGGGCACGTGCCTGAGCAAGAGGAAGAAGGAAGCGAACTGATGCAGTACAGCCCCGCAGGGGAAGGTGTCCGGCTCGACCACGTCGAGTTCTTCGTGGCGGACGCGGCGGTCCACGCCGCTTCGATGGTGGACGAGTTTGGCTTCCGTGTCTGCGGATCCGCCGGTTTCGGGAAGGACGGCGCCGCGCGCTCGGTGGCGGTGCGCCAGGGCGACGCGGTCATCGTGTTCACCCAGGGCCTGGAAGAGGAGCACCCGGCCGCTGTGTACGTCACCCGGCACGGCGACGGCGTTGGCGGCATCACGCTGCGCGTCGACGACGTACGGGCGGTCTTCGCCCACGCTGTGGCCAACGGGGCGACTGTCATCGAGGAGCCGGTGGACCTGGTGGACGACGTGGTGGAGACCACCGCGGTGATCGGCGGATTCGGCGACGTCGTGCACCGGCTGGTCCAGCCCGCGCCGGGAGCCGACGTCCGCGGCGTCCTGCTTCCTGGGTTCGCGGCCGCCTCGGCCGCCTCCGAGCGGGGCATCGTCCGCGGCATCGACCACTTCGCGGTGTGCCTGGAGGCCGACGGCCTCGTCCCGGCCGCCGAGTTCTACCGGCGCGCGCTCGGCTTCCGGGAGATATTCGAGGAGCGCATCATCGTCGGGGGCCAGGCGATGATCTCGAAAGTCGTGCAGAACGCAACGCACGACGTGACCTTCACCCTCATCGAGCCCGACCTGTCCGCCCAGCCGGGCCAGATCGACGCGTTCCTCAAGGACCACGGCGGGGCGGGGGTCCAGCACATTGCCCTGGCCGCCGGGGACATCGTCGGTACCGTCGGAGACCTTGCGAGCCGCGGCATCGGCTTCCTCACGACACCCGGTACCTACTACGACATGCTGGGCGACCGACTCTCCCCGGAGGCCTACACGGTGGAGCAGCTGAAGGGGCTGGGGATCCTGGCCGACGAGGACCACGGCGGACAGCTCTTCCAGATCTTCGCCAAGTCGACTCACCCGCGCCGGACGTTCTTCTGGGAGGTCATCGAGCGGCTCGGCGCCAAGAGTTTCGGGACGCGGAACATCAAGGCCCTGTACGAAGCCGTCGCCCGCGATCTGGAACAGGCCCACCCGGCCCGGGAAGGCGGTCGCGCATGAGCACCCTCGACGCGACACCGCGCACCGAACCGGCCCAGGGCGCACCGCGCCGCGCGGCGGGCAGCGCCCAGTGGCTGACCTCCGCCGACGCCCAGCGGGCCGCCGAACTGGCCCTGCCCCAGGACGTCCGGGACTTCCTGGAGGGCGGCAGCGGCGCCGAGGCGACGCTCGCCGCCAACCGGGCCGCGTTCGAGGACCTCTTCCTCGTGCCGCGCGTCCTGGCGGACGTGTCCGGCACCGACACGGCGACCACCGTCCTCGGTGCCACCGCGGCCATGCCGGTGGGCATTGCGCCCATGGCGTACCAGCGGCTGTTCCACCCCGACGGCGAGCTGGCCGCCGCGCGCGCCGCCGAGGCGGCCGGTATCCCTTACGTGGCGGGGGTGCTGAGCACGTACACGCTGGAGGAGATCACTGCGGTCTGCTCGCAGACCTGGCTCCAGCTGTACTGGCTGCGTGACCGGGTCCTGCTGACGGACCTGATCGACCGCGCCGAGGCCGCGGGCTGCAAGGCGCTCGTCCTGACGGTGGACGTCCCCCGGATGGGGCGGCGGCTGCGGGACATGCGCAACGCATTCGTTCTCCCGCAGGACGTCGTGGCGGCCAACTTCCCCGCCGCCGCGACCCTTTCCGCACGCCGCGGCGGGGCCGGCATGTCGTCGGTGATGGTGCACACCAGCGAGGCGTTCGACCCGACCCTGACCTGGAACGACGTGGCCTGGCTGCGCGGGCAGACCGATCTGCCGCTGGTCCTCAAGGGCGTGCTGCACCCCGAGGACGCGGCGCGCGCCGCCGAACTGGGTGTCGACGCAGTCGTGGTGTCCAACCACGGGGGCCGCCAGCTGGACGGAGCGGTGGCCGGTCCGAACGTGCTGCCCGCCGTGCGCGACGCCATCGCGGGCCGTGTCGAGGTGCTCCTCGACGGCGGCGCGCGGAGCGGTACGGACGTGCTCAAGGCGCTCGCGCTGGGGGCGTCGGCGGTGCTGGTGGGCCGCCCGGTCCTGTGGGGTCTTGCAGCCGACGGGCAGCGCGGCGTGGAGCGCCTCCTGTCGTTGCTGCGCACCGAGCTGGAGGACGCGCTGGCCCTGTCGGGCTGCGCGGACGTGACGCGGGCGCGGGGCCTGGACGTGCTGCCCCGGGGCGCCTCGCTCCCCTCCTCGGTGCGAAGGGGGCAGCGGTGGTGACGGCGGACCTGTTCGCGGCGGAGCTGCACTCCTCGCTGACCGACGCATTGCTGTCGTCGATGAACTTCCTCAACGAGGTGGCCCAGCGGTTTCCCGAGGCGATTTCCTTCGCCGCGGGCCGCCCGCACGAGGCGAACTTCGACGTGGCACTGATTCACGAGTACCTCGACACATACTGTCGCCACCTGGCGGAGAGCGAGGGCCGCACCGAGGAGCAGGTGCGGCGCGCCCTGTTCCAGTACGGGCGCACCAAGGGCATAGTCCACGACCTCGTCGCCAGGAACCTGGAGGTCGACGAGGACATCGTCGTCGACCCCGAGGCGATCGTGGTGACCGTGGGCTGCCAGGAGGCCATGGTTCTGACCCTGCGGGCGCTGCGCCGCGACGAGCGGGACGTCCTCCTGGCGGTGTCGCCGACGTACGTGGGGATCACAGGGGCAGCTCGGCTGGTGGACATGCCCGTGCTGCCGGTGCGCTCCGGAGACGGCGGCGTCGACCTGAACGACCTGGCCGCCGTGGTGCGGCGGGCCCGCTCCGAGGGGTTGCGGCCGCGCGCGTTCTACGTCGTCCCCGATTTCTCCAACCCGGCGGGTGAGACCCTGTCAATCGAGCAGCGCCGTGAACTCCTCCACATCGCGAATGAGTTCGGTCTTTTGCTGCTGGAGGACAATCCTTACGGATTGTTCCGGGCGCGGGGCGAGCGGCTGCCGACGCTGAAGTCGCTGGACCGCGCCCGCCACGTGGTCTACCTCGGCTCATTCGCCAAGACCGGGCTGCCCGGCGCCCGCGTGGGGTACGTGGTGGCGGACCAGCTCGTCGACGGCGGAATGGGCGGTGCGCTCACGCTGTTCGCGGATGAACTCTCCAAGATCAAGAGCATGGTTACGGTCAACACGCCCCCCGTCGCGCAGGCGGTGATCGGCGGCAAGCTGATCGCCCACGACTACAGCCTGCTGCGGGCCAACGAGCGCGAGATCGCCACCTACGCCCGCAACCTGCGCCAGGTCCTCGATGGGCTCGAGCGCCGCTTCCCTCGCCCGTTCGACGGAGAAGTGCCTGAGGTCACCTGGAACACCCCGGCCGGAGGCTTTTTCGCCGTGGTGACCGTGCCCTTCGACGTCACGGACGAGCTCCTGGCGCTGTCGGCGGAGAAGTACGGGGTGATCTGGACCCCCATGCACCACTTCTACGACGGCGCGGGAGGTGAGCGCCAACTGCGCCTGTCCTGCAGTCTGCTGGAACCGGACACCCTCGACGAGGGGCTCGACAGGCTCGCCGCGTTCATCAAGGACCAGGTGTGATGCGCCAGGCGAAAGAGCGGCACCGCGCCAAACCGGCCCCCGTGGACCGAGGGCTGCGCCGCCTGCTGTCGTACAGCCTCCGCCACCGCCGTACGGTCGCGTGCGCGCTCCTCGCCACGCTGCTGGTCACCGGCGCGGCGCTGATGGTGCCGCTGATCCAGCGCACGGTCGTTGACCGGGTCGTCCTCACCGACGAACTCGGCCTGCTGCCTTGCGTGGCCGCCTTGGTCGCCACAGGCCTCGCGCGGTTCGGCGCGGGCGCCGCGCGGCGCTACCTCGCGGCCCGGCTCTCGTACGACGTGCAGTACGGCTTGCGCAACGACATCTTCCGCACCCTGTCGCGGCTCGACGGAGCGCGCCAGGACGAGTTGAGGGCCGGACAGGTCGTCAGCAGGGCGATCTCCGACCTCACCATGGTTCAAGGTCTGCTGATGCTCCTGCCCCATGTGCTCGCCGGCCTATTGATGTTCGTCCTGGCGCTGGGCGTCATGCTGGTGCTGTCGCCCGCCCTGACCCTGGTCATGCTGCTGGTGCTGCCGCTCCTGCTGCTCACCGCGCTGCACAGCGACCGGCGCATGTACGGGGCGGCCCGCGAGGCGCAGCAGCGCGAGGCGCTGGTCGCCGGGGTCGTCGACGACTCCATCGCCGGCGTCCGCGTCGTGAAGGGCTTCGCGCAGGAGGCACGGGAGATGCGGCGGCTGGAGGCGGCCGCGCGTCGACTGTTCACGGCCCGCTCCCGCGTCGTAGGGCTCAACGGCCTGTACGGTGCGACCCTGCAGGCCCTGCCGCTGCTCGGGCAGGTCGGCATCCTGGCCCTCGGGGGCTGGATGGCGGCCCGGGGGAACATCTCAGTCGGCACGTTCGTGGCGTTCTCCACGTACCTCGCCGAGATGGTTGTGCCCATGCGCGGCCTCGCCGCCCTGGTGACCGGGGTCCACCAGGGCCGCGCCAGCGTCGCGCGCGTCTTTGAACTCATCGATACCCGCCCTCTGGTCACCGAGGCCCCCCAGGCGGTGGCCCTGTCCCCGGCGGCCCCGCCGACCGTCGAACTGGACAACGTGACCTTCGGATACGGCTCCGGGGCTCCGGTCCTGAAGGGGCTCACGCTGACGGTCGCGGCGGGGGAGACCCTCGCCCTGGTCGGCGCCCCGGGCTCGGGCAAGTCGACCGTGACGACGCTGCTGCCGCGCTTTTACGACGTACGGCAGGGAGCCGTCCGCGTCGGCGGCACCGACGTGCGCGAGCTGACGCTCGACTCGCTGCGCTCGGCTTTCGGCCTGGTGCCCGAGGACAGCTTCCTGTTCTCCGGCACCATTCGGGGCAACATCGCCTATGGCCGGCCCGACGCCACCGACGAGCAGGTGCGCGCAGCGGCCCGGGCGGCGGGCGCCGACCGGTTCGTGGAGGAACTGCCCGAGGGCTACGACACCGCCGTCGGAGAACGGGGACTGACCCTGTCCGGCGGGCAGCGGCAGCGCCTCGCGCTCGCCCGCGCCCTGCTCACCGAGCCACGGATCCTGCTGCTCGACGACGCCACGTCCCACGTGGACCCGCGCACCGAGGCGGAGATCCACCGCACCCTGCGGCGCATCACCCGCGACCGCACCACCGTGCTCGTCGCCCGCCGCCGCTCCACCCTCGAACTGGCCGACCGCATCGCCGTACTCGACGAGGGACGGCTCGTGGACACGGGCACGCACAGCGACCTCATGGCCCGATGCGCCCGCTACCGGACGCTGCTCGCGCGGCAGGAAGAGACGGCGCCCGAAATCGCGCCGTCGGCGACGGAATCCGAACCACAGGTGGTACGGGCCGGGCCGGTGACCGTGCTGGCGCCTTCCGGCGAGGTGCCGTCACGGCCCGCGCCGCGCGCGCTGGCCCGGCTCACCGGGGCAGCTGTCGCCCCCGCCCTGCGGCCCGAACCGGACTACGGCCCGTCGAGGCTGTTGAGGCCCTTCCGCGTGGCGCTCGCCGTCGGGGCACTGATGGTGGTGCTCGACGCCCTGGGCGGTGTCTTCGTCCCGCTGTTCATCCGCAGCGGGATCGACGACGGTGTCCGGCAGGCGGCCACGGAGGCAGTCCTGGCGATGGCCCTGGCGGCGGGGGCCGTCGTCGTCGCGGGCTGGGGCGTGAGCCTCGCGCAGATCCGCCTCAACGGCGCCACCGGCGAACGCATCCGGTATCTCCTTCGGCTGCGGACCTTCGCCCATCTGCACCGGCTCGACCTCCAGTACTACGAACGCGAGCTGTCCGGGCGGATCATGACCCGGCTGACCGCCGACGTGGAGGCCGTGGCGTCGTTCGCGCAGACCGGGTTCGCCACGGCTGCCGTGAGCGTCCTGTCGACGCTCACCGTGCTGGCGGTGCAGTTCTCCCTGGACTGGCCGCTGGCGCTGGTGGTGTGCGGGGCCGTGCCGGTCCTGCTGCTGGTGACCGTCCTGTTCCGTGCCGCCTCGGCCAAGGCGTACGACGAGGCGCGTGAGAAGGCCGGCACGGTCAATGCCCTGCTGCGCGAGAGCACTGAAGGGCTGCGCGTGACCCAGGCCTTCGGTCGTACGGGCGCCGACGCCGAAAGCTTCGCGCACCATGGGGACGTGTATCGCCGGGCGCGTCTAAAGACGCAGCGGCTGATGGCGCTCTACTTCGGGTTCGTGGAGTTCTTGCCCGAAGCGGTCGCCTCTTGCGTCCTGGTGGTCGGTGCCAGCCGCGTCGCGGCCGGCACCCTCACCGTCGGCACCCTCGTCGTTCTGCTGCTGTACGTGTCGGCGTTCTTTGCCTCCGTACTGCAGTTGTCGCAGGTCCTCGACGGATACCAGCAGGCTTCGACTGGCTTCCGCCGCATCCAGGAGCTGTTCCACGACCCGGCGGGGACACCGCAGGCCGAGGAGCCCCTGCCGGTGGAACGGCTTGCCGGAAACATCGAGTTCGAGGACGTCCGCTTCCGCTATCGGGGAGCGCACCGCGACGCCCTGGCGGGTATCGACCTCACCGTCCCGGCAGGGCAGACCCTCGCGCTGGTCGGTGAGACGGGCGCGGGCAAGTCGACCCTCGTCAAGCTCGTGGCGCGGTACTACGACGTCACCTCGGGCACCGTGCGCGTGGACGGCCACGACGTACGGGACCTGGATTGCGCCGCCTACCGGGGTCGCCTCGGCATCGTCCCCCAGGAGAGCCACCTGCAGGCGGGGACGGTTGCCGGGGCCATCGCCTACGGACGCCCCGGCGCGAGTGGCACCGAGATCGAGGCCGCGGCCCGGGCGGTGGGAGCGCACGACCTGCTCTCCCGGCTGCCCGGCGGCTACGCGCACCCCGTCGCCGAAGGCGGCCGGAACCTCTCCGCGGGGGAGCGGCAGCTGATAGCTCTGGCCCGGGCCCAACTCGTCGCGCCGGACGTCCTCCTCCTGGACGAGGCCACCTCGGCGCTCGATCCGGCCACTGAGGCCGCCGTGTCGGAGGCGATCGGAAAGCTGAGCGCGGGCCGCACCGCGCTGATCGTCGCCCACCGCCCGGACACGGCGGCACGCGCCGACCGCGTCGTGCTCGTCGACGCCGGCAGCGTCGTCGAGTCGGGAACGCACGAGGAGCTGATGGCCGCGGGCGGGCGCTATGCCCGGCTGTGGCGGGGTGACGACCTTGTCGACCTGCCCCTTTGAACCCTCTGACGGCCGCGTCCGGCCGTTACGCACTACGAGATCAACGAACACGAGTTCAACGAACAGAGGAGAACCTTCCATGACTGTGTCCACTGTCGCGGGGACAGCCTTGTCCGAACTGAAGTCTGCCTATGACAAGGACGGTTACTGCCCCTTGCCCCACCGATTCGGCGAGGCCTCGGTCGAACTGCTGCGCCAGCGGGTGGCGGCGATCAGTGCCCAGTCCAGGCCGGAGGTGGTCCACGAGAAGGGCAGCGACATCGTTCGGGCCATCCACGGCTGCCACGAGTTCGACGAGGTGTGCGCGGCTCTCGTGCGCCACCCGGTGCTCGTGGAACTGGCTGAGACGCTGATCGGCGGGCCGGTCTACGTGTACCAGTTCAAGGTCAACCTGAAGCAGGCCCGCGAGGGCGCGGCCTGGCCATGGCACCAGGACTTCGCGTTCTGGAGCGAGGAGGACGGCATGCCGCGCCCCGACGCCATCAACTTCGCGATCCCGCTGGACGACGTGCACGAGGACAATGGTCCGCTGCTCGTCATCCCCGGCTCGCACGACCTCGGGCTGTTCGACCTGCCCGACCGGTCGGCGCGGACCGGCGACTGGCGGCAGCACGTTTCGAACGACCTGGCCTACACGGTGAGCGCGGAACGCGCCGAGCGGATGGCCGAGGAGCGCGGCAGGACCCTGATCCTTGGCGGCGCCGGCTCCCTGCACGCGTTCCACCCGAGCATCGTGCACTCGTCGTCCAACAACGGTTCCGCCGACCGACGCGCGCTGCTTTTGATCACCTACAACGCGGTCGACAACGCACCCGCCAACCCGATACGCCCGGCCTTCCTGGTCGGCCGGGACACGACACCGGTCACGGCTCGCCATGACGAGCGTCTGGTGCTGGAGTCTGCATGACGCGACCGCCGCTCAGACGATGGCTAGGCAGACTGAACCACCTCATGAGGGCCCAGGCGTCCCCCGCGTGCTGCCCAGTCTGCATCGCAGTCCATGCCCGTGGACTCCGCCCACCCGGACACGGGAACGGGCGGTAGCCGCCCGATGGCCCCGGCTTCTCGGCGTCCTCGGCCCCTCTTCGGCCGGGGACGCCCGGCCCCCACTGGGTGCTGCCGCCTCTGGAAAGGGAGGATCCGGCCGATGTCTTCCGCCCGAACATTGCTCGACCTGCTGCCGTCGCGGCAGACAGTCGGGGCTGCCGAACCGGCCTGAAAGGGCGTCGGAAAAGTCAGCGATCGGTCAGCATGAGTCCTGAAAGACCTGGGGAAAGCTGACCGAACATGCGAATCGTTGTAGGCTGCGGAGACCGCCCTTGACCTGCGTGAAGCTGGCAGGGAGCAGACATTTCGGGAGTTTCTTCATGTTTCGTACGATGTTCAAGTCCAAGATCCACCGCGCCACCGTCACCCAGGCCGACCTGCACTACGTGGGGTCCGTGACCATCGACGCCGATCTTCTCGATGCCGCCGATCTGCTGCCCGGTGAGCTGGTGCACATCGTCGACATCACCAATGGGGCGCGGCTCGAGACGTACGTCATCGAGGGGGAGCGCGGGTCCGGGGTCATCGGGATCAACGGGGCCGCCGCCCATCTCGTGCACCCCGGCGACCTGGTGATCATCATCAGCTACGCTCAGGTAACCGACGCCGAGGCGCGGGCGCTGACGCCGCGGGTGGTGCACGTGGACCAGGGGAACCGGATCGTGGCCCTGGGTGCCGACCCGTCGGAGCCGGTGCCGGGCTCCGACCAGGAGCGCAGCCCGCAGGCCGTCACAGCCTGACGCCACCCGGGACCACAGGACCAGGAGCATGGCCATGATCGACATCGAGATCCGTGACGACCGGGGCGCCGGCCGGCTGGAGGCCCTCGGCGACGGCGAGGTCGTCGGACACATCGAGTACTTCGTGCTCGACGCCCCGCGCACCGCCCTGGTCCCGGTCCACACGATCGTCGAGCCCGCGCACGAGGGGCAGGGCATCGCCTCCTCCCTCGCGCGCGAGCTGTACGCCATCGCCGGGCGCGAGGGTGTTCCGGTCGCGCCCCTGTGCCCGTACGTCGTGAAGTGGGCCGCCAAGCATCCCGAGGAGGCCCCGGCGTCCGACCCCGAGCTGCGCACCGCGGCGAAGGAGTGGCTGGCCGCGCACCCCGGGCGGTTCTAGGGCTCGCGCCGACGTCCTTCGCCGACGTGGCGCAGGTCACATCTGAAGCTGTCACATCGGGGCGGTCCGCGGCGTCGTATGGGTGCACGTGACGACGACTCACAAGGAGCCCATGATGGATGCTCGGCTGAACATGTTCGAGAACCCGGTGACGAGCAAGCTCTTCCGGCACTTCAACGCGGCCGGAAAGGTGATCGGTGACTCCTCGCTGCCCGCCTCGACGCAGGAGCTGGTGAAGATCCGGGCCAGCCAGATCAACGGCTGCGGCTTCTGCACCGACATGCACACCAAGGACGCGGCGGCCGCGGGGGAGACTTCGGTACGCCTCCATCTTGTCGCGGCGTGGCGGGAGGCGACCGTGTTCACCGACGCCGAGCGCGCCGCCCTGGAGTTGGCCGAGGAGGGCACGCGGATCGCGGACGCGGCCGGCGGCGTCTCCGACGAGGTCTGGGCGAACGCCGCCAAGCACTACGACGAGGAGCAGCTCGGCGCGCTGGTCGGGCTGATCGCTCTGATCAACGCCTACAACCGCGCCAACGTCCTCGTGCGGCAGCCGGCCGGCGGCTACGAGCCGGGCATGTTCGGCTGACGGGACGTCCGGTCGGGGCGCGGTGCCGTCGGGCCGGGGCACGGGGCTGTCTGGTCGGGGTGCAGGGCCGTGCGGGGCCGTCGGGGGCGGGGCACGGCGGGGCCTGTCGTCCTCGTCCCGGGCGTGTGCGCCGGGACCCCGTGACGGCCGGGTCCCGGTGCCGGGCTCCCGCGTTGGGCCATGCGGAGGGTGCGTCACGGCTCCACCGGGTGACTGGCCGCACGGGCGCCGGGTACGCGGGGGAGTAGTCCAGGAGCCACCGTCGACCGACCGGCCGGAGGACGCCATGACCGACCCGTACCACGACCCGGTACATCCGGGCCCGACACCCGGCCCGCATCCCGAGCAGCCCTACCCGGAGCCGGTGTCGCCCCCGGACCCCTCACCGGGCCCGGGACCTCAGCCGACGCCACAGCCGCCTGGACCGGGACCCCAGCCGACCCCGCAGCCGCCCGGCCCGGGACCCGAACCGACTCCGCAGCCGCCGGGGCCGGGGCCGGAACCCACCCCGCAACCCCCGGGGCCGGGTCCGCAGCCCACGCCGCCACCGCCCGGGCCCGGGCCGGGGCCGGTGCCGCCTCCAGGCCCCGGACCCGGCCCGAACCCGCAGCCCCCTGGCCCGACCCCGCTCCCGGAGCCGGACCCGTCCCCGATCCCCCCGGGCCCCGAACCGGTCCCGAACCCGGAGCCGGGTCCACCGCTGACCTGACCGGGACCTGACCCCTGGCGCGGGAGGCGAGGCGGGGGGCGGGTGAAGGAGCTGGGGTGGGGCGGGTGAAGGAGGTGGGGGGGCAGGCCGCCCCCACCGAGCGCCGAGCCCCGGTCAGCCCGCTACGCCGTGACCTCCGACCGGTCCCCGCCCCACAGCGTGTGGAAGGAACCGTCGCGGTCCACCCGCCGGTAGGTGTGCGCGCCGAAGAAGTCGCGCTGGCCCTGGGTGAGGGCGGCCGGGAGGCGTTCGGCGCGCAGGGCGTCGTAGTAGGCGAGGGCGGCGGCGAAGCCGGGGGTCGGGACGCCCTGGAGGGTCGCGGCGACCAGCACCTCGCGCCAGCTGTCCTGCGCCGCCGCGATCTCCCGCGCGAACGTCTCGTCGCTCAGCAGGCTCGGCAGGTCCGGCCGCGCGTCGTACGCCGTGCGGATGCGGTCCAGGAACGCCGCCCGGATGATGCAGCCGCCGCGCCAGATCGACGACACCGCGCCGAGATCGATGTCCCAGCCGTACTCCTCGCTGCCCGCGGCGATCTCGTGGAAGCCCTGCGTGTACGACACGATCTTCGAGGCGTACAGCGCCTGCTCCACCCGGTCGGCGAAGGCCGCCGCGTCCGCCTTCGTCAGCGGCGACGCCTTCGGGCCGGCCAGATCGCGGGACGCGGCCCGCAGCGCCGCGTGGCCCGAGAGCGACCGCGCGAAGACCGCCTCCGCGATGCCCGACACCGGCACGCCGAGGTCGAGGGCGATCTGGACCGTCCAGCGGCCGGTGCCCTTCTGCTCCGCCTCGTCCACCACCACGTCCACGAACGGCTTGCCCGTCGCCGCGTCGACGTGCGCCAGCACCTCCGCCGTGATCTCGATCAGATACGAGTCGAGCCGGCCGGTGTTCCAGGTGCGGAAGATCTCCGCGATCTCGGCGGGCGTGTACCCGGCGACCTCGCGCAGCAGCTGGTACGCCTCGCCGATCAGCTGCATGTCGGCGTACTCGATGCCGTTGTGCACCATCTTCACGAAGTGCCCGGCGCCGTCCGGGCCGACGTGCGTCACGCAGGGCGCCCCGTCCGCCGCCTTCGCGGAGATCTTCTCCAGCATCGGGCCGAGGGAGTCGTACGACTCCGTCGAGCCGCCCGGCATGATGCTCGGGCCGTTCAGCGCGCCCTCCTCGCCGCCGGAGATGCCCGTGCCGACGAAGTGGATGCCCCGCTCGCGCAGCTCCCGCTCCCGGCGCCGGGTGTCCGCGAAGTGCGCGTTGCCACCGTCGATGATCATGTCGCCGGGTTCCAGCAGCGGGGCGAACTCCTGGATCACCGCGTCCGTCGGCTCGCCGGCCTTCACCATGATCACCAGGCGGCGCGGCCGCTCCAGCGCGTCCACGAACTCCTTGGCGGTCTCGGTCGGGACGAAGTCGCCCTCGTGTCCGAACTCCTCCACCAGCGCGTGCGTCCGCGCCGCCGTCCGGTTGTGCAGCGCGACCGCGTAGCCGTTGCGCGCGAAGTTGCGGGCCAGATTGCGGCCCATCACCGCGAGTCCGGTGACACCGATCTGGGCTGAAGTGCTCATACCGCCTGCTCCCGAAGACCTAGAAGACATAGGGAAGGGTGGGGGGAAGATCGTGCCGTTCCTGACCGTCAGTATCGCCTCTCGACCATGCTGACGTGCCGGTACGGCGGCCGCACGTCCGGCCGCGCCGCACCCCCGGTACGCACGGCAGGCACCAGGCGCCTCAGCCTCCGGCTCAACGGACAGCGATTCCCGGCCACTTGGCCCCGCTGGGAGGCCGAATCGCTGTCTTGTCATGGCCTGTTCCCCGCGCCTACTGTGCCGCTCCTGACGCTCACGTGTGTCGAGGGGGGCTCCCAGCATGGCCGTACGCGGCCGGCACCGCCGGTACCAGCCGAACAGGATCAACCGCGCCTCACTCACCGTCACGGCGGGCGGTGCGGGCCTCGCCCTGCCGCTCATCGGCGCCGGTGCCGCGCACGCCGCCGACGTGAGCACCTGGAACAAGGTCGCCGCGTGCGAGTCCAGCGGCCACTGGAGCGTCAACACCGGCAACGGCTATTACGGCGGCCTGCAGTTCACGCAGTCCACCTGGGCGGCGTACGGCGGCACCGCCTACGCCGAGCGCGCCGACCTCGCCACGCGGCAGCAGCAGATCGCCGTCGCCGAGAAGGTGCTCGACGGACAGGGACCCGGCGCCTGGCCGGTGTGCTCCGTGCGCGCCGGGCTGAACGGCGCAGGTCCCGCACCCGACGTCCACCCGGACACGGCCCGCACCGCTCCCCGCACCGCCTCCCGGTCCGCCGAGCGGCCGGTCCAGCGAACCCCCGGGCGATCCGCCGACCGAACCGCCGGGCGATCCGCCGAGCGGTCGGTGCGCGACGTCCAGCCCCAGACCACTCCGCAGTCCCGGGCGGGCCGCACCGAGATGTACACGGTGGTCCACGGCGACACCCTCTCCGGTATCGCCGAGTCCGAGCACGTGCCCGGCGGCTGGCATCGGCTGTACGAGGCGAACCACGCCACCATCGGCGCCGACCCCGACCTCATCGTGCCCGGTCAGCGGCTGCGCGTGCACGGCGGCGGGACGACGAAGGCCGCCCCGAAGAGCCACGGCCACGCCGGGAGCGCGGCGCCCGCGAAGAAGACCAGGAAAGCGACGCCGCAGCCGAGCCGGAACGCCGGCCGTCACGCCCTCGTCGCGCCCGTCAGCGGTGGCGTCGGCACGATGTACCGGGTGGCCGGTTCCTCCTGGTCGAAGGGCTATCACACCGGCGTCGACTTCCCCGTGCCGACCGGCACCTCGGTGCGGGCCGTCGGTCCCGGCGAGGTCGTCGACGCGGGGTGGGGCGGGTCGTTCGGCTACCAGGTGGTGATCCGGCACGCCGACGGCCGCTACACCCAGTACGCGCATCTGTCGGCGATCTCCGTGCGGGCCGGGCAGTCCGTGGGCGGTGGTCAGCGCATCGGCCGTACGGGGTCCACCGGGAACAGCACGGGCCCACACCTGCACTTCGAGGTCCGCACGGGACCTGGCTTCGGCACGGACGTGGACCCGCTGGCGTATCTGCGCGCCGGCGGCGTCAGGATCTGACCCGGGTGCGATGCCGGTCCGGCCGGTCCGGCACCAGGTCCGGCACGCCCGGCACGAGCACCGGGACGCAGGGGCTGACGTGGAGCGGGGCGCAGATGTACAGCACCTCGTCCGTCGCGCTCGCCGCCTCCCCGTTCGGGTACGCCACCGGACGCCCGCCGTGACCCGACGCCGCGGGAACGGGCCGTACCCCTCCTTGCACGGGCACGGCTGCCACGACGGGCGCCGGTGCCGACGCCGGTTCCGGCACCTGCGTCTCCAGCAACGCCTCCACCAGCGCCTCCGGCGCCGCCGGCTCGCGCACCGCCACCACCTCGACCGGCCCCGTGTCCGCCGCGTCCGTCGCGGCGAGCCCCGCGGGGGCAACCAGCCGTTCCGTCGTCAGCAGGATCAGCCCGCCCGCCGCGAGGACACCGCAGCCCAGCGCGAGCACCGTGCCCGTCGTGCCGTGGCGGAAGGTCTCGCCGAACATCGTGATGCCCACCGCCGCCGCGACCACCGGGTTCACCACCGTCAGGGTGGCCAGCGGCGCCGCCAGACCGGCGCCCCGGTAGGAGGCCTGGGACAGCAGCACCCCCACACACGCGAACACGGCGATGACCGCCAGCGACGGCACCTCGGACACCGCGGGGCCGCCGCCGAGGTCCACGGCGACGGTCTTGGTGAACACCGACGACATGCCGAACGCCACGCCCGAGCCGGTCGCCAGCAGCACACTGCGCACCGCCGGATGCCGGTGCGCGGCCCGGCCCGCCACCATCAGCGCCGCGATCGCGCCGCCCGCGACCAGCGCGGTGGTCACGCGCTGCGCCGTGTCCAGCGACTGCGCCGCCGACGCCCCGACCAGGGCCAGCAGACCCGCCAGCCCCACCGTCGCCATGACCGCGCCGCGCCAGGCGGTCGCCCCGGCCCTACGGCCGACGAACAGCGCCGCCATGGGCAGCGCCAGCACGATGGTGAGCGCGCCGAGCGGCTGCACCAGGCTGAGCGGGCCGTAGGCTAGTGCCACCACGTGCAGCAGCCCGCCGAGACCGTTCAGCGCCAGCGCCCCCCACCAGGCGGGCCGGCGCAGCGGGGCGTAGCTTTCGCCGGGGTCGGTCGCGGCGACCCGCTCCTGCACGATCGCCCCGGCCGCGTAGGCGACGGCGGAGACGAGCGAGAGCAGGACGGACAACGCGAGGGCGCTCATGGGCGGCTCCTCCGCGGAAGGCGGGACCCTGGGCCCCGGCGCGACGAACGGTCGGCGTGCATGAGCAACACGATGCCCCTTCGCCCTGTTCCCGTCGTCGTCCCTGAGCACGCAATGCTTCCTACTGCCGATGGAGTACGACCCGCGCGCCGTCATCCCTCAGGGGGGTGACACGGGCGACGCCCCGGTGATCACGGTCGCGCATCGCCCCTGGTACTACTGCTGCCCGTGGACCTCGACCCCGACCTCGCCGCCCTCAGTCCGCTCGGCGGCTTCTTCCTCCTGCGCGCGGCCGGACCCGGGCAGCGCGCCCTGCCCACCCTCGCGGACGCCTACGGCGGCGGGGGCCCGCGGCTCCAGCCGGATCCGCTGGACGTCCGGGTGCGCCGGGTCGCGGCCGGCATCCGGGCGCCCGAGGCGCGGGTCGCGGCGTCCATCGCCCACCAGGGGCTGGCGGCCCGGCTGTGGTCCGTCGCCCTCGGCTGTGCCGCGCTGTACGGCACGCTCCCCGACCTGGACCCGCGGCTGCTGCACTGGGACCCGGAGGGCAGCGCCCCCGACGACCTGTGGCTGACGGCGCCGCGCCCGGGCACGGACGACACCCACGCCGCGCCAGAGGACCAGGCTCACGCCGGACCAGAGGACCAGGCCCACGCCGGACCAGAGGACCAGGCCCACGCCGCACCGGTGGACCAGGCCCACGCCGCACCGGAGGATCACGCCCACGCCATACCGGTGGACCCCCGGGCCGCCGCGCAGGACCTGGCCCGCGCCGTCCTGGAAGGTCACCTCCGGCCGCTCGCCACCGCTCTGCGCGCCCGTCACCGTCTCGCCCCCGGCCTGCTGCGCGGCAACGCCGCCTCCGCGCTGGTGGGCGCCACCCGGCAGCTGGACCGCTGGGCGCTCGCCCACGACCGCCCCGACGCCGCGGCCCGCGCCCGTACCCTGACCGCCGTCCTGCTCGCCCACCCGGACCTCGCCGGCGCCGGCACCACGACCGGCCTGCAGGGGTTCCGTCGCCGCAGCTGCTGCCTGTACTACCGGGTGCCCGGCGGAGGCGTGTGCGGCGACTGTTGCTTCCCGAGGCCCCCGCGCTCTTCCCCACGCGCCCCGTCTGGGTGACCATGAAGGTGACCGATGGGCAACTGCCGCCGAGCACAGGGGGTCGACGGGTGCGAGTGGGACTGCTGACCCGGGAGTACCCCCCGGACGTGTACGGCGGCGCGGGCGTCCACGTCGAGTTCCTGGCCCGGGAGCTGGCACCCCTGGTCGATCTCGACGTGCACTGCTGGGGCGAGCCCTCCTCGGCGGACAAGGCGGCCGGCATCCTGCGGCACCGCCCCTGGTCCCGCCTCGACGCCGCCAACGACGCCCTGCGCACCTTCTCCGGGGACCTGTCGATGGCCGCCGCCCTCCAGGGCCGCGACCTGGTCCACTCGCACACCTGGTACGCCAACCTCGGCGGCCACCTCGCGAAGCTGCTGTACGGCGTCCCGCACGTGGTGACCGCGCACTCGCTGGAGCCGCTGCGCCCCTGGAAGGCCGAGCAGCTCGGCGGCGGCTACGCCCTGTCGAGCTGGGCCGAGCGCACCGCGATCGAGGCCGCCGACGCGGTGATCGCCGTCTCCGGCGCGATGCGCGAGGACATCCTCGCCTGCTATCCGGCGCTCGACCCGGCCCGGGTGCACATCGTCCACAACGGCATCGACACCGCGCTGTACCGGCCGGACACCGGCACCGACGCCCTCGTCCGGGCCGGCGTCGACCCGGACCGCCCGTACGTGCTGTTCGTCGGCCGCATCACCCGGCAGAAGGGCGTCCCGCATCTGCTGCGGGCCGTGCGGGACATCGACCGGGGCGCGCAGGTCGTGCTGTGCGCGGGCGCGCCCGACACCCCGGAGATCGACCGGGAGTTCCGCACGCTGTACGAGGAGCTCAGCGCCGTACGCGACGGGGTGCACTGGATCCCGCGCATGCTGCCGCGCCCCGACGTGATCCAGCTGCTCACGCACGCGGCGGCCTTCGTCTGCCCGTCGGTGTACGAGCCCCTCGGCATCGTGAACCTGGAGGCGATGGCCTGCGGCACCCCGGTGGTCGCCTCCCGGGTCGGCGGGATCCCCGAGGTCGTCGAGGACGGCGAGAGCGGGGTGCTCGTCGACGTGGACGAACACTTCGAGACGAACCTCGCCCGCGCACTGGACGGCGTCCTCGCGGATCCGGCGGCCGGCCGGCGGATGGGCGAGGCGGGACGGGAGCGGGCGGTCACCCGGTTCGGCTGGGACGCGGTCGCCCGGCGCACGGTGCGGCTGTACGAGGAGATCCTCGGTGGCGGGAAACAGGCTTGAAAAGCCTGACCAGGGGCAGTCATGTGTGAACCAGGGTGAGGGGAGCGGCCATGCGTCGTGGTGGTCCTTCGGTGCTCGGCATCGTGCTCGCGGGCGGAGAGGGCAAGCGCCTGATGCCCCTGACCACCGATCGCGCCAAACCAGCGGTCACCTTCGGCGGGACCTACCGCCTGGTCGACTTCGTCCTGTCCAACCTCGTCAACGGCGACATCCTGCGCATCTGCGTGCTGACCCAGTACAAGTCGCACTCGCTGGACCGGCACATCACCACCACCTGGCGGATGTCCAGTCTGCTCGGCAACTACGTCACCCCCGTGCCGGCGCAGCAGCGCCTCGGCCCGCGCTGGTACCTGGGCAGCGCCGACGCGATCCTGCAGTCGCTGAACCTCATCCACGACGAGCAGCCGGAGTACGTCGCGGTGTTCGGCGCCGACCACGTCTACCGGATGGACCCGCGGCAGATGCTGGCCCAGCACATCGAGAGCGGCGCGGGCGTCACGGTGGCCGGCATCCGCGTGCCGCGCGGCGAGTCGTCGTCGTTCGGCGTGATCACGCCCGGCTCGGACGGGCGGACGGTGCACGGCTTCCTGGAGAAGCCCGCCGACCCGCCGGGCCTCGCGGAGGACCCCGCGTGCGTGTTCGCGTCGATGGGCAACTACATCTTCACCACCAAGGCGCTGATCGAGGCCCTGCACCGGGACGCCGAGGACGAGACGTCCGTCCACGACATGGGCGGCTCGATCCTGCCCCAGCTCACCGAGCGCGGTGAGGCACAGCTGTACGACTTCAGCGCCAACCACGTCCCCGGCGAGACCAGCCGCGACCAGGGCTACTGGCGGGACGTGGGCACCCTGGACGCCTACTACGAGGCGCACATGGACCTCATCGCCGAGCGCCCCGCGTTCAACCTGTACAACCGCCAGTGGCCCATCTACACCCACTCCACCGACCTGTCACCGGCCCGCTTCAACGCCGGCGGCATAGCGGGCGAGTCGATCATCAGCGCCGGCTGTCTGATCCGCGGCCAGGTCACCCGGTCCGTGCTGTCCCCGGGAGTCGTGGTCGACCCGGGCGCGGTGGTGCAGGGTTCGGTGCTGCACGACAACGTCCACGTGGGCCGGGGCGCGATCGTGCGCGGCGCGATCCTCGACAAGAACGTGCAGGTCCCCCCGGGCGCCACGATCGGAGTGAACCCCAGCCGGGACGCCGAGCTGTACACCGTGTCCAAGAGCGGAGTGATCGCCCTCGGGAAGGACCAGCGGGTGCCGTAGGGCTCCCGGGTACGGCGGCCCGACGCCGGCCGCATTCCGCCCCCCGTCCCGGTCGGCTCGCGGCCGTCCGGGTGGGGTGCGGAGGTGTCCGTCCGGGTGGAGTGCGGGAGCGGGCGGCTGCCCTCCGCGCCAACTGACCTCAGATGTCCCATGAGTCCCACCCCTCACTCAAAGGGTGGGACTTAATCTGCTGTTAACTGTGCGTAGCCTGATCGTACTTGACCGTAATCGGTTGCAGGGGTTTGACTGCTGGCTCATCGGTCCGTCGACGCGAGGCAAGCCCTTGACTTCTGATCTGCTCGCACCACTCGACCTGGCGTTCTGGAACATCGAGTCCCCCGAGCACCCCATGCACCTGGGCGCCCTCGGCATCTTCTCCGCCCACTCGCCGACCGCCGGTGCGCACGCGGCCGACCTGCTCGCCGCGCGCGCCGCCGCCGTGCCCGGGCTGCGCATGCGGATCCGTGACGTGTGGCGGCCGCTGCGGACGCGTTCGCCGTTCGCCTTCGGCGGGGCCGTCCGCGAGGGCGTGCCGGACTTCGACCCGCTCGACCACATCCGGTTGCACGCCCCGGCCGCCGACTTCCACGCCGAGGCCGGCCGGCTCATGGAGCGCCCGCTGGAACGCGACCGGCCGCCGTGGGAGGCGCATGTACTGCCCGGCGCGGACGGGCTGTCGTTCGCGGTGCTGTTCAAGTTCCACCACGCCCTGGCCGACGGGCTGCGGGCGCTCGGCCTCGCCGCCGCCCTCCTCGACCCCGTCGACATGCCCGCGCCCCGGCCCCGTCCCGCCGAGCCGCCCCGCGGACTGCTGCCCGACGTCCGCGAGCTGCCCGCGCTGGTGCGCGGCGCGGTGTCCGGGGCGCTGTCCGACGTCGGCCGCGCCCTCGACATCGGCGCCTCCGTGGCCGTGTCCACCCTCGCCATGCGCAGCACGCCCGCGCTGACCGCCGAGCCCTCGGGCACCCGACGCACCGCCGGCGTGGTCCTCGACCTGGACGACGTGCACCGGATCCGCAAGGCCGTCGGCGGCACCGTCAACGACGTACTGATCGCGGTCGTCGCCGGGGCTCTGCGCACCTGGCTCGACGAGCGCGGCGACGGCAGCGAGGGCGTCGCGCCCCGCGCCCTGATCCCGGTGTCCAAGCGCCGCCCGCGCACCGCGCACCCGCAGGGCAACCGGCTCTCCGGGTACCTGATACGGCTTCCGGTCGGCGAGAGCGATCCGCTGGGCCGGCTCGCCGCGGTCCGGGTCGCCATGGACCGCAACAAGGACGCCGGGCCGGGCCGGGGCGCCGGCGCGGTCGCGCTGCTCGCCGACCACGTCCCGGCGCTCGGCCACCGGCTCGGCGGGCCGCTGGTCTCGCAGGCCGCCCGGCTGTGGTTCGACATCCTGGTCACCAGCGTGCCGCTGCCCAGCCTCAGCCTGAAGCTCGGCGGAAACCCGCTCACCGCGGTCCATCCGCTCGCGCCGCTGGCCCGCGGTCAGTCCCTGGCGGTCGCCGTCTCGACCTATCAGGGCCGCGTCCACTACGGCCTCGTCGCCGACGCGGAGGCGGTGCCGGACCTCGACCGGTTCGCGGCGGCGCTGACCCGGGAGGTGGAGACACTGCTCACAGCGTGCGCGGACTGAGCCCGCGCGTTTGGTTCCCGGGTGCGGCGCTCCGTTAGAATTCCGCGTTCGACAGCGGGCGCGGCCGGAGCGCCGCGGGACCAGACCAGGGATCGGCAGCGCGATGACGGTGACAGAGGACGGCTCGGCGACCACGGACGAGGTGGTGTACGGGCCCGGCATCGACCCCGAGCGCCTGGCCGTGTGCCTGAGCGTGCTGGAGGAGCTCGACCGGATCGACGTCGACCACCCCGACGCGATCGCGGTGCGCCGGGCCACCTCGCACATCTACCGCACGGTCAAGCAGCGCCGCCGCCAGGAGCGCCGCGCCGCCAAGACCGCCCACGACCGCGCCGTCACCGAGGCCACCGCCACCGGCTCCGCCGAGCGCATCGACGACGAGACCGAGGGCATCCTGCCGTCCTCCAAGGTCGAGGCCGGCCGGATCGCGGGGATACTCCAGCGCCCCCGCTCCTGCTACACCTGCAAGGCCCGCTACGTCGAGGTCGACTACTTCTACCACCAGCTCTGCCAGGACTGCGCCGCCCAGAACCGCGCCAAGCGCGACGTCCGCGCCGACCTCACCGGCAAGCGGGCCCTGCTCACCGGCGGCCGCGCCAAGATCGGCATGTACATCGCGCTGCGGCTGCTGCGCGACGGCGCGCACACCACGATCACCACGCGCTTCCCCAAGGACGCCATCCGCCGCTTCAAGGCGATGGAGGACTCCGCGGACTGGCTGCACCGCCTCGAGGTCGTCGGCATCGACCTGCGCGACCCCGCGCAGGCCGTCGCCCTGGCCGAGCAGGTCACCGAGGCCGGCCCGCTCGACATCCTGATCAACAACGCGACGCAGACCGTGCGCCGCCTGCCCTCCGCGTACGCGGCCCTCGTCGAGGGCGAGAGCGCCCCGCTGCCCGCCGGGGAACTCCCCGCCCACCACGTGATCGGCGCCTTCAACTCCGGCGCGGTCGACGGCATCGCCGCCCTCCCCATCGGCACCAGCGGCCTGGACGCGCAGAAGGTCGCCGACCTCGCCCTCGTCGCAGGCAACGCCAGCGTCGCCCGGCACCTGGACGGCACCGCCATCGACGCCGGCGGTCTCGTCCCGGACGTCGTCGACAGCAACACATGGGTGCAGACCATCGACCAGATCTCCCCGGTCGAGCTGCTCGAGACCCAGCTGTGCAACTACACGTCCCCGTTCATCCTGATCAGCGCGCTGCGCCCGGCGATGGCCGACGCCGCGAAGAAGGCCGCCAGCGGCCGGGCGTACGTCGTCAACGTCTCCGCGATGGAGGGTGTCTTCAACCGCGGCTACAAGGGCGCCGGGCACCCCAACACCAACGCCGCGAAGGCCGCCATGAACATGGTCACGCGGACCAGCGCCCAGGAGATGTTCGACACCGACCGCATCCTCATGACCTCCGTCGACACCGGCTGGATCACCGACGAGCGCCCGCACTACGACAAGCTGCGTCTGGCCGAGGCCGGTTTCCACGCGCCCCTCGACCTGGTCGACGGCGCGGCCCGCGTCTACGACCCGATCGTGCGCGGCGAGGTGGGCGAGGACCTGTACGGCGTCTTCCTGAAGGACTACGCGCCCGGCAAGTGGTGAGCGCGCACCCCTGTTGAGTGAGCGGCCCTCGCTCCGGCGGGCCGCTCGTCCCGTACCGGCTCAGTCCACCGCGCCGGTACGGGAGTTGTGCGCGGCGACCAGTTCCAGCACCGTGCGCCAGTCCTCCAGGACCCCGCCGTCCAGGGCGTCGGTGCGCGCCTCCTCGTCCGCCTGACGCAGGGCGAGCAGCGCGTCGTCCGCCGCTGCGGGCTCGCGCGGGACCGAGCGGACCAGCCCGTGGACCCGCTCGCCGAGCAGTGAGCGCACCGCCTCGGCCGCCCGCTCGGCGCCGCCGGCCGCGTCCCCGGGGCGCAGCAGCCGTCCCACGGCGAGCACCAGCCCGGCGATCTGGAGTTCCTTGTCGGCGGGCCGGCGGCGGCGCAGCAGCGCCGCGGTGCGCAGGGCGCGGTCGTGCAGATCGCCCGGGGCTCCGGCGCGCGCCGGAAGGTCCTGTACGCCCCGGCAGGCGTACAGCAGATCCATCAGCTCCTCGACGCTGCGCAGTTCCATGTCTCCTGTCCTCCCGCGAGACAGCCGGTGCCGTGCCGGCACGCCAGCAGAGCATGGCCGGCTTATCGATCGGCCAACGGCACTTGAACTGCGGACCGAAGTCGAAGACCCGCGCGGGCACATAGGCCGATCGAGTGACTGATAAAAGGCATCAAACCGGTCAAAAGGGTTCAATTCCCTAGTGGGGACATGTGCGTGACTTGCCATGGTTACCCCAAATTTTCAGCCCCATCGAGCGGGGCCCCGCTCATTTGGTTAGTCTGTAGCGGACGGACAGCAGAACGGGGTCCCACCCACACCCACCGTCCGTCATGGGACAAGCCGGACCACCACGGCCTGATCCACTGTGAGTTGTCGACGCCACCGCGTCCGAACGCCTTGAGAGATACCCGAGCGGGCGTCGAGGAACAGGCCGCAGCATGGCCCGTACGTCCCCCGGGTGACCGACACATAAGGAGTGCGCGGTGACACCAGAGAAGACGAATCGCGAGCAGCGCCCCAAGGAACGCACGGAGCGCGCCGGCCGCCGACCCGGAGAGATCGGCAGCCTCGACGTGTGGGCCCGGTCCGCCCCCATCCGCCTCGCCGGATACGAGGACGACCTCGCCGAGCCGCACATCCTGCCCAGCGTGGACTGACCCCCTTCCGGGCCTGACCCCCTTCCAGGCAGGACCATCGCGATCGCCGGCCGCATGGGCGTGCCAGACTCACGCCCATGCTGATCAGACAAGCCGCGGCCGAGGACTGGCAGCGGATCTGGCCGTTCTGGCACCGCATCGTCGCCGCCGCCGACACCTACGCCTGGGACCCGGACACCACCGAGGAAGCGGCCCGCGCCCTGTGGATGAGCCCGGCCAAACGCGTCTACGTCGCCGAGGACGAGACCGGAGCCGTCGTCGGCTCCGCGTATCTGACGTCCAACTACGGCGGGCCGGCCGCCCGCATCGCCAACGCCGGCTTCATGGTCGACCCCGGACAGGGCAGCCGCGGCATCGGCCGCGCCCTCGCCGGGCACGTGCTGGCCGAGGCCAAGGCCCACGGCTACCGGGGCATGGTCTTCAACGCCGTCGTCGAGACGAACCCGGCCGTCGGCCTGTGGCAGTCCCTCGGCTTCACGATCCTGGGCACCGTCCCGGAGGCGTTCGAGCATCCCCGCCACGGGCTGGTGGGACTGCACATCATGTACAAGCCGCTGTAGCCGAGCCGAGCCGAGCCGAGCCGAGCCGAGCCGAGCCGAACCAGGCCGGGTCTGTCGTCCGGCACAGGAGCGCGCCCCGCGCACGAACGCCCCCCGGTCGGCGGCCGGAAGCGTGCCGAGCAGAGGTTTCCTCGCCCTCCCCGGACGGCCGCCCGTACGGTGTTCCGGAGCCGGCGGCCTTCCGCGGTGAGGGAGAGCAGACGCACCCGCCGGTCCGCCGGATCGGGCCGGCGGGTGGGCAGCCCGCGGGACTCCAGGTCGTCGCCCGGCCGCCGCCCGTCGAGATCCTGCGCGCATGCCGGGGGAGGGGCGCTCTGACCTCGGCCACCTGGCACGCCGACGCCTTCGAACCGGCGGCCACCTGGGCCCTCGCCCGCGCCCGCCTGGGCGTTCCGAGACCTGAGCGCCCGATGCCTGAGCGCCCGGGACCGGCACCCTCAGGTCGTCTCCCCGCGCCAGTCGCCGTCCCGGTGCGCCCAGCGGACCGCGGGTGCCACCGCGAGGCCGGCCAGGGCGAACAGGGCGCCCAACACCGCCCAGCCCAGCGACCCGTGGGCGATCGCGGTGACCGTGACCAGCGCGGGGCCCGCCATCATGCCCGCCGACATGCCCGCGCCGAAGACGCCCTGGTAGACGCCGTGGGCGCGGGCGTCGGCGAGTTCGTAGCCGAGGGTCCAGCCGCCGGCCGCCGACAGCACCTCGGCGAACACCTGCACCACCGCGCCGGCGCTCAGCGCCAGCACCGCCCACAGCGGGGACAGGCCGGCCGACAGGGCGTACACCGCGCACGCCGCGGCCAGCAGCAGGCCGGACCAGGCCATCGCCCGCACGGCGACCGGCACCCGCCCGGTGCGGCGGGCCACCGGCACCTGGAGCAGCGCCACCAGCACGCAGTTGACGATCATCAGCAGGGCCGCCGTCCAGCGCGGCGCCCCGGTCCGCTCCACGATCCACAGCGGCAGCCCCACCTCGGACAGCGAGAACTGCACGACCAGCACGGCGTTCAGCACCGTCACCGCCAGGAACGGCAGATCCCGCACCGCACGCCAGCGGCCGCCGGCCGGCGCGCCGCCGTCCGGCCCGTGCCGCCCGGCCACATGCGCCGCCAGTGGCAGCCGCGGCACCAGCAGGGCCGGACCCGCGAACGACAGCGCGTTCAGCGCGATCACCGTCACATACGCGGCCCGCGAGTCCAGTTGCAGCGCCACGGCGCCCAGCGCGCCGCCCGCCCCCATGCCGACGTTCGTCACCATCCGCAGATACGCGCGCGCCTCCACCCGGGTCGCCGCAGGCAGCACGTCCGCGTACAGAGCGCCCTGCACCCCGCGGCTCGCCATCTGCAGGCCCGTCGCCACGATCACCGTGACGAGGAAGCCGGCGTAGGAGTGCACCAGCGTGTACGCGGCCGTCGCCAGGCCCGTACCGCCCCACAGCAGCGCCCCGACCCGCCGGGCGCCCCACCGGTCGGCGGCCCGCCCGGCGGGCACCCCGGCCGCCACGCCGACCAGTCCGGCGACCGTCATGCCGACGCCGACCGCGGTCGCGTCCAGGCCGACGATACGGGTGAAGTACAGGACGCCGAGGGGGAAGTACAGCCCGTTGCCGAGGGAGTTGACAGCGGTGAGCACGGTGGCCAGGCGCAGGCCCGGGTCGGTGGGCAGCAGTCCGCCGGCCCGCGTGGCGCGGCCGGTCCCCGGTACGGGGTGTGGGCGTGTCGTGGTCATGCGGATCAGGCAACCCGGTCGCGGGACCGTCCGGCATTGATTTAGCGTGGCGCTCAATGATCGAGTTCCACTTCGGCATCGGCGACCTGGCCACCACGTCCTTCGCGTACTCCCCGCTGCAGGAGGCGGTGTTCTCGCTGCGCTGCCTGCACGACCCGGCACGCTACCCGCACCACCGGCCATGGCTGCGCAGGATCCGGCCGCGCCTGGCCGGCCTCGACCACGAGGTGCTGACCGCCGTGTCCGCGCCCTGGTTGTGGGTGCCGGACTTCCTCACCCCGCGGCCCTGCCGCGCCCGCCCCTCCTTCGCCGACGAACTCGACACGCTCCGCCGTACCCCGCCGAAGGTCGTCGCCGCCGACTTCCGCGCCGCCTACCGCACCGCGAGCGCGCTGCCCGCGGTCATCGCCCGGGGCCTGACCGACCCGCCGGCCCTGCTGACGCGGGTCGCGAACGCCCTCGAGGGCTACTGGCGCACCTGCCTCGCCGACGCCTGGTGGCCGCGTGTCCAGGCCGTCCTGGAGGCGGACCTCGCCCACCGGGGGCGGGTGCTCGCCGAGCAGGGCGCCGCCGCGATGCTGTCCGGGCTGGACGACCGGCTCACCTGGGACGACGGCCGACTGCGGCTGTCCACCCAGCACTTCGGCGTCCCGGCCCCGTGGACCGACGCCGTCGGCATCGCCGGGCGCGGGATGGTGCTGCTGCCCACGCTGTTCGCCCGCGGCGCCCAGCCCACGATCGATCCGTCCCGCCCGCCGGTACTGGCCTATCCGGCCCGCGGCCGCGCCACCCTCTCCGAGCAGCCCCCGCCGGTCACCGACGACGCGCTCGTCCGCCTCCTGGGCCGCCCCCGCGCCCGCCTGCTGCTCCTGCTCGCCGAGCCCGCCACCACCACGGAACTCGCCCACCGTCTCGGCGTCACCCCGGGCGCCGTCAGCCAGCACCTCACGGTCCTCTACGACGCGGGCCTGCTCACCCGCACCCGCACCGGCCGCCTCGTCCACTACGCCCGCACCGCGCTCGGCGACGACCTGTGCCGTTAGTCCGAGGGTTCGAGGCCCGCGAGGACCGTGCCCGTGCGGTACAGCTCCACGAGCAGCGGCCGCAGGGCGCGCCCGGCCGGGGTGAGCGTGTAGCGGGTGCGGACGGGGAAGCCGGGCAGCCGGTCCTGCTCGGCCAGGCCCCGCTCGCGCAGGGCGTGCAGCCGCTCGGTGAGCACCTTCGGGCTGATCTCCGGCAGCCGGGCGCGCAGCTCACCGAAGGACAGCGGGCCCCGCATCAGTTCGCGCAGGACGAGCGTGGTCCAGCGGCCCGCGACCGCCGACAGGGCGACCTCCACCGGGCAGTCCGGCTCGGGCCGGGCCGTGCGTCCCGCCGCCGAGGGCACCAACTCGGCGTCCCACCCGTGGGTTTCCGTTTGGTGAGCCACGCCGCCACCGGCTTGGCTGCCGCCATGAGCATCCCCGCGAACGATCACGCCCCCACTGTCGCCCTCACCCCGGACGCCGCGCAACACCCCCAGGTGTTCGCCGCCGCCTTCAACTCCGGCAGCCCGCACGAGCTCGCCGCCGTCTACGAGGAGGGCGCGGTGTTCGTGCCCCGCCCCGGGACGGCGGTGACCGGCCCGGACCGCACGGCCGCCAACACGGCGTTCCAGTCGCTCGGCGTACCGATCGCGGTCCGCCCCCGGCACACCTATGTCGCCGGCGACCTCGCCCTGCTCGTCGTCGACTGGGTCATCGACGGCCCCGGCCCGGACGGCGGCCACGTCCACCTGGAGGGCACCGCCACCGATGTCGCTCGCCGCGGGCGCGACGGCCTGTGGCGCTATGTCATCGACAACCCGTTCGGCACCGCCGGGTGACGTCGGTCTCTACAGCGGCGGCTCCTCCAGCGGCGCCGTCCGCCGCCACGGCAGCAGGCCCTCCAACTGCTCGGCGAGCTGCAGGAGTTCCGCCTCCGACCCGGGGCGCCCCACCAGCTGCACGGCGGTGGGAGCGCCCGAGGGCAGCGTGCCGAGCGGGATCGTCGCGGCCGGCCAGCCGGTGAGGTTCCACGGCGGGGTGAACGGCGAGTAGGCGGTGTTGGCCGCGATGTTGCGCAGCCAGCCCCGCTCGTGCCAGGGCGCGGCCTCGGGGGAGCGGCGGGCCAGCGCGGGCGTCAGCAGCACGTCGTACCGGGTGAAGAACGGCTCCAGCCGCTCACCCAGCTGCTCCCGGGCCCGCCCGGTGCGCACGGTGTTGAGGAAACGGCGGCCGACGGCCGCGTGGACGCGGGTGCGGCGGGTCAGCAGGCGCGGGTCCAGACCGGCCGCGTCGACGGCGGTGCCCGCCGTCCAGTGGCTCAGCGCGGTCACCCCGAGCGAGAGCGGATACGGCGGCTCGTCGCGCCGTACCGTGTGCCCGGCGCGCGCCAGCAGCCCGGCCGCCGCACGCGCCGCAGCCCTGTAGGGCGCACTCACCGCGACCCCGGCGAGCGGGCTGCGCAGGGACAGGGCGATCTTGCGGGTGCCGGGCGCCGGAGGCCGTACGGCGTCGGCGCCGGCCAGGACCGACAGGGCCAGGCGGACGTCCTCGACGGTCGTGGCCAGCGGGCCGTTCTCCGCCATGCCGAACCAGTCGCCCTCGCCGATGCCGGCCGGCACCACGTCGCGCCCAGGCTTGATCGTGGCCAGGCCGCAGTTGGCGGCCGGGATGCGCAGCGACCCCATGCCGTCGTTGCCGAGCGCCAGAGGCACGAAACCGGCGGCGACCGCGGCCGCGCTGCCGCCCGAGGAGCCGCCCGCCGTGCGGGAGGTGTCCCACGGGTTGCGGGAGGTGCCGTGCACGCCCTCCGTCGTACCGAAGACGCACAGCTCGGGCACGTTCGTCAGGCCCACGACCACGGCGCCCGCCGCGCGCAGCCGGGCCACGGTGACATGGTCGGCCCCGGCGGGCGTGTCCGGGGTCGCGGCGGAGCCGACGCGCATCGACTCACCGCGCACGGCGAGGTTGTCCTTCACCGCCACCGGCACCCCGGCCAGCGGCAGTTCAGCGAGGTCGCCCCGGCCGCCGACCTCGTCCGCCTCGGCGAGCGCCGCCTGCGCGCGCACCGTGCGGAAGGCGCCGATGCGCCCGTCCAGCCGGTCGATCCGGGCGAGATGCTCGGCGACCACCTCGCGCGGCGTGGCCCGCTTCTCGCGGACGGCGGCGGCGATCTCGGCGGCGGACAGACCGACCCAGCTGGTCACGGGCGCTCCTCGGGGCGATTACCGGTGAGTAGTAGGCAGCACTGTGCCCTGCCGGGCGCCTCCCGTCGAGGGGGCGGCGACCGGCGGGCCCTCACGTGTCGCGCGCCGCACCCGTGCTGTCCCGTTCGATCAGCCGCGGCACCGGCACCCGCACCGTCCGCGCCGGACCCCCGTCCAGCAGCGCGAGCAGTTCGCGGGCCGCCGTGCGGCCGAACTCCACGCTGTCCCGCGACAGCGCCGACAGCCACGGCTCGACCAGCCGGCACAGCGCCGAGTCCTCCCAGGAGACCACCGATACGTCTGCGGGCACCGCGCGGCCCAGCCCCCTCGCGGCCGCGATCCCGGCGACGGCCATCACGTCGTTGTCGTAGACGAGGGCGGTCGGCGCGGGCCGGCGCTCCAGCACCCGGCGGGTCACCGCGGCGCCCTGCGCGTCGGAGTAGTCCGTGGTCACCGACTCCACCCCGGTCAGGCCCCGCCGCCGCGCCTCGGCGCGCAGGGTGCGCATCCGGCGCTCGGTGTGCGCGAGATCCAGCAGCCCGGCGATGTGCACGATCCGCCGGTGGCCCAGCGCGTACAGCCGGTCCACCACCGACGCCATCGCGCCGGCGTCGTCCGCCCACACCGAGGACAGGCCCGGGTGCCGTTCGTCCGGCGCGCCGCCGATCACCACGGCGGGCAGCCCCAGTTCGTCCAGCAGGGCGGGCCGCGGGTCGTCGCTGCGCGGGTCGGCCACCAGCACGCCGTCCACCCGGTGCTCGGCCCACCAGCGGCGGTAGACCGCGCACTCCTCGGTGACGTCCTGCGTGACCTGGAACAGCAGCCCGAGATGGCGTTCGGCGAGCACCTCCTGGATGCCGGAGACCAGTTGGAGGAAGAAGGAGTCCACGCCGAGGGTGTCGGCGGGGCGGGCCAGCACGAAGCCGACCGTCGCCACGCCCTCGCCGGACAGCGCGCGCGCCGCCGTGCTCGGCCGCCAGCCCAGCTGCTCCGCGACCCGGCGCACCCGGTCCCGGGTGACCTCCGAGACGCCCGGACGGCCGTTGAGCGCGAAGGAGACCGCGCTCTCGGAGACACCGGCGCGCCGCGCGATGTCCTTCATCGTCGGCCGGCGCGCCGGCACCCGCTTGCCCGACAACCCGTGCCCCCTTCGGAAACCACCGATGCGCTAATGCGCTTGAGTGCACACAGGCTAAAGCGCATTAGCGATCTGCGGCAAGAGAGTGCAAGAGATCGTTGTCAAACTCGCTGACCTGGCCAAATGGCCAACTAAAGACATTAGTTCGCGTGAATCCATTGACGTCGTCGGGAATCGGCGGGCAAGGTCTGCCCCGGCGCCACCGGCCGGCCGTCCACCCCACCGCACACCGTCCTCGACAAGGAGCACACCGTCGTGCGCATCTCCCGCAGAACCTTCGCCGCCGCTGCCGCCGCCGTCGTCCTGTTGCCGCTGAGCGCCTGCGGCAGCGGCGGCGACGACGGCGGCTCGGACGACGCCTCGGGCAAGGTCCAGGGCGACATCACGTTCCAGACCTGGAACCTGAAGGCCAACTTCAAGGACTACTTCCAGGGCGTCGTCGCCGAGTTCGAGAAGAAGTACCCAGGCACGCACGTCAAGTGGATCGACCAGCCCGCCGAGGGCTACGCCGACAAGATCAGCGCCGACGCGGGCGGCGGCACCCTGCCCGACGTCGTCAACGTCTCCCCGGACCTGGTCGCCCCGCTCGCCAAGGCCGGCCTCGCGCTCGACCTCGACAAGGCGGCCGGGCAGTACAAGAAGGAGTACCTGGACGGCGCCTGGGCCAGCCACCAGGTCCCCGGCCTCGGCGGCACGTACGCCTTCCCCTGGTACCTCAACACCGGGCCGCTGTTCTACAACAAGTCCCTGTTCACCAAGGCCGGACTCGACGCGGACAAGCCGCCGAAGACGTACGACGACCTCTTCGCGGACGCCCTGCGGATGGCCGACCGGACCGACGGCAAGGTAGCCACCCTCGCCAACGTGCCCACCATCGAGGACTTCGGCCGCTACGGCGTCGAGCCGATGAACAAGGAGGGCACCGCCTTCACCTTCAACGACGCCAAGGGCGTCGAACTCCTCACCAAGTACAAGGAGTTGTACGACGCGAAGGCGCTCGACCCGCAGGCGCTGACCGCCACCCCGGAGTCGTCCGGAAAGAAGTTCCTCACCGGGGCCGTCGCCATGAACCCCGGCAGCGCCCTCGACCTCGACAACTTCAAGAAGAACGCGCCGAACCTGTACAAGAACATCGGCATCACCGACCAGATCACCAGCACCGGGCACGTCAACATGTACGTGATGGGCGTGATGGTCAACGCGCAGACCAAGAAGAAGCCCGCCGCGATCGCCTTCGCGCACTTCGTCACCGACGCCGCGCACCAGATGTCCTTCGCCAAGAAGGTCGCCATCTTCCCCTCCACCGCCGGCTCGCTCGACGACCCGTACTTCACCCGGCAGGACGGCAGTGACGAGACCCGGGTGCGCGTCGCCGCCGCCCAGTCGCTGAAGAGCGCGGTCAACTACACGCCGGTGCTGTTCAGCGACCAGATGAAGACCGCGCTGCGCAACGAGGTTGCCAAGGCGCTCCAGGGCAAGCAGAGCCCCCAGGAAGCTCTCGACAACGCTGTCAAGCAGTGCGACACGCTGCTGAAGCAGCAGGGCTGAGCCACCATGGCCGGCTCCACCGCCTCCCGGGTACGGCGCCAACTTCCCGCCAGCCCCTGGCTGTTCGCCGCCCCCGGACTGCTGATCATCGGCGCGTTCGTCCTGTGGCCGTTCCTGTCCACGGTGATCAACGCCTTCACCGACCGCCGCACCCTGGTCCCCGGGCAGTTCGTCGGGCTCGCCAACTTCCGTGAACTGCTGCACGACGACATGTTCTGGACCGGCCTGCGCAACAGCGCGCTCTACGTCGTC
Organism: Streptomyces sp. NPDC097129; assembly: GCF_055668065.1. Lineage (NCBI taxonomy): Bacteria > Bacillati > Actinomycetota > Actinomycetes > Kitasatosporales > Streptomycetaceae > Streptomyces > Streptomyces sp. NPDC097129. The sequence goes on along the minus strand of NZ_JBVOQE010000009.1, from coordinate 347,941 downwards.
GGGGTCGTCCCCGCCCTCGTCGTGCTGCCGCTGCTGCTGGCCCTGCTGGTGCAGAAGAACATTCCCGGCATCGCCTTCTTCCGCTCCGCCTTCTACACCCCGGTCGTCGCCTCGATCGTCGTCGTCGGCCTGATCTGGGTGTGGCTGCTCGACGAGCGCGGACTGGTGAACTCCCTGCTGGAGACGGTCGGAGCGGGCCGGATCGGCTTCCTCAGCGACCAGTGGCTGCTGTTGCTGAGCGCCATGGCCGTCACGGTGTGGAAGGGCCTCGGCTACTACATGATCATCTATCTGGCGGCGCTGGCGAACGTGCCGCGCGAGCTGCACGAGGCCGCCGCCGTGGACGGGGCGGGCGCGTTCCGCCGCTTCCTCACCGTCACCGTGCCCGCCGTGCGCTCCACGATGGTGCTGGTCGGCGCGCTGTCCTCGGTGGCCGCGTTCAAGGTGTTCTCCGAGGTGTATCTGATGGCCGGGCCCAGCGGCGGCCCGGCCGGCGAGGACACCACCCTCGTCATGCTGGTCCAGCGCACCGGCACCGGCCTCACCGGCCGCGTCGGCTACGCCTCCGCCATCTCCCTGGTCGTCTTCGCCGTCACCGTCGTGCTGATGCTGCTCGTGCTGCGCGCCGACCGGAAGGAGGACCGGTGAGCGTCCTCGAGAAGGTGCGGCCCGCGCCCCGCGCCCGGGCCGTGCCCGAACCCCGCCTCACCGACGAACACGGCCGGCGCATCCGGGTGTGGGAGCTGGCCTGGCGCTACGTGCTGCTGCTCGCCGTGCTCGCGCTGACCGCCGGCCCGTTCCTGTGGCAGCTGTCGACCTCCCTCAAGGGGCCGACCGAGGACATCTTCAGCTCCCCGCCCCGCTTCCTGCCCGAGCACCCCACCCTGCACAACTACGAACGGGTCGCCGACACCATCCCCGTCTGGGACTACGCCCTGAACTCGCTGAAGGTCGCCACCGCGAACGTCGTCACCAACTGCGTCGGCTCCGCCCTCGCCGGCTACGCGCTCGCCCGGCTGCGCTACCGGGGCCGGCGCGCCGCCACCCTCGCCTTCGTCCTGGCGATGCTGGTTCCGGTGGAGGGCATCGTCATCGCCCAGTTCACCACCATGCGGGAACTCGGCCTGAACAACACCCTGATCGGTGTCGTCCTGCCCGGCTCGGTCGGCGCGATGAACGTGCTGCTGATGCGCAACGCCTTCCTGAACCTGCCGTACGAGATCGAGGAGGCCGCCTTCGTCGACGGCGCCAACGTCTGGCAGCGCTTCACCCGCATCGCGCTGCCCGCGGTCAGGGGCACCCTCGCCGTCGTCGCGATCTTCGCCTTCATGGGCGCCTGGGACGACTTCCTGTGGCCGCTGATCGTGCTCAGCGACCCGTCCCGGTTCACCCTCACCATCGGCCTGAACTATCTGCACGGCACGTTCGCGAGCGACGAGCGGCTGGTCGCCGCCGGCACCGTCATCGCCGTCGCCCCGCTCATCGTCCTCTTCGCCTGCCTGCAGCGGTACTTCTTCCGCGGCGTCGGCGAGGGCGCGGTGAAGGGCTGAACCCCGCCCCACGCCTCCGCCGTCACGGCCCTGCCCTCACCGCCCCTCTCAAGGACCCCGCGTATGCCCGCTGCCCCGCGCTTCGGCGTCAACTACACCCCCAGCGAAGGGTGGTTCCACCACTGGCTCGACTACGACCCCGGCGCCGTGCGCGCCGACCTGGACTCGATCGCCGCCCTCGGCGTCGACCACATCCGCGTCTTCCCGCTGTGGCCCTACTTCCAGCCCGACCGCGCCCTGATCCGGCCCCGGGCGATCGAGCAGCTTCTCGACCTGGCCGACGCGGCCGCCGAACGCGGGCTCGACGTCAACATCGACGGCCTGCAGGGCCACTTGTCGAGCTTCGACTTCCTGCCCGCCTGGACCCGCACCTGGCACCGGCGCAACCTCTTCACCGACCCCGAGGTCCTCGACGGCCAGGCCGCCTACCTGCACGCCCTGGCCGCCGCGCTCGCCGACCGCCCCCACTTCCTCGGCATGACCCTCGGAAACGAGGTCAACCAGTTCTCCGCCGGCCCCCACCCCGACCCGGACCGGGCGAGCGCCGACCAGATCGACGCCTGGCTGCAGCGCATGCTCGCCGCCTGCGAGAAGGGCGCCCCCGGCCGGCTGCACCTGCACGCCGAGTACGACGCCACCTGGTACCAGGACGACCAGCCCTTCACCCCCGCCCAGGCCGCCCGGCACGGCGCCCTCACCGCCGTCCACTCCTGGGTCTTCAACGGCACCGCCCAGCGCCACGGCCGCACCGGCATCCCCACCGAGCACCACGCCGCCTATCTGATCGAGCTGAGCAAGGCCTGGGCCGGCGATCCGGCGCGGCCGGTGTGGCTCCAGGAGGTCGGCGCGCCCGCCCCCCTGATCCCGCCCGAGCACGCCGCCGCGTTCACCGAGGCCACCATCGCCGCCGCCCTGGACTGCCCCGACCTGTGGGGCGTCACCTGGTGGTGCTCCCACGACGTCTCCCGCTCCCTCGCCGACTTCCCCGACCTGGAGTACGGCCTCGGGCTCCTCACCAACGACCGGCGGCCCAAGGACACCGCACGCGTCCTCGCCCGGGCCGCCTGCGCGCCCCGGGACACCCCCGCCGCCCGCACCACGGCCCTCGTCGTACCCGCCGACCCCGCTCTGCGCTCCCGCTGTGCCCCCGGCGGCCCCGTCTTCGACGCCTTCTTCCGGCTGGTCGCCGACGGCGTCCGCCCCACCACCGTCCTCCACACCCGCGCCCGGGACAGGGCCCATCTGGCCGCCCGGGGCATCACCGAGGTCGTCGCTCCCGAACAGGTACTCCCCACCCCGTAAGGAGACACCCGCTCGTGAACCCCACCGGACGCCCCACCAGACGCACCGTCCTGCTCGCCGCCGGCGCCACCGCAGCCGCCGCGCTGGTGCCCTCGCCGCCCGCGCAGGCCGCCCCCGGGGCGGCGGCGTCGCTCCAGCCGTACGCCTCCTACTGGTACCCGGACTCCCTGCCCGCCGGCAGCCCCGGCCCCGGCATCACGTGGCGCAGCCTGAAGTCCTGGCGCGCGGCCACCGACCCCGACCTGCCCCTCAACGCGGCCTCCGTCCCGCTCGCACCCCGCTTCACCCCGGCCCCGGCCAACGCCACGGCCCGCTCCGGTCAGGCCCGCGTCCAGGCCCTGGTCTCCTTCGGCCCGACGTCCGGCAACCCCTCCCAGGGCTCGGCCACCGCCGACTTCTACGCCCTCACCCACTGGGCGTACATCGACGAACTGGTTTTCTGGGGCGGCTCGGCGGGGGAGGGGCTGATCCTCGCGCCCAACGCGCCGATCGTGGACGCCGCCCACCGGCACGGCGTGCCCGTCCTCGGCAACGTCTTCCTGCCGCCCGCCGCCTACGGCGGGCAACTGCGGTGGACCCGCGACCTGGTACGCAGGGACGCCGCCGGGCACTACCCGCTCGCCGCGCAGCTCGTCGCGGTCGCCTGTGCCCACGGCTTCGACGGGTGGTTCCTCAACGCCGAGACCGGCGGCGGCGACAGCGCGCTCGGGGCGGACATGCTCGGGTTCGTGCGCGAGCTGAGGACGCTGGCGGCGGCCCGCGGGCAGCGCGTGACCTGGTACGACGCGATGACCGTGGACGGCAGCGTCGACTGGCAGAACGCGCTCACCAGCCGCAACCAGCCCTTCTTCCAGGCCGCCGACGACCTGTTCGTCAACTTCGGCTGGAGCACGGGCGGCCTCGCCTCCTCCGGGGCCACCGCCGAGCGGCTCGGCCGCAGCCGCTACGACCTGTGGGCGGGCGTGGACGTGGAGGCGAACGGCTGGGACACGCCCGTGAACTGGGACGGAGTCGTGCCGACCGGGTCGGACCACGTCACCTCGATCGGGTTCTACCGGCCGGAGTGGACCCGCAACCACCTGCCCGGCGACCGGCGTTCCCCCGGCGACTTCCACGCGGCCGACGACCGGTTCTGGACCGGGCGTTCGCTGGACCCGGCGCGCCCCGACCCGGCCGACCCGTGGCGGGCGCCGGCGGTGTCCGTGGCGGACCGCTCGACGGTGACGTCGCTGCCGTTCGCCAGCGTCTTCAACACCGGGCACGGGCTGCGCTGGTACGAGGACGGCGCGGTCGTCTCCGACGCGCCCTGGAACCACCTCGGGCTCCAGGACCGGCTGCCGTCGCGGCGGTGGGCGGTGCACACGGCCGGGCGGCGGCCGGCGGTCTCCTTCGACTTCGCGGACGCCTGGCGGGGCGGGAGCAGCGTCCTGGTCGACAGCGAGGGTGGTGAACTCGACGAACCGGTGGTCGTCGAGCTGTACGCGACACGGCTGCCGCTCGCTGTGAACACGGTCGTCGAGGTGACGCATCGGGTCGACGCCGGGGCTGTGAACGTGGAGCTCGGTGTGGCCACCGCCGAGCCGAGGACACCGGGCGCACCGAGGACACCGGGGGCACCGGGTACGCCGCCGCCGTACACCTATCTGCCTGTGAACGCGGTCAACAGTGACTTCCGGGGCGGGCCGGTCAACGGCTGGCGGACCGTGACCGTGCCGCTCACAGCACTGACGGGCGAAACCCCCACCGGCGGCACCCTGCACGCCCTCGGGATCCGGCTCACCGCCACCGGTGGCGGGCCCGTCCGCTGGCGGCTCGGACGGCTCGCCGTCCGCACCGCACACCGCACGCCGGACGCGCCCACCGGCTTCCGCGTCACCGCGGCCACCGCCGGCGAGCTGCGCCTGGCGTGGAACCGGGCGGGCGGCGACGTACGGCAGTACACCCTGCACCGGGTCCTGCCCGACGGGGCCCGGCGCTTCCTCGGCGCCACCGGACAGTGCGCCTTCCACGCCGCCGGCCTGCGGCCCGAGCAGGGGGAGCGCGCCGCACGGTTCGAAGTGCGCGCGGTGGGGGAGCTGTACACCTCGTCGGCCCCCGCGACGTTGACCCACCCCTGGTAACCACCCGCGGACGATTACGGAGCACCCGCATGCATGACGACCGCAGCCTGGTCGAAGCCCGCCTCAAGCGCGTCCTCGACGAGCGCATCCGCCCCGCCGTCCACCCCGAGTCCGTGCCGCTGGACGTGGCGGTGTGGCACGCGCCCGGCGAGCCGGTGCCGGTCGCGGAGGGCCTGGCCGCCGAGCCCGAGCCGATCGTGGTCGGCGCCCGCTGGGGCGCTCCGTGGGGCACCAGCTGGTTCCGGGTCACCGGCACCGTCCCCGGGGCGTGGGCCGGCAGGACCGTGGAGGCCCTGCTCGACCTCGGCTTCGACGAGAACATGCCCGGCTTCCAGTGCGAGGGCCTGGTCTACCGGAGCGACGGCACCCCGGTGAAGGGCCTCAACCCGCGCAACCAGTGGGTGCGGATCGGGGCGCCCGTCGAGGGCGGCGAACAGGTGCGGCTGCACATCGAGGCCGCCTCCAACCCCGTCATCCTCGACTACCACCCCTTCGTGCCCACACAGCTCGGCGACAAGGACACCGCCGGCAGTGAGCCGCAGTACACGCTGACCCGCATGGACCTCGCCGTCTTCGACGAGACCGTGTGGCAGCTGGTGCTCGACCTGGAGGTGCTCGGCGAGCTGATGGCCGAGCTGCCAGTGGACGCCCAGCGCCGCTGGGACGTGCTGCGGGCGGTCGAGCGGGCCCTGGACGCGGTCGACCTCCAGGACGTCAACGGCACCGCGGCCGCCGCCCGCGCCGAGCTGGCGGACGTCCTCGCCGCGCCGGCCGTCCCCTCAGCGCACCGGGTCAGCGCGGTCGGGCACGCGCACATCGACTCGGCGTGGCTGTGGCCGCTGCGCGAGACCGTCCGCAAGGTCGCCCGCACCACCTCCAACATGACCGCGCTCCTCGACGACGAGCCGGAGTTCGTCTTCGCCATGTCGCAGGCCCAGCAGTGGGCGTGGGTGAAGGAGCACCGGCCCGAGGTGTGGGCGCGGGTGAAGAAGGCGGTGGCTCAGGGGCGGTTCGTGCCGGCCGGCGGGATGTGGGTGGAGTCGGACACCAACATGCCCGGCTCGGAGGCGATGGCCCGGCAGTTCGTGCACGGCAAACGGTTCTTCCTCGACGAGTTCGGCATCGAGAACGACGAGGCATGGCTGCCGGACACCTTCGGCTTCGCCGCCGGCCTGCCGCAGATCATCAAGGCGGCCGGCTCGAAGTACCTGCTGACGCAGAAGATCTCCTGGTCGCAGACGAACAGGTTCCCGCACCACACCTTCCGCTGGGAGGGCATCGACGGCACCCGGATCTTCACCCACTTCCCGCCCGTCGACACCTACAACTGCTCCATGAAGGGCAGCGAACTCGCCCACGCGGAGCGCAACTTCAAGGACAAGGGCGTCGCCCGGCACTCCCTCGCCCCGACCGGCTGGGGCGACGGGGGCGGCGGCACCACCCGTGAGATGGTCGCCAAGGCGGCCCGGCTGAAGAACCTGGAGGGCTCGCCCACGGTGGTGTGGGAGCCGCCGCACGCCTTCTTCACCAAGGCCGAGGCCGAGTGCCCCGAACCGCCCGTCTGGGTCGGCGAGCTGTACCTCGAACTGCACCGCGCGACCCTGACCAGCCAGGCCCAGACCAAGCAGGGCAACCGGCGCAGCGAGCACCTGCTGCGGGAGGCCGAGCTGTGGGCGGCCACCGCCGCCGTACGCACCGGATTCCCCTACCCCTACGAGGAGTTGGACCGTATCTGGAAGACGGTCCTGCTGCACCAGTTCCACGACATCCTGCCCGGCTCCTCCATCGCCTGGGTGCACCGCGAGGCCCGGGCCACCTATGAGCGCGTCGCGGCCGAGCTGAACGGCGTCATCGAGGCCGCCCAGCGGGCGCTGGCCGGTGAGGGCGAGGTGCCGCTCGTGTTCAACGCGGCCCCGCACCCCCGCTCCGGCGTCCCGGCGGGCGGCGCCGGCACCTCGGCGGCCGAGGGACACACGACCCGCGAGGACCGCACCGGTGGCGGCCACGTCCTCAGCAACGGTCTCCTGCGGGTGGAGATCGACGAACGCGGCCTGGTCGTCTCCGTGTACGACGTCGACGCCGACCGCGAGACCCTCGCGCCCGGTCAGACGGCGGCCCTTCTTCAACTGCACCCCGACTTCCCGAACATGTGGGACGCCTGGGACGTCGACAGGTTCTACCGCAACACGGTCACCGACCTCACCGACGCCGACACCGTCACCCCCGGCGAGGACGGGCAGTCGGTGCGGGTCACACGCTCCTTCGGCTCCTCGAAGGTCACCCAGGTGCTGTCCCTGGCGCCGGACGAGCGGCGGCTGGTCATCGACACGGAGGTCGACTGGCACGAGACGGAGAAGTTCCTGAAGCTGGCCTTCCCGCTCGACGTGCACGCCGAACGGTACGCGTCCGAGACGCAGTTCGGGCACTACCACCGCCCCAGCCACACCAACACCTCCTGGGAGGCCGCCAAGTTCGAGGCGTGCAACCACCGCTTCCTGCACCTGGAGGAGCCCGGCTGGGGCGCCGCGATCGTCAACGACTCCACCTACGGCCACGACGTCACCCGCACGGTCCGCGCCGACGGCGGTACGACCACGACGGTGCGCGTCTCGCTGCTGCGCGCCCCGCGCTTCCCCGACCCCGAGACCGACCAGGGCGTGCACCGCTTCCGGCACGCGCTGGTGCCCGGCGCGGGGATCGGCGACGCGGTGCGCGAGGGCTGGCGGATCAACCTGCCCGAGCGGCGGCTGACGGGCGCGGGCGAGGTCGCCCCGCTGGTGACCGCCGACCGGGACGCGGTCGTGATCACGGCGGTGAAGCTCGCCGACGACGGCAGCGGCGACGTGGTCGTCCGCTTCCACGAGGCGCACGGCGGCCGCACCCGCGCCACCCTGACCGCCGGTTTCCCGCTCGCCGGGGTCACGGTCACCGACCTGCTGGAACGCCCGCTGCCGGACGCCTCGGCGCCTGTCGTCGACGGTGACCGTGTCGCCGTACGTCTGCGGCCGTTCGAGCTGGTGACGCTGCGGCTGCGCAGGGGGTGAGGCGTGCGCCCGGGGCGCGGCGACGGGATCGTGCGCCCCGCCCGGGGCGGGCGGTCAGTGCTTGCCCTTCTGCCCCTTCCCCCGGGGCTTCTTGCCCTTCTCCTTCTTCGGCGGGCCGTCCGGTCGGGAGTGCGGCGGCGCCGCCGCGGTGGTGTGCCGCGCCGGTTCGCCGGCCGCCTCCCGGCTCGGGCGGGCGGGGGCCTGAGGCCGGGAGCTCTGTTCCAGGGCCGCGTCACGGAGCCGGGGGGTGGCGGCTGCGGGCGAAGGGGACGCGGCGGGGGCCGCCCCGGACCGCGCGCCCGAAGCGGCGGGCGGCGGCTGGGCCGTGACGGTCCGGGTCGCCGTGGCGCCGGGCCCCGAGGACGAAGAGGCGTCCGACGCGGCGAACGTCGCGGCCATGGCCGTGGCGAGCGCGACGGCTCCGCCGGCGACCAGGACGCGTCGGCGCACGGGCGTGCCCGGTGACGCGGCCGCGTCCGCGGCCGGCGAGGGTCCGGGGAGTGTCGGGTCGGCGTCCCGTGCCGGCGCGTCCCGGGGAACCGGGGCCGGCAGGAACCCGGGACCGGCGGCGGGGCCGGCCAGCGCGCCCAGCACCCGGGCGCAGTCGCGCGCCGACGGGCGGTCCGCCTCGTCCAGTGCGGTCATCTCCCGCAGCAGCCCGGCGAGTTCCCCCGGGAGGGACGAGGGCACTACGGGATGGCGGTGCAGCCGCGCTATCGCCGCCTCCAGGGGGACACCGTCGTACTCCAGCCGGGACGTGAGGCATTCGAGGAGGACCAGTCCGAGGGCGTAGACGTCCGCGGCCGGGCCGACGGGCCGGCCGAGGACCTGCTCGGGGGCCAGGTAGGCGGCCGTGCCGACGAGTGCTTCGGTGGCGGTGCGGGTGGTGGCGTCGAGCAGCCGGGAGATGCCGAAGTCGGTCAGGTGCGGGCGGCCGGACGCGTCGAAGATGATGTTGGACGGTTTGACGTCGCGGTGCACGATCCCCGACTCGTGCGCGTGGGCCAGGGCCCGGGCGAGGGGTGCGCCGAGTGCGGCGGTCGCGTCCGGGGACAGCGGTCCCTCGGCGATGCGCCGCTTCAGCGTCGGGCCGTCGAGCAGCTGCATGACGAGGTAGGGCCTGCCGTCGTGCCGGCCCGCGTCGTAGACGGTGACCAGTCCGGGATGCTGCAGCCGGGCCAGGATCACGCCCTCGTCGGGGAAGCGTCGTTCCAGTGAGGCGTCGGCGCCGGTGCGGAAGACCTTGACCGCGACCGGGCGTTCCAGCCGCAGATCGTGGCCGCGGTGGACGTCGGCGGCACCGCCGGAGCCGAGGAGCGCGTCCAGGCGGTACCGCCCGGCGAGGACGTTCTCGGAGCACCGTGACGGTGCCGGCTGGCGGAGCCGCATCTCATCTCCCACTGCTTTCAAAGGCGCTGTGTGCTGGGCGCTCGGTACCCGGGGTGCCGGACACGCGTACCCCCGAGGAGGCGGCCTACCCTCCGCCCGTCCTGACGCCGGCTCAGGGCAGGCCGACCAGCTTGCCCATCCTGCCGCCCTCCTCCAGGTCCCGGTGCGCGGTGCGGATGTCGTCCAGAGCGTAGACGTGCACCGGGCCGAGGGTGACTTCGCCGGTGGCGAGCCGGTCGAGCCAGCTCTGGAGCACATCGGCCGGCAGGTCGCCGGCGTCGCCGCCGTACGCGCTGAGCCGGACACCGCGCGGGAGGTAGGAGAGCGGGTAGAAGTCGGGCACGGTCCACTCGTTGGACAGCATCCCGGTGAAGCAGACCGTGCCGTGCACCCGGGTTGCGCGCAAGGTGTCGGGCAGGGTCGGGGTGCCGACCAGTTCCAGCGCCGCGTCCAGCCCGTCGGGCAGGATGCGGCGGACCTGCGCGGCGACGTCGCCGTCGTCCAGCAGGGGATGGTCGACGCCGTGGCCGGCGAGGTGGCGCAGGCGCTCGGGGCTGCGGGTGGTGGCGAGCACGGTCGCGCCGAGGTCCTTGGCGAGGGTGGCGGTGGCCAGGCCGAGCGCGGAGGTGCCGCCGCGGATGAGGAGGGTCTGCCCGGCGCGCAGGCCGAGGCCGGTGGTGAGCGAGCCGTACGCCGTCTGGAGGGTCTCGGGCACCGCGCCGATCGTCTCCCACGGCAGGCCGGAGACGAAGGGGACGACCTGCGAACGCGGTACGACGGTGTATTCGGCGTAGCCGCCGTCGTAGACCCGGCCCATGCCGCCCATGAGCGCGGCCACCTGCTGCCCCGGCCGCAGTACCCCGTCGGGATCGGCGTCCACCGTGCCGCTCGCCTCGATGCCGGGGACCCGGGGGAAGGTCACGCCGTCGGCGAGCCCCAGCCGGGTGTGCAGCTCCGAGCGGTTCAGGCCGAACGCCGCGACCTTGATGCGGATCCATCCGGGCGGCGGTTCGGGCAGCGGCAGGCGGCGCACGTGCAGGTTCGTCACCGGTCCCGGGGCGTCGAGGACGACGGCGCGCATGGTGGCGTCCATGGGTCTCCTGAGTCTCCTGGGTCTCCTGGGTCTACTGGATCTGCTGGGTCTGCTTGGCGGTCGTGCGGGCGTATATCGAAACGAGGTACTTGTTTCTTCCGAAGGCTATCTCGAAACGAGGTATTCCCTGGCGGGTTTCAGGCCCGCTCGGCGACCCCCGCCAGCCGGGTCGGCGGCAGATACTCGCGCACATACGTCCGCTCCCAGCAGGCGCCCGTCTCCCGCAGCTCCCGCCACGTCGTGTACCGGTAACGGAAGAGGCGGGCGCGCACGTGGCGCGGGGGAGTTCCGGGCGGGAAGGGGGAGCGGCGCAGCAGGCGCAGGGTGTCCCGGTCGTTCTCCAGCAGCCGCTCCACCAGGCCCTCGAACCACGCCCCCGCGTACGCCGGCGACAGCGCCGCGAACCACATCAGCCAGTCCAGGCGCAGGTGGTACGGCGCGAACTGGCGCGGCCAGTGCCCGGGGTCCCCCGGCTTGCCCTTGAACTCGTACTCCCGCCAGTCGGAGTCCTCGCGCGGCACCTCGTCGAGGGTGCCCTCGACCACCACCTCGTAGCGGACCCGGCTGACGCTGCCGAACGCGCCGTAGGTGTTGACCAGGTGCAGCGGGTCGAAGGAGCGGTTCATCACCTGGCGGCGCGAGATCATGTTGGCCACCGGGTGATAGCTGAGGAACACCAGCAGCGCCGCCACCGCCAGGACGACCACCTCGTACCACAGGGGTGCGCCGGAGGGCGCCGACGCCGGGGCGCCGCCGTCCGGGAAGCGCAGGGCCGGCACCGCCAGCACGATCGTGATCCAGTTCAGCCAGGCGAAGTTGCCCGACAGCACCAGCCACAGCTGGGTGAGGATCATCAGCGAGGCGGCCGCCGTCGCGACGGGCTGCGGGGTGAACAGCAGGAACGGCACGATCAGCTGGGTGACGTGGTTGGCGGCCACCTCCACCCGGTGCAGGGGTTTGGGGAGGTGGTGGAAGAACCAGCTCAGCGGGCCCGGCATCGGCTGCGTCTCGTGGTGGTGGTACAGGCAGGTCAGCTTCCGCCAGCACTCGTCCCCGCGCATCTTGATCAGGCCCGCGCCGAACTCCACCCGGAACAGGATCCAGCGCAGCAGGAACAGCACCACGACCGGCGGCGCCACGTCGTCGTTGCCGAGGAAAGCGGCGAGGAACCCGGTCTCCAGCAGCAGCGACTCCCAGCCGAAGGAGTACCAGGTCTGGCCGACGTTCACGATCGACAGGTACAGCGCCCACGGCACCAGCCACAGCGCGATCGCCGCCCCCAGCGGCAGAAACCCGTCCAGCCCCGCCAGCAGCGCCGCCGACACCGCGCAGCCCGCCCACGCGCAGCCCGCGAAGAAGCGGTCCGAGTAGTGCAGGTGGAACAGGCTCGGCGCCCGCCGCAGCGGCACCCGCGCGACGAACCGGGGGATCGGCAGCATGCCCCGCTCACCCAGCAGCGCACGGAACTGCAGGGCCGCCGCGAGGAACGCGACCAGATACAGGCCGGCCAGGGCCCGCTGGAAGACCAGCCGGCTCAGCCAGTAGTCGGATGCGGTGAACCAGTCCACGCTCGCGCTCCTCTCCTGACATTCTCCCGCTGCCCGATCGTCACGCTCCGTGTGTCACGGCGTCGCCCGGGTAACCCGAACGAGGGAGAGTCGCACCCCCGCCCCCGGTCGAATAATCAGGCAAAGCCTGGCAAGGTGGGCGCATGGTTGATCGGGGAGCGAGCGCCCTGTCACTCCCGGACGACTGGCCCGCCCACCCGGATCCGATCCTGGCGCTCAACCGCATGGGCACCTTCGACTGGGACCTGGACGCCGGCCAGATGAGCATGGACCCCCAGGCCCACGAGGCGTTCGACGTGCGCCCGGACGAATACGACGGCCGGCCCGAGACCCTCGCCGCCCGGGTGCCGCCCGGCGAGGCCCGCCGCCTGGACGCCCTGGTCGCCCAGGCCATCAAGGACGGCAGCGAGACCTACGGCGCCTACTTCCGCATCCGCTGCCGCACCGGCGAACTGCGCTGGACCCACACCCAGGGCTACATCCGGCGCGACGAGAGCGGCCGGCCGCGCCGCATCGTCGGCATCGTCCGCGACGCCACCCGCGAGCTCGACGAGTTCGCCGCCCACCGCCAGCAGGCCTCCCTGGACCAGGCCCGCCGCGAGCAGACCAACGTCGTCCAGCTCACCACCGCCGCCCTCGCCCACGCCCGCACCGTCCAGGACGTCATCGACGTCCTCAAGGACACCCACGGCCTGGTCCACCTCGGCGCCGCCAGCCTCGTCATGGGCCTGGCCGAGGCCGGCCGCATCCGGCTGATCGCCGAGGGCCCCGCCGGCGCCTCCGTCCCCGGCACCCTCGTCACCCGCATCGACGAGCCGTACCCGATGAGCGAGGTCGTGCGCACCCTCATCCCGCGCTTCATCGAGTCGCCCGAGGAGTTCGCCGCCGACTACCCGATCCTGTGGCCGCACCTCACCGACCTGCACATCACCTCCGCCGCCTATCTGCCCCTCATCGTCCAGGCCCGCCCGATCGGCGCGATGGGCCTGCTCTACAACGACCGGCGCGGCTTCACCCCCGAGGAACGCAACATCCTCGTCGCCCTCGGCAGCAGCATCGCGCAGAGCCTGCAGCGCGCGATGTTCTACGAGGAGGAGAAGGACATCGCGCAGGGCCTGCAGCAGGCCATGCTGCCGCGCACCATCCCCAGCGTGCCCGGCGCCGACGTCGCCGTCCGCTACCGCGCCGGCAGCGCGGGCGGCGTCCTCGGCCGGGACATCGGCGGCGACTGGTACGACCTGATCCCGCTGCCCGGGGGCCGCGTCGGCGCCGTCATCGGCGACGTCCAGGGCCACGACACCCACGCCGCCGCCGTCATGGGCCAGCTGCGCATCGTGCTGCGCGCCTACGCGGCCGAAGGCCACCCCCCGGCCACCGTGATGGCCCGCGCGTCGGTGTTCCTGCACGAACTCGACACCGACCGCTTCGCCACCTGCCTGTACGCCGAGGCCGACCTCTCCACCGGCGTCGTCCAGGTGGTGCGGGCCGGCCACATCGACCTGCTGGTGCGCGCCGGCGACGGCGCCTGCCGCCGGATCGCCGTCCCCGGCGGGCTGCCGCTCGGGCTGTCCGCGGAGTTCGGCAGCCTGGAGTACCCGGTCTCCACCATCGAACTCGACGCCGGCCACACCCTGCTGCTCACCACCGACGGCCTGGTCGAACAACCCGGCGCCGACCTCGACGACGGCATGCGCGCCCTCGCCGCGTTCGTCGCCGCCGGCCCCGACGACGTCCGCGCCCTCGCCGACCGGCTCATCGAGATCGCCGAGGAACGCGGCGGCGACGACGACGTCGCCCTGCTCCTGCTGCGCCGCCGCCCCCTGGACACCCCGCGCACCGGCGGCCGGCTCCAGCAGCACGTCGCGCCCGGCGACGCCGAGGCGCTCACCCAGGCCCGGCACATGATCCGCGCCGCCGTGCGCAGCTGGGGCGCCCGCGACCGCGCCGACGAGATCGAGCTCGTCGCCGACGAACTGATCACCAACGCCCTCATGCACACCGAAGGAGCCGCGATCGTCACCCTGCGGGTCCTCAGCGGCGCCGACCGGCGGCTGCGCGTCGACGTCGAGGACTCCTCCAGCGCCCTGCCGCGCCGCCGCGAGGCCGGGGTGCAGGGGGTCTCCGGGCGCGGGCTGCTCCTGGTCGACCTGCTGACCGACGTGTGGGGCGTGGAGGCGCGCGGCGGCGGCAAGTGCGTGTGGTGCGAGTTCGTCGTGCCCGAGACGGCGTGAGGGCCTGAGTGACGGGTGGCACTCTGGACGTATGCCGGAACTGCCCGAGGTGGAAGCGCTCAAGGACTTTCTGTCCGAGCACCTGGTCGGCCACGAGATCGTCCGTGTGCTGCCCGTCGCGATCAGCGTCCTGAAGACCTACGACCCGCCCCTGAGCGCCCTCGAGGGGCGCGAGGTCACCGCCGTGCGGCGCTACGGCAAGTTCCTCGACCTCGCCACCGACGGCGGCCCGCACCTGGTCACCCATCTGGCCCGGGCGGGCTGGCTGCACTGGAAGGACCGCCTGCCCGACGGCGCGCCCCGCCCCGGCAAGGGCCCCCTCGCCCTGCGCGTCGCACTGGAGACCGGCGCCGGCTTCGACCTCACCGAGGCCGGCACGCAAAAACGCCTCGCGGTGTACGTCGTCGGCGAGCCGCAGCAGGTCGAGGGCGTCGCCCGCCTCGGCCCCGACCCGCTCGCCGACGACTTCGACGAGGCCCGCTTCACCGCCCTCCTCGCCGGTGAGCGCCGCCAGATCAAGGGCGCGCTGCGCGACCAGAGCCTGATCGCCGGGATCGGCAACGCCTACAGCGACGAGATCCTGCACGCGGCGAAGATGTCCCCGTTCAAACTCGCCGCCTCCCTCACCCCCGAGGAGACCACCCGCCTACACCAGGCCCTGCGGGACACGCTCACCGAGGCCGTCGAGCGCTCCCGGGGCGTGGCCGCGGGCCGGCTGAAGGCGGAGAAGAAGAGCGGACTGCGCGTCCACGGCCGTACCGGCGAGCCGTGCCCGGTGTGCGGCGACACCATCCGCGAGGTGTCCTTCAGCGACTCCGCCCTGCAGTACTGCCCGACCTGCCAGACCGGCGGCAAGCCGCTCGCCGACCGCCGGCTGTCCCGGCTGCTGAAGTGAGCGCCACGGCCCTGTGATGAACTCTCTGTGTCCCAGTCGCCGGAGAGGACCCAGCCCTGAACACCATGCTCGCCGAGTCGCTGTCCGCCCTCCTGCTCGCCCTGGTACTGGCCTGCGCGGTGATCCGCCCGTGGGGGTGGCCGGAGGCCGTCGTCGCCGTGCCGGCCGCCGCGATCGTCGTCGGCACCGGCGCGATCTCCCTGGACCACGCCCGCGAGGAGGCGGCCCGCCTCGGCCCGGTGATCGGGTTCCTCGCGGCGGTCCTCGTCCTGGCCAAACTCTGCGACGACGAGGGGCTCTTCCACGCGTGCGGGGCGTGGATGGCGCGTGCGGCGAAGGGCAGCCCCACCCGGCTGCTGCTGTACGTCTTCGTCACCGCGTCGGCGATCACGGCCGTCCTCAGCCTCGACGCCACGGTGGTGCTGCTGACGCCGGTCGTCTTCGCCACCGCGGCCCGCCTCGGCGCGCGGCCCAAGCCGCACGTCTACGCCTGCACGCATCTGTCGAACACCGCCTCGCTGCTGCTGCCGGTGTCCAACCTGACGAACCTGCTGGCCTTCTCGGTCAGCGGGCTGAGCTTCGCGCGGTTCGCGGGGCTGATGGCGCTGCCGTGGCTCGCCGCGATCGCCGTCGAGTTCGCGGTGTTCCGGCGGTTCTTCGCCACCGACCTGGGCGCGGGCGCCGAGACGCCCGACGCCGGGGAGCCGCCGGCGGTGCCGGTGTTCGCGCTGGTGACGGTCGCGGGCACGCTGGCCGGATTCCTGCTCGCGTCCGCGGTCGGTCTCGACCCCGCGTGGGCGGCGTTCGCGGGGGCGCTGGTCCTCGCCGTACGGGCGCTGGTACGGCGCCGCACCCGGCCGTCGGCGATCGTGCGCGCCGCCTCGGTGCCGTTCCTGGCCTTCGTGCTGGCGCTGGGCATCGTGGTCCGGGCGGTCGTCGACAACGGCCTCGCGGACGGGCTCGGCCACCTGGTCCCGGGCGGTACGGGGCTGGTGGCGCTGCTCGCGGTGGCGGCGCTGGCCGCCGTCCTCGCCAATCTGATCAACAACCTGCCCGCGGTGCTCGTGCTGCTCCCGCTGGCCGCGCCGTCCGGCGCCGGGGCGGTCCTCGCCGTGCTGCTCGGCGTCAACCTCGGGCCCAACCTCACCTACGCCGGATCGCTGGCCACGCTGCTGTGGCGGCGGATCGTGCACCAGCACGACCACGAGGTCGAGCTGAAGGAGTTCACCACGCTCGGTCTGCTCGCCGTGCCCCTGTCCCTGGGAGTGGCCGTGGTGGCACTGTGGGGTTCCCTGCATGTGATCGGAGCCTGATCGGAGGCCGACCGCCATGGCCGTCGTCGTCTGGGTCGCGGAGGGCACCTGGCGTGCCTGCGTGGACGCCGCGCATACGCACGCCGGGGCCGCCGACGTGGTGCTGCTGCACGTCAGCGGCCATGATGTGGCCGACGCGGCGCACGGTGCGTTCGCCGGTCTGCTGGGCCGCGCCGACCCGGGGCACGACCCCGGGGCCCGGCTGGAGCGGCTGGCCGCGGAGTCGGGGGAGCGCCTTCTCGCCGCCGCCGCGGACCGGCTGGGCCGCCCCTGCACCCGGACGCGACGCACCGGCCGGCCCGAGCAGGAGGTGGTCGCCGCGGCGCGCGACGCCGACCTGCTGATCCTCGGCCGCGACGGCGACCGCGGCCGTCCCGGCCCGAAGACGCTGTCCCCGCCGACCCGCTTCGTCGTGGACCATGCGACGTGCCCCGTGCTGCTGGTGTGGCCTTAGGGACCCGTGGGGCGCAGGGTGACGAGCGGCCGTCCGTCCGTGGTGCGGACCTCGTAGCGGGCGATCTGGCCGGGGTGGAACGCGGCGCTGCCCTCCATCGTGGCCGTGCGGCCGCCGGCGCCGGGTGCGCTCCAGGTACTGACCGTCTGCTCCGAGCCGTCGCGGCCGATCACGACCAGACGGCAGGAGCGGGTGCCGGCGGCGTCCTTCACCTTCAGCCGCACCTGGCTGCCCCAGTTCGCGTCGTACGTGGTGACCTGCGCCCACACCCCGGAGCGCGGGTCGGTCGCGGCGAGCGGCGCCACCGTGTCGCCGCCGGTCGCGAGGACGGCCACCACCGGTCCGGTCAGCGCGGCGACGACCGCGGCGGCGACGGCGTACAGCAGGCGCCGGCGTGCGGCGCGCCGACGGTGGCCGACCTCGGCGAGCAGCCGGTCCAGCAGCCGGGGGCCGGGTGTCGGCGCCGGGTGGACGAAGCGCGGTGTGGCCCGCCGGTACAGCATCAACTGGCGGGTCGCGGGGCCGAATTCGGTCACCTGGGCCGAGCAGCCGGCGCATTCCATGAGGTGGTCCTCGAAGCGGAAGGCGTCCGCCTCGTCCAGCACGCCGAGCGCGTACGCGGCGACGTCGCGATGCCGTTCCAGGGACCTCATGCGAATCCTCGTGCCGTTGGGTGGGGGTGGGGTCACTCCTTGCACCCATCGGTACGGACCACACCACCGATTGACTCAAGCCACGCACGGAAAGAGCCAGGGGGGATTCGGAGCGGGCCGGTCCCCGGATTGGTCCGGAACCGCGAAAATTTCCGCCGCCGTGAGGACCTCGCCCCGGCCCCCAGGGCGGCGGGGCGATCGACTCCGGGCACGCCCCGCGGAGGGGGGGCTCGCGGTGGGGCCGTCGGTGACAGCGCGCGGTGCGGTCGTCGGGGAGGGTGCGCGGTGCGGTCGTCCGGGACAGCGCGCTTTGCGGTCGTCCGGGGAGGATGCGCGGCGCGGTCGGGGAGGGCGCGTGGTGCGGTGGTCCGGCAGGGCCCGCGGCCACGGGATGCCTTGAGTTGTGCGACGCGGGCCGGGCGGCGGGGGGCATCCTCGGAAGTCCGGTCGCCCCGGTCGGCGCGCCGGGGGTCTGTGCGCTCGGGCCGTCCACGGGGAGCCCGGCGGTTCTGACTCCGGCGGTCATGGCCCTTCCCCGCGGCGGTGCGCTCGGCTCGCGTGAGATCGGGGCGCCCGCTGTGCGGACGTGTCGGCGCGCTCACGGCGTGGCGGCCGCTCGGCCAACCCTCGGCGTCGGCGCGCTCGGCCACCTCGTGACCCGGTGCGCCGGGCAGCGACAGGGCACCGTGCGGCCCTGCGGGGCCCTCGCTGCGAGTGTCCTTTCCCCGAGCGTTGGGCGCGCGCACCGCCGGGATGCGGCTCCCCGGCGATGGGCTCGGCCAAGTCCGCCTGCGCGGGCGGGTGGGTCAGAAGAGGTGGATCGCCAGGTGGCCCAGCGGCAGCCCCAGCTGCCACGCAGGGGTCCACACCTTCGGGCCGTCGTCCTCGCCGAGCACGCCCGGACCGCCGGGTACCGCGTTCAGGTCGGGGGCGAGGAGCTCGGTCTCCTCCAGCCAGCGCCACGCCGCTCGCGCCAGCGCGAGGTCCGGCGTGGCGGAGCCCTCCGCCATCAGCGCCGCCATGCGCTCGCGCACCCAGTCCTGCCACGGCTGGTCGTACGCCGTCAGCGACAGCCAGGTCTCCAGCTGGGTCACGACCCGGATGCCGGACAGCTCGCCCTCGGTGTCGGACAGGAAGATGGTCAGCGCCAGCGCATCGCGCCCGGCGCGGAACTCGAACGACGTCGGCGGCATCAGATCGCCGGTGCGCAGCAGCTCGTCCGCGATGTACTCGGCGTACAACCAGGCCATCGGCACGACGAGTTCCCCGCCGTCGGCGCCGTCCGTGCCCTGGTGACCTCTGTGCAGCATCCCTTCCTGCCTTCCTCCGGTGTCGCGCGTCGCCCGGTGCGGGCCCTCGTCCGGAACACGGATGAAGACAGCCGATTACTCAACCATGGTCGGCAGCAGCCGTTTTGCGAAGCCTTGACCCTGTGGTCGGTTTCATCGCAGGTCCGCCGCGTATCCCGGTAGCTCCCGACGCAGGGCGCGCAGCGCGTAGAACGCCCGCGACTTCACGGTACCGGGCGGAATACCCAGTTCCGTCGCTGCTTCCGCCACACTGGCCCCCTGGAGGTACACGAGCACCAATACGTCACGGTGGCGTGGAGTGAGTGTCTTCACAGCCTCCCGCACGTCGAGCGTCGCCGCGGCCCGCTCCGCGTGATCGGCGCACACCGCCCCGTGCCCCTGCTCCAGCACCTCGTCGCCCACCTCCGCCGGGCGTGCCCGCCGGGCCCGGCGCGCGTCGATGGCCAGCCGCCGCGCCACCGTCATCAGCCAGGGCCGTACCGAGTCGAACGCGTCGGTGCGCAGCGCCTCGGGATGCTGCCAGGCCCGCAGCAGGGTCTCCTGCGCGAGGTCCTCGGCCCGCTGCCGGTCGCCGTCGCACAGCCGCAGCAGCAGCGCGAACAGTGGCCGGCCGTGCTCGCGCTGGAGGGCGGCGAGTTCGTGCTCGGCGGTCGTCGCCCGGGCGGTGAGGGTGTTTCGGGCCGTCATGGCCATATGCCACCGCAGGGCACCGGCCGGGGACAGCGGGCGGCGCGCGCCTGTGCGACGGGCGGTCGATCGCGTCGGTGAACGGTGCGGCGAACGGTCCTGCCCACCCGTCGGCGGACACCGGACGGGTCAAAGGGGCGCCGGAACCGTTTGCGGCACCCGCCCCCCTCATACCTATTCGTAGGGAAATGTGACCAGGCTGGGGTGAGTGATGATCGTACGAGCACACACACGCAGACGACTGCTGGCACTGGCCCTGACGGCCGTGCTCGCCGCCGGGGCCGCCTGTCAGGCCGATCGCCGCGAGCAGGCGGGGCGCCCGGCGCCGCCGCCCGGCGCGCGCGGCTTCACCCTGGTCGCCACCGGGGACGTCCTGCCGCACAGCACGGTCATCGAACGGGCGCACTTCGACTCCGGCGGCACCGGCTACGACTTCCGGCCCATGCTGGCCGGCGCCAAGCCCCTGGTCGCGCCGGCCGCGCTCGCGCTGTGCCACATGGAGACCCCCTACGGCACGAACGGCGACTACACCGGCCGACCCGTCTTCAAGTCCCCGCCCGAGATCGCCGACGGCCTCGCCGCGACCGGCTACGACAGCTGCTCCACCGCCTCCGACCACAGCCTCGACGACGGCGCGGACGGCGTGCGGCGCACGCTGGCGGCCCTCGACGGGGCCGGCGTCAAGCACGCGGGCTCGGCGCGCACCGTGGCGGAGGCCAACTCCGTGACCCTCCTGCGCGCCGGCCCGGCGAAGGTCGCCCACCTCGCCTACACCTACGGCACCGGCGACTTCGCGATGCCGTCCGGGCAGCCGTGGGCCGTCAGCCTCATGGACGAGGGCAAGATCATCGCGGACGCCCGGGCCGCCCGCAAGGCCGGTGCCGACGTCGTCGTGGTCTCCCTGAACTGGGGCACCCCCTGGCAGGACGCCCCCGACGCCAGGCAGCTCGACCTGGCGCGTCGGCTGACCGCCTCCCGCGACGGCGGCCGCCCCGACATCGACCTGATCCTCGGCACCCACGCCCACGTCCCGCAGGCCTACGAGAAGGTCAACGGCACCTGGGTGGTCTACGGCATGGGCGACGAGGTCGCCGGCGAGATGTTCGACGACAACGGCGTCGAGGACCAGCGCGGCAACCAGTCCACCCTCGGCCGCTTCACCTTCGTGCCGCCGAAGCGGCCGGGCGGCCGCTGGGAAGTGGCCAGGGCCGAGTTCGTGCCGCTGCTGTTCGACGTGGACGCGGGCCGGCTGGTGGACCTCAACCGCGCCCTCGCCGACGGCGCCGAGCTGCGCGCGGTCCGCGACCGCATCCGCCAGGTGGTGCTCAGCCGCGGCGCGGCGAAGGACGGGCTGGTGATGGGGCAGTAGGCACCCGGCGCCCCCAGGGAGCTGACGGCCGCCCCGCGACGGTCGGTTGACGTCCACGTCGTCGGACACCGCCGGCATCTCGCCGAGCACCCGCGGGCAGGCCGTGACGTCCGCCTCGGTGAGATCACCGCCGACCCGGCGCGGCAGCGCGCGCTCCTCCGCCGACCCGGCCCGGCAGCGCGCTCTCCCGGGTCAGGACGGCGCTGATCGCGGCTGACCCGTCGGCGGTCGGGCGGATCAGACCACGCACACCGCCCGTGAAACCGACTGGCGGGCCGGTGACGGACACACCCGGAAGCGGGCCGCAGGCATCGACGTGCCGGTGCCGGCGTTCCACGGCGGCATCGACGCGGACGGCCACCTGCGCATGGCCGGCCGGCTGGCCGCAACCGTGCGCGACGGGCGGGCCGCCACGGTCGACGGCACCGCCCACTCCCCGGACAGGGAACGGCCCGAGGCCCACCTCGCGCTGCTCACCGGCTTTCTGCGCTCCCTGTAGCGCCGCCCTGGCGCGCCAGCGCCGAGCGCTTGTAGGAGTAGCCGAAATAGACCGCGCAGCCGATCACGAACCACACGGCGAACCGCACCCACGTCTCCCACATCAGGAACGTGATCAGCCAGATCGAGAAGACGACGCCGAGGGCCGGCACGACCGGCATCCACGGCGTGCGGAACGTGCGCGGCAGCTCGGGATGCCGGTAGCGCAGCACGATGACCGCCGTGCACACCACCACGAACGCCAGCAGGATACCGATGTTGGTCAGCTCGGCCGCCGACCCGATCGGCACGAACCCGGCGATGGCGGCCGACGCCACCCCGACGATCCAGGTCACACGGGTCGGCACATGGCGGGTCGGGTGCGTCTTCGCGAACCAGCTCGGCAGCAGGCCGTCGCGGGACATCGAGAACCAGACACGGGTCACGCCCAGCATGAACGTGAACATCACCGTGAGGATGCCGATGATCGCACCCACCGCGATCACGTCCGCGAGCCGGTCCAGGCCCACCGACTTGAACGCGGTGGAGAAGCCGCTCTTGGGATCGATGTGCTTGTAGTTCTGCATGCCCGTCAGCACCAGACAGGCCGCCACGTACAGCACCATCGAGATGACCAGCGAGTAGATGATCGCCTTCGGCATGTGCCGCTGGGCGTCCTTGGACTCCTCGGCCGCCGTCGACATGGCGTCGTAGCCGAACACCGCGAAGAACACCGTCGCGGCGCCCGTGAAAGCACCGCTGACGCCGAACGGGAAGAACGGGTGGTAGTTCGACGAGGTGATGTGGAAGAACCCGACCCCGATCACCAGCAGCACCACCAGCACCTTCAGCCCCACCACGACGGTCTCGAAGCGGGCCGCGCTGCGGATGCCCAGGTTCAGCAGCCAGGCGATCAGCAGACACAGCACGGCCGCGAACAGATCGACCTTGTGACCTGAGCCGGTGCCCGGGGCGCCCAGCATCCAGTGCGGCAGCTTCGCGCCCATCTCCTCCACGAGGAAGCTGAAGTAGCCCGAGATGCCGATCGCCACCACCGCCACGATCGCGGTGTACTCCAGCAGCAGGTCCCAGCCGATGAACCAGCCCGCGAACTCCCCGAGTACGGCGTAACCGTACGTGTACGCCGACCCGGCCTTGGGGATCAGCCCGGCGAACTCGGCGTACGACAGCGCCGCGCAGGCGCTGGCCACACCGGCGATCAGGAACGACACGAGCACCGCCGGGCCCGCCGTGCCGTTGGCCACCGTGCCGGCCAGGGTGAAGATGCCGGCGCCGATGATGCCGCCCACGCCGATCGCGGTCAGCTGCCCCAGGCCCAGCGACCGCTCCAGCCGCGTCCCCTCCTCGCCCTCCGTCTCATCGATGTACTCGATCGGTTTGCGACGGAGAATGCCCTCGCCCATCCGGAGCCCGGCCATGCGCCTCACCTCTTCACGATCGGCAAACGGCTGACGGCGGATCATGATGGCCCAGCCCGCCCGTCGTGTGAAGACGCCACGCACGAGTGCCGACCACCGGGGCCCGGGGTGGGGGTCGTCCGATCGGATGACCCGGGGATCACCCGATGCGTGCGCCGGGACGAGCCGGGACGCCGACCGCGGCGGACCTGTTCCGGGCGGAGGGTGGAGGCACAGCGCACGAAGCGCTGAGCCGGACCCGGCACCAGGCCGCGGTCCGCGCTGACGCGATACGACAGGGAGTCGTCCGGCATGCAGCACAAGGCCAACATGCAGCACGAGGCCAAGAAGTTCTCGACCCGCGCCAAGGCCGTCACCGCGGCCGCCCTCCTCGCCGCCGTCGCCGCCGGTGTGGCCGGCGCGGTCTCCGCCTCCGCCGATATCCAGGCCGCCGCGCCCGCCGCCGCCCCGGCCGCCCTCAAGGGCCGGACCACCACGACCAGCACCCACCTCACGATCGACGCCGCCACCGACGCCGCCCGGGCCGCCCTGGCCGCCGCCGAGAAGGACGGTCGGCGCGTCACCGTCGCCGTCGTCGACCGGAACGGCAACACGGTGGTGACCCTGCGCGGCGACGGCGCCGGCCCGCAGTCCTACGACTCCGCCATCGAGAAGGCGTTCACCGCCGTCTCCTGGAACGCGCCCACCTCCGAGCTCGCCCAGCGCCTGGAGAAGGCTCCCCAGCTGAAGGACATCCCCGGGACCCTGTTCCTGGCGGGCGGCGCCCCGGTCGCGTACAACGGCGCGCCGATCGCGGCCATCGGCGTCGCCGGCGCCCCGTCCGGCGACCTGGACGAGAAGTTCGCGCAGGCCGGCGTCGACGCGATCAGCAACGGCCGCTGACCGACCGGACCACCCGCGTGAGCGCCACCCCGCCCGGGCGCGGCACGCGCGAACCGGCGGCGCGCGGTCTTCCCCCGGCCGCGCGCCGCCGGCGCGCCCGCCTGAGCGCCGTCCTGACGCCCGTCACCGCCCTGTGGAGGAGTCACGTCGTGCCCCGCCTCACGGTCCGTGAGAAACCGTCCGCTGCCGACCTCGCCCTGCTGAAGGCCGCCGGCCGCGGCGACGCCGACGCCGTCCGGGCCGCCCTGACCGACGGCGCCCGCCTGGAGACCCGCGACGGAAGCGGCCGCACCCCGCTGCTGCGCGCCGCGCTCGCCGACCGTGTCGAGGCGGCCCGCGTCCTGGTCGCCGCCGGCGCCGACGCCGACGCACCGGACGGCCGGCAGGACACCCCGTGGCTCGTCACCGGCGTCACCGGCAGCGTCGCCATGATGCGCGCGCTGCCGCCCGGCGACCCGGACCTGACGCGCACCAACCGCTTCGGCGGCGTGTCCGTCATCCCGGCGAGCGAACGCGGCCACGTCGACTACGTCCGCGCCGTGCTGAACGAGACCGGCATCGACGCCGACCACGTCAACCGGCTGGGCTGGACGGCCCTGCTGGAAGCCGTCATCCTCGGCGACGGCGGCCGCACCCACCGGGAGGTCGTCGAGATCCTGCTCGCCGCGGGCGCCGACCCGGCGCTGCCCGACGGCGACGGCGTCACGGCCCTCGCCCATGCCGAGCGCCGCGGCTTCACGGGCATCGCGGCGGTGCTGCGCCGGGCCGAAGACGGCGGACGGTGAACCACCGCGGGCATCTCGGTCGACGCCCGCGGCACCGCCTGGTGGCGACAGCCGGCCCGCGTCGCTGACCGTCCGCGACCGGAGGGTCAGCGCACGCGTCATCGCGCTGGACGGCCCGCACGAGACCGTCCCCCCGTCCGCCGACGGCCGCACCGCCCGCGTCTCCGGCGGCTCCACCCGCGACGGCTACGGGAACAGCGTCAGCGTCGTCGACACCGTCACCGGTACGGTGACCCGGCTGCCCGCAGGCCGTCGCCCGCTCGGCATCGCCGTACGGCCGGCGGTTACGGCACCACCGTCACCGGCCAGCGTCCCGCCTTCACCAGCCGGACGGCCACCGAGCCGACGATCCGGTGGCCGGCCTGCTCGGAGGCGCCCACCACCACCGCGTCCGCCTTCAGTTCGTCCGCCGCCTTCACCAGGCCGTTGTAGGGGTCGCCGCGGAACGTGTGGAACTCCCAGCGCACGTCGAATATCCCCTTGACCCGCTCCGCCGCCTCCCGGATCTGCGCGACCAGGTCCTCGGCGATCTCGTCCGTGGCCTCCGCGACCGGCGCGCCGAGCGCCGCGCCCGCCGCCAGCACCGGCTGCACGTACACCACGGCCAGCAGCGCGTGCTGCCGCCTGGCCAGGCCGCCGGCGTAGGCCGCGGCGCGCAGTGAGGAGTCGGAGCCGTCCACCCCGGCCACGATGACCTTCGGCCCGTCGGTACCCCGTTCGAACTGGTGGGAGTCGAACTGGTGAGAGTGCTGTTCCGTCACGCGCCGAGGCTATCGGAGGCCGCCGCTCCGCCGACCGGCCGGGACGGCTCGACGGAAGGAATGGGACGGTTCCACGGCCGGAACGGGACGGTTCCACGGGCGGAACGGGACGGTTCCACTGGCGGAACGCGCCGGCTCGACGGGCGGACGGGCCGCGGCCTTCCTACAGTCGGATGCATGAGTGCCACCGTCGAGGCCGCCGGGGACCGGGACGCGACCGGGTCCGTACGACCCGCCGGAAGCGGCTTCCTCGGCCGGGTGCCCGAGGGCTTCGCGACCTTCTTCGGCGCCCTCGGCCTGCTGTGCGCGCTGCTGGCCCTCATCGCGCCGCTGCGCCGCCTGCTGCGGCCCGTCGTGCGCTTCCTGGACCTCCTGCTGGTCCCCATCAGCGCCAACCTCGCCTACGCCGTCTTCCTGTTCCTGCTGGCCGCCGCCACCGCCGCCCGCAAGAAGGTCGCCTGGTGGCTGGTGGTCGTCTACCTCGGCCTGGTCGTCCTCACCGACGTCCTCGGCGTCGCCGTCGGCCTGTACGCCGAGTCGCTGCCCTCCCTGGTGCTGTGCGCCCTCGCGCTGGTGCTGCTCGTCGTCGCCCGCCGCGAGTTCTGGGCCGCCTCCCGGCGCGGGGCGCTGCGCCGCGCCCTCGCCGTCCTGCTGGCCGGGCTCGCCGTGGCGATCCTCGTCGGATGGGGCCTGGTCGAGCTGTTCCCCGGCACCCTGCAGCACGGCCAGCGGCTGTCGTGGGCCGCCAACCGGGTCCTCGGCGGCCTGGTCTCCGCCGGCTCCTTCAACGGCCGCCCGCCTGCCGCCCTGCACTTCCTGCTCGGCTTGTTCGGCGCGCTCGCCCTGCTGAACGCCGCCACCACCCTCTTCCGCTCCCAGCGCCTGGAAGCCGCCCTCCACGACGACGAGGAGGAACGCATCCGCGCCCTGCTCGGCCGCTACGGCGAGCAGGACTCCCTCGGCTACTTCGCCACCCGGCGCGACAAGGCCGTCGTCTTCTCGCCCAGCGGCAAGGCCGCCGTCACCTACCGCGTCGAGGCCGGGGTGTGCCTGGCCAGCGGCGACCCCGTCGGCGACCGCGAGGCCTGGCCGCACGCCATCGCCGCGTGGCTGGACGTGGCCCGCCGGCACGCCTGGGCGCCCGCGGTGATGGGCGCCTCCGAGGACGGCGCCACCGCCTACGCCCGCGCCGGCCTCGGCGCGCTGCAACTCGGCGACGAGGCCATCGTGCACGTGTCCTCCTTCGACCTGGACGGCCGCGACATGCGGGTCACCCGGCAGGCCGTGCACCGGGTCCGCCGCACCGGCGCCACCTGCCGTATCCGCCGCCACGGAGCGCTCACCGACGCCGAGATGGAGGAGATCGTCGGCAAGGCGGACGCCTGGCGCGACACCGAGACCGAACGCGGGTTCTCCATGGCCCTGGACCGGCTCGGCGACCCCGCCGACGGCGGCTGCCTGCTGGTGGAGGCGTTCGGGGCGGACGGCCGGCTGCTCGCCCTGCTCTCCTTCGTGCCGTGGGGCCGCGACGGCGTCTCGCTGGACCTGATGCGCCGCGACCGCGCCGCCGCGCCCAACGGCGTCATGGAGTTCATGGTCGCCGAGCTGTGCGCGGCCGCGCCGAAGCTGGGCGTGCGGCGCATCTCCCTGAACTTCGCCGTCTTCCGCTCGGTCTTCGAGGAGGGCGCCCGCATCGGCGCCGGGCCGGTCCTGCGGCTGTGGCGCCGGCTGCTGCTGTTCTTCTCCCGCTGGTGGCAGCTGGAGGCCCTGTACCGCTCCAACGCCAAGTACCACCCCGAGTGGTACCCGCGCTTCCTGTGTTACGGCGACGCCGCCGCCCTCGCCCGGATCGGGATGGCCTCCGGCATCGCCGAGGGTTTCGTCGCCGTACCGTCGCTGCGCAAGCTGTGGGGCAAGGCGCACCCGAGAGGGGTGCGGCGGCCCGCCACCACCGAGGGCCTGCCGCCGCTCGCGGCGCTCGGTCTCGACGCGGGGGGCGGGAGCGGGGCCGGTGGTGCGGACGCGGGCCTGCCCGAGCAGGTCCGCATCCGCCACCGCACCCTGGACCGGCTGCGCGCCGACGGCGTCGACCCCTACCCGGTGGGCGTGCCGGCCCGCACCCACGCCCTCGCCGAGGTCCGCGAGGGCGACGAGGCGACCGTCGCCGGGCGGATCATGCTGGTGCGCGACTTCGGCGGGATCGTCTTCGTCGTGCTGCGCGACTGGTCCGGCGACCACCAGCTCGCGCTGACCCGCGACGGCACCGGGGCCGCCCTCGCCCGCTTCCGCGCCGACACCGACATCGGCGACCACATCACCGCCACCGGCCGGGCCGGCGTCAGCGACAAGGGCGAGCCGACCGTCTTCGTCACCTCCTGGCAGCTCACCGGCAAGTGCCTGCGCCCGCTGCCCGACAAACGCCGGGGCCTGGCCGACCCCGAGGCCAAGGTGCGCATGCGCTACCTCGACCTGGTCACCAGTCCCGCCGCCCGCGACGTCGTGCGCGCCCGCTCCACCGCCGTGCAGGCCCTGCGCCAGGGCCTGCTGGAGCGCGGCTTCCTCGAGGTCGAGACGCCGATGCTGCAGCAGATCCACGGCGGCGCCAACGCCCGTCCCTTCACCACCCACATCAACGCCTACGACCTCGACCTGTACCTGCGCATCGCCCCCGAGCTGTATCTGAAACGGCTGTGCGTGGGCGGTATGGAGAAGGTCTTCGAACTCGGCCGCACCTTCCGCAACGAGGGCGTCTCCTACAAACACAACCCCGAGTTCACGATGCTGGAGGCCTACCAGGCGTTCGCCGACTACGAGGTCATGCTCGACCTCACGCGGGAACTGATCCAGGGCGCGGCCACGGCGGCGTTCGGCTCGCCCGTCGCCCGCAAGGACGGCCGCGAGTACGACATCTCGGGGCGCTGGCCGGTGATGACGGTGTACGGCGCGATCTCCCAGGTGCTCGGCGAGGAGATCGACGCGGGCACCGAACTGGCCCGGCTGCACCTGCTGTGCGACCGGGCCGGCGTGCCGTACACCCAGGACGACGGGCGCGGCGACGTCGTGCTGGAGATGTACGAGCGGCTGGTGGAGGAGCGCACCGAGCTGCCCACCTTCTACAAGGACTTCCCGACCGACGTCTCCCCGCTCACCCGGCAGCACCGCACCGACCCGCGCCTGGCCGAACGCTGGGACCTGGTCGCCTTCGGCACCGAACTGGGCACTGCCTACTCCGAACTCACCGACCCGGTCGAACAGCGCCGCCGCCTCACCGAGCAGTCCCTGCTGGCCGCGGGCGGCGACCCGGAGGCGATGGAACTCGACGAGGACTTCCTGGACGCCCTGGAGTACGCGATGCCCCCGACGGGCGGCCTCGGCATCGGAGTCGACCGTCTGGTGATGTTCCTGACCGGCCTGACCATCCGGGAAACGCTCCCGTTCCCCCTGGTCCGCCACCGCTGACGGCTCCGCCACCGTCCACCGCCGACGGGTCGGCCGCCTGGGCGCAGCAGGCGGAGGTCCTCGCCCCAGGAGCCGGCATGCGATCGTGTCCGGCGGCCCGGACAGCCGCCTCGATCCGGCCGAACAGGGCCCGCGCGGTGTCCGGGGCGCCGTCGGCCAGGATGCGGCGCACCACCGGCAGCAACCGGTCCGCAGCCCACTCGGGCGGGCCGAGCGGGTGCCGCTCCAGTTCCCGGCACAGAGCCGGGCACGCCGGGACGGTGACCGGCTCCTGGCGCCCGGCGCAGGCGATGTCCGCTCGCGCAACCGCAGACCCGGCTGCTTGCGCTGGGCGGGTGTTTTGCTGCGGCCGGTTCGGTGGTGGCGTGGTGCGGCGTGCGGGTGCCGGGCGACTGATGGGACATGAAGAAGGATCAGTTCCTCACCAGGCGCCGGGCGTTGCTCGCCGGTGCCGCCGCACTGGGCGCGGCCGGGACCGCCGGGCTGTTCGCCCTGGAGGGCGCCGACGAGCCGGCCCGGCCCGCCGCGCCCGCCGCAGGCGCCCCAGCGGCGCGGCTGCCGGAGAAGCCGTCCGCCTACCGTCTGCAGCCCCTGACCGGATACGGCCCGCCGCAAGCGGCGCCGCCCCGCACCCCCGTGCGGCGAGAACCGCTGCTCAGGCTGTCCGGGCGCGGCCGCACCATGTACCTGACGTTCGACGACGGGCCCGACCCCCACTACACCCCGGGGATCCTCGACACCCTGCGCGAGCACGACGTGCGGGCCACGTTCTTCGTGTGCGGGGAACAGGCCGACTGGAACCGGGACCTGCTGGCGCGCATGGCCGACGAGGGCCACGTCGTCGGCAACCACACCTGGACCCACCCGCTGCTCACCCAGCTCACCCGGGCCCAGATCCGCAGCGAGATGGAACGCACCAGCGACGTCATCGAGGAGGCCTACGGCGAGCGCCCGCGCTGGTTCCGCGCCCCCTACGGCGCCTGGAACCGCACCGCCTTCCAGCTCGGCGCCGACCTCGGCATGGAACCACTGGCCTGGACCGTCGACACCGAGGACTGGACCGTCCCCGGCACCGGGGCCATCGTCCGCGCGGTGGAGCAGGGCGCCGGCCCCGGCGTCGTGGTGCTCTCGCACGACGCCGGCGGCGACCGCTCCCAGAGCGTGAGCGCGCTGCGCCGCTACCTGCCGTACCTGCTGGCCTCCGGCTACCACCTCACCGTGCCGAGCCGGCCGTACGCGTGACACTGAACGGGCCTTCGCCCGCCGGCCGGGGATCCGCTCAGCGGACCTCGGTCAGGCGGGCGAAGACGACGACGTTCCCGTCGTAACCGTTCTTCTTGGAAAAGCCGCCCCCGCAGGTGATGACCCGCAATTCCGGCGCGCCTTTGGAGGCGTAGACGCGGTCGCCGGGGAAGTCGGCTTTGGCGAACACCTCGATGCCGTAGATCTCGAACACCGCGGTCTTTCCGTCCTGTCGGTGCACCTCGACGCGGTTTCCCTTTTTCAGCGCGCCGAGCCCGTAGAACACCGCGGGCCCCTGTTTGTTGTCGACATGGCCGACGACGACCGCGGTGCCCTTTTCCCCGGGTGAGACCCCGCCGGTGAACCAGCCCGCCAGATTCGGGTCCTCCGGCGGCGGCGCGTCCACCCAGCCGTCCGCGTCCAGGCCGACCGGCATGACGGGCGCGTCGACCCGGATCGCCGGAATGCGCACCCGGTCGGCCACCGAGAACGACAGCGGCTCGAGCGCCCGGCCGAGCACGCCCGGGGCGCTGCGGCTGTCCGCGGCCGCCGCCGACGCCGGCTGCGGCGGGCCCACGTCGAACTCCCCGGACCCATTGCGAATGAGCGCGAGGCCGGTGAGCAGCACCAGCGCTATCACCCCCCAGGGGGCGCGCTTTTTCCGCCGCTCCTCCTCCTCGGCCAGTTCGGACAGCTCGGACGCAGACATTCGCCATCCCCTTTCGACACGGCCGTCGCCGCGCCATGGTGCGCATGAAAGAACGCTAAGTCCGCCGCGCGCGGGCGGCGAGGAGGCGACAGCGAACGGGTGGTGCACGTTCCCGGTGTGCGCCATCCGTGGCGCGGCCCTGAGGATCGTTTCTGACGGTCCGTGACCTGCGGTGATATCCGGCCGCGGCCCTCACTCACCAGGAGTTGTCTCACCAGGACGGACCATCCCCGAAATGCGGGAGTGGACAGGGCATCTGAGGGTTTTTATGGGAGACGCTTTCTCGCCGATCGACCGGGGACGGGTCCCGGGGTGTCTTCCGCGGAGGATCACATGCGCAACTCTCGTGCCCTGGCGGCCACGGCCGTCGCGGTCGCCGCTCTCGGCCTCGCCGCCCCCTCGGCCGCCGCGCGGGACGGCATGAACTTCAGACTGAGCAACATCGTCGCGCTGCCCAGCGTCATCGCCCGCGGCGGGCAGCTCACCATCACCGTCGACGGCTGCCCGTCCGGCGGTACCGCCACCTCGGACGCCTTCCAGCCCACGCCGCTCACCCCGATCCACGGCGCCGGCCAGACCGCCAAGGGCACCGCGACGATCAACCACAACGCACGCCCCGGCGCGCACAGCATCACGGTCAACTGCAACGGCCAAACCCTGACCAACCCGGCCGCCTTCACCGTCATCGGCGGTGTCCGCGGCGGCCTGGGCGGCAGCAGCTCCAGCGGCGCCACCCCCACCGACATGGCGATCGGCGGCGGGCTCGTGGCCGCGGCCGTGATCGGCGGCGGCGTGTTCTGGATGCGCCGCCGCACCGAGAAGCACATCTGATCCCCGCGTCGCGCCTTCCCCTTTCGCACCGCGCACGCGACCAGGGGCGTCGCCCCGGACCCCGCCCGGGGACCGGGGCGACGCCCTGTGGGAACCAACCGGGTCAGCTCCCGCTCTCGCCACCGCGCCGCCGCGTGAAGGCGTACGCCGCGCCGACCGAGCCGGCGACGAGCGCCGCGCCCAGCCCGATCGTCCGCACGTCGAACCCGCCGACGCTGCCGCCCTCACCGGCGTGCACCCCGCGCGGCACCGTCGGCTGCAGCGGCTGAGGTGCCGGGCGGGAACCGGCGATGGTGAGTCCCGTCGACCCGCTCACGCCGTCACACGTGAACGTCACCCGGTAGACGGCGCCCGGGCGTGCGTCCCAGTCGACGTCCGCCGTCGCCGACGTCTGGCCCGCCGCCATGATGACCGTGTCGAACACGCCCGAGGAGACCGTGACCGCTCCCCGGCAGCCCCCGTGGTCGCGGTCGACCTGGAGGACGACCCGCCCGCCGGCCGAGACCGTCGACGGGGCGACGCTGAAACCGAACGGGGTGATGTTGCCGTCGCCCTGCGCGACGGCGCCCGGCGCCGTCAGGACGAGGGCGCCCAGGCTCAGCAGTGCGGCCGAAGCGACGCGTATCGCGCGCATGTGTTTCCTCCGGTCTCCGAGGAGCGGCTGCGGACCTGTTCCGCTGGGGCAGAAGTGCCCCTCGATGACCCACACGCTAGGAACGGGTGCGCGCCCCCGCGATCGCTGTAGCGCGAACGGGTCACGCGCGTACTCCACACGGGTGACGCGCGTCCCGCGTCCGGGCGACGCCGACGGCGTGGCGCCGACGGCGTGGCGCCGACCGGACCCGGCCGTGGCCGGTCCCGGAAGACACCTCACGCTCCCGTGCGCGCCGCCGTCCTGCCGCATGGTGGTGGGCCTGAATCGGCCTCGGCGTGTCTCACCCCGTGGCGTGGGGGAAGAGGCTGAGCAGCGGCTCCAGTGACGCGGCCGTGTCCCGGCTGTACGGCGCGTCGAAGTCCCAGATCAGGAAGAGGAGGAAGGCGATCAGTGCCGAGAAGAGCCCCGCGAGGACCAGTTCGCGTGGGGTGCGGCGGATCTGGAGGGCGAAGATCATGCCGATGGTGACCACCGCCCCGGTGATCAGCCCGAACCACACCACGCCCGGCATGGTCGGCGACGTGGCGTTGGCCCGGGCGGTGCGGGCCTCGTCGGCCGCGGTGATCTGGTCGAGCAGCGGCTGGTAGGCCTGGGCCTCGAAGTCGTTGCGCGGCTGGTAGTCGGTGACGTCCCGGCGCACCTGGTCGAGGAGTTGCGTGCCGCGCTCGGTCACCTCGCCGTGGTCGGCCATCGACTTCCGCTCCGTGGTGAGGACGTGTCCGACATAGGCGTTGACATCCGTCCGGATCCGGTCGCGGATGTCGGCGGGGTAGACCCGGACACGCTGGTCGATCTCGTGCAGCGCCTGCGCCTCCGCCTGGACATGGTCCTGCGCGGCGCTGCGGGCCTCCCACACGCCCGCGATCGCCAGGCCCAGGACGATGGCGTAGACCACGCCGATCCACATGGTCATGTACTCGATGACGTCCGGAGTCTCACTGGGGTCCTCGTCGTCGGACGCCGTGCGATGGCGGACGAGCGTGATGACGACCACCACGACACAGGCGGCCAGCATCGCGAGGGTGAGAACAAGCCATTCCGGCAACGGGGTTACCTCCAGGTCTCAGCGCGGGCGGAGCGCGGCGACGGCCACGATCGCGGGCATGGTGATGAGCAGGACATAGACGACGGGGGAGACGTGGCGGCTGCGCTGCCGCCGGGGCGGCGTGGCGTGATACCTCGGGTAGCTCACCGGGCTCGCGGACGGCCGCGGCGCCGGTGCCCGGGTGGGCGGGGGCGTGGGAGCCGGCTTCGGTGCCGGAGGCGGAGGGGCGGGGCGGACCGGCGCGGGCCGGGGCGCGGGTGCCGGCCGTTGCGGGGCCGGGGCCGGAGGCGTGGGCCGCGGCTTCGGCGGCTGGGGTTTCGGCGTCGGCTTCGGCGGCGGTTTCGGCGAAGGAGGCGGAGGCGGAGGCGGCGGTGGCGGAGGTGGAGGCGGTGGGGGAGGCGGCGGTGGGGGAGTCGGACTGGGCGTCGGGCTCGGGGAACACCCGGGCGGGATCGGCCAGTCGAGGCTGCCGGCCACCGCCACCGCGGTCACCCCGTCCGGTCCGGTCGAGGCGTAGGCGCAGGCGTCGGCCGCCGCCGTCCCGGCCGGCGCGCCCGCGAGGAACCAGCTCAGGGTCACCGCGGCCAGCACCCGTGCGCCCACGGCGGTTCGGGTCGGTTCGGGTCCATGCACGACGGAGATCATGAGGCGCGCCGGACCCTGTCATGCCGGGTCGGCGACGGAATGCTCCGAACGAGGGACAGCGGTCGGCGTGGCGCTGCGCGCGGCTGACGCTCGTACGTCCGGCGCTCCGCACGTCCGTCCGGCGGAATCACATCTTCCGCAAAGATTTCCGCACCGCCGTTGAACGCACCCACCGTCCCGCTGCGTACCCCATGCCGTGCAGCGACGCAGCAGGGAGCTGCAACAAACGTGTGAACGTGGGGAGTTGACGATGAAGACCTCTTGGCGGAGCGCCTCGCTCGCGGTGGGCGCCGTAGCCGTACTGGCGCTGACGACGGCGTGCGGTCAAGGCGACGGCGGTGCCAAGGCGGCCGCCCAGAACGTCGGCGCCACGGCCCCGGTCGGCGGCTACGGCACCACCGGCGGCGGTTACGGCGTCGGCAACGGCTCCACCGGCCAGAGTTCCGCGCCGCAGGCCCGGCCGGCCCCCGCGGGCAAGCTGTCCGTCACCGGCAACGCCGAACTCGGCAAGGTGCTCACCGACGCCGCCGGACGCACCCTGTACCGCTTCGACGAGGACACCGCCGAGCCGTCCAAGTCGGCCTGCGACGGCGACTGCGCCAAGGTGTGGCCGCCGGTGCCCGCGGACGATGTCGTCGCCGGCGCCGGCATCGAGCCGACCGAGCTGGGCGAGGTGACCCGCGCCGACGGCACCAAGCAGCTCACCATCGGCGGCTGGCCGGCGTACCGCTACGCCAAGGACACCAAGGCGGGCGAGATCAAGGGCCAGGGTCTCAAGGGCAAGTGGTTCGCGCTCGCCCCTGACGGCAAGAAGGCCAAGGCGTCCGATCTGCCCGGACTGTCCGTGCGCAAGGACCCCAACCTCGGTGACATCGTCGTCGACCGCAACGGCATGACCGTCTACCGCTTCCTGAAGGACCAGGCCTGGCCCGAGCCGGTCTCCGCCTGCACCGGCGCCTGCCTGCAGAAATGGCCGGTCGTCGAAACCGTCGCCGCCGGCGACACCAAGGGCGTGAAGAAGAAGGGCCTGATGGGCTTCACCCGCCCCGACGGCGTCAAGCAGCAGACGGTCAACTGCTGGCCGGTCTACACCTTCTCCGGTGACAAGGCTGCCGGGGACATCAACGGTCAGGGCGTCGGCGGCACCTGGTACGCCGTCGCACCCGACGGAAAGCCGGTCGGCGCGCCGAAGAAGTGACGGTGCACACCTCCCCAGGGTGACCGCCCCCCCTCGCCCGGGCGGCGCGCACGGCCGACGGACCGCCCCCTCCGCACCACGCGGAGGGGGCGGTCCGCTGCACACTGTCGCCCTGTACTCTGCGCAGCACCCCGAACACGCCTGGTAGTAGCGTGGTGCGGCGCCGCACGCGCGCGTGCCGCAGACAGTGACCGGGAACGGACGGTCAATTTCCGGTTCTGCTCGCTACTTGACCCGGCGATCAGTAGCCTCTGCTCGAACACCGGATCGCCTATGCCTTGGAGAGATGGATGGAGCGTCCTGCTTGGGCTCCCCGCAGCATCGACATCTCGGTGCCGAGCGTCTCGCGCATCTACGACTACTACCTGGGCGGTTCGCACAACTTCGAGGTGGACCGGGAAGCCGCCCGCAGGGCCATGGAGTTCCTGCCGGGACTGCCCAAGATCATGCAGGCGAACCGGGCGTTCATGCGCCGGGCCGTGCGCTTCGCGGCCGACGAGGGCATCACCCAGTTCCTCGACATCGGCTCCGGCATCCCCACGTTCGGCAACGTCCACGAGATCGCCCAGGCCGCACGCCCCGGCGCGCACGTCGTCTACGTCGACCACGACCCGGTGGCGGTCGCGCACAGCCAGGCCGTCCTGGAGGGCAACGAGGACGCCGACGTCCTCGCCGCGGATCTGCTCAAGCCCGCGGAGATCCTGGCCAGTGAACCCGTGGAGCGGCTGATCGACCTGAACCGGCCGGTGGCGCTCCTCCTCGTTGCCATACTGCACTTCGTGGAGGACGAGGACGACCCGTACGCGGCGGTGGCCGAACTGTGCGACGCGCTCGCGCCCGGCAGCCTGCTGGTGCTCACGCATGCCTCGTACGAGGGAATCCCGGTGCCTCCCGAGCGGGCGGGGGGTGCGGTGGACGTGTACGAGGACATTCGCAACCCGTTGGTCATGCGCTCGCCTGACGAGATCGCGCGGTTCTTCGAGGGGTACGAGATGGTGGAGCCGGGACTGGTGCCGATGCCGCTGTGGCGGCCCGAGACGGCGCCGGAGGACGAGGACCCGTTCGCCTTCTCCGGCTTCGCGGGCGTGGGGCGTACGGCGTGATCGCGGAGCCGGACGGGCCGGAGGACAGACTGCGCCGGTTCGCGACGATCTGGACCCGGGCGGTGTTCCCGCTGACCTCCACGTCGGCGACCCGGCCCGAGTTCGAGGCGCAGCTGCTTCCGCTGGCCCGGAGGCTGAGCGAGGCACTGCACGCCCCCGCCACGGTCACCGAGGAGGGCCGGGCGATCGGGGCCGCGCTGGTCGCCGCGCACTGCACCGACCCGGAGGCGCTCAGCCGCACCCTGGACTGCGTGGACGCCTACCTCGTGCTCTACTGCGGCGGCGACCGCGACCCGGAGGAGGTGCGCACCCGCTGCTCCCGGCTCCAGCACTCCATGGCCGCCGGCTACGCGCAGGCGCTGCGCGAGCGCACCCTGGGCGAGCAGGAGGCCATCGCGCAGGCGGCGTTGCAGGCGCAGGGCGTGGTGGCACAGGCGCTGCACGCCAGCGAGGCACGCTTCCGCGCGGTGTTCGAGGGCGCCGCCATAGGGATCGGCATCGCCGACCTCGAGGGCACCATACTGCAGGTCAACGGCGCGATGGTGCGCATGTTCGGCGGCATCGAGCACGCGGTGCGCGGCCGCAACGTCAAGGAGTGGACGCACGCCGAGGACGCCCCCCAGGTGTGGCGCCTGTACGACGAACTGGTGCGCGGCGAACGCGAGCACTACCACGTGGAGAAGGCGTTCTACCGCCCCGACGGAACGGTCCTGTGGACCAACCTCACGGTCTCCCTGCTGCGTGACGCCGACGGCGAACCGCAGTACCAGCTGGCCCTGATGGAGGACACCACCGAACGCCGCCTGCTCAACCTGCGGCTGCGCTACGAGGCCACGCACGACGCGCTGACCGGCCTGCCCAACCGCACGCTGTTCTTCGAACGGCTGGAGAAGGTCCTCGCACAGCGCGGGGGCCAGCGCTTCGGGCTGTGCTACCTCGACCTCGACGGCTTCAAGACCATCAACGACAGCCTCGGCCACGCGGCCGGCGACCGGCTGCTCGTCGAGGTCGCCGACCGGCTGCAGTCCTGCGCGACCGCGCCGGGTGAGATGGTGGCCCGGCTCGGCGGTGACGAGTTCGTGGCGCTGACCACCGGCCCCGACAGCCGCCGTGAGGTCGACGAGCTCGCCGCGCGCATCATGAACGCCCTCCTCGCGCCCGTGCGCATCGACGGCCGTGAGCTGACCGTGCGCGGCAGCATCGGCATCGTCGAGGGCGCCGCCGGAGAGCGCAGCGCGGCGGAGGTGCTGCGCAGCGCCGACATCACCATGTACCGGGCGAAGTCGGCCGGCGGCAACCGTTTCGAGCTCGCCGACCCGGAGGCCGACGCCCGCGCCATCACCCGGCACGGGCTGACCACGGCGCTGCCGGCGGCCCTGGAGCGCGGCGAGTTCTTCATCGAGTACCAGCCGCTGGTGCACCTCGGTGACGGCAGCGTGCGCGGCGCGGAGGCGCTGGTGCGCTGGCTGCACCCGCAGCACGGGGTGCTCGGCCCCGACCGGTTCATCCCGCTCGCCGAGCACACGGGGCTCATCGTGCCGCTCGGCCGCTGGGTGCTGGACCAGGCGGTGCGCCAGGCCCGCGCATGGCGTGAACGCGACGCCGGGGCGGGCCCGCTGCGCATCAACGTCAACCTCTCGCCCTGCCAGCTCACCCACCCCGGGCTGGTGCAGGACACCGTGGACATCCTGGAGCGCGCCGGCGTCGAACCGGACGCGCTGTGCCTGGAGGTGACCGAGTCGGCCCTCATCGGCGCCGACGACGATCTGCTCAAACCACTGCGCCGGCTGGCCGAGATGGGCGTCGACATCGCCCTGGACGACTTCGGCACGGGCTACTCGAACCTGGCGAACCTGCGCCGGCTGCCGGTCAGCGTGCTCAAGCTGGACCGGTCCTTCACCCAGGGCATGCAGCAGTTCCCGGCCGACCCCGTGGACCTGAAGATCGTCGAGGGGATCGTCTCGCTCGCCCACAGCCTCGATCTCGCGGTCACCGTCGAGGGCGTGGAGACCGGCGCCCAGGCCGAGCAGCTGCGGATACTGGGCTGCGACACGGCCCAGGGCTGGTACTACGCCCGCCCGGGCCCCCCGGAACGGCTGCACGAACTGGCCCTGGCGGACGCGACGGGGTGACGTCCGTGCGGATACGGCGACTGGACCTGGGCTACTTCGTGCGCCCCGCGTCGGAGACCGGCGGGGCGCACCCGCGCGTGGAACCCGTCCTGGCCTACCTGGTGCTCCACGAACAGGGCCCGGTCCTCTTCGACACCGGGATCGGAGCGGCGAGCCCGGAGACCGAGGCCCACTACCGCCCCCGCCGCCGAGGGCTGCCCGAGGCCCTGGCGGCGGCCGGGGTGGTCCCCGAGGACATCTCCCTCGTCGTCAACTGCCACCTCCACTTCGACCACTGCGGCGGCAATCCGCTCTTCCCCGGCACGCCCGTCGTGGTCCAGGACGTGGAGCTGGCCACGGCCCGCGCCGGCGGCCACACCTTCGACGAGCTGATCGACTTCCCGGGCGTGACCTACGAGGAGCTGAAGGGCGAGGCGGAGATCCGCCCCGGTGTGTGGGTGATTCCGACCCCCGGCCACACCGACGGCCACCAGTCGCTCGTCGTACGCGGCAGCGACGGCACGGTGGTCCTCGCCGGCCAGGCCCACGACTTCGCCTCCGAGTACGCCGCGGACCACCTGGCCCGCGAGGCGGCCCGGGACGGCGTCGACCCGCCCCTGCCCCCGTACCGCCCTTGGCTGGACCGTCTCGCTGCCTTCGACCCGCGGCGGGTCCTCTTCGCCCACGACGCCTCGGTCTGGGAACCGCCCCAGGGCCCCTGACGCTCCGGGCCACCCTGCACGGCACCAGCCGGTCCGGCCCGGCCCGCCGCGCCCCGTAGGGCCGCAAAGGGGCGCGGGGCTGTATGGATGTGCGGGTCCGCCGTGCGGGCGCGACCAGTCACCGACCACCCGCAGCCCCGAACGGCGCTCGCCCGCAAGGGCGCCGCCGGGACGCAGACACACCTCACCGCTCCAGAAGCATCCGCTGCAACTCCCGCGCAGCCCGAGGCGGAGCCACATCGCTGCGGTGGGCCAGCCCGATCGTCCGATGCAGCCCCGGCCGAGCCAGCGGAGTGACCCGCAGGCCCCGCCCCGAGCGCGCCGCCACCATGCGCGGGACGACGGCCACCCCGAGCCCCGCCCGCACGAACCCCAGCACCGCGTCCATCTCGCCCCCCTCCACCGCGAAGTCCGGTTCGAACCCGGCGGAGCGACACGCGGCCACGGTCAGCTCCCGCAGGTCGTAGCCGTGCCGGAACATGACCAGCCGCTCGCCCTCCAGATCGGCGATCGCGACCGTGCGCCGTCCGCCGCCCGGCGTCGGCGCCTCCGGTGAGGACACCACGACCAGGTCCTCGCGCAGCAGCTCCACCGTGGTCAGCGCCGGCGACGGCGTCGGCAGGGGCAGCACCACCAGCGCCAGGTCCAGCGCCCCGCGGGCCAGCTCCCGCACCAGGTCGTGCGAGCCGCTCTCCTCGATCAGCAGCTGGATGCCGGGGTAGCGGTCGTGGAAGGCGCGCAGCACGTCCGGCAGCAGGCCCGTGCACAGACTGGGCGTGGCGCCCAGCCGCACCCGGCCGCGCCGCAGCTGCGCCAGCTCCTGCACCTCGTGGCGCGCGGTGTCGGCGTCGGCCAGGATCCGCCGCGCGAGCGGCAGCAGGGCCTCCCCGGCGTCGGTCAGCGTGATGTTGCCGCGGGCCCGCTGGAACAGATCGGCGCCCAGCTCCCGCTCCAGCGCCTTGATCTGCTGGGACAGCGACGGCTGGGCGACATGCACCAGCTCGGCGGCGCGCGTGAAGTGGCGGGTCTCGGCGACCGCGACGAAGTACTGGAGCTGCTGGAACTGCATCCAGCCAGCATAGGCTGGGCCTATCGAATCAAGCTGCACCATGTCTTGGACCGATCGCACCCTCAGCGCCTAGCGTCCTGAGCATGGCTCTGGCAACGCGGACGGACCGACGGCCGTCCATGGCACGCACCGTGTGGGACTCCACCGTCGGCAAGAAGACGGTCATGGCCGTCAGCGGCCTGATCATGCTGCTGTACCTGGTCGCCCACGTGATCGGCAACCTGAAGATCTTCTTCGGCGCCGGGGAGTTCAACCACTACGCGCACTGGCTGCGCACCGTCGGCGAGCCCTTCATGCACTACGAGTGGACGCTGTGGCTGGTCCGCGTCGTCCTGGTCGTCGCGGTCGTCGCGCACGCCGTCTCCGCGTACCAGCTCAGCCGCCGCGACATCAGGGCGCGGCCCAGCAAGTACGTGCACTCCAAGCCGCGGGCGAGCTACGCGACGCGCACCATGCGCTGGGGCGGGATCATCCTCGGCCTGTTCATCGTCTGGCACATCCTGGACCTGACCACCGGCACCGTGCACTCCGGCGGCTTCCAGGCGGGCCACCCGTACCAGAACGTGGTGGACACCTTCTCCACCTGGTACGGCAACGTGATCTACATCGTCGCGATGCTCGCCCTCGGCCTGCACATCCGGCACGGCTTCTTCAGCGCCGCCCAGACCCTCGGCGCCGGCAGCCGCACCCGCAACCGGGCCCTCAAGACCGTCGCGAACGTCCTCGCGCTGCTGCTCACGGCCGGTTTCATCGCCGTCCCCGTGGGCGTCATGACCAAAGTGGTGAGCTGACATGACCTCCTACGTCGACTACACGCTCGGCGAGCCCATCGCCGACACCAAGGCCCCCGCCGGCCCGATCCACGAGCGCTGGGACACCCGCCGCTTCGAGGCCAAGCTGGTCAACCCCGCCAACCGGCGCAAGCACACGGTGATCGTCGTCGGCACCGGCCTCGCGGGCGGCTCGGCGGGCGCCACGCTCGCCGAACAGGGCTACCACGTCGTCCAGTTCTGCTACCAGGACTCCCCGCGCCGCGCCCACTCCATCGCCGCGCAAGGAGGCATCAACGCGGCGAAGAACTACCGCAACGACGGCGACTCCGTCCACCGCCTGTTCTACGACACCGTCAAGGGCGGCGACTTCCGGGCCCGCGAGTCCAACGTCCACCGCCTCGCGCAGATCTCCGTGGAGATCATCGACCAGTGCGTGGCGCAGGGCGTGCCGTTCGCCCGCGAGTACGGCGGCCTGCTCGACACCCGCTCCTTCGGCGGCGTCCAGGTCTCCCGCACCTTCTACGCCCGCGGCCAGACGGGCCAGCAGCTGCTGCTCGGCGCCTACCAGGCACTCAGCCGGCAGATCGCCGCGGGCAACGTGGAGATGCACGCGCGCACCGAGATGCTCGACCTGATCGTCGTCGACGGCCGGGCCCGCGGCATCGTGGCCCGCGACCTGATCACGGGGAAGATCTCGACGTACTTCGCCGACGCGGTCGTTCTCGCCTCCGGCGGCTACGGCAACGTCTTCTACCTGTCGACGAACGCGATGAACTCCAACGCGACCGCGATCTGGCGGGCGCACCGGCGCGGCGCGTACTTCGCCAACCCCTGCTTCACCCAGATCCATCCGACGTGCATCCCGCGCACCGGCGACCACCAGTCGAAGCTGACGCTGATGAGCGAGTCGCTGCGCAACGACGGCCGGATCTGGGTGCCCAAGGCCAAGGGCGACACGCGTGCGCCGAACGAGATCCCCGAGGAGGAGCGCGACTACTACCTGGAGCGCATCTACCCCTCCTTCGGCAACCTCGTCCCACGCGACATCGCCTCCCGCGCCGCGAAGAACGTCTGCGACGAGGGCAGGGGAGTGGGCCCCGGCGGCCAGGGCGTCTACCTGGACTTCGCCGACGCGATCAAGCGCATGGGCCGGGGGGCCGTCGAGGCGAAGTACGGCAACCTCTTCGACATGTACCAGCGGATCACCGACGAGGATCCGTACGAGGTGCCCATGCGGATCTACCCGGCGGTGCACTACACGATGGGCGGCCTGTGGGTCGACTACGACCTGCAGACCACCGTCCCCGGCCTGTTCGCGATCGGTGAGGCCAACTTCTCCGACCACGGCGCCAACCGGCTCGGCGCGTCCGCGCTGATGCAGGGCCTGGCCGACGGCTACTTCGTGCTGCCGGCGACGATCAACGACTACCTCGCGCGCCACCCGCGCGGGGACGACGTCACCGACGACCACCCGGTGGTCCAGGAGGTCCTGGCCGAGACCGAGGACCGGCTCAACCTGCTGCTGTCCGTCGACGGCGACCGCACCCCGGACTCCTTCCACCGCGAACTCGGCGAACTGATGTGGGAGTTCTGCGGCATGGCCCGCACCGACACGGGCCTGCGCAAGGCACTCGGGCGCATCCCGGAGATCCGCGAGGAGTTCTGGCGCCGCATCAAGGTGCCCGGCACCGGCGAAGAGCTCAACCAGTCCCTGGAGAAGGCGA
Source organism: Streptomyces sp. NPDC097129 (assembly GCF_055668065.1). Classification (NCBI taxonomy): domain Bacteria; kingdom Bacillati; phylum Actinomycetota; class Actinomycetes; order Kitasatosporales; family Streptomycetaceae; genus Streptomyces; species Streptomyces sp. NPDC097129. The sequence continues at coordinate 305,333 of NZ_JBVOQE010000009.1, read as the reverse complement.
ACCGCATCGTCGACTACCTCGAACTGGCCGAGCTGATGTGCCTCGACGCGCTGCACCGCGCCGAGTCCTGCGGCGGCCACTTCCGCGAGGAGTCCCAGACCCCCGACGGCGAGGCGGCCCGCAGGGACGACGAGTTCGGCTACGCGGCGGCCTGGGAGTTCACCGGCACCGCAACGGCCCCGGCCCTGCACAAGGAAGACCTGGTCTTCGAGTACGTCCACCCCACCCAGCGGAGCTACGCATGAAGCTCACCCTGCGCGTCTGGCGGCAGAAGAACGCCGGCGCCGACGGCACCATGTCCACCTACGAGGTGGACGGCATCTCGCCCGACATGTCCTTCCTGGAAATGCTGGACGTCCTCAACGAACAGCTCATCCTCTCCGGCGAGGACCCCGTCGCCTTCGACCACGACTGCCGCGAGGGCATCTGCGGCGCGTGCTCGCTCGTCATCAACGGCGACGCGCACGGCCCGGAGCGCACCACCACCTGCCAGCTGCACATGCGGTCCTTCCGGGACGGCGACACGATCGACATCGAACCGTGGCGGGCGGCGGCCTTCCCGGTCGTGAAGGACCTGGTCGTGGACCGCTCGGCCTTCGACCGGATCATCCAGGCCGGCGGCTACATCACCGCCCCGACCGGCTCCGCGCCCGAGGCCCACGCCACCCCCGTCCCGAAGGCCGACGCCGACTACGCCTTCGAGCACGCCGAATGCATCGGCTGCGGCGCCTGCGTGGCCGCCTGCCCCAACGGCGCGGCCATGCTGTTCACTTCCGCGAAGGTCAACCACCTGGGTGTCCTGCCGCAGGGCTCGCCCGAGCGCGAGACCCGCGTCCTGGACATGGTGACCCAGATGGACGCCGAGGGCTTCGGCGGCTGCACCCTGGCCGGCGAATGCGCCACCGCCTGCCCGAAGGGCATCCCGCTCACCTCCATCACGCACATGAACAAGGAGTGGCTGCGCGCGACCCGCAAGGTCGCCAGGCGCTGACAGACGTTCGCCGGCAGGCGCGAACGGGCGGGACCGGGGGCAGGTGCTCTCCCCGGTCCCGTCTCGCTTGCGTGCCTGGCATTCAACAGCTCCACATCCTCGCTCCGGGCTCCGGTCACGTCCGCGCCAACCGGCGTCGGAAGAAACGAGGGGTACCGCCTCCCTCGCCCCTCCGGCCGTACCAGGAGTCAGCCATGACCGGCGTTTCCACGCTCGACCGTCCGCCGCGGCCCGCCGCGCCCACCCGTTACACCGTCTCCCTCGCCCGGGACGAGGCCGACGTGCGGGCCGCGCAGCGGCTGCGGCACGACGTCTTCGCCGGGGAGATGGGCGCCCTGCTCACCACCCCGCAGCCCGGTTACGACATGGACGCCTTCGACGCGTACTGCGACCACCTGCTGGTGCGTGAGGAGATCACCGGGCAGGTCGTCGGCACCTACCGGCTGCTGCCGCCCGAACGGGCCGCCGTCGCCGGACGGCTATACTCCGAAGGCGAGTTCGACCTCGGCGCGCTCGACGCGATCCGACCCGGCCTGGTCGAGGTCGGCCGCTCCTGCGTCCACCCCGACCACCGTGACGGCACCGTCATCGGCCTGATCTGGGCCGGCATCGCCCGCTACATGGTCGACCACGGCCACGAGTGGCTGGCCGGCTGCTGCTCCCTGCCGCTCGCCGACGGCGGCACCCTGGCCGCCGCCACCTGGGAACGGGTGCGCGCCCAGCACCTCGCCCCCGAGGAGTACCGGGTGCGCCCGCTGCTGCCGTGGACCCCGCGCACCGCGGCCGAGCCGGCCTCCCGCGCCGAACTGCCCGCCCTGCTGCGCGGCTATCTGCGGCTGGGCGCGTGGGTGTGCGGCGAGCCCGCCCACGACCCGGACTTCGGGGTCGCCGACCTGTACGTGCTGCTGCCGATGCGCCGGGTCGACCCGCGCTATCTGCGGCACTTCCTCTCCCTCGTCCCGGCCTGATGAGCGTCTGGCTGCCCAGCGCCCCCTGCACTCCCGGGGCGTGCGTCCAGGCGACCGCCCGCGTCACCGCCGTACCGCGCGCGGTGCTCAGGCTGACCGCGGTGGTCGCGCTGCTGCTCGTCGGGGTCGCGCTGTCCCCGCTCGGCGGGAGGATTCCGGTGCCGGCCGTGCGGCGCTGGTGCCGGTGGATCGTGCGGGCGGCGGGCGTCCGGGTCCGCATCACCGGCGCCGCCGCCGCGCCCACCGGCGGCCTGCTCCTGGTCGCCAACCACATCTCCTGGCTGGACATCCCGCTGCTGGCCGCCGTCCGCCCCGCACGGATGCTGGCCAAGGCCGAGATACGCCGTTGGCCCCTCGCGGGCGCGCTCGCCGCACGCGGCGGCGCGCTGTTCATCGACCGGGACCGGCTGCGCGCCCTGCCCGGCACGGTCGCCCGGATCGCCGACGCACTGCGCGCCGGGCAGGCCGTCGCCGTCTTCCCCGAGGGCAGCACCTGGTGCGGCCGCGCCCAGGGCCGCTTCCGCCGCGCCGCCTTCCAGGCCGCGCTCGACGCCGGCGTCCCCGTCCAGCCGGTCCGGCTGCGCTACCTCACGCGCACCGCAGGCGCGTCCTCCACCACTCCCGCCTTCGTCGGCGAGGACTCCCTGCTCAGCTCGGTGTGGCGGGTGGTGTCGTCGCACGGACTGGTCGCCGAGGCCTCCGTCCGCGCCCCGATACCGCCGGGCCGGCACGCGGACCGCCGCGCCCTCGCACAGGCCGCGCAACCGGCCCCGCCCGCGGGCGCGCACGTGCCCGACACGGTCCCGGCGCCGAGCAGAAGCCGGCCGGCCCCTCCGCCTGACGCGACCGGCAAGGAGCTCGCCCCGTCGGCAGTGCCATGACGGCGCTAGGGTGAAACGGTGACCTCACTGCCGGACGACCCGCCGTCACCGATCACCGAAGACGACCGCGAAACGGCCGTGCGGCGCGTGCAGGAGGCGTACGCCGAAGGGCGCCTCTCCCACGAGGAGATGGACGAACGCCTCCACCAGGTGCTCACCGCCACGACGCACCCGGAGCTCGCGCCGGTCCTGGCCTCGCTCCCGGCGGAGAAGCCGGGCACCACGGCCACGATCGGCGCCGCCGGCGGGCGGATCAGGCGGCGCGGTGCCTGGCGGGTACCGCGCAACCTCAGGATCGAGTCCGCGTACGCAAGGGTGTCCCTGGACCTGTCCCGGGCGGTCATCGAGCATCCGGTGACGGACATCGAGCTCCACCTCGGCACCGGCAGGGCCACGATCATCGTCCCTCGCGACGCGATCGTCGACTTCGACGGTCTGCACACCGGGTGGAAGGACACGCTCTACAAGACCCGGCGCCGCGCCCACCCCGGCGGGCCGACGATCCGGATCTCCGGGACCATGGGATTCGGCCGTCTGAAGATCCGCCACGCGCGGCGCTGAGCCCTGTCCGGGACCAGGAGCACCGACGCACCCCGTCGGGGAGCCAAGGATCTCCCGGCGAGCCCCGGCGGGCGCGGCGCCGCACTAGCGCCCCAGCGTCCTCGCCAGATACGGCGCCGTCGCGCTGCCCTCCGCGTGGGCCACCTGGCCCGGGGTCCCCGCCGCCACGATCCGGCCGCCCGCGTCGCCGCCGCCCGGGCCCAGGTCGATCACCCAGTCGGCGCCCGCGACCACCGTCATGTCGTGCTCGACGACGACCACCGTGTGCCCGGCGTCCACCAGACCGTGCAGCTGACGCATCAGCACCTCCACGTCGGCGGGGTGCAGTCCGGTCGTCGGCTCGTCCAGCAGATACAGGGTGTGGCCGCGGCGGCCGCGCTGCAGCTCGCTCGCCAGCTTGATGCGCTGCGCCTCACCGCCGGACAGCTCGGTCGCCGGCTGGCCGAGACGGAGATAGCCGAGGCCGACGTCCAGCAGCGTGCCCAGGCTGCGCGCCGCGCCCGGCGTGTCCGCGAAGAACTCGGCCGCCGCCTCCACCGTCAGATCCAGCACCTCGGCGATCGTCCGCCCCCGGTGGGTGACCTCCAGCGTCTCGGGGTTGTAGCGGGCCCCGCCGCAGTCCGGGCACGGCGCGTAGGTGCTGGGCAGGAACAGCAGCTCCACGCTGACGAAGCCCTCGCCCTGGCAGGTCTCGCACCGCCCGCCGGGCACGTTGAAGGAGAACCGGCCCACCCCATACCCCCGGGCCCGCGCCTCGTCCGTGGCCGCGAACACCTTCCGTACGACGTCGAACAGGCCCGTGTAGGTCGCCAGGTTCGAGCGCGGGGTACGCCCGATCGGCTTCTGGTCCACCGACACCAGCCGGCCCACGCCCGGCAGATCCTCGGTGATCTCGCCGACCAGCGTCGACTTGCCGGACCCCGACACGCCGGTGACGGCCGTGAACACCCCGAGCGGGAACGCCGCGGTCACCTGCCGCAGGTTGTGCCGGGTGACCGGGCCGACGGTCAGCTGCCCGCGCGGCGTGCGCACCTCCCGCGCGGCGGCGGGGGAGCGGTCGAAGAGATAGCGGGCCGTCGCCGACTCCGCCACCGCGGCCAGTTCGGCGACCGGCCCGCTGTGCAGCACCCGGCCGCCGTGCTCCCCGGCCCGCGGGCCGACGTCCACCAGCCAGTCGGCGCCGCGCACCACGTCCAGATGGTGCTCCACCACGAACACCGAGTTCCCGGCCCGCTTCAGCCGCGCCAGCACCGTCAGCAGCGCCTCGGTGTCCGCCGGGTGCAGCCCCGCCGACGGCTCGTCGAGGACGTACACCACCCCGAACAGCCCGGAGCGCAGCTGCGTCGCGAGCCGCAGCCGCTGCAACTCGCCCGCCGAGAGGGTGGGTGTGGCCCGGTCCAGGCTGAGATAGCCCAGACCCAGCTCGAGGACCGGCGCGATACGGGACTTCAGGTCCTCGGTGAGGACGCGGGCCGTCTCGCCGTCCGCGGTCAGGGTGTCCGCCAGCTCCGCCAGCGGCAGCGCCGCCAGTTCGGCGATCGTGCGGCCCGCGAAGGTCACCGCCAGCGCCTGTGGCCGCAGCCGGCTGCCCCCGCAGGCCGGACAGGGCGCGCTGGTCAAAAAGCGTTCCGCCTTCGCCCGCAGCGTCTGGCTGCGGGAGTCCGCGAACGTCTTGAGCACATACCGCCGCGCGCTCATGTACGTCCCCTGGTAGGGCCGTTGGATGCGGTCGGCGTCTCGCACCGGATGCACGGTCACCACGGGCTGCTCGTCCGTGAACAGGATCCACTCCCGCTGCCCGGCGGGCAGCTCACGCCAGGGCCGGTCCACGTCGTAGCCGAGCGCGTCGAGGACGTCCCGCAGGTTCTTGCCCTGCCAGGCGCCCGGCCAGGCGGCGATCGCGCCCTCCCGGATCGACAGCGAGGGGTCCGGCACCAGCAACTCCTCGCTGGTGTCGTGCACTCGGCCCAGGCCGTGGCAGGCGGGGCAGGCGCCGGCCGCCGTGTTCGGCGAGAACGCGTCGGAGTCGAGGCGTTCGGCGCCCGGCGGGTAGGCGCCGGCCCGCGAGAACAGCATGCGCAGCGAGTTGGACAGGTTCGTCACCGTGCCCACCGAGGACCGCGAGGTCGGCGCCGAGCGGCGCTGCTCCAGCGACACCGCGGGCGGCAGGCCGGTGATCTCGCCGACCTTCGGCGCGCCCACCTGGTGGATCAGCCGCCGCGCGTACGGCGCCACCGACTCGAAGTACCGGCGCTGCGCCTCGGCGTAGATCGTGCCGAACGCCAGCGACGACTTGCCCGACCCCGACACCCCGGTGAACACCGCCACCGCGTCGCGCGGGATGTCGACGTCCACGCCCTGGAGGTTGTGCTCACGGGCGCCGCGCACCCGGACGTACGGGTCGGGGGTGGGGCTGTGCATGGGGCGGGCTCCGTACGGCTGGTGGGGGACAAACCCCGCGATTCTATGCGAACAGCGTGGCCAGCCTGCGGAAGGAGTCCAGCAGCGCCGCACGGTCGTAGGTGCTGGTGGTGACGAGCACCTCCTGCGCGCCCGTCTCCTTCAGCAGCGTCTCCAGCTCGGCGGCCACCTGCTCCTCGGTGCCCGCGAGATGCCCGGTCAACCCCGTCTCGTACAAGCCGCGCTCCTTCGCGGTCATCGTGCGGTTGTCGACCGCGTCGGCGGGCGGCAGCGGCGGGAAGGTGCCGTGCGTGCGGGAGTACGCCATCGACCAGGCCTCCGGCAGGAGCAGCCGCCGGGCCTCCTGCTCGGTCGCGGCCACCGCGATCGTGCCGGAGATCACCACATACGGCTCGCCCGCCCACGCCGAGGGGCGAAAAGCCTCCCGGTAGGCGTCGATGCCGCGCCGCATCCGCTCCCGGTCGCGCAGATCACCGATCACCATGGGCAGGCCGAGCCGGGCGGCGATCCGCGCGCCCTCGCCCATCGCCAGCACGAACGGCGGCACGGTGAGCCCCTCCGAGGGCCGCGCGCGCACCCCGGTCGGGGAGGTGCCGCGGAACCAGCCGAGCAGTTCGCCGATCTGCGCCCCGAAGTCCTCGGCGTCGCCCTTGTCGCGGCCCAGCGCCCTGCGCACCCCGTCGGTGAAACCGACCGACCGGCCGAGCCCCATGTCGATCCGCCCGGGAAAGAGGGACTCCAGCACGCCGAACTGCTCGGCGACGACCAGCGGCCGGTGGTTGGGGAGCATCACCCCGCCCGTGCCGACCCGGATCCGCTCGGTTGCCCCGGCCACCGCGGCCGCCAGAACCGTCGGCGCCGAACCGGCCACGCCGGGCACGCCGTGGTGCTCCGACACCCAGAAACGGTGGTAGCCGAGCCGCTCCGCCTCCCGCGCGAGGCGCACGGTGTCGCGCAGCGCCTCGCCCGCGGGATGCCCTTCCCGCGTGCGGGAGCGGTCGAGGACGGAGAAACGGGTCCGGGTGATCAGCGCACTCACCTCCCGTACAACGCCTGCCGGCGCGGGGGATTCCCGCCGTCACGGGGCGTCAGTGAACGGACACGGCCGCGCGAACGGTGGATTCTTCATAACTCCTCCCGTCTGCGGGCGTTGCATCTGATGCGGGCGAAAGACCGCATCTCTCTCATCTGTGGAAGGCAGGGAACCTATGAAGCGGGTTACCCGGAACACCCTGATCGCGGTGGCCGCCGCGTCCGGTGCGATGGCCATGGTCCCGGCGGCGCACGCCGACTCGACGGCGGAGGGCAACCTGGCCGGTTCGCCCGGCGTCGGCTCGGGCAACGGCATCCAGCTCCCGGTGGCCGTACCGGTCAACGTGTGCGGGAACAGCGTCGATGTCGTGGGCCTGCTCAACCCGGCGTTCGGTAACACCTGCGCGAACAAGGGCGGCTCGGGCGAACACGGCCCGGGCAAGGGCGGTTCGGGCGGGAACGGCCCGGGCAAGGGCGGCTCGGCGAACGCGGGCGGTGGCGCGTCGGCCGGGCAGACCAACGAGGGCTCGCCCGGCGTGATCTCCGGCAACGGGGTCCAGCTGCCGGTCCACCTCCCGGTCAACATCAGCGGCAACACGGCGAACGTCGTCGGCATCGGCAACCCGGTGTTCGGCAACGAGTCGTCCAACACCTCCGGTGAGAAGCCGCAGCAGCCCACGACGCCGCAGACGCCGGACGAACCGGTCGGCCGGTCGGTGCCCCCGGCGCACGCGCAGCCGCCGGCTCCGCACCACGACACGGCGCTGGTGCGCACGCCGGTGGAGGAGGCGGCCGCCGCGGGCGCCCTCGCCGAGACCGGCACGGACGGCATGCTCCCGGCCGCCCTGGCGAGCGGGGCGCTGCTGCTGGGCGGCGCGGCGCTGTACCGGCGCTACCGCCCGGGCCAGCAGCACTGAGGCGCCCTACGCGCGTGCCCCCGGCCGCCGGATGACCTGCAACTCCAGCGTCACCGGCGGCGCGGCCACGCCGGGGCCGCCCGCGGCCGCCCAGTCGATGACCTCCTGCGTGCAGTCGTCGTCCGTCGCGAACCCCACCCACACGGCCCGCCCGCCGGCCCGGCGTCCCGCGGCCGACGGCTGGACGACGATCACGTTCGCCTGGTCGCAGGGGCCGAGACAGTCGGTGGTGCGGACCTGGAAGCCGTGCTCGACGGCCGCGGCACGCAACCGCTCCAGCTGCCAGACGTGATCGGTGCCGGGGTGTTTGCGCGCGTTGCCGCAACAGCACCCCCGGCACACCACGAGGGTGCAGGGCCGCTGCCGGGCGGCGCCGACGAAGGACCTGCGGGGAGCGGGGACGGGGGAACGAACGGGGGATCGCATGGGAGAAGCATGATCCATACGGCGGGGCTAGGGTGGGCCGCGTGACTGTTACGTCCCGCACGTCCACGTCCCGTACGCCCCGCCGTCCGCTCGCCGTGTTCGATCTCGACAACACGCTCGCCGACACCGCTCACCGCCAGCGGTTCCTCGAGCGGCGGCCGAAGGACTGGGACGGCTTCTTCGCGGCCGCGCCGCAGGACCCGCCGCTCGCGCAGGGCGTCGCGCTGGCCGTGGAGAGCGCGGGGGAGTGCGAGGTCGTCTACCTCACCGGGCGGCCCGAGCGGTGCCGGGCCGACACGCTGGACTGGCTGGCCGCGCAGGGGCTGCCCGAGGGGCGCGTGTACATGCGCGGTGACGACGACCGGCGGCCCGCGCGGCGCACCAAGCTGGAGACCCTGCGCCGGCTCGCCCGCAACCGCGAGATCCGGATGCTGGTGGACGACGACGAGCTGGTGTGCGACGACGCCGAACGGGAGGGGTTCGCCGTGCTGCGGGCCCGCTGGGCCACCCCGTCGACCGAGCTGAAGGTGGCGCAGGAGCGCGAGGGCCGTACCTGAGCCCTCCTCCGGCTCCCTGTCAGTCGGTCTCGTCGAGCCGGAAGCCGACCTTCAGGCCCACCTGCCAGTGGGCGATGTCGCCGTTCTCGATCTGCCCGCGCACCTGGGTCACCTCGAACCAGTCCAGGTTGCGCAGGGTCTGCGAGGCGCGCGTGATGCCGTTGCGGATCGCTGAGTCGACCCCCTCGGGGGAGGTGCCGACGATCTCCGTGACCCGGTAGGTGTGGTTCGACATGCGGGTGCTCCTCTCGCGGGCGGGGACACGCGTGTGTCACGCGTCACTCCACGGTGCCCCAGAGTGCGGCGCGGCGCGAGGCGGTCGGACCGGCCTTCCTCGGGGAAACCCTTGACCCCCGCATTGGTCCATACCAAAATCCGGCACACCCGTTCGAGTCAGTTGCTCGTCCCCCACGTCGGGTCCCATTCCTCTGTCCGCAGCCTGATCCCCTCCAGCCAGGACCCCGGGAGCCCCCTCGTGCCACGTCGCCTCCTCGCCCTCGCCTGTGTGTCCGCCTGCCTGCTCACCGCCTGCGGTGTCCTGCCGCACGACGGCGCGGCGCGGCGCACGGTCACCGTCTGGCTGATGAAGGACAGCGCCTCGCCGCAGTTCCTGCGCCGGTTCACCGACGACTTCGAGCACACCCACTCCGACCTCGCGCTCGACATCCGCGTCCAGCAGTGGACCGGCATCGGCGCCAAGGTGCAGGCCGCGCTGAAGGCGGACGGCACGGACGGCCCCGACGTCATCGAGGTCGGCAACACCCAGGTCCCGCAGTACATCGACAAGGGCGGACTGCTGGACCTCACCCTGGAGTCGATGCGCGACTGGGGCCTGGACGACTGGCTGCCGGGACTCGCCGAGCCGGGCGGGCGCGACGGACAGCAGTTCGGCATCCCCTGGTACGCCGCCAACCGCGTCGTCATCTACCGCAAGGACCTCTTCGCCCAGGCCGGGGTCAGCGCACCGCCGAAGACGCGCCAGGAGTGGCTGGACATCACGCGCAGGCTGAACTCCGGCGGCCACCAGGGCATCTACCTCGCCGGACAGGACTGGTACAGCCTCGCCGGGTTCGTCTGGGACGAGGACGGCGAGCTCGCCGTGGAGGGCGACGGCGGCTGGCGCGGCACCCTCGACACCCCGGCCGCGCTGCGCGGGATGGACTTCTACCGGCGGCTGCACGCCCTCGGCGACGGCCCGGCCGGCGCCGACGAGGAACACCCGCCGCAGGCCGGCGTGTTCGCCTCCGGCACGGTGGCGCAGATCGTGGCCGTCCCCGGTCTCGCCCAGTCCATCGTGCAGCAGAACCCGGGCCTGAAGGGCAAGCTCGGCTTCTTCCCCGTCCCCGGCAAAAGCGCGGGCCGTACCGGCGCCGTGTTCACCGGCGGCTCCGACCTCGTCGTGCCGCAGAACACCGGCGAACGCAAGGGCGCCCTCGCCGTCGTAAGCGCCCTCACCGGCGCCCGGTGGGACAGCGACCTCGCCCGCACCATGAACTACGTGCCCAACAAGGCCAGGCTCGCCCCGGCCGTCGCCGGTGAGGAGGGGGTCGCGGCCATGGCGGCCGGAGCCGCACACGGCCGGGCGACCCCGAGCACCCCCGAGTGGGCGGTGGTCGAGGCCGACAACCCGATCAAGCGGTACATGACCGCCGTCCTGACCGGGGCCGACCCCGCCACCGAGGCCCGGCGCGCCTCACGCCGGATCACCGAGGAGCTGAAGGTGTCGCTGGGCTGAGCCGCCCTCAGCGCACCGTGGCCAGCGACAGCGCGAACCGGCCCTCGCGGTCCGTCCACCAGTGGGACAACTCCATACCGCAGGCGGCGAGTTCCTCCGCGACGCGTTCCCTGCGGAACTTCGCCGACACCTCCGTGCGCAGCTCCTCGCCCGCCGCGAAGTCGACGGCCAGGCCGAGCGCGGGCACCTTCACCGTCTGTGCCGTACGGGACGCGAGGCGCATCTCGATCCACTCGCGTTCCGCGTCCCAGCGGGCGACGTGGTCGAAGGCGTCCGGGTCGAAGTCGGCGCCCAGCTCGCGGTTGATCACGGTCAGGACGTTCTTGTTGAACGCCGCCGTCACCCCGGCCGCGTCGTCGTAGGCGCGGACCAGGACCCGCTCGTCCTTGACCAGGTCCGTGCCGAGCAGCAGCGCGTCACCGGGGGAGAGCAGGCCCCGCACCGAGGCGAGGAACGCGGAGCGCTCGGCCGGCAGCAGATTGCCGATCGTGCCGCCGAGGAACGCGACCAGCCGCGGCCCCGGTGTGTCCGGCAGCGTGAGCGCGCCGGTGAAGTCGGCGATCAGGGCGTGCACCTGAAGGTCCGGCCGGCCGGCGGCGAGCGCCTGCCCGGCCTGGGTGAGCGCGCTCTCGCTGACGTCGACCGGCACATAGGTGTGCAGCGAGGTCAGCGCGTCGATCAGGTACCGGGTCTTCTCCGAGGAGCCGGAGCCCAGCTCGATCAGGGTACGGGCCCCGGTGGCGGCGGCGATGTCCCCGGACCGGTCGATGAGGATCTCGCGTTCGGCGCGCGTCGGGTAGTACTCCTCCAGCGCGGTGATCCGCTCGAACAGGTCGCTGCCGTGGGCGTCGTAGAACCACTTCGGCGGCAGCGTCTTCGGGGTGGCCGCGAGGCCGGCGAGGACGTCCGCGCGCAGGGCGGCGTCCGTGGCGTCCTCCGGCAGCGTGCGGGTGATGCGGAACGGGCTCACGGTCGGGGCTCCTTGGGGGGTGCGTCCTGATCGAGGTCCTTCAACGGGGTGAGCAGCACCTCGGTGCGGTCCGCCGTCAGCAGGGTGTGGTCCGGGACCTCGCGCCACAGCGGGTCGTCGTCGTACGGCTCGGAGGCGACGGCCGTGTGGCGGCCCGGCTCGGCCAGGTACCACAGGGTGTCGCCCCAGGCGGTGGCGGCGATCGTGTCGCCGTCGGTGAGCAGCAGGTTGAGCCGGGAACCCGGCGCGGCCGCGCCGGCTTCGGCGACCGTGTCGGCCAGCGCCTGGCCCATCTCGTCGCCGGCCCGCAGCCGGGCCAGCACCAGCGCCCACACCAGCGCGGAGTCGGTGCGCGCCTCCAGCGCCAGCAGGTCGCCGGCGGGCAGGGTACGCGAGAGGGCGGCCAGGGAGCCCGGCCAGCCGGCGATCGCGCCGTTGTGGCTGAACAGCCAGCGGCCCGAGGCGAACGGCGCGGCGGCGGCCTCCGCGTCGGCCCCGGCCAGCGTCGCGTCCCGGACGGCGGCCAGCAGCGCGCGGGTGCGCACCACGCGGGCCAGGTCGGCGAAGGACTGGTCGGCCCAGATCGGCCCGGCCCGGCGGTAGCGGGCCGGCACCGGATCGCCCCCGGCGTACCAGCCGACCCCGAAGCCGTCGGCGTTGACCGTGCCGTACCGCTGCCGGCGGGGCGCCCAGGACTGCCGGTACAGGCCGTGCGCCGGCTCCACCAGGAACCGGCCGAGCGGCTCCTCGTCGCCCAGCCAGGCGATGTGACGGCACATCAGACGCCCTCCACGGAACGGGCGGTGCGGAAGCCGGAGAAGATCTGCCGCCGGATCGGGTAGTCCCAGTTGCGGAAGGTGCCCCGGCAGGCCACCGGGTCCACCGCGAAGGAACCGCCGCGCAGCACCTTGTGCTCGGACCCGAAGAACACCTCCGAGTACTCCTTGTACGGGAACGCCGTGAAGCCCGGGTAGGGCAGGAAGTCGCTCGCCGTCCACTCCCACACGTCACCGATCAACTGCCGTACGCCGAGCGGTGACTCGCCCTTCGGGTAGCTGCCGGCCGGAGCCGGGCGCAGATGACGCTGGCCGAGGTTGGCGTGCTCGGGCTCGGGGTCGGCGTCGCCCCACGGGTAGCGCATCGAGCCGCCGGTCGCCGGGTCGAAGCGGGCCGCCTTCTCCCACTCCGCCTCCGTCGGCAGCCGCCGCCCGGCCCAGCGGGCGTAGGCGTCTGCCTCGTACCAGCACACGTGCAGCACCGGCTCCTCGGGCGGGACGGCCTCCGTGGCGCCGAAGCGGCGGCGCAGCCACTGCCCGCCGTCGCGGCGCCAGAACAGCGGCGCGTGGATCGCGTGGCGCCGGATGTGGTCCCAGCCCTCGCGCGTCCACCAGCGGGGCTCGTCGTAGCCGCCGTCGTCGATGAACGCCTGGTAGGCGCGGTTGGTCACCGGGGTGGTGTCGATCGCGAACGGCGCCACCTCCTTCACGTGCGCGGGCCGTTCGTTGTCCAGCGCCCACGGCTCCCCGGAGGTGCCCATGGTGAACGGCCCGCCGGGCACGACGACTTCGGCCGGGCCGGTGAACAGGGGAGCCGGCTCGGGGTCCGGCGCGGTCAGCACCTGCGGGCCCGTGCGCAGCTGATGGGTGATCAGCATCGTCTCGTCATGCTGCTGTTCGTGCTGGGCGACCATCCCGAACGCGAAGCCCGCCTCGGTCAGCCGGGTGCCGTCCAGCCGGGCGGACCCCAGCACGTCCAGGGCGCGGGTGCGCACCTGCGCGGCGTACGTCCGGGCCTCGCCGGGCGGCAGCAGCGGCAGGGAGGGCCGCTCGGCCCGGGGATGCTCGAACGCGTCGTAGAGAGGGTCGATGTCGGGGCGTATCGCCTCCTGTCCGCCGACCGTGCGCAGCAGCCACAGCTCCTCCTGGTTGCCGATGTGCGCGAGGTCCCAGACCAGCGGGGACATCAGCGGCGAGTGCTGCGCGGTGAGGTCGGGGCCGTCGACGCAGGTGGTGAGCAGGGTGGTGCGCTCGCGGGCGGTGGTGAGCGAGGTGAGGGCGCGCTCGCGGAGCGTCTCGGCGTCGGGCGCGGGCTCGGTCATCGCAGGTCGTCCTTCCCGTGGGCGCGCGGGGTGGTGCCGCGCAGGCGGTCCAGCAGATCGTCGGCGGGGCAGCGGCCCCTGAGCACATAGCGGTCCCGGTACGCGGCGACGGCGTCCACGACCTGGGTGGTGGCGCCGAGGCGGGGCAGCGCCGCGAGCGCCGCCGTGAAGCAGTCGGCGGCCGCCTCCGCGAGTTCCGGGTCGGCCAGGCCGTCGCGGGCCGCGTCGGCCCACAGCGGATTGTGCGGGGCGGGCAGCGCCAGCGTCCGCTCCGCCAGCGGCTTCACCGTGCGGTAGGCGGTCTCGGCGGCCTCCGGGTCGTCGAACAGGGCGGCCGTCACCGCCAGTGGGACGATCCAGCCGTCGTCGCCGGGCTGGGCGTCGATCATCCGCAGCTCCAGATGACCGCGTGGCCGCACCGGCGGGAACAGCGTCGTGAGGTGGTAGTCGAGGTCGGCGCGGGTCGGCGGCCGGGGCACGCCGGAGCGGGTCCACTCGCGGAAGGTGAGCCCGTCGGGTACCTCCCACGGGCCGTCCTCGCGCCGGACGCACATCACGGGCGCGTCCAGCACGTGCCGGGCCCACGCGGCGCGGGGCTCGCCGTCCGCGACGGGCGCGCCCGCGCGGCCGGGACCGATCTCCATCCAGCGCAGCTGCCGGGTGGAGCGCCAGCCGGTGGGACGGTGCCCGGCCATCGGGGAGTGCGCGAAGGCCGCCACCAGGACGGCGCCCAGGGTGTGCGCCAGCCACCAGCGGCGCCCGTGGCCCAGCGGACCGGGCTCCTCGTGCCCGGCGTCCACGCAGACCTGCACGGAGGCGGAGGCGCGCATCATGGCGCGGCCGGCCGGCCCGGTGCGGTCCAGCGAGGTCTCCATGGCGTCGTAGCGCGGTTCGCGCAGGTACCGGCGCGGCGAGTGCCAGGGTTCGTGGCCGATGCCGGCCAGGACCAGGCCGTCACGGCGCAGTACGGCGCGGACGGCGGCGAGGTCGGCGGAGACGGTGCCGACGCACTCCATCAGGGAGGCGGCGGGCGGCGAGCTCAGCTCCAGCTGGCCGCCGGGTTCCACGGTGAGGGCCGAGCCCAGGGGCACGCCCCGCAGTGCGGCGTAGGCCGCGTCGAGCCGGTCGGGTGTCACGGGCAGCTGCGGCTCGCGCTCCTCGTGGACCAGCCATTCCACTTCCACCCCGAGCCGACGGGGTGGTCCGGTCTTGAAGCAGATGCCCCTGACCAGGGCTTCCACCTCGGCCTCGGTGACACGGGTACGGGGCTCGCGGTGCTCCGTACAGTCACCCGCCGAGGTGGTCGACGAATCGGACATGTCGGGATCCTCCTGAGAGTCCACCATGCTGCCGGTCCGGCTCCGGGTGCTCCGGGCGCGGCGCGCTCGTCCCACCCAAGACGCTCCTGCCGATTCGCACAAGAGTGCCAGGCGACACGTTCCGGGCTTCGTAAGGTTCCTTTCAAGCAGGTTTTCCGCCGCGTTCCACGCCCGGGAAAACGCGTTGCAACCCACGACCAGCATCGCTCAGGATGCGTGCATGAGCACGACGGGGGAGGGCGCGCTCGTGGCGTCCACGGGGGTGACGCCGTGAGCGCGCGGCTGCGCGGCATCGCGCGGGAGACGGAGAAGATCGTCGAGGCGGGCCGCTACGTCCGGGCGGACGGGCACACGGTGTCCCTCGCGCAGGCGATCGAGGCGGCGCGGCAGGACACGCGGATGCTCGGCCCGGAGCCGGTGCCCGTGCCCGGGGCGCCGCCCGCCGACGTGACGATCGAGGTCACCGGCGAGAGCAGCCTGGAGGCCGCCCGCCGCCTCGCCGACCACCCGGTGGCCGTCCTGGACTTCGCCTCCGCCCGCAATCCCGGCGGCGGCTACCTGAACGGGGCGCAGGCCCAGGAGGAGGCCCTGTGCCGGGCCTCCGCGCTGTACACCTGCCTGCTGCGGGCGCCGGAGTTCTACGACCACCACCGCACCCACCGCGACCCGTTCTACACGGACCGCGTCATCCACGCCCCGGCCGTGCCGGTCTTCCGCGACGACCGGGGCCGCCTGCTGGACGAGCCGTACCGGGTCGGCTTCCTGTCCTCCGCGGCGCCCAACGCCGGCGTGATCCTGCGCACCGTCCCCGAGCGCGCTGCCGAGCTGCCCCGCGCCCTCGCGGTGCGGGCCGAGCGGGTGCTGGAGACGGCCGCCGCGCACGGCTACCGGCGCCTGGTGCTGGGCGCCTGGGGTTGCGGGGTGTTCCGCAACGACCCGGCTCAGGTGGCCGGGGCGTTCCGGTCGCTGCTGGTCCCCGGCGGGCGGTTCGCCCACCGGTTCGAGCACGTGGTCTTCGGCGTCCTGGACCGCAAGGGCGACACCCGCGCGGCGTTCGAGCGCTGCTTCGAGGGCGTGGCGGCTCAGGTCCAGCCGTAGCGCTCCGCCAGCCGCCTGCGGACCAGGTCGAAACGCATACGGTCCAGGGCGCACGCCTCGCGGCGCATGCCCTCCTCGTGCAGCCGCAGCACGCGGTCCACGTCCACCCACGACTCGCGCCCGGCGCGGTCCCACGGCCCGCTGCCGATCGCCACCCACTCCCGGTTGCCGTCATGCCGCTTGCTCGACAGCCGCACGGCCAGCAAGGTGCCGGCCGCCTCGCGCGCGACGACCAGCACCGGCCGGTCCTTGCCCCGGCCGTCGTTCTCCTCGAAGGGCACCCACGTCCACACGATCTCGCCGGGGTCGGGATCGCCGTCGTGGGCGGGGGAGTACTCGGTGCGCACCCGGCCCACCTCGCGCGGGTCGGCCTCGGTGGTGGCGGTGGGGCCGTAACGGCCGGGGACGTTCTCTTCGGTGAAAGCAGTCACGGGGGGCACCCTAGAGCGTCCCCCGTGACCGCGCGATCAGCGCCTCACGCGTCCTGGACCGGCACCCTCTGCGGCGGTCGGGGCGCCGCACCGTTCACGGACGGACCGGCCGGATTCGGGCCGTCGGCGTTCATCGACGCCAGCAACTGGCGGGCCAGTCCCAGACCCGTGCCGCCCATGGTGAGCGCCTTGGCGAACACGTCCGCCATGCCGTCGGCGCCGTTGAGCAGCACCATGTTGTCCACGTTGCCGAAAGCGGACGCCCCGGCCTGGACGATCTCCGGCCACTTCTCGGCGAGTTGCTGGGCGACGACCGCCTCCTGGTTCTCGGCGAGCGCGGCGGCCCGCGCCTTGATGGCCTCGGCCTCGGCGAGCCCCTTGGCCTTGGCCGCCTCCGCCTGTGCGAGCCCCTTGGCCTGGGCGGCGGCCGCCTCGGCCTCACCGGTGGCCCGGGTGGCGGCGGCACTGGCCTGACCGCGCGCCTGGGTCGCCTCGGCCTCCGCGCCCGCGGCCGTCTTGACCCGGGTCGCCTCGGCCGCCGCGGCCAACTCCGTCTCCTGCGCCTTGGCCTGCGCCGCCGAGATCCGCGCGTCACGCTCGGCCTCGGCCAGCGTGCGGGTCTCGTAGGCGCGTGCGTCGGCCGGCTTGCGCACGTCGGCCTGGAGCTGCTGCTCGCGGCGGTGCGCCTCCAGCTCGGCGACCCGGGTCTCCTGCACGACGACCTCCTGCCGGGCCCCGGCCTCGGCGAGCGGCCCGGCCTGCCGGGCCTTCGCGGCCGCCTTGTCCCGCTCGGCCTGGTAGCCGGCCTGCAGGATCTCGCTGTCCCGGGTCGCCTCCGCCATCCGCGCGAACGACTGCTGCTCGGCCTCCGTCGCCAGCCGGTTGGCCTCGGCCTGCGCGATCCGCGCGTCCCGCTGCACGGCCGCCGCGTGCGGCATCGCCAGGTTCTGGATGTATCCGGTCGGGTCCTCGATCTCGTGGATCTGCAGCGAGTCCACGATCAAGCCCAGCTTCTCCATCTCCGTGCCGCACGCGGCACGCGTCTGGCCCGTCAGCTTCTCCCGGTCGCGGATCATGTCCTCGACCGTCAACCCGCCCACGATGGACCGCAGATGACCGGCGAAGACGTTGTGCACCCGGTCCGACATCAGCTTCTGCTGGTCCAGGAACCGGCGGGCCGCGTTCGCGATCGACACGAAGTCGTCGCCCACCTTGAAGATGACCACGCCGCGCACCTTCAGCGGAATGCCCTGATGGGTCACGCAGTCCACGTGCAGCTCGGTCTCGTTCAGGTCCAGGGAGAGCCTGCGCACCGCCTGCACCCCGGGCAGCACCAGCGTGCCGCGCCCGGTGACGATGCGGAAGCCCATGCCCTCCTCCAGGCCCTCCGTGCGGTGCTTGGAGCCGGAGATGACGAGCGCCTCGTTCGGTTCCGCGACGCGCCACATGAGCTTGAACAGACCGACAAGAAGCAGGACGGCAACGACGACCGTCCCCGCAACGACGCCGACGACCATCGGCATTCGCCCCCTTTGCATGGTGCCCTTTCGGCACCGAACGAAGGGAGTGTGCGCCCGGCGGAGCCGCGCGGGAAGACGTCCGCGCATCCTTGTCGCAATCTTGACGCAGGCGCTCTCACCTGCGCCGCAGCGGGCTCAACTGTCGTACGCCGCCGTCACGTAGACGGTCCGCGGGGGCAGGTACTCGACCACCATCACGACCGTGCCGCGCTCCAGGCGGCCGGCTCCGGCGGCGGGGTGGGCGAGGAAGTGCTCGGCGCCGCCGCGCACCCGGACGATCACCTCGCCGACCAGTCCGGGCCCGACCGTACCGGTGACCCGCCCCATGAGCCCGACCATCGACGCATCGTCCATGGTCACAGCGTACGGGCAGGGTCCCGGCGCGGCCTATGCCCGGGGCGGCCACCGTTCGTGCCAGCGCGCCTGCGCCTCCAACTGGGCCGCCAGCGACACCAGCAGCGGTTCGCTGTGGGCGGGCCCGAGCAACTGGGCGCCCACCGGCAGCCCGCCGCCGGTGAACCCGGCGGGCACGTTGACGCCGGGCCAGCCGAGCACGTTCCACGGCCAGGCGTAGGGGCAGGCCGCGATCATCGCCCGGTCGGTGGCGAATCCGCCCAGCGCGTGCAGGGCGCCGATGCGGGGCGGGGGAGCGGCCGTGGTGGGCGCGAGGATCACGTCGTACGACGTGAAGAAGGCGCCGATACGGCGGTGCAGCAGCGCCTCCGCCCGGCGGGCCGCCCGCAGCGGCACCCCGCCCAGCAGCCGGCCCAGCCGGGCGGCGCCCCGGGTGCGGGCGTCGAGCAGGCCGGGGAAGGGCGCCTCGGCGACGCGTTCGGCGATGCCGGCGGTGGCGCGCGGCACGAAGGTCAGCCCGATCTGCCCGTACGGCGGATCGGCCTCCTCCACCACGTGCCCCAACGCCGCGAGCTGCTCTGCGAGTTCGACGACCCGGGCGCGCACCTCGGGCCGCAGCCGGGCCGGTACCGCGGTGAACGGCGGCTTCAGCGACAGCGCGACGCGCAACCGCCCCGGGTCGCGGCCGACCGCGTCGGACACCGTGAGCGCGGGCGGCCGGTGCGGGTCGCGCGCGTGGTTGCCGCTCGCCGCGTCCAGCAGCAGCGCGGCGTCGGCGACCGTGCGGGCCAGGGTGCCGTTGACGGTGATGCCCTGGAAGGACTCACCGCGCGGCCAGGTGGAGATACGGCCGCGCTGCGGCTTGATGCCGACGAGATGGGTCCAGGCGGCCGGGATGCGCACCGAGCCGGCGCCGTCCGAGCCGAGCGCGGCCGGCACCAGCCCGGCGGCTACGGCGGCCGCGGACCCGCCGGAGGACCCGCCCGGCGTGTGCTCGGGGCTCCACGGGTTGCGGGTGGCGCCGAACGCGGGCCCCTCGGTGTGCGGCCACTGCCCGAACTCGCAGGTGTTGGTCTTGCCGACGATCACCGCGCCGGCCGCGCGCAGCCGCCGTACCGCCTCCCCGTCCTCGGCGACCGGCGGGAAGTCGCCGCAGCAGCCGAACGCGGTCGGCTCGCCCGCCACATCCATGTCGTCCTTGACCGCGACCGGCACCCCCAGCAGCGGTCTGCGCACCCCCGCGGCCAGCTCCCGGTCCGCCGCGTCGGCCTCGGCGAGCGCGGCCTTGGCCCGCACGATCCGGAACGCGTTCACCGTCGCCTGTGACGCCTCGATCCGTTCCAGCGTGCGCTCGGCCAGCTCCCGCGCGCTCACCTCGCCCGCGGCCAGTGCGCGGGCGGTCTCGGCCAGCCCCGCGGAACGGTCGAGCGTCATACGGCGCACCTCCGGGAGTCCGTCGTCTACCGAACGGTAACCTGCGGGGCGCGAACGGGAAACGCCCCGGCGTCCGGCCGGCGGTGATCAGGCCGGCGGGGGAGCCTTCCCTACGATGGCGGTGGTCGTGCTGGAGGGGGCGGCGGGGTCGTACCCCGCGTCAGGGGGCGGGTGTGTACCGGGGCGAAGGACGTCCACAGGGGGAAGGGACGGGCGGCGGCGGATCGTTGCCGGCCGCGGCACGGGAGAACGAGCGCGAGGGGCGGCGGGGACTGCCGCGCCGCGCGGCCGCCTTCGTCGGGCGGATGCTGTGGCACGAGTTCCGCGGCATCGTGGCCGACCCGGTCGTCCGGCTCTTTTGCCGGGGGCCGGGGGCGCTGCTGCTGGGGTGCGTGGCGTGCGTCGGGGTGATCTTCTTCCACGCGATCGCGCAGCACCCGATGGGCGCGACGGCCGTGCGCGTCCTCGGCGGCGTCCGGGGCGACCTGCCGCTGTGGCTGGCCCTGCTGCGCACGCCCGTGTCGCTGTACGTGCCGGCGCTGGACCTGCCGGTGTGGGCGGGCCTCACGTCGCTGTTCCTGGCGTTCGCGCTGGCCGAGCTGGCGCTCGGCCGGGCCCGGACGCTGGCCGTGGCCTACGCAACCACGCTCGCCGGGACGCTCGCGGCCCGGGTGATGCTCGCGCTCGGTCCCGGCTGGTGGGGACTGGGCCTGCCGCCGCAGGCCGGCCAGGTGCTCGACACCGGCCCCTCGGCGGCGGTCGTGGGGCTGTTCACGTACATGGCGGTGACCCGCCGGGCCCCCGTGCTGTTCACGCTCACCGGCGGATCGATGGTGTGGGAGTCGATCGCCGTTCCCAACCTGGCCGGACGCGAACATCTGGTCGCGGTGGGCGCGGCGATCGTCCTCGGAGTGCTGCACGGACGCCTGCGGCGGCCGTCTATTCGGGACCTGCGTCGGGCGAGGGAATGCGGCCCGGTTCCTGTTCCTCCACCCCGCGCGCCAGATACGGAGTGATCATGAACCGGTACAGCGCGGCGCCGACCACACCGCCGACGAGCGGTCCGACGATGGGCACCCACCAGTAGAAATTGCCGTACTGGTCTCTCCAGGCGGTGCCGTACCCCGTGATGTAACTCGCCAGCCGGGGACCGAGGTCACGGGCCGGGTTGATGGCGTACCCGGCGTCCGTGCCCCAGGCCATGCCGATCGCCACGACGATGAGGCCGATGATGAACGGCGCGAGGTTGGCGCCGGGCGGGGTGTTGAGCAGGTCGGTGACCGCGAAGATCAGCAGCACCAGGAGGGCGGTGCCGATCACCTGGTCACGCAGCGCACCCCACTCGCTCACCGGGGCGGCGCCGTTGCCGGGCAGGGTCGAGAAGACGAACTGCGACTTGATGGTGTGGCCGGGGTCGAACTTGGCCAGGACCTCCGTGTAGTTCCAGCGCACGATCAGCGCGGCGACGAACGCGCCGGCCGTCTGGGCCACCGCGTACGGCAGGACCTTGCGCCAGGAGAAGCCCTTGAAACAGGCCAGGGCCACGGTCACGGCGGGATTGAGATGCGCACCGCTGATCCGGGCGGCGACGTACACACCGAAAGTGACGCCGAGACCCCAGGCCCAGGTGATGCTGTCGTGATTTCCGAGTCCGCCGGCCACGACCTGGGCGACCACGCCGACGCCGAAGAGGATGAGGATCATGGTGCCGAGGAATTCCGCGACCAGCTCGCCGGTCATTCCTCTGGCGGTCGTCCTGTCTGCCATGGAGCACCGCCTCCACCTTCTGAGGGGGGATGGGTGTGGTGACGATGGGGCGTTTTGCATGCGACCGTAGTGATTTGATGCTGGACGTCCAGAGCCGGAACGTCAACCGGAGCGCCATCTTCCGTGTGGATCCACGGCCCGGTGGCCCGGTGTACGGCCGTACCCTGGGCGCCGTGGGGAACAGCTCCGACGGCCTGGATGCCGGGTCCGTGGCAGCCCGGTTCACCGGCGCGCGGGTGACCGGGCAGCGGCGGCTGTCCGGGGCGCTCGCCGAGATCGCGCTGGACGACGGGCGCGTGGTGATGGTCAAACACGGTGACGAGCCCGGTGCGGTGCGCGCCGAGGCGGCCGGACTGCGCTGGCTGGCCGACGCCGGCGCCGTACCGGTGCCCGTGGTGCACGGGCAGGACGAGCGCTGGCTGGTGAGCGACCGCGTGCCCGAGGGGCCGCCCACCGCCGAGGCGGCGGTCCGCTTCGGGCGCGAGCTGGCCGCTCTGCACGCCGCCGGCGCCCCCGCCTTCGGCGCCGCGCCGCCCGGCGGGCCACGGGACGCCTGGATCGGCCGGGCCCCGATGCGCAACGCCACCGGCGCGCACTGGCCGCGTTGGTACGCCGAACACCGGGTCCTGCCCTATCTGCGGCGCGCCGTCGACCAGGGGACCGTCCGCTCGACGGAGGCGCCGGTGGTCGAGCGGGTCTGCGAGCGGCTGCCCGAGCTGGCCGGGCCCGCCGAGCCGCCCGCGCGGTTGCACGGCGATCTGTGGAACGGCAACGTGGTGTGGGGAGCCGACGGGCACGCCTGGGTGATCGATCCGGCCGCGCACGGCGGACACCGCGAGACCGATCTCGCGATGCTGCACCTGTTCGGCTGTCCCCACCTTCAGCGGGTGCTGGAGGGCTACCAGGACGCGGCACCGCTCGCCGCGGGCCGGCGCGAGCGTATCGCCCTCCATCAGCTCTTCCCGCTGCTGGTGCACGCCGTCCTGTTCGGCCGCGCCTACGCCGAACAGGCGCTGACGGCTGCCCGGACGGCCGCGGCGGGCTGAGCGGGGACCGGCGCCCCGGTCCGCCGCCCCTCAGCACTCCAGCTCGTCCCGGGGGCGGGGTGTTCCGGCACAGTCCCTGAGCCGGTCCCAGCCGCACACGCCGTGGACCCCGGGTGCTCACGGCCGTCCGCAGACGCCTGCACCGCCTGCACACGCCCCCCGTCACACGAGCGCCCCCGCCACCCGGAAGAGATTCCGGGACGGCAGGGGCGCAGGGGGAGCCGTTCAGGTCGGCCAGGTCCGGTCGCTTCGGGCGCGGGTCCGGGCGGGTGGCTCCCGGCGGCCGCGCGCCCCGCCGGTGCGGGGCGTACGGCCGTGGGGTGCCGGGGCCTCAGTGGGCGCCCAGGCCGCCTCCGCCGAACGAGCCGCTGGAGCCCTTGCCCCACTTCGGCCGTTCCTGCGACTCGCTCGTCCGGGTGCCGAGGTTGCCGAACTCGTGCGGGAGCCGGCGGCGGCCGTCGTGGGGCACCTCCTCCGGTTCCCGGTTCTCCTGTATGCCGTGGACCGCGCCGCCCGGGGGCAGATGCGGCTGCTCCTCGGGACGCGGCGGGGGCGGCTCGTGGCTCTTGAAGACATCACCGAACCAGAAGGCGCCGATCAGTCCTCCCACGAGGAAGACCCCGATGATGACGGGACCCAGGACGAGAGCGCCGCTCACGGCGGCCATCTGCATCATTGCGCTGCTCATATCCCACGAATACCCCTGAAACCGGTTCGCTACCAGGGTCAGGCCGAACGGGATTGCCGGGTCCGGGAGCGGTTGGCCTTGCGGACGGCGTCCAGCAGCTCAGACTTCGACATCCGCGAGCGGCCCTCGACGTCCAGTCGCCGCGCGAGGTCGTAGAGGTGTTCCTTCGTGGCCTGCTCGTCGACGCCCTCGCCGCTGCGGCCGCCCTGCTGCCGGGGCCGGGCCGAGCGCGGGTCCGAGGGGCCCTTGCGGCCGCCCTCCTTGCGCTCCCAGTGGTCGCCGACCTTCTCGTGGGTGTGCTTGAGCGCCCCGTAGGCGACCCGGTGGGCCCGCTCGCCCTCGCCGTAACTCTCGACGGCGGAGTCGTGCGCCTTGATCCAGGTCTCCTGCGCGTCCTTCGAGGAGCGCTCCAGGGTGGACGGCAGTTCCTGTCGTCCGGGCACGTCACTCACCTCCTCGGGTGCGGCTTCCGGGACCGTCCGGGTGCCCGCGCCGACGACGCGCTAACGGGCGCGCCGCGACGGCTTGACAGCGAGTGAGGGCCCGGCCCCGGCCGGGTTTGGTGCCGGGGGCACCGGCTACCCGCAGGGCGTGACTTCGACGACGACCCAGCAGGAGCTCATACGGTTCCTCGAGGACCGCTTCGCCTGTGCCCAGGCGTGCACCGAGTGCGCCAGGGCCTGCGCGCTGCGGGCGAGCCTGGTGGACCCGGGAGGGACCGAGGAGCAGGAACTGACACGACGCAAGGGCATCATGTGCGCCGAGGTGTGCGATGCCACCTGCCGCGTGCTGTCCGAGCAGAACAGTGTGGACGAGGCCGGCATCCGCGTGCAGGTGGAGTGGTGCCGGACCGTCTGCCTGGAAGCGGCCCACGTCTTCGACCGCCATGCGGGGGCCGAGGACACGGCACGGCACTGCCGGGACTGCGCACGGGCGTGCTCGGACTTCCTCCGCACGCTCGCCTGACCCCGTTCACGGCGCCGTTCAGGTGCCCCTCGGACAACGGAGGTGGCCCGGGACTCCTACGAGTGGGACGCGTTCTGAGCTTCGACGGCGCCGCGCACGTCCTGTGCTTCCACCGCGCGGCGCACGCCCTGTGCCTCGTCGACGGCGCGGCGCACGTCGAGCAGGTGGTGGCGCAGTTCGTGCAGGGTGTGCACGGCCAGCCAGCGCAGCGAGCGCTCCGCGCGCTCGGGGAAGGTGTACACGAGGGTGCGCTCCCAGCCGGCGGGCTCCAGCCGGCCGAGGACGTGCCCGAACATCAGGGCGCCGTCGCGCAGTTGACGCGCGACGTCGGCCGGGTCCTGCTCGGCGTACCCGTCGTGTGCGACCCGCTCGTCCCGCCCCATCGGCTCGGCGACCGGCGTGTCCGCACGCAGCGCGGCCAGCGCCCGCTCCCGCTGCACGAGCAGCACGTCCCGGACATGGCAGGCGTACTCCAGGGGCGACCAGACGCCGGGCGCCGGACGCCGCCGCAGCACCGCCGCGTCCGCCCGCAGCAGCCGTCCGTACGCGTCCGCGTCGTCCAGGGCGAGCTTCGGCGCCGAGGAGGCCAGGGAGAGGTCGTACTCGAAACCGCATTCGGCGCACGTCGTCATGCGGGCACGCTATCAACGCCGTCGCTAGCATGGGCGGATGCCGTCGCACCGCAGCGAACCCTCGGACTGGCAGCTGCTGGCTCCGCTCGTGGACCTGGTGACCCCCATGGCGGTCCGGGTGGCCGCCACCCTGCGCCTGGCCGATCTGATCGCCGCGGGCACCGAGCAGGTGGACGAGCTGGCGGAGCGCACCGGCGCCGACGCCGACGCTCTCGGCCGGCTGCTGCGCCACCTCGCCCGGCACGGGATGTTCGAGGAGGCGTCCCCGGGGCGGTTCGTCCTCGACGAGCGGGCCGAGCTGCTGCGCTCGGACCATCCGGCGGGCATGCGGGCCTGGTTCGACCTGGACGGTTTCGGCGGCCGGATGGACCTGGTGTTCACCGGGCTGCTGCACACCGTCCGCACCGGGCGGCCCGCCTGGGAGGAGGTCTTCGGCGCCCCCTTCTGGGACCACCTCGCCACCGACCCCGACCTCGCGGCCTCCTTCGACGCGACGATGGCGCACTCGCTGCGCCGAACGGCCGCCACCGCCTACGACTGGTCCGGGGTGCGGCACGTGATCGACGTCGGAGGGGGTACCGGCGCGCTGCTGGCCGAGGTCCTCGGCGCGCATCCCGGACTGCGCGGCACCCTGGTCGACCTGCCGGAGACCGTCGACCGCGGACGCCGGTTCCTGGCCGAGCGCGGCCTGGAGGAGCGGTGCGCGTTCGCCGGGCAGAGCTTCTTCGACCCGCTGCCCGCCGGGGGTGACGTGTACGTGCTCAGCGCCGTCATCCACGACTGGGCCGACGAGCCGGCCGTCGCCGTGCTGCGCCGGTGCGCCGAGGCCGCCGGCCCGGACGGCCGGGTCCTCCTGGTCGAGACGCACGGCAGGGCGGGCGACGACGCGGCCATGTTCGCCGAGATGGACCTGCGCATGCTGGTGATCTCCGGCGGGCGCGAACGCGCCGTCGAGGAGTACACGGCGCTCGCCGCGGCGGCCGGGCTGGCCCCGGCCGAGGTCCGCACGACACCGTCGGGTCATCTGCTGATGGACTTCCGGGCCGCCTGACTCCTCAAGGCGCCACCACCGCCCGACTCCCGGAGACCGCCGAGGAGGATCACATGAGCGACGCCGACCCGGGTCTGTTCGGACCCGACTCGGTGACCTGGCAGATGCACGGCGACCCGATGATGTGGGTCGCCGGCATCCGCGCCCTCTACCTCCAGGCCCTGCACCCGCGCGCGGTGCGCGGCGTGACGCAGAACAGCGACTTCCGGCGCGACGCGTGGGGGCGGCTGCGGCGCACGGCGCACTTCGTCGGTACGACGACCTACGGCACCCGCGAGGCCGCCGAACGGGCCGGTGAGCGCGTCCGGGGCATCCACCGCCGGCTCACGGCCACCGACCCGGCGACGGGGGAGCGGTACCGCATCGACGACCCCGAGCTGCTGCTGTGGGTGCACTGCGCCGAGATCGACTCCTACCTGCACGTGCTGCGCCGCTCGGGCTTCCCGCTCACCGACGCCGCCGCCGACCGCTACCTCGCGGAACACCGCGCCGGCGCCCGCCTGGTCGGCCTCGACCCGGGCGCCGTACCCGCCGACCGGGCCCAGCTCGCCGCCTACTTCGAGCAGGTCCGGCCGCAGCTCGCCGCCACGCCCGAGGCGCGCGCCGTGGACGGCTTCCTCCTCCGCCCGCCGACGCACCCCCTGCTCGTCCCGGCGCGCGAGGTGCTGTGGCGGCGCGTGGCGCTGCTGGCGTACGCCGCCCTGCCGCCGTACGCCCACGCGCTGTACGGCAGACCGGTCCCCGCACCCGCCGCCGTGACCCGGCGACTGCGCGTGACCGGCGCCCTGCTGCGCGGCATACCCGCGGATCTGCGCTGGCAACTGCCGCCGAAACACATCCTGCGCGCGGTCGACCGACTCGGCCCGGCCGCCCGCCCCGCACCGCACAAAGCGGGGCGATAGCCCGCCGCACCCGCCGCACCCGCCGCACCCGCCGCACCGGGCGGGCCGGGCGGGCCGCGGCGCCCGCGGCGTCGGCCTGGGCCGGCCGGGCCGCTGGGAAGGGCGGCGCACGGACGGCGACAGCCGAGGTGAATGGGCCGCAGCCCTATGGGTACCCGACCGCCTCAACAAGGATCACTTCGACGGCCCGAACGAGGTGCAGAAGGCTGTCTTCCACTCCTGGCCGTCCGTGTCCCCGGCGCGTCCCCGACCGCGTAGGCTCGGCAGGTGGACAAGACCACCGTCGTGCTTCGGACAGAAGCGGCCGAGGGCGCGTCGGCCCTGGTGCTGAGGCCCTGGGTTCCGCGTGACGTGCCGCAGCTGGTCGAGGCCCACCGGGACGCGGTACTGCGCCAGTGGATCACCGCGCTCGTGCACGACGAGGAGAGCGGGGCCCGCTGGGTGGCGGACCAGCGCAGCGGCTGGGACAGCGGCGAGCGCCTGGCCTTCGCCGTCGTGGAGCCGGCCGGAGCCGACGAGACGCTGGCGGGTCATGTCGTCCTCAAGCGGACCGCCGCCGGCGCCGAGGTCGGCTACTGGACCGTCGCCCACGCCCGCGGCCGTGCCGTGGCGCCCCGGGCCCTGCGCGCCCTCACCGGCTGGGCCTTCACGTCCCTGGGCCTGACGCGCCTGGACCTGCTGCACCGGACGGACAACCTCGCCTCCTGCCGGGTGGCGGAGAAGGCCGGCTACGGGCTGGAGACCGTTCTGCCCGCGAGCCCGCCCGCGTTCCCGGAAACGGGCCATCTGCACACCCGCGTGCCCCCGTCACACGGGCCCAAGTCGCGCGAGCCCTAGTCCGCCGACGCCGCCCAGCCCCTCGTCTCGATCCGTGCCGCGTCCGCGGGGCGGCGGTCGTCGAAGGCCGGGCCGGCCGGCGTCTCGACGCGCAGCGCGTCGACGTACGCTCCCCGGCCCACGTAGAGCCGGTCGGTGCCGTAGCGCCAGCGCACGGTGAGGGACCGGGCGGGCGGCAGGACCGCCGTCAGCCGGTGCCAGGTGCGCCCCGACCAGCCGGTGACCGTGCCGGCCGGGTGGTCCTGGGGGTGGCCGTCGCCCTCGCCGGCCGTGGTGAACGGCACCGGCTGCCAGGTGCCGCCGCCGTCCGTGGACGCCTCCAGCGCCAGGACGTCCGACTGCGGCTCGGTGTCCCACCACAGCGCGCACGTCAGCCGCGAACCGTCCGCCGACGTGTCCAGCGGCGGCAGCGTGAGCGTGGCGGAGGCCGCGCTCGCCATCCCGGAGAACCAGGCGGTACGGCCCTGCCGCGGCCGGACCGGCACGGCGCGCGCCAGGTTGTTCCCGGCGGCCACCCGCGGCGCGGAACCCGAGCGCCACGTGCGCACGGGATGAACGGAGTTGCCGAGCACCACGAGGAACGAGTCGGTCGTCGGGTCCAGTACCAGCGACGTACCGGTGAAGCCGGTGTGGCCGGCGGTGCGCGGGGTGGCCATCGCGCCCATGTACCAGTGCTGGTAGAGCTCGAAGCCCAGCCCGTGCTCGTCCCCGGGGAAGGCGGTGTTGAAGTCCGTGAACATCAGCTCCACGGACTGCGGACGCAGGATGCGGACCCGGCCGTAGCCGCCGCCGTTGAGCAGCGTGCGCGCGAGCACGGCCAGGTCCCAGGCGCAGGAGAACACGCCCGCGTGACCCGCGACCCCGCCCAGGCTGTAGGCGTTCTCGTCGTGCACCTCGCCCCACACCAGCCCCCGGTCGAGCCCGGACCACGGTCTGCGGGCGTCCTCGGTGGCG
Source organism: Streptomyces sp. NPDC097129 (assembly GCF_055668065.1). Classification (NCBI taxonomy): domain Bacteria; kingdom Bacillati; phylum Actinomycetota; class Actinomycetes; order Kitasatosporales; family Streptomycetaceae; genus Streptomyces; species Streptomyces sp. NPDC097129. The sequence continues at coordinate 276,777 of NZ_JBVOQE010000009.1, read as the reverse complement.
GCGATCACCGGTTTCCAGGAGGCCGGCGGGTTGTAGCGGGTGCGCGTCAGGCCGAGGGGGCCGGTGATCTCCTCGTGCAGCAGCGTGTCCAGCGGACGCCCGGTGATCCGCTCCAGGACGAGCTGGAGGGAGATCATGTTCAGGTCGGAGTAGAGGTAGGCGGTGCCCGGCGCGTTGAGCGGCGCCTCGTTGTAGATCAGCCGCAGCTTCTCCTCCCGCGTCGGCGCGTTGTACAGCGGTATCCACGCGCGGAAGCCCGACGTGTGGGTGAGGAGCTGACGGATCGTCACTTCCTGCTTGCCCGCGGCTGCGAACTCCGGCACGTACGAGGCGACCGGGGCCTCCAGCCGCAGCGCGCCGCGCTCGATCTGCTGCACGGCCAGCAGCGAGGTGAAGAGTTTGGACACCGACGCCAGGTCGACGATGGTGTCGCGGGCCATGGGGATCTGCTGCTCGGGCGGGAACTCGACGCCGGTGTCGGTCTTCTCGTCGTACGCCCGGTAGCGCACCGCCATGCCGATCGGCTCGTGCAGCGCGACGGTGCCGCCGCGCCCGGCGAGCAGTACCGCGCCCGCGTACCAGGGGTGCTTGGGGGAGGGGTCGAGGAAGGTCCTCGCGTCGGTCACGAGCCGGCGCAGATGCCCGTCGAGCAGTCCGGCGCGCTCGGCCGGCCCGTGCCGCAGCGTCGGCCCGCCGCCGCGCGGCTCGGCGGCCGCGGCCGGCCCCGCCGGGAACGGCACGAAAGCCAGAGCGCCACCCCATGCCGCTGCCGCCGTCCCGAGTTGACGTCGCGTCAGTCCGCCCACCGCTGCCTCCCACCCAACCCCTGAAAGTATCTTTCCGTGATCGTGGAGCCGGATGAAACTTTCCCGTCAGTCCTGTGGACATGTCAACGGGTGTGCAGCGCACGGAAAAACCGGCGGGGTGGGGGAGGGTGTCGAGAGCCGCCGCCCTGTTACGCGTGGTCGGCGGTGTCGCGCTCGCAGGAGGGGGTCGCGGTGCTCTCGCCGGGACCGGCGTCGCCGTCGACCAGTTCGACGCAGCACACGCCGGCGTGCGGTTCCAGCACCGCCGTGGTGCGCGGGTGTCCGGAGGCGGCGAGGTAGCCGCACAGGAAGGCGTGGTTCATCCCGCACACCAGCTCCGGCGCCTGCGCGGCCACGGGGTGGAACGGGCAGTTGTACAGCACCGTACGGCCGCTGCCGTCGTCGGCGGGCTCGAACCCGAGGGACTCCAGGAACGCGTTCACATCTCCTCCGCGCGCCCCGGCGCCCAGCGACGCGCCGCGCTCCCGGGCGATGCGCAGCGCGGCCTCGTGGGCGCTCTCGCCCGGCTGCACCGCGGTCACCGCCTCGGTCAGCAGGGAGGCCAGCAGTTCGTGCCGGCGCGGCGGCAGGGTGATCTCCAGCGTCTGCGCGCTGGGCTCGTACACCTTCGGGGCGCGCCCCACGCGGCGCGGTCCGTGCCCTCCGTGCCGGGCCTGCAGCAGCCCGGAGTCGACGAGCTTGTCCAGGTGGAAGGCGGCCAGCTTGCGGGAGATCCCGACCGCCGCCGACGCCTCCTCCCGGGTCACCGGGCGCCGGGCCCGCCGCACGAAGTCGAACAGCCGCCGCCGTGACTCGTCGGCCAGGACGGCGAGCGCGGCCACGGAATCGGTCGTGGTCGGGGCCGGCCCGCCGCCGGCGGCGGCGGAGGAATCGAACGTCACGCGCCCACGGTAACTCCGTGACGTCCGGGTTGACGCCGGGCTTGACCCGCCACGGTAATAAGGCCAACAATCATTGGTGAAATACCTCGCAGGTGAGGTGCCGGTATGTCCGTGAACACTGATCTTCGTCAGGCCAAGCAGCCGGTCAGCGGTGCGCTGGCGGGGCCGTACGGTCACCCCTTCCACCCGATCCTGGTCACGGTGCCGATCGGTGCCTGGGTGAGCAGCCTGGTCTTCGACATCGCCTCCCACGTCGTCCACCGGCCCGCTTTCCTGGTCCAGGGCTCCCTGTGGCTGATCGCCATCGGGGTGCTCGGCGCGCTGGCGGCGGCCTGCGTCGGCTTCCTCGACCTGTTCGCGATCCCCGCCGGCACCCCGGCCTTCCGCACGGCGCTGGTGCACATGACGCTGAACCTCGCCGTCACCGCCGCCTACGCGGGCGGCTGGGCCTGGCGGCACAGCGGCGGCACCGCAGGACAGGAGGGCGTCGGCCCCGGGCAGCTGACGCTCTCCGCCGTCGCCCTCGCCGCCCTCGGCCTGTCCGGGTATCTCGGCGGAAAACTCGCCTACCGCTACGGCGTGCGGGTCGCCGACGAGGCCACGCAGGCCGACGGCTACCGCAGCCGGCCCTCGTCCTGACGCCCCTGGAGATCGCCCATGGACATCGCCGCTCTCGTCGCCTGGATCGTCACCGCTCTCGGCGGTCTCGTCCTCCTCGCCCGCTGGATCGCCCGCGGCGGCCTGCGCCCGGCGCGGCAGACGGCGCCGACCCGCCTGCCCGCGCCCGTCGTCTTCGGTCACTTCCTGCTCGCCGCCGCCGGACTGGTGGTGTGGATCGTCTACCTCGTCGCCGACAAGGGCGCCCTGGCCTGGACGTCCTTCGGCCTGCTCGTCGCGGTGGCCCTGCTCGGCTTCACCCTGTTCGGCCGCTGGCTGCCGGTGTACCGGGGAACGTCGGGCGAGACGGCGCCCCCCGAGCGTCACCTGCCCGTCCCCGTGGTCGCCGCCCACGGCGTCCTCGGCGCGACGACCCTGGCGCTGGTGCTGCTGGCGGCTTTGGGCGTCGGCGGCAGCTGAGCGACGGAACGCGCGGCGCCCGGGAGACGGACCCCGGGCGCCGGCCCGTCACCCCTTCTCGTCGACCCGGACCACCCGCAGCCCCGGCGAGGTGAGGATGTCCTTCTCGCAGAAGCGGGAGGTCACCCACCGCCCTTCCGAGAACAGCCGCGTCTGGTCGCTGAAGTGCGGCGAGTCCGGGTTCGAGGACTGGGAGTACGTCAGCAGGGTGCGGGCCACCGGGCAGCGCGAGCCGTCCCAGCCCACCGCCTGGATGAAACTGGAGCCGTGCGCCACCTCGGTGTAGCCGCCGCCGGCCGCGTTCCACACCGGTTCGACCTTGTTCCACACGCCGAGGGACTCCGTGCCTCCGGGCACCGGGATGCGCTGCCCGCCGCGCACCACGAACTGGTGATCGCCCAGCGGGGAGTTCAGCGGGATGCCGGCCGCCCGCAGCTCGGCCACGGTGTCCGCGAGGGCCGTGGCGAACGCCGGGGTGTCCGTGTTCAGCGTGTTCGGCGTGCCCACCGGATCGGCCGGCGAGAACGGCACCTTCCACAGCTGCGCCGCCGGCAGCCGGCGCCACAGCCGGTCGAAGAGCAGCGCACCCCGGCTGGAGGTGTTCACCGTGTGGTCCCAGGCCGCGAGCACCCCGCACGCCTCCCGCACGTCGACGGCCCGGCCGTCGCTGCCGGTCGCCGTGGAACCCGGCAGCGCGGCGCACGCCCTGGCCGCGTCCCCCGCGGCGAGGTCGCCCGCGGGCACCCGGTCGGCGAACTGCTGCGCCTGCAGGTCCCGCACCGTCAGCTGCCCGCGCGCCGCCATCGCCGCCACGTCCTCCAGCGCCCCCCGGGTGCGCAGCGTGCGCGCGGTGCCGACGGTGCCGAAGATCCGCTCGTAACCGGTCAGCGGCCGGTCCGCGTTGGCCAGCCAGGCGCTGTCGTTGGAGTTCTCCGCGTACGGCGCGTCCTTGAGGACCGGCATCCGCGCGGGCCCGAACACGCCGGGCTGCACGGCGTCCGGGTCGCTGCCCAGCGCGCAGTCGCCGCGCGAACCGTCCAGTACCGCGAGACCGGACGCCGGGTAGGTGGCCCGGCCCAGGGGAGTCAGACAGCGCTGCGCCAGGTCGTCGGTGACGCGCGGAAGGACCTGCGACTGGGTGTACAGGCTGTGGCCGCGGGAGTCGGCGGCGATCGTGTTCACCCACGGCAGGCCCTGGGTGCGGCGCAGCGACGCCAGCACGTCGCCCGTGGAGCGGGCCTTGCCGAAGCCGAGGGCGGTGTCGGCGCCGCGCAGGTTGACCGCGTTCGGGTCGTTCACGGCGTACGCCGTCGTGGCCGTCCAGGGCAGCGGCAGCGTGGCTCCGAGGGAGGTGGTGACCGGGCCGTACCGGGTCCACCACTGCGTGCGGGTCACGGGCGCGCCGTTGTTCACGGCGACGGTGACGGTCCGCCGCGTCATGCGCTCCCGCCGGCCGTCGACGAGGTAGACCATCGGGTCGGCCGGATCCAGCCTCAGCTGGTGCAGGTTCAGGGTGACGCCGGTGGCGACCGTGTGGCTCCAGGCGACGTACGCGTTGTGGCCGATGGAGATCGTCGGCGAGCCGAGCAGTGAGCCGCCGGACACGTTCAGCACGCCGGGGATGGTCTGCTGGGACTGCCAGAAGCGGCGGCCGCCCTGCCAGGGGTAGTGCGGGTTGCCCAGCAGCAGGCCGCGGCCGTTCGCGGTGGCCGCGCCGCTGAACGCGACCGCGTTGGATCCCATCTCGGCGGAGTCGGTGGCGAGCAGCGCCCGTGCGGCCCGTGCGGCGTCCCCGGCGTCCGGCCCTTGCGCGCCGGAGGGGCCCGCCGCCGGCGGCTGCGCGGCCGTGATCCCGTCGATCGCCCGGCCCTCACCGCCGAGCACGGCGAGCGCGTAACTGCGCGCGGCCACGTCCAGTGCGGTCACCGGGCGCACCCAGGCGGCGCCCCGGCAGGCCGGGTCGGTGATCCGGTGCCGCGCCAGCCAGGTGTTGTACCCGGCGGCGAAGCCCCGCATCATCTCCTTCACGTCACGGCTCGGGCCCGCCGGCGCCGGCTGCCGCAGCAGCTTCTCCACCGTGCCCGCCTCCCGTACGCCGCGGAAGTACAGGTCGCTGGAGAGGTTGGTGGCGGCCGAGGACAGCGAGCCGTCGGTCGCGGCGCCGGCGCCGAAGTACCGCGAGCGCTCGCCCCGCACGGTCACGAAACCGTCGGCCAGCGTGCAGACCTGGTCGGTGGCCTGCGCCCAGCCGGTGCCGAAGCCGAGGCCGGCGTAGGAGCGGGCGAGGATGTGCGGGATGCCGTACTCGGTGTACCGGATGACGGCGGACAGACCGCCGTGCGCGGGACGGTCCTGGCTCACGGGCCGCTCGGCGGCGGCCGCCGGCAGCGCGGACGCGGCGGTGAGCAGGGCCGCGGCCGCGACGACGGCTCGTCTCAGGCGGGTGCGCATCGTGCCTCCCAACATCGTCGGGGGAAGGAGCGGCCGAGCGTACCAGCCGGTATGTCACCGTGACAGCAGGCGCGTTGAAGAGTCCGGCCGCATCGCCGGGGGTCACCGTCGCACCGCAGGGGCCCGCGCGCTCCGGGCCGCCGTCCCCCGACCGCGCAGATCTCTTGACCGCCCCGGCGGGTACGCCGAGGATCATGAGGCATGACGTCCGGACACGGCAGTACCGTCGACGGCGTGCTGCGCCGCAGCGCCCGCCGCACCCCCGCGCGCGTCGCCGTCACCTACGGCGAGCGCTCCTGGACCTACGAGGAACTCGACGACGCCGTCTCCCGCGCGGCGGGCCTGCTGCGGGCCGAGGGTCTCGCCCCGGGTGACCGCGTCGCCGCCTACGGCCACAACTCCGACGCCTATCTCATCGCCTTCCTCGGCTGCGCCCGCGCCGGACTGGTGCACGTGCCCGTCAACCAGCACCTCACCGGCGACGACCTCGCCTACCTCGTCCGCCAGTCGGGCAGCTCCCTCGTCCTGACCGACCCCGCCCTCGCGGGCCACCTGCCGGACGGCGTCACGACGCTGCCCCTGCGCGACGCGGACGACGCGCTGCTCGACCGGCTGCCCGCGACCGCGCCGTACGACGGGCCGGAGCCGCGCGCCGAGGACCTGGTCCAGCTGCTGTACACCTCCGGCACCACCGCCCTGCCCAAGGGCGCGATGATGACCCACCGCGCACTGGTCCACGAGTACCTCAGCGCCATCACCGCCCTGGACCTGAGCGCCGGGGACCGCCCGGTGCACTCGCTGCCGCTGTACCACTCGGCGCAGATGCACGTCTTCCTGCTGCCCTACCTCGCCGTCGGCGCCACCAACGTGATCCTCGACGCCCCCGACGCGGAGCGGCTGTTCGACCTCGTCGAGACGGGCCGCTGCGACAGCCTCTTCGCACCGCCCACGGTGTGGATCGCCCTGGCCAACCACCCCGACTTCACCACCCGGGACCTCGACGGGCTGCGCAAGGCCTACTACGGGGCGTCGATCATGCCGGTGCCCGTGCTGGAGCGGCTGCGCGGCCGGCTGCCGCACCTCGCCTTCTACAACTGCTTCGGACAGAGCGAGATCGGCCCGCTGGCGACCGTGCTGGGACCCGACGAGCACGAGGGGCGCATGGACTCCTGCGGGCGGCCCGTGCTGTTCGTCGACGCGCGCGTGGTCGACGAGGACGGCAAGGACGTACCGGCCGGCACACCCGGCGAAATCGTCTACCGCTCCCCGCAGTTGTGCGAGGGCTACTGGGACAAGCCCGAGGAGAGCGCCGCGGCCTTCCGGGACGGCTGGTTCCACTCCGGCGACCTCGCGGTGCGCGACGCCGACGGCTACTTCACGATCGTCGACCGGGTCAAGGACGTGATCAACTCCGGTGGCGTCCTGGTCGCCTCCCGCCAGGTCGAGGACGCCCTGTACACCCACGAGGCCGTCGCCGAGGCGGCGGTGGTGGGGCTGCCCGACGAGCGCTGGATCGAGGCCGTCACCGCGGTCGTCGTCGCGCGCGGCGAGGTCACCGAGGCCGAACTCATCGCCCACGCGCGGGAGAAGCTCGCCGCGTTCAAGGCGCCCAAGCGGGTCGTCTTCGTCGACGCGCTGCCGCGCAACGCCAGCGGGAAGATCCTCAAGCGGGAGCTGCGGGACCGGCTCACCGGAGGCTGAGGGCACGCCCGGCGCGGGGCCGTGCCCTCAGCGCAGCGCCGTCTCCACCAGCCGCCGGATCTCCTCGGCGCACACCGACCCGCCGCCCACCAGCCGGTCGAAGACCAGCCCGTCCACGCAGGTCAGCCGCGTCAGCGTGCGTTCCTCGACGTCCGCGTGCCCGTGCGCCGCGACGAAGGCCCGCACGAGGTCGCGGCCCGCGTTCTCACGCGGCCGCGGGATCTCCCTCAGCTCCGGGTGCCGCACGCTCTCCGGCGCGCACGCGTAACGGGCGAGGGAGCGGCGCCGCCCCTCTCCGGTGAGCCGGCGCTCGGGGAGCGCGGCGATCCCGGCGACCAGGTCGTCCGCCGTGCGCGGTGCCGGTGTCGCCGCCCCGGTCGCCTCCAGCTCCGCCTGGTCGAGCGCGACCGGCCTCCGGACCAGCGCGGTCAGCAACGCCAGCCGGGTGCGGAAGTACGCCGACGTCGTCCCGCACGGGCCTGCGGCACCGGCTGCCCGGCTTCCCGGCCGCCCGTACGGCTGAGTGGCCCGCGCGACGGCCCGCCCGTAGGTGCCCGGGCGCACGACTGCGGGCCCCGCCGCGCGGCCGCCGCGTCCGCGCCTGTCGCCGCCTCTCGCCCCGTCGCCGCCGCGCGGCCGCCCGAGACCCGTCTCCGCGCCCGCCCGCCGCCCGCCCGCCCGTCGCGCGCCCGCCCGTCGCGCGCCCGCCGCTCGCCCGCCGCCCGCCCGTCGCGCGCCCGCCGCCCGCCCGTCGCGCGCCCGCCGCCCGCCCGTCGCGCGCCCGCCGCCCGCCCGCCGCCCGCCCGCCGCCCGCCCGTCGCGCGCCCGCGCCCGTCGCCGTCGCGCGCCGCCCGAGACCCGCCTGTGCTCGCTCGCACGGACTGCCCGCGCGGACCGCCGCGCGCCCGCCTCAGTGCGGGCGCAGGTCGACGATACGGCGGATTTTGCCGACCGAGCGTTCCAGGGACTCCGGGTCGACGATCTCCACCCCGACCGAGACCCCGACGCCGTCCTTGACGGCCGCAGCGATGGACCGGGCGGCGGCCTCACGGGTGTCCGGACCGGCGTCGGGGCGGGCCTCGGCGCGCACGGTCAGGGCGTCCATGCGGCCCTCCCGGGTCAGCCGCAGCTGGAAGTGCGGCGCGACACCCGGGGTGCGCAGCACGATCTCCTCGATCTGTGTGGGGAAGAGGTTCACGCCGCGCAGGATCACCATGTCGTCGCTGCGCCCGGTGATCTTCTGCATCCGCCGGAACACGCGGGCCGTGCCCGGCAGCAGCCGGGACAGATCCCGGGTGCGGTAGCGGACGATCGGCATGGCCTCCTTGGTGAGCGAGGTGAACACCAGCTCGCCCTCCTCCCCGTCCGGAAGCACCTCGCCGGTGATCGGGTCGACGACCTCGGGGTAGAAGTGATCCTCCCAGATGTGCAGGCCGTCCTTGGTCTCCACGCACTCCTGTGCCACGCCGGGGCCGATCACCTCCGACAGCCCGTAGATGTCGACGGCGTCGATGCCGAACCGCTCCTCGATCTCGCGGCGCATCTCCTGCGTCCACGGCTCGGCGCCGAAGACGCCCACCTCCAGTGACGTGGAGCGCGGGTCGACGCCCTGTCGCTCGAACTCGTCGAGCAGGGTGAGCATGTACGACGGCGTCACCATGATGATCCGCGGCCCGAGGTCCTGGATGAGCTGCACCTGACGGGCGGTCATGCCGCCGGACGCGGGCACGACCGTACAGCCGAGGCGCTCGGCGCCGTAGTGGGCGCCCAGGCCGCCGGTGAACAGGCCGTAGCCGTAGGCGATGTGGACGGTGTCGCCCGGGCGGCCGCCCGCCGCGCGGATCGAGCGGGCCACCATGTCCGCCCACAGCGACAGGTCGCCGTCGGTGTAGCCGACGACGGTGGGGCGGCCGGTGGTGCCGCTGGAGGCGTGCAGCCGGCGGATCCGGTCGCGGGGTACTGCGAACAGGCCGAAGGGGTAGTTCTCGCGCAGGTCGGCCTTGACGGTGAACGGGAACCTGGCGAGGTCCTGAAGCGAGCGGCAGTCGTCCGGGTGCACGCCCGCCTTGTCGAAGGCCTCCCGGTAGAACGGCACGTTCGTGTACGCGTGCCGTAGCGACGACCGCAGCCGCTCCAGCTGCAGCGCGCGCAGGGCGTCCGGGTCGAGCCGTTCCCCCTGGTCCAGCAGGTCCGCCGTCGCATCCGCCATCGGGACTTCTCCCTCACCAACCATGCCAATCCGGACGACCGATCATTCGGTCGAGGTGCTGGGGATCAGTAATTCAGGGCGACCGCGGAGCAGGCAAGGGGGAGAGGCGCACTTTTTCGCGGCGGCCCGGGAAATCCCTTGCGGCTCACGGGCGCGGCGCCCGATGCTCTCGAGCATGCCGATCCTCACCGCCGCAGAAGGAACCGAGCTGGCCTACCACGAGCGCGGTACGGGCGACCCCCTCGTCGTCCTGCCCGGCGGCCCCATGCGGGCCTCCGCCTACCTGGGGGACCTGGGCGGGCTCGGCCGGCACCGGCGCCTGGTCCTGCTGGACCTGCGCGGCACCGGTAACTCCGCGGCACCGGCCGACCCGGCGACGTACCGCTGCGACCGGCTGGTGGACGACGTCGAGGCGCTGCGGGCCCACCTCGGTCTGGACCGGATGGACCTGCTCGCGCACTCGGCGGGCGGCAGCCTCGCCGCCCTGTACGCGGCCCGGCATCCGCACCGGCTGGCGCGGCTCGCGCTGGTCACCACCGCCCTGCGGCCGCTGGGGCTGCGGGCGAGCGCCCAGGACCGGCTGACCGCGGCCCGGCTGCGGCAGGGGCGGCCGGGCTTCGAGGAGGCGTTCGCCGCACTGCGGGCCTGGCTGGCGGGGGAGCGGGACTACGACACCGACCTCGCGCCGTTCTTCTACGGCCGCTGGGACGACGCCGCACGGGCCCACGCCCGGTCCGAGGGGGCGCAGACCAACGACGAGGCCGCCGACCGTTACTTCGACCCGGACGCCTTCGACCCGCCGGCGACCCGGGCCGCGCTGTCGGCGCTGAGCGCCCCGGTGCTGTTCCTCGCCGGAGAACTGGACGGCGGCCCCAGCCCGGCTTTGGCCCGGCGTGCCGCCGAAGCGTTTCCGCGCGCCGAGGTCACCGTCCAGCCCGGCGCCGGGCACTACCCGTGGCTCGACGACCCGGAGTGGTTCGTCCGGCGTGTGACGGCGTTCCTCGACACGGCGGCGTAGGCCCGGATGCCGCGGTGGGAGTCACCACCCGCGGCGTACCGCTCCGCGCCCCACCGCCGACAGCAGGGAGCCGATCGAGGCGCCGACGGCCAGGTTCACCGCGGCCGTGCCCACGTGGGAGCCCGTGCTCGCGGCCGTCGTGAAGGGCAGCAGGACGGCCGCCGCCGTGCCCGCGGCGATCAGCCAGGTGAACAGGCGGCCGGGGCGCGGGACGGTCAGGGCGAGGACATGGACCAGGCCGGTCGCGACGAGGGCGGCGACCCCCGCACCGGCCGCGAGCATCCCGGTGGACGCGCTCTCCATCACGTCGTCGCCCCGGGGCACGAACAGCGCCACTCCCAGCACCCCGCGCACCACCAGCAGCGCCGCCACCGCGGCGAGCCCGGCGACGCCGGCCGCCATCACCCCGCCGGCCCACAACCGCCCGGCGTTGAGCCCGGGCGCGCGCCGCGCCGACGGGGCAGAGGCGGGCGGCTGCGAGGGTGACGGGGTGACGGCGGGGGCCGTCTGCGGGGGTCGGGCGGGGGCGGCCCGGGCCGCCTGAGCCGTCTGCGGGGAGCCCTGGGCCGCCCGGGGGGTGTTCTCGGGCGGGTCGGATGTCTCCATGCGTGACCTCCTGCCGTGCTGCTGCCGGGCCTTCGCTGCCCTCAGTCAAGAGCCCCGGCGTCCCGGCCGCATGTCGGGACGGTCCGGCAGGCCACGGTTCACCCGGACGGGCTCAGGCCGCCTCGGCGCGGCAACCGCGACGGGCTGAGGCCGGCGGCGGCGGTGACGGGTTCAGCGGGCCGCGCGCGGCTGGTAGGCGCCGGCGGCACTGTGTCTTACCGCCCCTGACGGGGGTACTGGGGCATGCGCAGGCGTCCCCCGTCCGAGGGGAGGAGCGGCCATGACCTCCCGTACCGTCCGGGTTCCCGTCGAGGGCGCCCGGCTGACCGGTGACCTCGTGGTGCCGGACGGCGCCCGGGCCGTGGTGCTGTTCGCCCACGGCAGCGGCAGCTCCCGGCACAGCCCGCGCAACCGCATGGTCGCCGAGCGGCTGCGCGAGGCCGCCCTCGCCACCCTGCTCGTCGACCTGCTGACCGAGGAGGAGGACGAGCGCGACCGGATCACCGCCGAGCACCGCTTCGACATCGGTCTGCTCGGCGCGCGGCTCGCGGCCGCCCTCGACTGGCTCGGCCGGGAACCGGCCACCCGTGAACTGCCCGTCGCGCTGTTCGGCGCCAGCACGGGCGCCGCGGCGGCGCTGGTCGCGGCGGCGCGGCGCCCCGAGCGGGTCCTGACGGTCGTCTCCCGCGGCGGCCGCCCCGACCTGGCGGGCAACGCGCTGAACACCGTACGCGCGCCGGTCCTGCTGCTCGTCGGCGACCGGGACACGGAGGTGCTGCGGCTCAACGAGGCCGCCGGGCGCGAGCTGGGCGGCCCGCACACGCTGCACGTCGTGCCCGGCGCCACGCATCTCTTCGAGGAACCCGGCACCCTCGAGGAGGTCGCCGACACGGCCCGGCGGTGGTGCGTCGACGTCCTGGACGCCGCCGGGGACGCCGAGGACGGCTGACGACCGCGGGCCTCAGGGCAGCGGCGTCCCGCCCGTCGCGTTGACGATCTCCGCCGTGATGTACGACGCCTCCTGCGAGGCGAGGAACACGTACGCGGGCGCCATCTCGGCGGGCTGCGCGGGCCGCCCGATCGGCGCCTGCTTGCCGAACTCGGCCGTGTCCGGCAGCGTCGCCGGGATCAGCGGCGTCCACACCGGCCCGGGCGCCACGGCGTTGACCCGGATGCCCCGGTCGATCAGCATCTGCGCCAGCCCCTGCGTGAAGGTGACGATCGCGCCCTTGGTCATCGCGTAGTCCAGCAGATGCGGGCTGGGCTTGTACGCCTGCACCGAGGCGCTGTTGATGACGCTGCCGCCCTCGGGGATGTGCGGCACGGCGAACTTCGTCAGCCAGAACATGCCGTACAGGTTGGTGCGCATGACCCGGTCGAACTGCTCGGTGGAGATCGCCTCGATGCCGTACGGCTGGGACATCTGGTAGGCGGCGTTGTTCACCAGCACGTCGATCCGGCCGAACTCCTCCACCGCCCGGTCGACCAGCGCCCGGCAGGTGGCCTCCTCGCGGATGTCCGCCGGCACCGCGACGGCCCGGCGGCCCGCCTCCTCCACCAGGCGGGCGGTCTCGGCCGCCTCGTCCTTCTCGCTGTCGAGGTGGGTGAACAGCACGTCGGCTCCCTCGCGGGCGAAGGCCAGGGCGACGGCCCGGCCGATCCCGGAGTCGCCGCCGGTGACCACGGCCTTGCGGTCCGTCAGCCGTCCGCTGCCCCGGTAGGACTCCTCACCGTGGTCGGGCGGCGGGTCCATCGGTCCGGTCCAGCCGGGGTGCGGCTGGACCTGGGCGGGGAAGTCGGGCTGCGGGTGCTGCTCGGCGGGGTGCCGGGGTTCGTTCACGGTTCGCCTTTCTCACTGTTCTTCAGAGCGGATCACCGCTGGTAGAGGCCCACCAGGGTGCCGCTCGCGAGCTGTTGCTTCTCGACCGCCTCGTGCACCTGGTCGGCCGAGGGCGCGTCGGGCAGGACGCACGGCTCGGCGAGGGCGTACAGCCGGAAGAAGTACCGGTGCGCCTCGTCGCCGGGCGGCGGATGCGGACCGCCCCAGCCGTGCCTGCCGTAGCCGTTGACGAGTTCGGTGCCGCCGGGCGGGGCGCTGCCCGGGTCCGCGCCCGTGCCGGCCGGGTCGGCGCCGACGACGACCCAGTGCACGAAGGTGCCCGACGGGGCGTCCGGGTCCTCGCACAGCAGCACCAGTTCCGCCGTGCCGTCCGGCACACCGGACCAGGCCAGCGGAGGGGAGACGTTCTCGCCTTCCAGCGCGTAGCGGCGCGGGATGACGGCATGGTCGCTGAACGCGCTGCTTCTCAGTTCGATACCGGCCATGCGGCCGGAGTACCCGGGGTGCGGGGGTGCATGCCGGGGCAAAGGGGGCGCCGGTTGCGTCCGCCGGGGCCGTCCCGGCAGGGTGGGGGACCGTGGCCACCTTGCTGATCGTGCATCACACGCCGTCCCCGAACTGCCAGGCGCTCTTCGAGGCCGTCGTCTCCGGCGCGAGCGCCCCGGAGATCGAAGGGGTACGGGTCGTGCGGCGTCCGGCGCTCACGGCGACCGCCTCCGACGTACTGGAGGCCGACGCCTACCTGCTCGGTACCCCGGCGAACCTCGGCTACGTCTCCGGGGCCCTGAAGCACTTCTTCGACCAGGTCTACTACCCGTGCCTGGACGCCACGCGCGGCCGGCCCTTCGGTGCGTGGGTGCACGGCGGCAACGACGTGACGGGTGCGCTGCGCGCCCTCGACGCGATCACGACCGGGCTCGGCTGGCGCCGCGCCGCCGAGCCGGTGACCGTGACCGGCACGCCCGCCACGTCCGACATCGAGGCGTGCTGGAACCTGGGGGCCACCCTGGCGGCCGGCCTGATGGAGTGACCCCCGGTCCATGGCGCCGCCGTCTCAGCGGCGCAGCTTCACCTTGCTGAGCGCGGAGACGCCGAGCGCCGCGAGAGCGATCTGGATGAGCCACTCGATCCAGTCGACGCCCTTGGTGTGCGCCACGCCCAGCCCGGAGGCGATGCCGGTGCCGATGAACGCGGCGACGATGCCGATCACGATGGTCCACAGGATGCCGATGCGCTGGCGGCCCGGGACGACGAGCCGCCCCAGCACACCGATCACAATGCCGATAACAAGGGCGCTGATGACGCCGGAGATCTCCATGAGCGCTCTCTCACCCCTTTCTCGTCGGTGACGCCGTCGTTGGTGGCGTCCGAGTGCCCGTCCGAGTGCCCGTTCGAACGGTGCGCAGTCCTCGGCCCCCCGTCCGGACGCCCCGTTTGCCGCCGCCGGTTCGGGCTACGCTGCAAGCAGTCAGCGTTCCGCGGACATGGGAGGTAACCCATGAGCCGGCTCATTCGTGACGTGATGCACCCCGGCGCGGTCGCGGTCGAACCGATGACCACCCTGGAGCGGGCCGCCCGGGTGATGCGCGAACAGGACGTGGGGGACGTCCTCGTCGCCTACGACTGCGACCTGTTCGGCGTCCTCACCGACCGCGACATCGTGATCCGCGCCGTCGCCGACGGCTGCGACCCGCACACCACGGCCGTCGGCACGGTGTGCAGCCGGCCGCCCGTGGTCACCGTGGCGCCCACCGACACCACCGACCACGCGATCAAGCTCATGCGCGAGCACGCCGTACGGCGCCTGCCGGTCGTCGAACACGGCGGCTGCCCGGTCGGCATGGTCAGCCTCGGCGACCTCTCCACCCTGGAGGACTCCACGACGGCCCTGGCCGGGATCAGCGCGGCGGCGCCCAACCACTGAGCGCCGGGGCGCCACCCGGGTCCCGCACCGATGCCGCCGGGCCGGGGGCTTGCCGCGACGTGCGCCCTCTGCTTGGATTACGAGTCCAACCATTGGACTGGAATTCCAGGGAGCGCCGGTGATCCCACCCGCCCGGGAGGCCGAACGGGACGCGATCCTCGCCGCCCTGGTGCCGGTCGTGCACGGCATCGCGGCCACCTTCGGCCCGGTGTGCGAGGTCGTCCTGCACGACTACCGGCAGCCGGAGAAGTCGGTCGTCGCCGTGGCCGGATCGGTCACCGGACGGACGGCCGGCGGCGCGATGAGCGCGATCGGCATGCGGGTCCTGGCCCGCGGCGACGCGGCGGACGACGACCTGAACTACCTCACCCGCACCCCCGACGGCACCCGCGTGAAGTCCTCCACGATCGTGCTGCGCGACTCCGCCGGAGCGGTCTTCGGCGCCCTGTGCGTCAACCTCGACGTCACGGCCGTCGACCGGGCCCACGCCCTGCTCGGGGCGCTCGCCGGAGCCGCGGGCGGCGGCGCCGAACCACCGGTCACCACGTTCGGCGACGACATCGACTCCGTCGTCGACGCGATCGTCGACGCGCATCTGCGCCGGCAGGACCAGACCTGGGCCGGCCTGGACCGCACCCGCCGCCTCGCCCTGTTCCGCAGCCTGGACGACCAGGGCGTCTTCGCCGTACGCCGCGCGGTCGAGCTGGTCGCCGGCCGCCTCGGCGTCTCCCGCGCCTCGGCCTACAGCTACCTCGCCCAGTCCCGCGCGGCCGCCACGACCGCCGAGACGGACCACGCGTGACTCCGCCGAGACGGACCACGCGTGACCTCGCCAAGACGCATCAGCCGTGACCCCAGTGCCGACCCCCGAGGGAGACCGCCCATGACCAGCGCCCCGATCACCCTGGACGACGTCCGCGACGCGGCCGAGCGGATCAAGGGCGTCGCCCACCGCACGCCCGTCCTGCGCTCGCGCACCCTCGACGAGCGCGTCGGCGCCGAGGTCTTCCTCAAGTGCGAGAACTTCCAGCGCGTGGGCGCCTTCAAGTTCCGCGGCGCCTACAACGCCGCCTCCCGGCTCACCCCCGAGCAGCTGGAGCGGGGCATCGCCGCCTACTCCTCCGGCAACCACGCCCAGGCCGTCGCCCTCGCCGCCCGCGAACTCGGCACCACCGCGGTGATCGTCATGCCCGAGGACGCCCCGCCGTCCAAACGGGCGGCGACGGAAGGGTACGGCGCCGAGATCGTGACGTACGACCGCTACACCGGCGACCGGGTCGCCCTCGCCGAGGCGCTGGCCGCCGAGCGGGGTCTGACGCTGATCCCGCCGTACGAGCATCCGCACGTCATGGCCGGACAGGGCACCGCCGCGCTGGAACTCCTCGAGGAGGCCGCGGAACTGGACGCGCTGGTGGTGCCGGTCGGCGGCGGCGGACTGATGGCCGGCAGCGCCACCGCCGCGACGAGCCTGCGCCCCGGCATCCGCATGATCGGCGTGGAGCCGGAGGCCGGCGACGACACCAAGCGCTCCCTCGCGGCCGGCCGGCGGGTCGAGATCCCGGTGCCGCGCACCCTCGCCGACGGGCAGGCCCTGCACACGCCCGGTGAGCTGACGTTCGCCGTGAACCGGAGGCTCGTGGACGACATCGCGCTGGTCACGGACGACGAGATCCGGCAGGCGATGGTGTTCGCCTTCGAACGGCTCAAGATCGTCCTGGAGCCCAGCGGCGCCACCCCGCTCGCCGCCCTGCTGGCCGGCCGTGCCGGGGCCCCGCGCGGGCGCGTCGGGCTGATCCTGTCCGGCGGCAACGTCGACGCCGAACGCTTCGCCCGCATCGTCCGGGGCGGCAACTGAGCGACCGCTTCGGGCCGTCCGTGGCCGGGAGGGCGGGCGACCGTCGCGCCCTGGCCCGTTCACCCGAATGGCGGTCGCGTGCGGGCGGGCGGACGATGGTTGCACGGGGTTCGGCCCCGCCGGTCACGCCTGCTCCGCAGGTGGACGAGACCGGCCCCCGGCTGCCGCGAGGCGGCGGGAAGGGAGGAGCGCCATGATGGAGGCCAAGACGCTCGACAAGCCGGACGAGCGGCGCGATTTCCCCAAGGGGCACTTGGAAGCGGTCCATCTGACCGGGTGCGACTTCGCCGTGGCGACGTTCGAGCCCGGCTGGCGCTGGACCGAGTCCGTCGGACCGATCGCCGGCACCGAGAGCTGCCAGGTGCATCACAACGGCTACGTCGTCCAGGGCCGCATGCAGATCCACATGGACGACGGCACGGAGGTCGAGGTCGGCCCGGGTGACGTGTTCGTGTGCTCGCCCGGACACGACGCCTGGGTGCTGGGCGACGAACAGTGCATCGTCTACGACTTCCAGGGCCAGATGGCCATGGAGTACGCCAAGAAGTGACACGGCGCCGGACGGTGGGGCGTCACACCGGAAGCAGACGTCCCACCAGCGCGCTCAGTTGACGCACGGTGCGGCACTCGTGCATCTCGACGACCTCCGCGTACTCGGGCGCGGCCGAGTCACCGGTGCCCCACTGGGCGAGCGGCTCGGGGTTCAGCCAGTACAGCCGGCGGGCCTGCCCCGCGAGCTGCCGCAGCGCCGGCAGGTTCGGGTCGCTCATGTTGGTGCGGGCGTCGCCCAGCACGAACACCGTGGTCCGCGGGCCCACCGCACCGCCGTACCGCTCCGCGAACTCGCCCAGCGCCACCCCGTAGTCGCTGCTGCCGTGCCAGCCGGTCAGCGTGGCCTCGGCGCGGATGCGCCCGCTGAGCCCCTCCGCGTCGGCGGCGCCGCGCACCAGCAGCCCGGTCACCTCGTCGACCCGGTTGACGAACGCGAACACCCGCACCTTGCTGAACTGGTCGTGCAGCGCCTGCACCAGCAGCATCGTGAAGTCCGAGAACCCGGACACCGAGCCCGACACATCGCACAGCAGCACCAGTTCCGGACGGGCCGGCCGGCGCCGCCGCAGCACCGGCCGCATCGGCACCCCGCCCGTCGACAGCGAACCGCGCAGAGTGCGCCGCAGATCGATCGTGCCGCGCGCCGCCCGCCGGCGCCGGGCGGCCAGCCGCGTCGCCAGCTTGCGCGCCAGCGGCCGCACCGTCCGCCGCAACTCGGCCAGCTGGTCCCGGCCGGCGTACAGGAAGTCGACCCGGTCCACCGTCGGGGCCACCGCCCGCCGGGCGATCTCGTCCCGTCCGCGCCGCTCCGCCACCCGCCGCCGCGCCTCCGCCGCCACCAGCGCGCGGAAGACGTGGATACGGCGGCGGACCTCGTCCTCCAGCAGCCGGTCGGCGAAGCCGCCGCCCCCGCCCCGCGCCCGCACCTGCTCCCGGACGGGCGCCAGCAGCGTCTGCGGCCGCAGCCGCTCCAGCGTCTGGTACGAGGAGAAACCGTCCCCTCCGGGTGAACTCCCGTAGCCGCCCAGCGCGTCGACGGCCTCCACCGCCAGCCGGCCCATGGCCTCGGCGTCGCCGGCCGCCAGGGCCGCCGCGAGGCGCTCGCGCAGGTCCTCCCGCCCGGCCGGCTCCTGTCCGGGCCCGCCGACGGCACGCGGGAAGTACAGGTCGAAGACCGGGTCGAACACCTGCCGCTGATCCGCGCCGTGCAGCAGTGTCGCCGCCAGCCCCTCCCGCAGCAGCTCCCGGTCGGCCAGCCCCAGCGCCTGAACGGCCTGCGCCGCGTCCACGCTCTCCCCGGTACCGATCCGCATCCCGTGCGCCCGCAGCGCGGCGACGAACCCGGTCAGCCGCGCGGCGACATCGAACTCCCCGGCCACGGCCGTCATACGGAGTCCAGGTCCAGCTTGGCCGCCGCCTTCAGCACGTCGTCCTGGTGCTTGAGCAGCACGCCGAGCGTGTCGCGGACCACCGCCTCGCCGAGGCTGTCCGCGCCGAGCGCCAGCAGGGTGCGCGCCCAGTCGATGGTCTCCGCCACCGAGGGCGCCTTGCGCAGGTCCATCGCCCGCAGCGCACCGACCACCCGCACCACCGACTCGGCCAGCGCCGTCTCCAGCCCCGGCACCTTCAGCCGGACGATGCGCCGCTCCAGCTCCTGCTCGGGGAAGCCGATGTGCAGGAACAGACAGCGGCGGCGCAGTGCCTCCGACAGCTCGCGGGAGGCGTTGGAGGTGACCACCACGAACGGGCGGCGGGTCGCCGTGATCGTGCCCAGCTCCGGCACGGTCACCTGGAAGTCGCTGAGCACCTCCAGCAGCAGGCCCTCCACCTCGACGTCCGCCTTGTCCATCTCGTCGATCAGCAGCACCTTGGGCTCCTCGCCGCGGATCGCGGTGAGCAGCGGCCGGGAGAGCAGGAACTCCTCGCTGAAGATGTCCGTGCGCGTCTCGTCCCACGTCTCGTCGCGGCCGGCGCTGATCCGCAGCAGCTGCTTGGCGTGGTTCCACTCGTACAGCGCCCGGGACTCGTCCACGCCCTCGTAGCACTGCAACCGCACCAGCCGCGCCCCGGCGACCTCGGCGACGGCCTTGGCCAGTTCCGTCTTGCCGACCCCGGCGGGGCCCTCCACCAGCAGCGGCTTGCCCAGGCGGGCGGCGAGGAAGACGGTCGTGGCGACGGCCGGTGAAGCGAGGTAGCCGGTCTCGGCGAGACGGGCGGAGACATCGTCGACGGACGTGAACAACTGCGCCTCCGACTGGTGCGGTCGCGGACGGATCGGCGTACGCGCGACTGATCGGCGTACGCCGCCTATCTAAGCGCTTGTTCAGTCACCTGTCACGGCCCGTCCGGGAGCGCGGCCTTTGGGGGGCTCAGCCGACGAGGACCACCTCCAGGGTGCGCGGGCCGTGGACGCCCTCGACACGGTCGAGCTCGATGTCACTCGTCGCCGAAGGGCCGGAGATCCACGTCAACGGGCGTGCCGGATCGAGGCGTTCGAGCGCCTGCGGCACCGAGGAGACGACCTGTTCGGGCACGCGGACGACGCAGATGTGGTGGTCGGGGATCAGGGTGATCCGCCGCCGCCCCTGGTCGGGGGAGCCGTCGAGGACGATGGTGCCGGTCTCGGCGATCGCCACCGCGCAGCCGGTGACCACGCTGCCGATCCGGTCCAGCTCGTGCGGGGTGCTCACCGCGCGGTCGTGCACCCGCGTGGAGTCGGCGGCCGACATCCACTCCGGCGGCAGGCCCGGCGGCACCAGCACCAGATCGGATCCGCGCTCGGCCAGCAGCCGCGTGATCAGATACGGCAGCTCCTCGTCGGTCGTACGGTGCACGACGGCCCGGTAGTCCGCCAGGTTCTCCGCCAGCAGCTCCACCGTCTGCCCGGCGGTCCGCTCCCCGTGCTCGCGCAGATAGTCCCGGGCCACCGCCTGCTCGTAGGGACCGTCGTCCGCCGGCACGTCCGCCAGGGCGCGGCGCACCCGGCCCAGGATCCGTTCCCTGCTGCTCGCGTGGCTCACTTGGCTCCGTCCTTCCCTCCGTGCGTGCGCTGCCACCAGTCCCGGAACGGCTCCGCCGGCACCGCGGGCAGATCCCGGCTGCCGGTCCACGCCCGGCCGGGACCGGGCAGGGTACGGGGATGAAAACGGCGGGTGCGCGAGGCCAGCCGCTGCCCGGCGCCCAGCGCGCCGGGATGGGTGAACGCCCAGCGCGCCGCCCGCATCGCCGCGCGCTCGGCGGCGTGCCCCTTGGCGGGCTTGAGCACCACCTTGTTGCCGTCCCGCACCGCCGGGCCGCCCTCGACGACCCTCTCCCGCAGGTGCACCAGCACCTCGGGGATGTCGATCGCGACCGGGCACACCTCGTAGCACGCCCCGCACAGCGACGACGCGTACGGCAGCGAGGCGTCGATCTCGCTTCCCGTGCCCCGCAGCTGCGGGCTGAGGATCGCGCCGATCGGGCCGGGATAGACCGACCCGTAGGCGTGCCCGCCCGCACGCTCGTACACCGGGCACACGTTGAGGCACGCCGAGCAGCGGATGCACCGCAGGGCCTGGCGGCCGACCTGGTCGGCGAGGGTGTCGGTGCGGCCGTTGTCGAGCAGCACCAGATGGAAGGCGCTCGGACCGTCCTGGTCCGTCGTCCCTGTCCAGGTCGACGTGTACGGGTTCATGCGCTCGGCCGTGGAGGAGCGGGGGAGTGTCTGCAGGAACACCTCCAGGTCCCGCCAGGTGGGCACGACCTTCTCGATGCCGACGACCGAGATCAGCGTCTCGGGCAGGGTCAGGCACATGCGGCCGTTGCCCTCGGACTCCACGACGACCAGCGTGCCCGTCTCGGCGACCATGAAGTTGGCGCCGGAGACGCCGACCCTGGCCCGCAGGAACTTCTCCCGCAGATGCAGCCGGGCCGCCTCGGCGAGTTCGGCGGGCGTGTCGGTCAGGCCCTCGGGGGCGGGGCGGCCCCAGCCGGCCATCTCGGAGCGGAAGATGTCGCGGATCTCGCCGCGGTTGCGGTGGATCGCCGGGACCAGGATGTGCGACGGCCGGTCCTTGCCCAGCTGCACGATCAGCTCGGCGAGATCGGTCTCGTAGGCGCGGATGCCCTCCGCTTCGAGCGCCTCGTTCAGCCCGATCTCCTGTGTGGCCATCGACTTGACCTTGACGACCTCCGACTCGCCGGTCGCCTTGACCAGTTCGGTGACGATCCGGTTGGCCTCCTCGGCGTCGGCCGCCCAGTGCACGACCCCGCCCGCCGCGGTCACCGACTCCTCCAACTGCACGAGGTAGCGGTCGAGATGGCGCAGCGTGTGGTCCTTGATCCGCTTGCCGGCCTCCCGCAGCGCCGCCCAGTCGGAGACCTCGGCGACCGCCCTGGCCCGCTTGGCGCGGATGGTGTGGGTGGCGTGCCGCAGATTGCCGCGCAGGGTCGGATTGTTCACGGCCTCGCGCGCGGCCACAGGGAAGGCCGGGTGGGTGGGTGGGGGAAACGCGGGCATCCCCACGAACGTTCCGCTCATACCGCCGGCTCCTCCTCCGTGCTCGCCAGGATCTCCGCGATGTGCACCGGCCGCATGCCGACCTTGAGCCGGGCCATGGTCCCGCCGATGTGCATCAGACAGGAGTTGTCGGCCGCGCACAGCACCTGCGCGCCGGTCGACTCGGCGTTGCGCACCTTGTCCACCCCCATCGCCGCCGAGACGTCGGCGTTCTTCACCGCGAAGGTGCCGCCGAACCCGCAGCACTCCTCGGCGCCGGGCAGCTCCAGCAGCTCCAGGCCCTTCACGGCCTCCAGCAGCCGCCGCGGCCGGTCGCCCAGCCCCAGCGAGCGCAGCCCGTGACAGGTCGGGTGATAGGTGACGGTGTGCGGATACCAGGCGCCGACGTCTGTCACGCCGAGCACGTCCACCAGGAACTCCGTCAGCTCGTACGTCTTCGGCACGACCGGCGCCACCGCCTCGGCCAGCGCGCCCCCGCGCCCCTCGGCCCGGGCCCGCTCACCCATGCGCGGATACAGCTCCCGCACCATCGCCCCGCACGACCCCGACGGCGTCACGATCGCGTCGTAGCCGCGGAAGACCTCGGCGTAGCGGCGGGCCAGCGGCTCCGCCTCGTGCCGGTAGCCGGTGTTGTAGTGGGCCTGCCCGCAGCAGGTCTGCGCGGCGGGGAAGTCCACGTCGACGCCCAGTCGGTTCAGCAGCCGCACCACGGCCCGGCCGGTGTCCGGATAGAGCGTGTCGTTGACGCAGGTCAGGAACAGGGCGACACGCATCGCGGCTCCTTGTGGTCGATCATCGGACGAGTGCAGGGTAATCGGCGCCCCGAGGACCGGGGGAGACCCGGTTCACGGCGCGGCGGCCAGGGCCTCCGGGGCCGCGGGAGACCGGGTTCACCGCGCGGCGGCCAGGACCTCCGGGGCCGGGGGGACCCGGTTCACCGCGCGGCGAGCCGGGCCTCGGCCGCCCGCCAGCGCCCCGTGCCGCCGCGCGGCTCGTACCGCGTCAGCGGCTGGGTGCGCACCAGCAGGCGCCGCATGTCGGTCAGATCGCCGACCAGCCCGTGCGCCCGGGCCTGGACGAGCACATTGCCGAGCGCGGCCGCCTCCGTGGGGCCCGCCACCACCGGCAGGCCGCAGGCGTCGGCGGTGAGCTGGCACAGCAGCGCGTTGCGGGTGCCGCCGCCGACCACGTACACCACGTCCACCGGATGCCCGGCGAGCCGCTGCGCGTCGTCCACCGCCCTCCGGTGCGCGAGCGCCAGGGAGTCCAGGATGCAGCGCGTGATCTCACCCGGGGTGCCGGGCACCGGCTGACCGGAAGCGCGGCACGCCTCGGCGATCCGCTCCGGCATCCGGCCCGGCGCCAGGAACGCCGTGTCCCCGGCGTCGACCACCGACCGCAGCGCCGGCGCCCCGGCCGCCTCCCGCAGCAGCGCGCCCAGATCGTGCTCGCCCCAGGCCCGCTGGCACTCCTGGAGGAGCCACAGCCCCATGATGTTGCGCAGATAGCGGACCGTGCCGTCCAGGCCCAGCTCGTTGGTGAAGTTCGCGGCCCGGCTCTGCTCGGTCAGCACCGGCGCGGTCAGTTCCAGACCGGCCAGCGACCAGGTGCCGGTGCAGATGTAGGCGAACCGCTCAGCGGCGGCCGGGACCGCGGCCACCGCCGACGCCGTGTCGTGCGAGCCGACCGCCGTCACCGGCACCGGCCCGCCGAGCCCGGTCTCCCGCAGCACCTGGTCCCGCAGGACGCCCGCCGGATCACCGGGCTCCCGCAGCGGCGCGAACAGCCCGAGGTCGATCCCGAGCCGGTCGGCGATCCCGTACGCCCACGACCGCGTCCGGGGATCGATCAGCTGGGTGGTGGAGGCGTTGGTCAGCTCGGTGCCCTGCTCCCCGGTCAGCCAGTACGTCAGCAGATCGGGAAGGAGCAACAGCCGCCGGGCGAGCGCGAACTGGGCGGTACCCGCGGCCGCCGTGAGCTGGTAGAGCGTGTTGAACGGCGCGTACTGGATGCCGGTCGCCGCATACAGCTCGGCCGCCGGCACGGTCGCCCACACCTTCTCCGCGACGCTCTCGGTGCGCGCGTCGCGGTAGTGCACCGGGTTGCCCAGCAGCGCCCCGTCGGCGTCCAGCAGACCGTGGTCGACGGCCCAGCTGTCGATGCCGACGGAGTCCACCCGGCCGGCCGCACGCAGCCCGTCCAGCACACCGGCGTACAGCGCCAGGATGTCCCAGCGCAGCCCCTCGGGCGTGCGCACCGGCCGGTTGGGGAAGCGGTGTGCCTCGGTCAGCTCCAGCGAGTCCGGGCCGACCCGTCCGGTCATCACGCGCCCGCTGGAGGCGCCGAGGTCGACCGCGGCGTACGCCTTCACGCGCCCGCTCACCGCAGGAAGGCGGCCGCGACGCCCGCGTCGACCGGGATGTGCAGGCCGGTGGTGTGGGTCAGGTCACCGCCGGTGAGCGCGAAGACGGCGTTCGCGACGTGCTCGGGCAGCACCTCCCGCTGCAGGATGGTCCGCTGCGCGTAGAACTCGCCCAGCTTCTCCTCCTCCACTCCGTACACCGCCGCCCGCTGGGCGCCCCAGCCGCCCGCGAAGATGCCCGAGCCGCGCACCACACCGTCCGGGTTGACGCCGTTGACGCGGATCCCGTGCTCACCCAACTCGGCTGCGAGCAGGCGTACTTGGTGGGCCTGGTCGGCCTTGGTGGCCGAGTAGGCGATGTTGTTCGGCCCGGCGAAGACGGCGTTCTTGGACGCGATGTAGACGATGTCGCCGCCGAGTTCCTGCGCGATCATCACGCGGGCGGCCTCCCGGGACACGAGGAAGGAACCGCGGGCCATGATGTCGTGCTGCAGATCCCAGTCCTTCGCGGACGTCTCCAGCAGCGGCTTGGAGATGGAGATCCCGGCGTTGTTCACCACCAGGTCCACCCCGCCGAAGGCGAGGACGGCCTCGCGGAACGAGGCGGCGATCTGCTCCTCGTCCGTGACGTCCACGGTCACCGCGACGGCCCTGTCCGGCCCGCCCAGCTCCTCGGCGACCTTGGCGGCGCTCTCCGCGTCGAGATCGGCGACGACGACACAGGCGCCCTCGGCGGCCAGCCGGTGCGCGATCGCCTTCCCGATGCCGCTGCCGGCGCCGGTCACCAGCGCGACCCGGGTGGCCAGCGGCCTGGGCTTCGGCATCCGCCGCAGCTTGGCCTCCTCCAGCGCCCAGTACTCGATACGGAACTTCTCGGCCTCCTCGATCGGCGCGTACGCCGAGACGGCCTCGGCTCCGCGCATCACGTTGACGGCGTTGACGTAGAACTCGCCGGCCACCCGAGCGGTCTGCTTGTCCTTGCCGAAGGAGAACATGCCCACGCCCGGGACGAGCACGATCGCCGGGTCGGCGCCGCGCATCGCGGGAGAGTCCACGGTGGCGTGCCGCTCGTAGTAGGCGGCGTACTCCTCGCGGTAGGCGGCGTGCAGCTCCTTCAGCCGGGCGACCGCCTCCTGGAGCGGCGCGGCGGGCGGAAGGTCCAGCACCAGCGGCCGTACCTTGGTCCGCAGGAAGTGGTCAGGACACGACGTCCCGAGCGCGGCGAGCCGCGGGTGCTCGGCCCGGGCCAGGAAGTCGAGGACCACGCCGGAGTCGTCGAAGTGCCCGACCTGCGCCCGGTCCTGCGAGGCGACGGCCCGCACATACGGCGCCAGCGCGGCGGCCCGCTCCCGCCGCTCGGCCTCGGGCAGCGCCTCGTATCCCTCGATCACGGGCCCGAAGGGTTCCTCCCTGCCCCGCTCGGCGAGGAACTTCTCGGCGGTGCGGATGATGTGCAGCGAGTTGCGCTCGCACTCCTCGGAGGTGTCACCCCACGCGGTGATCCCGTGGCCGCCGAGGACGCAGCCGATGGCCTGCGGGTGGGCCTCCTTGATCGCGGCGATGTCCAGTCCCAGCTGGAAACCGGGCCGCCGCCAGGGCACCCACACCACGGTGTCGCCGAAACACTCGGCGGTCAGCTTCTCCCCGTCGGCGGCACAGGCCAGCGCGATGCCGGAGTCCGGGTGCAGATGGTCGACGTGCGGGGCGTCGACGAGCCCGTGCATGGCGGTGTCGATGGACGGCGCGGCCCCGCCCTTGCCGTGCAGGCAGTAGTCGAACGCGGCGACCATCTCGTCCTCGCGCTCCACACCGGGATACACCCCGACGAGCGCCCGCAACCGGTCGAGCCGCAGCACGGCGAGCCCGCTCTCGGTGAGCGTGCCGAGGTCGCCTCCCGACCCCTTCACCCACATCAGCTCGACGTCCCCACCCGTGACCGGGTCGGTGGCGGTGCCTTTGGCGGACGCGTTACCGCCGGCGTAGTTCGTATTACGCGGATCGGAGCCGAGCCGATGCGACCGGGCGAGGAGAGCGTCGGCTTCGGGGTGGATGGTCATGAACTTCCAGTCCTTTTCGACGAGGGGAACTCAGCCAACTCAGGGGCGCGGGGAACTGCGCGATCAGCCACGACGAACCCGCAGCCCGAAGACAACAGATCCCGGCAGACGCGTCACGCCCCCCACCCGGCCTGCTCCCCACCCACCCGCTCCGCCACGATCTTCTCGGCCCACCCGGACCGGGCATACGCGGCAAGGGGCTCGGGGTCCAAGCCCATCTCCTCCCGAACCTCTCGCAGCAACGGCCGCACATCGGTGTTGAACGCGTCCATCAGCACGGCGTTGGCACCGAGCACGTCACCCGAGGCCTGAGCCTCGGCCAGAGCGACGCGGTCGACCAGCAGAGCCTTCGCCGTCGCCTCCTGCACGTTCATCACGGAACGCACGATCGCCGGGATCTTCGCCTCGATGTTGTGGCACTGGTCGAGCATGAACGCGACCTCGGAGCCGAGCCCGCCCCCGCGCACGACCTCGGACATGATCCGGAACAGCTGGAAGGGATCGGCCGCCCCCACCATCAGATCGTCGTCCGCGTAGAACCGCGAGTTGAAGTCGAACCCGCCGAGCTTGCCCTCCCGCAGCAGCGTGGCGACGATGAACTCGATGTTCGTGCCCGGCGCGTGATGCCCGGTGTCGACGACGACCTGCGCCTTCTCGCCCAGCCGCAGACAGTGCGCGTACGCCGTCCCCCAGTCCGGCACGTCGGTCGTGTAGAAGGCCGGCTCGAACAGCTTGTACTCCAGCAGCATCCGCTGCCCCTCGCCCAGCCGCTCGTACACCTCGGCCAGCCCCTCGGCGAGCCGGTCCTGCCGGGCGCGGATGTCGTCCTGCCCCGGATAGTTCGTGCCGTCCGCGAACCACAGCTTGAGATCGGCGGACCCCGTCGCGTCCATGATGTCGACGCACTCCAGCAGATGGTCGACGGCCTTCCTGCGCACCCCCGCGTCCGGATGGCAGATGCTGCCGAGCCTGTAGTCGTCGTCCTGGAAGGTGTTGGAGTTGATCGCGCCGAGCTTCAGCCCGCGCTCCTCGGCGTGCTTGGCCAGCGCCGCGTAGTCGTCGACCTTGTCCCAGGGGATGTGCAGCGCCACCGTCGGCGCGACGCCCGTCACGGCGTGCACCTGCGCCGCGTCGTCCAGCTTCTCGTACGGGTCACGGGGTACGCCCGCCTGGGCGAACACCTTGAAGCGGGTGCCGGAGTTCCCGTACGCCCATGACGGCGTCTCGACGGCCTGGGTCTTGAGCGCGGCCTTCACCGCGGCGAGGTCGGTCACTTCCGGACTCCTGGTGGCAGTGGTGAAACGATTCAGAAAGCGAAGCTATGAGCCCCCCGGAGGCGTGTCAAGACCCCGGTCGAGCCCTCTTCGTCGTAACCTGGGCGTGACCTTCTGGCGTCGAAAGTTTTTCGATACGAACCCATTGACGCAGGCGAGTGACGCTGCCTACGGTCCCGGCAATCCAGTTGAAACCTTTCACGGCGCCGCGAAGGTCCGACCCGCCGGCGTCGTCGAGGAGCCCTCATGACCCACCCGTCCGACTCGGGGCCGGTCCCGGTGCTGGCACTCAAGGACGTCTCGAAGTCCTTCGGTGCCGTACGGGCCCTGCGGGACGTCCGCCTGGAGCTGTTCCCCGGCGAGGTGCACGCGCTCGCCGGGGAGAACGGCGCCGGCAAGTCGACCCTGATCAAGATCCTCGCCGGGGTGCACCGGCCGGACGCCGGCCAGGTGCTGCTCGACGGTCACCCCGTCGCCTTCCACGGCCCCGGCGACGCCCGCGACGCGGGGATCGCCGTGATCTACCAGGAGCCGACGCTCTTCCCGGACCTGTCGATCGCCGAGAACATCTTCATGGGCCGCAGGCCGAAGAAGGCCCTCGGCCGCATCGACCACAAGGCCACCCATGCCGCCACCCTCGCGCTGATGCAGCGCCTCGGTGTCGACCTCGACCCCGACCGCCCGGCGCGCGGCCTGTCCATCGCCGACCAGCAGATCGTCGAGATCGCCAAGGCGCTGTCCTTCGACGCCCGCGTGCTGATCATGGACGAGCCGACCGCCGCCCTCACCGGCAGCGAGGTGGCGCGCCTGTTCGGTGTCGTGCGCACCCTGCGCGAGCAGGGCGCCGCGGTGCTGTTCATCTCCCACCGGCTGGAGGAGATCTTCGAGATCTGCCGGCGGGTCACCACCCTGCGCGACGGCGCCTGGATCGCCAGCGAGCCGCTGGCCGGCATGACCGAGGACGATCTGGTGCGCCGCATGGTCGGCCGCGACCTCGACGAGCTGTACCCCAAGCAGGACGTCCGGCCCGGCGAAGTCGCCCTGAGCGTCAAGCGGCTGACCCGGGAAGGCGTCTTCACCGACGTCTCCTTCGAGGTGCGCAGCGGCGAGATCGTCGGCCTCGCCGGACTGGTCGGCGCGGGACGCACCGAGGTCGCCCGGGCCGTCTTCGGCATCGACCGCCGGGACACCGGCGAGGTCGAGGTCGACGGCCGCAGGCTGACCAACGGCGCGCCCTCCACCGCGATGGCCGCCGGGCTCGCGCTCGTGCCCGAGGACCGGCGGGCCCAGGGCCTGGTGATGGACATGTCCATCGAGCGCAACATCGGCCTGACCGGTCTGCGCACGACCGTGAAGGCCGGCCTCATGGACCGCGGCGCCGAACGCAGCCGCTCCCTGGACTGGGCGGTCAGGCTCCGGGTGAAGTACGCCCGGATCGCGGACGCCGTCTCCACGCTCTCCGGCGGCAACCAGCAGAAGGTCGTCCTCGCCAAGTGGCTGGCCACCAGCCCCCGGGTGCTCATCGTCGACGAGCCGACCCGCGGCATCGACGTCGGCACCAAGGCCGAGGTGCACCGGCTGCTGTCCCAGCTCGCCGCCGACGGGGTCGCCGTGCTGATGATCTCCTCCGACCTGCCCGAGATCCTCGGCATGGCCGACCGCGTGCTCGTGATGCACGAGGGCCGGCTCACCGCCGAGATCCCCCGCTCCGAAGCCACCGAGGAAACCGTGATGGCCGCCGCCACCGGGAGGGCCGCCGCATGACGCCCACCGCTTGTGTCAGGAGGGCCGCCGCATGACGCCCACCGGTTCTTTCAGGAGGGCCGCATGACCGTGACCGCTCCCGACCACGCCCCCGTCGCCGACGTCCCCAAGTCCGGCGGTACCCGCCTCGTCGACCGCGTCTTCAAGATGCGCGAACTGGCCATCCTGGTCGTCTTCCTGGTGATGATCGCCGTCACCCAGGCCGGCAACAGCCAGTTCCTGTCCGAACAGGGCATCAAGGACCTGCTGCTGAACGCGACGATCCTGGTGCTGGTCGCCACCGGCCAGTCCCTGGTCGTCATCACCCGCAACGTCGACCTGTCCGTCGGCTCCACCCTCGGCATCAGCGCCTTCGCCGCCGGCACCTACCTCCAGGGCGGCGGCAACCCCGTCGTGGCGATCGTGCTCGCCGTCCTGCTCGGCGTCGCCTTCGGGCTGCTCAACGGCCTGCTCGTCAGCCTCGGCCAGGTGCCCGCCCTCGTCGTCACCCTCGGCACCCTCTACATCATCCGCGGCGTCGACTCCATCTGGGTCGGCTCCCGCCAGATCACCGCGGCCGACCTGCCCGGCTCCTTCGTCGACTTCGGCTCCGGCGGCTTCTCCGCCGTCCCGTATCTGGCCCTGATCGCCCTGGTGGTGCTCGTCGCCACGGCGTACTACCTCAAGCACTACGGCAGCGGACGCGAGCTGTACGCGCTCGGCTCCAACCCCGAGGCCGCCCGGCTCGCCGGCATCCCCGTGCCCAAGCGCATCCTCGCCGCGTACACCTTCTGCGGGGCGCTCGCCGGACTCGCCGGAGCCATGTACCTGGCCCGGTTCGGCAACGTCGACTCCGGCACCGGCAGCGGCTTCGAACTCACCGTCGTCAGCGCGGTCGTGGTCGGCGGCGTCGTCTTCACCGGCGGCTCCGGCAGCGTCTACGGCGCCGCCCTCGGCGCGCTGCTGCTGACCTCCGTCAACAGCGTGCTCCCCGCGCTCGGCGTCAGCAGCGTGTGGGTGCTCGCCATCAACGGCGCCCTGCTGCTGCTCGCCATCGCGGTCGACCGGATCGTTGCCCTGCGGGTGGCCGCCGCCCTGAAGAAGAAGCCGGCCCATGTGAAGCCGCTCCCGCAGAAGGGGGACACCCGTCATGCCTGAGTCCCTGACCCGTGCCGTCCGCTGGGACACGGTGGTCGGTGCCCTGCTGATCGTCCTGCTCCTGCTGTCGTTCTCCCTCGTGGACGGCTTCGGCAACGCGCTGAACCTGTCCTTCCTGATCGGCAACACCCTGCCGATCGCCCTCATCGCCCTGCCGATGACCCTGCTCGTCGTCTCCGGCGAGATCGACCTGTCGGTCGCCTCCACCGCCGGGCTGTCCGGTGCGGTGATGGGCCGGCTGTGGAACGAGGGCATGCCCATCGAGACGATCATCCCGCTGTGCCTGCTGCTCGGCGTGGTCTGCGGGCTGGTCAACGGCCTGCTCGTGACCCGGCTCGGGCTGCCCTCGCTCGCCGTCACCATCGGCACGCTGGCCCTGTACCGGGGCATCGCGCAGATCGTGCTCGGCTCCGACGCGGTGACCGACTTCCCCGCCCCGTACCTGAACTTCGCCGCCGGGCGCGTCGGCGACAGCTTCCTGCCGCAGGCGTTCCTGCCCTTCCTCGCGCTGCTCGTCGTCGCCGTCGTCGTGCTGCACGCCACCCCGTTCGGGCGGTCGCTGTTCGCGATCGGCGCGAGCGAGGAGGCGGCGCGGTTCGCGGGCATCCGCGTCAAGCGGTCCAAGCTGCTGCTGTTCGTCGCCACGGGTCTGATGGCCTCGTTGACCGGCGTCTTCTGGGCCCTGCACTACGCCAGCGCGCGCTACGACAACGCGACGGGGCTCGAACTGTCCGTCGTCGCCGCCGTGCTGCTCGGCGGCATCGACTTCGACGGCGGCAAGGGGACGCTGGGCGGCGCGATCGCCGGGGTGTTCCTGCTGGGTGCGCTGCAGAACGTGATGAGTCTGCTGAACGTTTCCGCGCAGTCGCAGATCGTCGTCACCGGGGTGTTGCTCGTGGTGTCCGTGCTCGGGCCCCGAGTCGCCCGTCAGATCGTCGTGGCGCGAGCGGCTCGCTCCGCGGCTCGCTCCGCTGGGTAGGTCGTCTTTCGGCTGCGGGCCGGTTGTGGCTGGTCGCGCCCGCGCGGCGGAGCCGCATATCAACTACAGCCCCGCGCCCCTTCGAGGCGCGCATCCTCCCCTTTCCCGTAAGGACCCGTCATGCGCAAATCATCCTTCCGCCGTACTTCCATCGCCCTCGCCGCCGTCACCACCTTGGCCCTCGCCGCCACCGCCTGCGGCGGCACCACCAAGAACGATGTGCAGGACCAGGGTTCGGGCTCCGGTGCCGCCGCCGGCAAGGCCGACCCGAACGCCGCCACCAAGAAGGGCCTGACCGTCGGCTTCCTGCCCAAGCAGGTCAACAACCCCTACTTCACCGCCGCCGACAAGGGCGGCCAGAAGGCGCTCACCGAGCTGGGCAGCAAGTACAAGGAGGTCGGCCCGTCCAGCGCCACCGACACCTCGGGCCAGGTCTCCTACGTCAACACCCTGACCCAGCAGCAGGTGAACGCGATGGCGGTGTCCGCGCAGGACCCCGGCGCCCTGTGCACCGCGCTGAAGCAGGCCATGAGCAACGGCATCAAGGTCGTCACCTACGACTCCGACACCAAGACCGACTGCCGCAACGCCTTCGTCTCGCAGGCCTCCGCCGAGGACCTCGGCCGCACCGAGGTGCAGCTCCTCGCCCAGCAGATCGGTTACAAGGGCGAGATCGCGATCCTGTCCGCCGCGCAGACCGCGACGAACCAGAACACCTGGATCGGCTACATGAAGGACGAGCTGAAGGACCCCAAGTACAAGGACGTCAAGCTCGTCAAGATCGCCTACGGCAACGACGACCCGCAGCAGTCCTTCCAGCAGACCCAGGGCCTGCTCCAGGAGCACCCGAACCTGAAGGGGATCATCTCCCCGACCACCGTCGGCATCAAGGCGGCCGCCCAGTACCTGTCCGGCTCCAAGTACAAGGGCAAGGTCAGGCTGACCGGCCTCGGCACGCCCAACGACATGCGCAAGTACGTCAAGAACGGCACCGTCGAGGCGTTCGAGCTGTGGGACCCGGCCAAGCTCGGCGACCTCGCCGCCCGCACCGCCGTCGCGCTGGCCTCCGGCCAGATCACCGGCAAGGAGGGCGAGACGTTCAAGGCCGGCTCCACGACGTACACCATCGGCAAGGACGGCGTGATCAGCCTCGGCAAGCCGACCGTGTTCGACGCCAAGAACATCGACCAGTTCAACTTCTGACCCACCAGGGGGGACCCACCGATGCAGCGCGTCTGCTTCCTGCTGAAGGTCCGCGCGGACCGGACGGCCGAGTACCGCGAACGGCATGCCGCCGTGTGGCCGGAGCTGCGCGCCGCGCTCACGGCCACCGGCTGGCACAACTACTCGCTCTTCCTGCGCGACGACGGCCTCCTGGTCGGCTACCTGGAGACCGAGGACTTCGAGGCCGCTCGGGCCGGGATGGAGGCGACCGAGGTCAACGCCCGATGGCAGGCGGAGATGGGGCCCTTCTTCGAGTCGCTCGACGGAGCCCGTCCCGACGAGGCGATGAGACCGCTCACGGAGGTCTTCCACCTGGCGTGACGTAGTGTGAAGCTCTCCCCGCCGCTTCCGAAGCCCAGGAGGTCCCTGCCCGATGGCCCAGTCGGTGGGTATCAAGGACGTGGCCCGCGCCGCCGGAGTGTCCGTCGGCACGGTGTCGAACGTGATCAACCGGCCGGACACGGTCGCCAGTGAGACCAGGGCACGGGTGCTGTCCGCGATCGACCGGCTCGGCTATGTCCGCAGCGAGTCCGCACGTCAGCTGCGCGCGGGCCGCAGCCGGATCATGGGGCTGCTCGTGCTCGACATGGGCAACCCGTTCTTCGTGGACGTCGCGCGCGGCGCCGAGCGGGCCGCGCGGGAGGCGGGGCTCGGCGTGATGGTCTGCAACAGCGCGCAGAGCGCCGGCGAGGAGGCCGAGTACCTGTCGCTGTTCGCCGAGCAGCGGGTGCGGGGCGTGCTGCTCACGCCCACCGACGCCTCCGGCCGCAACCTCGGCTCCTTCCGCCGGCACGGCATCCCGTTCGTGCTGGTCGACCGGGTCGCCGAGGGCGCCGCCGAGTGCTCGGTGTCCGTCGACGACGTCGCCGGCGGTGCTCTGGCGGTGCGGCACCTGGTGGACGCGGGGCACCGCTCGATCGCGTACGTCAGCGGCCCGTCCGGACTCAACCAGGTCCGCGACCGCCGTACCGGTGCCCTCAACGCCCTCGCCGAGGCCGGACTCGGCCCCGGCGCGCTGCGCGAGATCCCCACCGAGCGCCTCGACGTCGCCGCCGGCCGGGACGCCGGCGCCCGCCTGCTCGGCCTCGCCGACCGGCCCACGGCCGTGTTCTGCGCCAACGACCTGCTCGCGCTCGGTGTTCTCCAGGCCATGTACGCGGCCGGGGTCGGTGTCCCCGACGACCTCGCGATCGTCGGCTATGACGACATCGAGTTCGCCGCCGCCGCGGCCGTCCCGCTGACCTCGGTGCGCCAGCCCGCCGTCACCATCGGCGCACTCGCCGCGGAACTGCTGCTGGAGGAGACCGAGGAGGGCGGCACACAGCCGCACGAACACCGCCGCGTGGTGCTCCAGCCGGAGCTCGTCGTGCGCCGCTCCACCCTGCCGGGACGCTGACCCGCCGACCCGCCGGTCAGCGCCGGCGGGCAACCGCCGTCCCGTCGCCCCGGCGACGCGCGGCGGCCCCGCGTGTGCTGCACTGAGACCGCCCGCACCCACCGCCCCGCACCCACCGGCCGGCACCATCCGCACCCGCCGCCCACCCGCCACCCACCCACCGCTCGCACCGGGAGACGCGTTGACCGACCGCTACCGCCAGCCCGGCGTCCACCTCACCGACCGCCGCTTCACCGTGCCGCTCGACCACGCCGACCCCACGGGGGAGAGCATCGAGCTGTACGCCCGCGAAGTGGTCGCGAGCGACAAGGCCGGCCGGGACCTGCCGTGGCTGGTCTACCTCCAGGGCGGCCCCGGCTTCGGCGCGCAGCGCTTCACCGGGCGCACGGGCTGGCTGGACCGGGCGCTGCGCGAGTTCCGCGTCCTGCTGCTGGACCAGCGCGGCACCGGCGCCTCCACGCCCGCCAACCGCCAGACCCTGCCGCTGCGCGGCGGCCCGGCCGCGCAGGCCGACTACCTCACGCACTTCCGCGCCGACTCCATCGTCCGCGACTGCGAGGCGATCCGCCCGCAGGTCACCGGCGGCGCCCCCTGGACGGTGCTCGGGCAGAGCTTCGGCGGCTTCTGCACCGTCCACTACCTCTGCACCGCCCCCGAGGGCCTGGCCGCCGCGCTGATCACCGGCGGGCTGCCCTCGCTCGACGCCCACGCCGACGACGTCTACCGGGCCGCCTACCCGCGCATCGAGCGCAAGGTCGCCGCGCACTACGCCCGCTACCCGCAGGACGTCGAGCGGGCCCGCCGTATCGCCGACCACCTGCTCGGGCACGACGTGGTCCTGCCCGGCGGATACCGGCTCACCGCCGAGGCGTTCCAGTCCCTCGGCATCCTGCTCGGCACCGGCGACGGCAGCCACCGCCTGCACTACCTGCTGGAGGACGCGTTCGTGCCCACGCCGGGCGGCCGGGAACTGTCGGACGCCTTCCAGGAGGAGGTGCGGGGCCTGCTGTCGTACGCCGCGCACCCGCTGTACGCCCTCGTGCACGAGTCGATCTACGGTCAGGACGCCCGCCCCACCGCCTGGTCCGCCGAGCGGGTCCGCGCGGAATTCCCGCAGTTCGACGCGGTCAAGACGCTCGCCGGCGACGGGCCGCTGCTGTTCACCGGCGAGACGGTCCACCCCTGGATGTTCGACTGCGACCCGGCGCTGCGCCCGCTGAAGGAGAGCGCCGAACTGCTCGCCGCCCACACCGGCTGGACGCCCCTGTACGACCGCGAGCGCCTCGCGGCCAACGAGGTGCCGGTCGCCGCGGCCGTCTACCACGACGACATGTACGTCGACCCGGGCCACTCCCTCGCCACCGCGCGGGCGATCCGCTCCCTGCGCACCTGGGTGACCGACGAGTTCGAGCACGACGGGGTGCGCGTGGGCGGCCCGCGGGTCCTGGACCGGCTCCTCGCCCTCGCCCGCGACGAGGTGTGACGCCCGGCCGCACCGGCACGAGCCCGGGGCGGCCCGCAAGATCCACAAACCGGGGGCCGCTGTCACCGGCACGGGTTAGTGTGCGCCCATGACCGAACCGACGACGACCCAGTTGCGGCCCCTGCCCGAGGACTGGCAACGGGCTCTTGCCGTGGTGGCCCACCCGGACGACCTGGAATACGGCTGTTCGGCGGCCGTCGCCGCCTG
Source organism: Streptomyces sp. NPDC097129 (assembly GCF_055668065.1). Taxonomy (NCBI): domain Bacteria; kingdom Bacillati; phylum Actinomycetota; class Actinomycetes; order Kitasatosporales; family Streptomycetaceae; genus Streptomyces; species Streptomyces sp. NPDC097129. Next base: position 241,455 of record NZ_JBVOQE010000009.1, on the reverse strand, counting down.
GACCGACGCCGGCCGCGAGGTCTCCTACGTCCTGGCGACCCGGGGCGAGGCCGGCATCGACACGCTGGAGCCCGCCGTCTGCGGCCCGCTGCGCGAGCGGGAACAGCGGGCGAGCGCGGCGGTCGTCGGCGTGTCGAGCGTGGAGTTCCTCGACCACCGCGACGGAGTGATCGAGTACGGCCTGGGGCTGCGCCGGGACATCGCCGCCGCGATCCGCCGCCACCGGCCCGAGCTGGTCATCACCCTCAACCACCGGGACACCTGGGGCGGCGTCGCCTGGAACACCCCCGACCACGTGGCGGTCGGCCGGGCCACCCTCGACGCCGCCGCCGACGCGGGCAACCGCTGGATCTTCCCCGAACTGGTCGAGCAGGGTCTCGAACCCTGGAACGGCGTGCGCTGGGTCGCGGTGGCGGGCTCGGCCTCGCCCACCCACGCCGTGGACGCCACGCCGGGCATGGAGCGCGCGGTGCTCTCGTTGCTGGAACACCGCACCTACATCGAGGCGTTGACCGAGGAGGATCCGGAGATCTACGCCCGCGGCTTCCTCACGGCGAACGCCCGGGCCGCGGCGGAACGCTTCGGGGGCCGCCCGGCCGTGGCCTTCGAACTGTTCGGCAGATGACCCGGCAGCCGACGACACACGGGGGAGAGGCGCGCATGGACACCACCCAGGCACTGGCCGACCGCTTCGAGGAGCACCGCGGGCATCTGCGGGCCGTGGCCTACCGCATGCTCGGCTCGCTGGCCGAGGCGGAGGACGCCGTGCAGGAGACCTGGCTCAAACTCAGCCGCGCCGACGCCGACGCGATCGAGAACCTCGGCGGCTGGCTGACCACGGTGACCGGCCGCGTCTGCCTCGACCTGCTGCGCTCGCGCGCAGCGCGCCGCGAGGAGTCGATCGACGACCGGTTCGACACCCATGTCCCCGACCCCGAGCTGCGGCCGCTCGCCGGGCTCGATCCCGAGCGGGAAGTCCTGCACGCCGACTCCGTCGGCCTCGCCCTCCTGGTCGTCCTGGAGAACCTCGAGCCGGACGAGCGGCTCGCGTTCGTGCTGCACGACATGTTCGCCGTGCCGTTCGACGGCATCGCGCCGATCGTGGACCGCACCCCGGCCGCCACCCGCCAGCTCGCCAGCCGCGCCCGGCGCCGGGTGCGCGGCGCCGAGCCGGCCGCCGAGCCGGACCTCGGCCGGCAGAAGCAGGTCCTGGAGGCCTTCCTCGCCGCTTCGCGCGCCGGCGACTTCGAGGCGCTGGTCGGCGTGCTCCACCCGGAGGTCGTGCTGCGCGTCGACGCCGGGGCGCTGGTGCGGGGCGCCGGCTCCTCCAAGGTGCTCCAGGGCGCGAAGACGGTAGCCGAGCAGGCGCTGCTGTTCTCCCGGTTCGCCCCGTCCGCGCGGATGGTCCTGGTCAACGGCGCGCTCGGGTTCGTCAACGTGCCGGAGCAGGGTCCCGCGTCGGTCATGGGCCTCACCGTCGCCGACGGCCGCATCACCGGCATGTACATCCTGTCCGACCCCGAGCGGCTGGAGCGGCTGGACCTCGACGCCCTCGCCCGCTGACCCGGCTCAGCTGCCGGCCCCGCGCACGGGACAGCGCGGCGGGTGCGGCTCGTCCGCCCGCTCGTCGCCGTCCGGTCGCGGGGCCGGTACGGCGGCGGGTGCCCGGCGCTCCAGCCGCAGCCGCAGCCCCTCCGGCATCAGGGTGAGCCGTTCCGCCACCCGCAGCCGGTAGCCGGGGTCGGGCAGGAAGGAGTAGCGGCGCAGCAGCAGGCCGAGGACCAGCGTCGCCTCGTGCAGCGCGAACTGGCGGCCGATGCAGGCGCGCGCCCCGGTGCCGAACGGCTTGAAGACGTGCCCGGGCCGGGCCCGTACCGCGGCGGCGTCGAAGCGGTCCGGGTCGAACCCCTCGGCGTCCGCGCCCCACACCTCCGGATCGCGGTGCAGCATCGGTGTCAGCACCAGCGCCCAGGCGCCGCGCCGCATGGGGTGGTCCCCGGCCAGCACGGTGTCCTGACGGGCTTCCCGGGCGAAGGCGGGCGCGGTCGGCCACAGCCGCAGCGACTCGTCGAGCACCCGGCGCACGTACCGCAACTTGGCCACCTGCTCGTAGGCGGGCACCTCCGCCGCGCCCCACACCCGCTCGACCTCGGCGCGGGCGCGGGCGGCGATCTCGGGGTGCCGGGCGAGGTAGTGCAGCGCGAAGGAGAGCGCCCCGGAGGTGGTCTCGTGCCCGGCGACCAGGAAGGTGATGACCTGGCGGCGCACGTTGAGCGCGGACAGCCGTTCCCCGGTCTCGGGGTGAGCGGTCTCCAGCATTCGGTCGAGCAGATCTCCGTCCCCGCCGCCCGCCGCCCGGCGGGCCCTCACCACCTCGTCGACGGTCCGGTTCAGGTACGCCATGTCGGCCGCGTTGCGCCGGGTCGCCTCCCGCAGCAGGAGCGAGGCCGCCGGCGCGGGCACGGTGTTGAGCCGCTGCGCGTAGCTGAGGGTGCCGACCATGGCGGTCACGAAGGGGTGCAGCCGGGGCCGTTCGAAGGAGCCGAAGTCATGGCCGAAGCCGGTGCGGGCGATCGTCTCCAGGGTCAGCTTGGTCATGTCGCCGGGGACGTCGACGTCGTGGCCCTTGGCGGCGGACCGGTCCCAGTGCTCGGTCAGCCGCGCGGCGACGTCCAGCATCATCGGGTGGTAGGCCGCCATCGCCTCGCGGCTGAAGCCCGGTGCCAGGACGTCGTGCGCGAGCTGCCAGTTGGGCTCGTCGTTGTACGCGGTGAACAGCGCGTCCCCGACGACCGGGCGCAGATTGGCTATGCCGAGCCCCACGTGCTTGGCGAAGCGCGACTCGTCGGAGAGGTCGGCGACGAGTGAGCCGCCCCACACGAGCACGAACTCCTTGCCGAAGGCCCGCCGCCGGAAGATCGGGCCGAGCCGGCGGCCGAGCCGCACCGAGTCCTGCACCGGGGTGGTCCGGTTCGCGCCGAGGACGTCGCCGAGCAGGGGCAGCCGGTGCGGCGGGTGCGGGATGCGGTGCAGCTCGGGCCAGCCCAGCTCTGCGCTGCGGAACCCCCTGGTGGGGCGGTCCTCGTCTGCCCTGGCGACGGCCATGCGTGATCTCCCTTGATCCTGCGGCACGTTGAGCGGTGTCGTTCGCGGTGTTGTAGGCGGTGTCGTACCCATGTTGTACGTGGGTTCAATAACGTGATGCAGTCTCGTCCGGTCGTTGAATCCGCGTCAAGTACAGTGCGGGCATGGCCGCGAACCAGGGGCAGCGCACCCGCCGCCGGCTCAGCACCGCGGAGCGCCGGGAGCAGCTGCTGACCGTCGGCGCCCGGCTGTTCTCGGAGAGCCCTTACGACGACGTGTGGATCGAGCAGGTCGCCGAGATCGCCGGCGTCTCGCGCGGCCTGCTGTACCACTACTTCCCGACGAAGCGGGACTTCTTCGCCGCGGTCGTGGAGCGGGAGAGCGAGCGCATGCTGCGCATGACGGCGGCCGTGCCCGGTGTCCCGGTGCGCGAGCAGCTCTCCGCCGGCCTCGACGCGTATCTGGAGCATGTGCAGGCCCACGCCCACGGTTACCGCGCCTTCCACCGCGCCGACGCGGCCGGCGACCAGGCGGTGCGACGCGTCTACCGGCGGGCGCTGGCCGCGCAGGAGCGCCAGATCCTCGCCGCCCTCGCCGCCGACCCCGAGTTCGGCCCGCTCTTCGAGCAGCGCCCCGACGCCCGCCTCGCCGTGCGCGGCTGGCTGGCGTTCACGACGGCGGTCTGTCTGGAGTGGCTGCGCGGGCCGGACCTCGGCCGGGAACAGGTGCGGGACCTGTGCGCGCGGGCGCTGTTCGGAGTCCTCGCCGGCTGAACGTCCCGCGTGTCCGGGCGTGGTTGGCGTGCACCCTGATCTCCGATAAGTTAGGTGAGGCTTACCTAAGAGGAGGTTCGGATGGGTGACAGCCAGACCTGGGCCGACGCGCCCACAGCGGCCGAACGGGCGCGGTCCGTGCTCGCCGCGGCCTGGTCCTGCGCGGTGAGCGCCGAGGGCGGGCGCGAGGAGTTCGTGGGCGCGCACCGCGTCCGGGACGACGGACGGCTGCTGCTGCGCCTGCCCGACGACAGCGCGCTGCTCGCCGCCGCGATCCGCGTACCCCGCGGAGAGCCGGCCGCCGTGCTGGAGTTCGCCGACGTCGCCCCCGTACCCGTCCGGCACCGCATCCGTGCCCGGCTGTGGCTCGCCGGCTGGTTCACCCCGGACGACGACGACCAGGTCGCCTTCCACCCCACCCGCGTGGTCCTGCGCCGGTCCCGCGGCCCCGCCCTCGTCGCCGTCGACGACTTCGCCGCCGCCGCGCCCGACCCGCTGACCGGCGCCGAGGCACGGCTGCTCACCCACCTCGCCGACGCCCACCCGGACGCCGTCGAACGCCTGACGCGTCTGGTCGACCCCGGCAGCCTGCACGGCGCCGTGCGCGTCCGCCCGCTCGCCGTCGACCGGCACGGACTGACGCTGCGCATCGAACGCGCCCGCACCCACGGCGACGTACGCCTGCCCTTCCACGCCCCCGCCGGCGACGTCGCGCAGCTCACCGAGCGCCTGCACCACCTGCTCGCCCGGGCGAGCGGCTCACGCTGCCCGCGTGCCCTACAGCGGCAGCGCGCAGACGGCGACCGGTGAGGGGAACGGCTTTCCGGCCGGGCGCAGATCACCGGTGCGGCCGTCCACGTGGAAGACGCTGACCGTGCCGGACTTCTGGTTCGCGGCGAACAGCAGCCGGCCGTCGGGGGACAGGGCGATCTGCCGCGGGAAGTCACCCTCGACATCGGTGGTGCCCAGCAGCCTCAGCCGGGCGCCGGCCGCCTCCACCGCGTACCTGGCCACGCTGTTGTGGCCCCGGTTGGCGAGAAAGGCGAACCGGCCGTCGGCGGTGACGGCGAACTGCGCCGGATGGTTGGCGCCGGACGGCGCCCCCGTGGACTGCGGCGCGCCGACGCTCAGCCGCCCGCTCCGCGGGTCGTAGCCGCACACCATCACCGTGTTGCCGACCTCGCCGGCCAGATAGGCGTGGCGCCCGCCGGGATGGAACGTGAGATGGCGCGGGCCGGTGCCGGGCCGGGTGGGGGCCTGCGCCACCTCGGTGAGCCGACCGGTGCGCGGATCGAGGCGGTAGCTGTACACGGTGTCCGTGCCCAGGTCGACGGCGAGGACGTGACCGCCGTCGGGGCTCGTGACGACCTGGTGCGCGTGCGGCCCCTGCTGTCCGGGGCCCGGCGCCGGACGGGTGTGCGTGACCAGGTCCGCCCGCTCGCCCAGCGCGCCCGAGGCGGCGATCGGATGCACGGCCACGCTGCCGGAGCCGTAGTTGGCGCTCAGCAGCCACCGCCCGCTCGGATGCACCGACAGATGGCAGGGCGCCGCGCCCCCGGTGCTCCGGCTGCCCAGCACCGTGTGGTCGGCACGCCGGATCGCGGTCACCGCGCCGTCCTCCCGCTCGTCGACCGCGTACAGCGTCCGGCCGTCCGGATGCACCGCCAGATACGACGGGTCCGGCACCCCGCTCAGCGTGCCCTGTCCGGTGATCCGGCCCGTGCCGGGGTCGTAGACGGCCAGCCCGATGCCCGTGCCGCCGCCCGGCGCGGAGGTGTAGGTGCCGAGGTAGAGCGGACGCGGCCCGGACGAAGACCGGTCGGCCCGCCGGTACGGCCCCGCCGCGGGCCCGGCGGACTCCCGCTGGGGCCCGCACGCGGCGAGCGCGGCAGAGGCAGCCGCGCCACCGAGGGCGCCCACGACACCGCGCCGGCTCCAGACGCCCCCGCGCACCTCTTGCCCGCCACTGCCCATGCCCGCACCCCAGGTGTCGTCCGCCGCGCCGCTCGTGACAGCCACCCTCGCAAGACGGGTCCGGACCGTGCAACACCAGGTGCGGGCGTGCGCCGCGGGCGTCGGGCGTCACCGGTGCGATCCGCCCGGCTGGGCACCCTGGGGGCGCCCGCCGCGTCCGCTACCAGTCGCCGTCCGTCACCGGCTTGCCCGGGGCGTCCTTCAGCGGGTGGATCTGGTGCGGGGCCGGGGCCTGCCACGGGTCGTGGTCGTCGCCCAGCCAGTCACCGACCGGCTTGACCGACCGCAGCGGGTCGGCGGGGGCCAGATCGTGGGCGTCGGCGTCGTAGTAGTCGTACCAGGGCAGGCCCGCGCGCGTGTACGCGGCCCGGTCCACCGGGGAGGCCGGCGGGGCCTCGCCCGTGATGCGGCGCCACTCCGGCGGGGTCACCAGATGCACGAAGACGCGCCCGGCGGGCTCGGCCGCCCAGTCGGACAGCGGGCGGTCGTCGCGGTAGATCTCCTGACGCATCGATCCGCCCACGCCCAGCCCCATCGCCGCCCCGCCGCGCGGCGCGGCCCCCGGGGCGGCGGGCGCGGCACCCGGCGCGGGCGCCATGGCGGGCGCGGCGCCCGGCGGCGGCCCGCCATAGCCCCCGGTCGCGGTCGCGCGCATCGCCTCCGCGAGGCGCCGCTGCTCATGGCGCCACCGCTGCAGCGCCGGCTCACCGAGCGGGAACGACTGCATCTGCACGCCGCCCCACACCTCCTCGCCGGTGACCTGCCCCTCCACGGTCGCACCGAGGCCGAGCGGCACCGCGACGAACTGCCGTACCGTGCCCCTGCCGGAGTTGATGCCGTCCAGCCACGGCTGGCGGGGCAGGACGACGTAGTTCTGCGGGTCGCGGGACAGCCGCCCGGTCCACGGCTTGCCGGAGACCGCGCACACCTTGCCCGCGCCGACCTGGAGGGCGGCCGGCTCGGTGCTCCCGGCGAACGACAGCCACATCGCCTCGCGCAGATACACCGGCAGCATCACGCCACCGCGCGCCCGCCACGCCTCGGGCACGGTGTGCGGGTAGTCGGCGACCCGGCGCACCGGGAACTCGCCGAGCCCCGGCGGCAGCGCGTGGGTGCCCGACTCGGGCAGCCGCAGCGTACGGATGAACCGCACCGCCACACCCCCCGGCAGTCGCAGGGTGTTCCCGTCGATCCGCACGTCACCGCTCATCCGCACGCTCTCCCTGTGTGGTGCCTTTTCGGACACCGCGCGCGCGGTGCCGTCACGAAGAACGCCGGATCCCCGCCTTGCGGTTCCACCGCAGCCGCTCCGGAATGCGGCCGCGCAGGCGCCGGACGCCCCGTCGCAGCCGGCGCGGGCCCAGCCGCTCCCGCAGCGACGTCACCCACGGCAGCCGTTCGCGCTGCTCACGGGTGTGCCGGTCCAGTTCCTCCAGCAGCCGGCGCGAGCGGTGCTCGGTGTCCAGCTCGTCGAGCATGCGGTTGACCTCGGTCAGCACCGCGCCGCTCAGCTGCCAGTTCCGCGGGTCGTGCTGGACCTCCTCCAGCAGCAGCTGCGCCACCTTGTCCCGGGTGGCCGCGGCCTGCCGCAGCTGGGCGGTCAGCCGTTCCTCGGCCGACTCGGCGCTGAGGCTGACGTGCGTGGTGACCAGCACCGCGAAGCTGACCACCGCGTCGGCGATCTCGGACAGCAGCTCCTCGATCGCCGCGCCCGCGGCCTGCGGGAACAGCGGCTCCGGATCGCGCTCCTTGGCCAGGTCGGTCAGCGTGCGTGCGAGCACCCGCAGCACGACCGTGCAGATCTCCAGCGTGTCCAGACCGGTGCGCAGCACCACCCGGTGCAGCAGTCCCTCACGCACCCGCGGGTTGAACCGCAGGCTGTCCTCGGCCTGCCGCAGCGCCGCGTCCACCTCGGCGATGGCGTGGTCGAGCCGGCGTGCCTCGTGCAGCCGGGCCGCCGCCAGCTCGTAGGAGGGGCGCCCGGCGGCCTGCTCGCCGACGCGCAGCATCATCTGCCGGATCCGGCGCGCCAGGTCGTCGATGGAGTCGCCCGCCTCGTCCAGCCACACCGGCGGGGCAAGCAGCAGGTTGAACCCCATGCCGACCACCGCGCCGATCAGCGTCTCCAGGACGCGCGCCCAGGCGGTCGCGCCGTGCGCGGTCACGCCGAGGATCAGCATGGCGCTGATCGCGACCTCCTGGACGTACTCCTCGACGCGCACCAGATGGCCGACCGCCAGCGCGGCCACGATCACCAGCGCCAGGCTCCACCAGGTCAGGCCCACCAGCAGGCTGAACGCGATGGCGACGAGCACGCCGGCCACCACGGCGTTCACCCGGCGGATGCCGTTGGTGAGCGTGGCGTACAGGGTGACCTGGACGACCAGCAGCGCGGTCAGCGGCGCGGTCAGCGGGGCGGGCTCGGGGCTCAGCCGGACCGCGACGACGTAGGCGACCGTCGCCGCGGCCGCCGACCGCAGTGCCTGGACGACCGAGGGGTCCCGGCGCCACTGCCACAGCCGTGCACCCCACTGCCGCAGTCGCGCGAAGGCCGGCGTCCACTCACGTGCATCTCGCATCCCTTGGCCTGTTCCCGTTCCTCCGGAGCCTCGAACGCCCCATGGCCGAAACCGAACGCCTACGGCCCACCGCGAAGCCCGGGCGGGCCTTCCCGGTGGGGGCTTCGAGCGTTGCGGGCGGCGGGATGCGAAACCGCCGTCCGGCGGGACCGGCGAAACCTACCGACCTGCGCGAACCGGCGACCGGCCGGTCACGCGTCGATCTTGTCCAGGAAGGTGAACAGGTTGGCCGTCATCCGGGCGATCTGCTCCTCCAGGGTCAGGCTCTCCTCGAACCGGGTGCCGTTCTCCGGCACTTTCTTGCCACGGACATACAGAGAGCAGGCGAGGTCGGTGCACATGTACAGGCCCACCGAATTCCCCTCCCGCCCCGCCGCGCCCGCCTTGCGCGCGGTCATCAGCGACACGCCACCGCGCGGATGCGCGGTCAGGCACAGTCCGCACAGGCTGCGCTGCATCAGGGCGCGCTGGGCGGGCGTGAACCGGAACGTGACGCCGACCGGCTCCCCGTCCCGCTCGGTGACCAGATAGGCGCGGTCGGGAGCGCCCGGATCGCGCCAGCCCAGGAAGTCCAGGTCGTCCCAGGGCCGTGCGTCGAGATCACGGGGCACCGCCAGCCGCTTCGCCTCGCCCTTGGAGCAGTTGATAAACGAGTTGCGGATGTCCCGCTCGGTGAGTGATCTCATGAGTGCTTCCTGGTATCGGACCTAGGAGCCCTAGGTTTTCGCCTAGGTTAGGCAGGGGTGAGGAGAAGACGCCAATGAGTTTCCCCGGGAACACCACACCGCGGGCGCGGGCGGCGCTGGGGCACGTCGCGGCGCGCTCGGCCGGCCCGGCCGTCGCCGCGGACCTCACCATCACGATGAACTTCCACCCCGACCGGCTGATCCGCGGCGAGCCGGTCCTGCGGGCGCTGGCCCGGGACGGCGCCTACCACTCGCAGTTCGTCACCGGCACCAGCAACGGCGGCCTCACCGCCCACCCCGGCGGGGACCGCTTCAGATGGGAGAGCCGCATCTTCGGCGGCGCCTACGACGACGCCGACCCGCACGAGCGGCCCGTGTACGGCGCGCTCGACTTCCGCCGTCAGGTCGTCGGCGCCGCACCCCGCTTCGGCTCCGCGCACTTCCGGCTCACCCCGGCCGTGCTCGCCCGTGCCACCTTCTGCTACCCCGACAGCGCCGCCGAGCCCACCGACTTCGGCGTCGCCGCCGGCATGCACCTGATCGCCCTCGCCGAGGCCGACGACCAGGACCCCCTGGACGACTACATCGAGGCCCAGGTCCACGGCGGCGTCGACCTGGCCCGGGACACCGAGGCGCTGGTCCTGGACGCCTGCTACCGCGGCACCCCGGTGGAGGCGGCCGCCCGGATGCTGCCCTGCCCCGTCGAGTGGCACCCCGGCTACCGGCTCACCGTGGACGCGCTGCGCCGCCACGCCGACTACCGGGGCGCCCAGTACGCCGAGCTGGGCGCCCGCATCGCGCGGGACGGCGTGATCGACCCGCGCGCCCTCGGTGACGCGGCCCGCAGCGGACGGTACGCCCCGCAGGACCTGAAGATGGTCTGGCACACCCTCGCCCGCTTCGGCGCCCCCGAGGGCGCGGGCACGGCGTGCTCTGCGGGCGCCACGGAGGGTGCGGGCACGGTCTAATCTGCGGGCGCCCCCGAAGGTGCGTGGGCGGCCTGCTCGGCGGCTGCCGCCGAGGGTGCGGGCACCGCGTGCTCGGCGGGCGCCGCAGAGAGTGCGGGCACCGGGTGCTCGGCGGGCGCCGCAGAGAGTGCGGGCAGCGCGTGCTCGCCCAGCGCCACCGACAGCGCGGGTGCCGCCTACTCGGTGGGCGGCACGGCCGGGGCCGGCGGCCACACCCCGGCCGTCAGGACGCCGGAGGCGTAGGCGCGGGCCACCAGCTCCGTGCGGTTCGCCGCGCCCCAGCGGGCCGACAGCCGCCGCAGGTGGTACGTCACGCCGTCCGCCGTCAGGCCCGTCTCCCGCGCGGCGCGGGCGGTGGTGGCGCCCTCCGCCAGCAGCGCGAGGATACGGGCCTCGACGGGGGTGACCCGCGCGGACGGCCGGTCCCGTGGCGCGCGTTCGTCCAGCGCGCGCAGCATCACCAGCAGCGCGGGCGTGTCGTCGGCGGTGTCGCTCACCGGGTCGGCCGTCAGCTCCCCGAACCGCTCGGCCCCGCCCGGCGCGCTCCAGCGCACGGACACCTGGTAGCGGGAGCGGTGACGCAGCCGCAGCGCCTGCGCGATCCGCTCCACCTGTGCCTCCTCCAGCGGCCGGAACAGCTCCAGCACCTGCCGGCCGCGCAGCCGCCCCGGCGTCGTACCGCACTCGGCGGCCATCGCCGGATTGGCCAGCAGCAGCGCGCCGTACACATCGCAGACCGCGACCGGCACCGCCACCCGGTCGAAGAGCGTCAGCGCGCGGTTGCGCCACACCACGGCCTCCTGCCGACCCCACTCCACCAGCACCTCCAGCCACTCGGCGCAAGGGCGACCCGTCACCGCCCACTACACAATCATGTAGTCGCCCGGCGCGGTCCGACGGGGCCCGTCGATCAGGGTGGAGCGCAGCACGTCCTTACCGCGAAAGGCAGTTGTCGCGCCATGCCGCCCACCGCAGCGCACCCCCGGACCGCCACCGGCCTTCCCGGCGTCCCCGTCGTCGACATCACCGCGACCGGCCCCGGCCTCACCCCGATCCAGCAGGTCATGGACCTGATGCGGGAGCACGGACCGGTGCTGGTGCGACGGCTGCACGGCCGGGACACCCTGTTCGTCGCCGACCTCGGCCTCGTGACCGACCTCGCCGACGAGCAGCGGTTCGCCAAGCACGTGGGCCCCGCACTGCAGAACGTCCGGGAGTTCGCCGCCGACGGCCTGTTCACCGCGTACAACGACGAGCCCAACTGGGCCAAGGCGCACGACATCCTGATGCCGGCCTTCGCGCTCGGCTCGATGCGCACCTACCACCCGGTCATGCTGAAGGTCGCGCGCCGGCTGGTCGCCGCCTGGGACCGGGCCGCCCGCGACGCACGGCCGGTCGACGTCGCCGACGACATGACCCGGATGACCCTGGACACCATCGGACTGGCCGGATTCGGCTACGACTTCGGCTCCTTCGAACGGGAACAGCCGCACCCCTTCGTCGAGTCGATGGTCCGCTGCCTGCACTGGAGCATGACCCGTCTGGCCCGCACCCCGGGCGAGGACCACTCCGCCGCCGACGCCGCCTTCCGGGACGACGCCGCCTACCTCGCGCAGGTCGTCGACGACGTCATCGCCGCCCGCACCGGCGCGCACGCCGGACCCGCCGGCCAGGACACCGCCGATCTGCTCGGTCTGATGCTCACCGCCTCACACCCCGCCGACGGAACCACCCTGGACCTCGCCAACATCCGCAACCAGGTCATCACCTTCCTGATCGCCGGCCACGAGACGACGTCCGGCGCGATGTCGTTCGCGCTGTACCACCTGGCCAAGGACCCCACCGCCCTGAACCTCGTGCGCCGGGAGGTCGACGCCCTGTGGGGCGACACCGCCGACCCGGAGCCGACGTACGAGGACGTGGGCCGGCTGCCGTGCACCCGGCAGGTGCTGAGCGAGGCGCTGAGGCTGTGGCCGACCGCCGCCGCCTTCAGCCGGCACGCCCGCGAGGACACCCTGCTCGGCGGGCGCCTCCCACTGCGCGCCGGTCAGGCCGTCACCGTGCTCACACCGATGCTGCACCGGCAGCCCGTGTGGGGTGACAACCCCGACCTCTTCGACCCCTCCCGCTTCACGCCCGAAGCCGAGGCGGCCCGCTCCGTGCACGCCTACAAGCCCTTCGGCACCGGCGAACGCGCCTGCATCGGGCGGCAGTTCGCCCTGCACGAGGCCACCATGCTGCTGGCGATGCTGGTCCACCGCTACCGGTTGCACGACCACGCCGGCTACCGGCTCGACGTCAAGGAGACCCTCACCCTCAAGCCCGAGGGCTTCACCCTGACCCTGACCCCGCGCACTCCCGCCGACCGCGTCCACCCCCCGCTGCCGGGCGCGGCCCCCGCCCGGGCCGTGCGGACGCCCGCCCCCGACACCCTGCCCGCCCGGGTCCGCCCCGGCACCGGCGCCCTCTTCCTGCACGGCAGCAACTACGGCACCTGCCGCGCCTTCGCCGCCCAACTCGCCGACGAGGCAGGGGAGATCGGCTGCGCGACGGAGGTCGCCGCCCTGGACGCGTACGCGGACGCGCTGCCCACCGACCGGCCGGTGATCATCACCGCCGCCTCCTACAACGGCCGCCCCACCGACGACGCCACCGCCTTCACCGCCTGGCTGGACGGCGAGCCCGACCTGAGCGGTGTCACCTACGCCGTCCTCGGCGTCGGAGACCGCAACTGGGCCGCCACCTACCAGCAGGTGCCCGCCCTCGTCGACGAACGCCTCGCCGCCCTCGGCGCCGTCCGGCTCACCGACCGCGCCGCCGCCGACGCCTCCGGCGACCTCACCGGCGCCGTCCGCGACTTCACCGCAGGGCTGCGTACCGCCCTGCTGGAACGGTACGGCGACCCCGACGCGGCCCCCGCGCAGGGTGAGGAACCGGCCGCGGCCTACGAGGTACGCGCCCTCACCGGCGGCCCCCTCGACGCGCTCGCCGAGCGGCACGAACTGGTGCCGATGACCGTGACCGAGGCGTACGACCTCACCGCGCCCGCCCACCCGCGCCGCAAGCGGTTCCTCCGCCTCGCGCTGCCCGACGGCGTCACCTACCGCACCGCCGACCACCTCACCGTGCTGCCCGCCAACGCCCCCCGTCTCGTCGAGCGGGCGGCCGCCGCCCTCGGCGCCGACCTCGCAACCGTCCTGGACATCCGGCCCACCCGCAGCCGGCGCGACGCTCTCGCCGTCGACCGGCCGGTGACGGTGCGCGAACTGCTCACCCACCACGTCGAGTTGCAGGAGCGGCCCGGCCCGGACCGGATCGCCGCCTTCGCCGCCGCCAACCCGTGCCCGCCTGAGCGCGCCGCCCTTCACGCGCTGCCCGGGGACGATCCGCGCACCCTGATCGAGCTGTTCGAGGACCACCCGGCCCTGCGCGGCGCCCTCGACTGGCCGGCGCTGCTGGACCTGTTCACCCCGCTGCGCCCGCGCCACTACTCGATCTCCTCGTCCCCCGCCGCCGACCCGCGCCACGCCGACCTGATGGTCTCGGTGCTGAACGCCCCGGCCCGCTCAGGGAAGGGCGACTACACCGGCACCGGCTCCGGCCACCTCGCCTCCCTGCGCCCCGGGGACACCGTGTACGCGCGCGTGCAGCCCTGCCGGGCGGCCTTCCGCGTGGACCACTCCGCCCCGGTCGTCCTGGTCGCCGCCGGCACCGGCCTCGCCCCGTTCCGCGGCGTGATCGCCGACCGCACCGCCGCCCTCGCGGCCGGCGCCGAACTGCCGCCCGCGCTGCTGTACTTCGGCTGCGACGCGCCGGACGCGGACTTCCTGCACGCCGAGGAGCTGCACGCCGCCGAGGCCGCCGGCGCGGTGTCCCTGCGCCCCGCCTTCAGCGCGGCCCCGGCCGACGGAGCGATGTTCGTCCAGCACCGCATCGCCGCCGAGGCCGAGGAGGTCGCCGGGCTGCTGGACGCGGGCGCCCGCGTGTACGTCTGCGGCGACGGCGCACGCATGGCGCCGGGCGTGCGCGAAGCGTTCCGCAGGATGCACCAGGACCGCACCCCCGGCGCCGACGAGACCGCGGCGCAGGAGTGGCTGGACCGGATGGCCGCCGCCGGGCGGTACGTGGAGGACGTGTACGCGGCCGGGTGACGTGACGCCCCGCCCCGGTGACCGCCTTACCTTCCTCCATGAACTAAGGGATGGGGAAAGTGTCATCCCGCGCCTTACGGCGATAGGGTGCAGATCGGCGAAGGCGGAGGGAGCCACATGGCGGGGCGGAACGGGCGCACGGTACGCGATCTGAGGCGGGCCAACCGTACGGCCGTACTCCAACGCCTGTACTTCGACGGGCCGCTCAGCCGCTTCGAGCTCGGCCCGGCCACCGGGCTCAGCTCCGGCTCGATCAGCAACGTCGTCGCCGACCTGATCGCCGACGGCCTGCTGGAGGAGGCCGGCAGTGTCGACTCCGACGGCGGCCGCCCCCGCACCCTGCTGCGCGTCGCCCCCGGCAGCGGCCGCATGATCGGCGTCGACGTCGGCGAGACCCGGGTCCGTGTCGAGCTGTTCGACCTCACCCTCACCGAGCTGGCCCGCGCCGAGCGGCCGCTGGAACAGCGGGGATACGCCGTCGAGACGATCGTCGGCCACATCCGCGACGGCATCGCCGAGGTGCTCACCGCCTCCGGCACCGGCGCGCAGGCGCTGCTCGGCGTCGGCATCGGCGTCCCCGGGATCGTGGAGCACACCCCCGAGCACGGAGCCGTCGTGCACGGGCAGACCATCGGCTGGGACGCCGCCCCGCTGGAGGCGCTGCTGCGCGCGGGCTCCCCGCTGCCGGAGTCCGTGCCGTACTTCATCGACAACGGCGCGAAGACCCTCGGCCAGGCCGAGATGTGGTTCGGCGGCGGACGCGGCGCCCGCAACGCCGTCGTCGTGCTGTTCGGCTCCGGCGTCGGCGCCTGTCTGGTCACCCCGGACGTGGAACACGGGCGGGCCGTGGAGTGGGGCCATCTGACCGTACGGGTGCGGGGGCGGCGCTGCCGCTGCGGCGCCCTCGGCTGCCTGGAGGCGTATGCCGGGGCCGAGTCGCTGCTCGCCCGCTGGGCGGAGGAGGGCGGCCGGCCCCCGCGGGGCAGCGACGAGGAGGCGGCCCTGACCGCCATGCTCGCCGCCGCCTACCCTCCCGAGGGCACCGCGCCCGACCCGGTCGCGCTCGCCGTCCTGGAGGAGACCGCCGAGTACCTGGGCGCGGGCCTGTCCGACCTGATCAACCTCTTCCAGCCCGAGCGGATCCTGATCGGCGGCTGGGCCGGCCTCCAGCTCGGCGCCCGCTTCCTGCCCGCGGTGCGCCGCCACGCCACCGCGTACGCGCTTCGGCACCCGGCCGAGAAGGTCGCCGTCGAACTGGGCCGGCTGGGCCCCGACGCGGTGACGGTGGGCGCGGCGATCCTCCCGCTGGCCGACTTCTTCGGCCGCGGCGGCCGCCGCCCCGAACCGGCCGCGCAGAGCCCGGAGCCGGCCTGGCGTACGGCCCTGGAGGACCGGGTGCCGCGCTGACCCGGCGCGTCCGCAGGGGTACGGCTTCCTTGATCACCGAGCGGGTTTCGCGGGACCGCCGCACGGTACTCGCGGGGGCCGGACGAGCGGAGAGGAGCATGTCGTGGACGAGCATCGCGCCGAGGCGCCCGGAGAGAACGGCGACCCCATCCCGCGTGACCTGCCCGACCAGCAGGCCGACGTCGGCGAGGACCCCTGGGAGGTTCCCACCCCGGCCGCCCGGCCCGCCAACCGGGGCGCCGGGGACGAGGGCGCCGCGGACGACGGCGGGGCCGACGACGTGCCCGACACCGACGAGGCGGGCACGGGCCGCGAGGGCGCGTCGCAGCCTCGGGGCGTCCACCAGGGCGAGCCGCTCCCGGACGAGCCGCCGGGCTGAGGGCGGGGTCAGGGGGGCCCGGCGGTCGGGGGGCGGCCCCGGCGGGAGACGGCTCGTAGAGGTGAGCCCGCCGAGCCCCGGCCCCCAGCCCCCCCGGCCTGTGCCCCCGCCGGGCCCGCGCCCCCGGCGGCCCTCTCAGCCCACCTTCCGGCCCGCCATCGGGGCCGTCTTCGCGCCCGCGCCCTGCTGGAGGCCCTCCAGGAACTCCTGGATCACGTCGGTCGCCGAGCGCTCCGGGAGCCACCCGAGTTCGACCCGGGCGCGGGTGCAGTCCATCAGGGGCAGCCTGAGCACCGCGTCGAAGAGGTGCGGCGACGCCGGCAGCAGATGCAGTCCCCACGCGGCGGCGATCGCCGAGCGGGCCGCCGTACGCGGCAGCCGCACCGGACGCGCGCCGAGCAGCTCGCCCAGCACCCGCGCGTCCAGCGGGGGCTCGGCGGCCAGGTTGAAGGGGCCGCGCGCGTCGGAGGCGACCGCGAGCTGGTAGGCCCGGGCCGCGTCGTCGGTGTGCAGGGCCTGCACCCGCAGCCCCGGGATGTCCGGCAGGAAGGGCAGCAGCTCCGGGCGGGCCAGCGGTCCGGGCAGGAGGCGCCCGCCGAAGATGCGGCGCTGCTCGCTGGCCGACTCCCGCTTGAACAGGAACGCCGGCCGCATCCGCACCACCCGCGTCCCGGGGTGCTCCCGCTCGAAGGTGTCCAGCGTCCGCTCCAGATACGCCTTCTCCCGGCAGTACGCGGCATCGGGCCAGCCGTGCGTGGGCCAGGACTCGTCGACCGCGTGGTCCTTCGGCCCCGGCGAGTACGCCCCGACGGAGGAGGCGTGCACCAGCGCGGGCACCCCTGCGGCCGCCGCCGCCTCGAACACCTGAATGCTGCCGAGGACGTTCGTCCGCCAGGTGGTCGCCGGGTCGTGCGTCGGCTGGAACGCCCACGCCAGATGGATCACCGCGTCCGCGCCCGCGAAGCGCTCCGCGAGGCCCGCCCGCTCGGAGGCCAGGTCGACGGCCGACCACTCCGTCTTCGGCGGTGACCAGTCGGGCACCCGGCGGGCCAGGCCCAGCACCGACCCGACCTGGGGGTCCTGCGACAACAGCCGCACCACGCTGGTGCCGACATTGCCGGTGGCGCCCGTGACGACGATCCTGCTGCCCGAGGTGCTGCTCACCTTCGGCTCCCTTCTGCGCGGCGGCTGGACGGCCCGGGTACCCGCCGCCCGGCCGGACACGCAGCACGGCGACGGCCATGACCTCCCGGGTAATCGACCGGCGCCCCGGGCCGCCGCGACGATGAGGGACGTACCCGCCCACCGGATCGCAGGAGGACGTCCCATGCCGTACTTCGCCAGCCCCGTCGACGGCGCCCGGCTGCACTTCGCCGACCACGGACCGGCCGACGGACCCGTGCTCGTCTTCGTCAACAGCGCCTATTTCGGTACGGACATGTGGCAGGCGCAGACGATCCCGCTCGCGGAGGAGGGCTTCCGGTGCGTCGGCCTGGACCGGCGCGGCCACGGCCGCTCGGACGACGTGTGGGGCGGCTTCGACCTGGACAGCCTCGCCGACGACGTTCAGGGCCTGCTCGACCACCTCGACCTGCGCGGGGTCACCCTCGTCGCCCACTCGGTCGGCACCGTGGAGGCCGTGCGCTGCCTGACCCGGCACGGCGTTGCGCGGGTCGCCCGGCTCGCCCTGGTGTCCGGCGTGGCTCCCGGCCTGGTCCGCTGCGCCGACCACCCCGACGGGCTGGAGCCCGAGGCGATGCGGGCGTTCAACGACACCGTGCGACGGGACCGCTCCGCGTTCTTCGCGGACGGCGCGGACTCCTTCTTCGCCCGTCACCTGCCGGGCAACGAGCTCTCCGACGCCTATGTGCAGTCCATGGTCCGGGCCTGCCACGTCTCCACACCCCGTGCCGGGGCCGCGCTGCGCGAGCTGATCGCCGGGCTGAACCTGGCGCCGGAGATCACCAAGCTCGACCTGCCCGTCCTGGTGATCCACGGCACCCACGACACCTCCGCGCCGCTGGAGCTCACCGGCCGCCGCACGGCCGAGCTGGCGCCCGACGCCACGCTGAAGGTGTACGGCAACGGCGGCCACGGGCTGTTCGCCACCCACGCCGGCCAACTCACGTCGGACCTCCGGGAGTTCGCGACGAGTCGCTGAAACGGGGCTATGCGGCGAAGGCGTTCACGCCCGTCAGCCCGGCCGAGACCTCCCACAGGCGGGCCGCCTGCTCCGGGTCGGTGGCCCAGGCCTTGACGCCGGTGGTGCCGCCCTCGACGGCCGGCTCGGCGATGTCGCAGTCCTCCAGGTAGATGCCGCCCATGCCGTCCAGCCGGGGCGAGGTCGCCGCCCACACCTGGGTGGCCGCGCCCTGCGCGGGGGTCTTGAAGCCCTCCGGGTTGAGCGCGGTGCCGTGTTCGTCGATCCAGCCGCGCTCGATCATCTCCTCCTTGGGGATGTGCCGCTGGAGCGGGGTGAGGATGCCGCCGGGGTGCAGGGAGAAGGCCCGCACACCGCGGTCCCGGCCGAGCCGGTCGAGGTGGACGGCGAACAGCACGTTCGCCGTCTTGGCCTGGCCGTAGGCCTCCCACTTGTCGTAGCCCCGCTGCCAGTGCAGGTCGTCCCAGCGGATGCCGGAGAAGTGGTGGGCGCGCGAGGACACCGACACGACACGGGCGCCGCCCGGCTCGATCGCCGGCCACAGCCGGTTCACCAGGGCGAAGTGGCCGAGGTGGTTGGTGGCGAACTGCGCCTCCCAGCCGGGCCCGACCCGGGTCTCGGGGCAGGCCATGATGCCGGCGTTGTCGATGACGTAGTCGATCGTGCGGCCGGAGGCGAGGAAGCGGTCGGCGAAGCCGCGGACGCTGTCCAGGTCGCCGAGGTCCAGGTCGTCGACCTCGGCGCCGTCGATGCCGGCCAGGCTCTCCTGCGCCGCGGCGGGGCGCCGGGCGGGCACCACGACCCGGGCGCCGGCCTTGGCGAGGGCTCGCGTGGTCTCCAGACCGAGGCCGGAGTAGCCCCCGGTGACGAGGGCGAGCCTGCCGGTGAGGTCGCGGCCGGCCAGGACCTCGTCGGCGGTGGACCCGGCGCCGAAGCCGGAGCCGATCTTGTGCTGTGCGGTGATGACGCTGTCGCTCATGCCCGGCACGCTATGGATTGGAGCGCACTCGAAGTCAAGCGCCACTCTGCGCCACTCGCCGCGCGCACACTCCGCGCGGCACTCCGCGCGCACACTCCGCGCAGGAAAAAGCCCCGGCCGGACGGGGGGATGCCGGTCGGGGCGGACTGTGGTGGGCGCGGATGGCGGTCGCCTCTCGGCGAAAGGCTCCACAGGGCTTCAGCCGAACGATCGTCCCTGTGGGCAAAAGGTGAGGCCCGGGGACACTGTCCCATCCGCACCCACGGTGGGTTCAACGTGGTGACTACCGGCCGGTGTTCCCCGCCTTGTCGCTGTTTGGGGTGATCTGCGTCACGGGTGAGGAATCGCCGTCGCCGCTGCTCTCGGCGGCGTCATCGCCGTCTCCGTCGAGGCCCGGTACCGCCTCCGCCCAGATGTTCTCCGCCTGGAGCAGCAGCGTCCCGAGCACCGTCGCGACCGAGGCCCCGAGCCCCACGTGTTCCTGCAGACTCTTCTGGAGCCGGCTCCGCAGCTCCTCCATCTCCTCCTCGCGCCGCGCGTCCCCCACCGGCGGCCCGGCGTGCGGATCACCGAGCCGGTCCGCCTCGGCGCGGCAGGCGTCCCCGATCAGCTCCAGCAGGCTCGCGTACAGCCGCAGCGCCTCACCCTGGGGCGGGGCCGGGGTACGCGCGTCGTCGGCGGCGACCGCCAGCGCGCGGGTCAGCGCCGAGACATGCCCGGCGACCCGGCTGAACCGCTCGTCCTCCGACCGCGGCGGCGCCCCCCGCGGCACCCGGTGCAGCGCGCGCAGCGGCGCGGAGGTCAGCCGCAGGCTCTCCTCGCTCCAGGCACGGGCCGAGCCGAGCGCCTGGCACCGCCGCTGCAGGCGGTCGGCGGCGCGGGACCACTCGTCGGTCACCGACGCGTCCCAGTCGCCCTCGCGCAGCCCCGACGCCACCAGATGCAGGGTGTCGCCCGCCTCCCGGGCCAGCGCCGACAGGTTCTCCCGGACGTCCCGCAGATGCACCGGCGGCAGCACGAACGCGTTGACCGCGACGCCGATCACCGCGCCGAGGGCCGCCTGGCCGATGCGGTGGCCGACCGTGGACGGCGACACCGCGCCCGCGGTCAGCGTGAAGATGGCGGTCGTGGCCGCGTACACGCCCTGGTCGCCGAAGCGCGGCCAGTTCGACAGCAGCATCAGCAGCGGCAGCGACAGGGCGAGCGCGCCGGTCGTGTCGTCGGTCACGGCCTGTGCCGCCGACGCGATCAGGGCGCCCGCGCAGATCGCGGCGAACTGCTGGGTGCCCCGGCGCAGCGAGCTGTAGACGGTCGCCTGGACCAGGACGACGGCCACCCAGGGCGCCATCAGCGCCATCGGGTCGTTCAGCCAGATCCGTGCCACCACCCATGCCAGCAGCCCGGCCGCCGCCGCCTTCAGTGACTGCACCACCAGATCCCGCTCGCGGCCCGGGCCGCGCAGGGCCGCGCTCACCGCCCTGCCGACGGCGTGGACCTCACGCTGTACGGCGTCCGTCGCTCGTGTCATGCGCGACGGGTATCCGCGTCCGCGCGTTGATCACGCCCCAGTGCCGTCCTCCCGGCGCGCGAGCGGACCGGCGTCCTTCCGCCGGTCACGCCAGGGGGCTGTCGTCCAGGCGGGCGAGCAGGTCGGCGGGGTCGGCGTAGACCGCCTGCGCGCCCGCCTCCTCCAGGTCGGCGCGCGGGATGCCGCCGCACAGCACGCCCACGCAGCGCACCCCGGCGCGGCGGCCGGCCCGCATGTCCCACACCGTGTCGCCGACGAACACCGCCCGCTCGGCGCTCACCCCGGCCAGTTCCAGCGCGTGCTCGACGGGCTCCGGGGCGGGCTTGCCCTCCTCGACGTCGTCGGAGCTTGCGGTCGCCGTGATCGCGTCGTCGGCGTCGAGAGCGCGGCGCAGCGCCTTCAGTTCGGGGCCGCTCGCGGAGGTGGCCAGCACCACGGACCAGCCGTCGCCGTGCAGCCGCTTCAGCAGCGCCCCGGCCTCCGCGAGCGCGGGCAGCCGGTCGAAGTACTGGCCGTACAGCGCGGTGTGCGCGGCGCTCAGCCGGCCGTCCTGGTCCTTGTCGCGGTCCTCGCCCAGCAGATGGGCGATCAGATCGTCGGAGCCGAGGCCGACCGCCCGGTGCACGGCGTGCATCGGCACCCGGTGACCAGCCTGCCGGAAGGCCTCCCACCAGGTGACGACATGCAGGTGGTTGGTGTCGACGAGGGTTCCGTCGACGTCGAAGACGGCCGCGCGGTCCATACAGTGATCCTTTCTCTCGCGGCTCGCACGGGTACCACGTCAGCCGCCGGTCACGCCGGACGGCACCCGGCCGGTGCGGGTCCAGGCGAGCAGGTCGTCGGCGGACCAGGTGGTCACCACGCGGTCGGCGGGCACCGCGCACTCCTCGGCGCGGGCGCACCCGTTGATCTGCCAGTCCAGCTGACCGGGCGCGTGCGCGTCGGTGTCGATCGAGAACAGCACGCCCGCCTCGACCGCGCGGCGTAGCAGCCGGCGGGGCGGGTCGAGCCGTTCGGGGCGGCTGTTGATCTCCACGGCGGTGCCGGACTCGGCGCACGCGGCGAACACCTCGTCCGCGTCGAACTGGGACTCGGGGCGCCCCCGGCCCGTGACCAGGCGTCCGGTGCAGTGGCCCAGGATGTCGGCGTGCGGGTTGCGGACGGCGGCCACCATGCGGCGGGTCATGGCGCGGGCGTCCATGCGGAGCTTGGAGTGCACGGACACCACGACGACGTCCAGTTCGGCCAGCAGCTCGGGCTCCTGGTCGAGGGAGCCGTCGTCGAGGATGTCGCACTCGATGCCGGTGAGCAGCCGGAACGGGGCCCAGGTGCGGTTCAGCTCCGCCACCACGCCGAGCTGCTCGCGCAGCCGCTCGGGGGACAGGCCGCGGGCCACCGTCAGGCGGGGGGAGTGGTCGGTCAGGACGGCCCAGTCGTGGCCGAGCGCGGCCGCGGCGCGGCCCATCTCCTCGATGGGGCTGCCGCCGTCGGACCAGTCCGAGTGCAGATGGCAGTCGCCGCGCAGCAGCGCCCGCAGCGCATCGCCGCCCCGCACGGCTGGTGCCTTGCCGGCCTCCTCCTCCAGCTTTTGCAGGTAGCCGGGCGGCCGGCCGCCGAGGGCCTCCCGCACCACCTGCGCGGTCTTCGGCCCGACCCCTTTGAGGGACTCCAGGGTCCCGTCCCGGGCCCGCTCCCGCAGCTCCTCCTCCGGCAACTCCCGCACCACCCGCGCCGCGGTGCGGAAGGCCCGTACCCGGTACGTCGGTTCCTGGGCCCGCTCCAACAGGAACGCGATCCGCTCCAGAGCCGCCACGGGGTCCATCGCCACCTCCTGCCCCCAGGGTTCCCCACGCGGGCGGCGCACGCACGGCGACGCACACGCGACGGCGGCACCCACCGGCCCTCCGCCCCGCGCGCCTCCCGCGGCTTGCTTCCGTCCGCGGTGAGAGGGGCGTCGGACGGCGTGCCGTGCGCCGCCGATGCCCGACGCGGGCGCGGGGGCGGGCGCTCTCGCGGGGGGCCGCGGACCCGGCGGACCCGGCGGAGCCGCGAGGCGAGGCGAGGCCGGGGCGCGGGCGGGGCGACGGCATGTGCCGGCGCCCCGGTGCGGTCCAGCGCGGCCCCGGCGCGGTCCCTGTCTGCGGCGCCCGGCGCCCTGTGCCCGCTGTTTGTCCGGTGCGGGCCCGGGTACTGCGATGGCCGACCGCCGTTCCTTGCCGTGTTTCAGGTCCGAGGAGGAGCCCATGCCGGATCCGAGCCCCACCGGCGGCAAGGTCGCCGTCGTCACCGGCGCCGACTCGGGCATCGGACGGGCCACCGCCGTGGCGCTGGCCCGGGCCGGGATGGACGTGGGGATCACCTGGCACACCGACCGCGAGGGCGCCGAGGAGACCGCGCGGGAGGTCCGTGCGCACGGGCGCCGGGCCGAGGTGGAGCGGATGGACCTCACCCGGCTGCCCGGTGACGCCGACGCCGTCGACGCGCTGTGCGACCGGCTGGGACGACTCGACGTCCTCGTCAACAACGCCGGTACCGGCACCATGACGCCGTTCCTCGACCTGGACCTGGACACCGTGCGTGAGGTGCTGGAGGTCGATCTGGTCGGCCCGTTCCTGTGCGGGCAGAAAGCGGCCCGGCACATGATCCGGCAGGGCGACGGCGGCCGGATCGTGAACGTGACGAGCGTGCACGAGCACCAGCCCCGCGTCGGCGCCGCCCCCTACTGCGCGGCCAAGGGCGGCCTCGGCCTGCTCACCCAGGTGATGGCGCTGGAGCTCGCCGAACACGGCATCACCGTCAACGCCGTCGCCCCCGGCGAGATCGCCACCCCCATGACCGGCCAGGAGGACACCGACGTGCACCGGGAGTCCCGGCCCGGCGTCCCCCTCGGCCGCCCCGGCGACGCCCGCGAGGTCGCCGCGGTGATCGCGTTCCTGGCCGGCCCCGACGCCTCCTACGTCACCGGCGCGTCCTGGTCCGTCGACGGCGGCATGCTGCGCATGGGACCACAGGCCGGATCGCACCTGGACAGCGACGACTGGCGTCGGCCCTGAGCGGCCGGCCGTGCGTCTGCGTACCGTCTCCTGCGACCGGCCCGGCTTCCGGCGCGTCCGCCACGGCCGCGGTTTCCGCTGCCTGGACCAGCAGGGACGTCCCGTCACCGATCCCGAGCAGCCGGCCCGCATCCGTGCCCTCGCCATCCCGCCCGCCTGGCGGGACGCGTGGATCTGCCCCTGGCCCAACGGCCACCTCACCTGCGGGCGCGCGGCGAGATCTCCTTCTGCTTCCCGGCCAAGGGCGGCACCGAGCGCCCGCTGACGTACTGGGACCACGGCGCCTGGCACGGCCTGCACGGCACCGATCTGAACGAGGCGCTGCGCCGGCTGTCCGGCACGGAGATCACCGCCCAGGACTTCCGCACCTGGCACGCCACCGTCCTCGGCCGTCGCGGTCGCCGTGACCGCCGAGGACGGCCGCGCCACCAAGGCGGCCCGGCACCGCCAGATTGTGCGGGCCGTCAAGGAGGTCAGCCGCTGCCTGGGCGACACGCCCGCGGCGTGCCGTGCCCCGTACATCGATCCGCTTGTTTTCGAACTCTTCGAACAGGGCCGTACGGTCGCCCCCGCGCCCGCCCGGCCGGGCGAATACGGGACGTTCGGGCGCCCGGCCGCCCAGGGTGTCGTGGAGGCGGCGCTGGAGCTGCTGGACGAAGGGTCCGGATGGCCCGTTCGTCCCGGTTCCGCTCTACTCTCGATGACATGACCGAAATCGCGAGCCCTTACATCTCCCAACCGCGTATCACGGTGCTCGGGGTCCAGCCGGGCACGCCGCCGTTTCGCATCGTGGAAATCGACGGTGAGGTCGTCGGTGAGGCGACGAGCGTGATCGGCGTCCTGGAGGCGGCCGCCGCGTACGGGATCACGGTGCACGACCTGGACGACCCCGACGTCGTCCGCTGGGTGGGCGGGGGCAAGTTCAGCTGGGCACTGCACTGACCGCCGGGCGACGGCTCAGCCGAGCGTCCACTTCTGGTTGGCGCCGCCCGTGCAGGTCCAGATCTGCAGCCGGGTGCCGTTGGCGGAGCCGCCCCCGGTGACGTCCAGGCACTTGTCCGCCTGCGGGTTGACGATGTCGTGCGCGGCGGTGACGACCCACTGCTGGTTGGCGCCCCCCGAGCAGTCCCACAGCTGCACCGTCGAGCCGTCCGCCGTCCCGCGGCCGGTGACGTCCAGGCACTTGCCGAGCGCGCGCAGGGTGCCGTCCGCGCCGGCCGTCCACGCCTGCGCGGCGGTGCCGTTGCAGTCGTAGAGCTGGACGGGGGTGCCGTTGGCGGAGTTCGCGCCGGCGACGTCCGCGCACTTGCCGGCCAGGCCGCGGATCGGTGCCCCGGTGGCCGCGTCGCCGGTGGTCACCGAGACCTCGTCGACCACCAGTTGCTGCGGGAAGACGGTCGAGCCGTCCGGGTCGCCGGGCCAGTAGCCGCCGACCGCGAGGTTCAGGATGAGGAAGAACGGCTTGTCGAACACCCAGGTCTTGCCGCCCAGGTCGGCGGGGGTGCGCCGCTGGTAGACCGTGCCGTCCACCGACCAGGTGATCGAGTCCGGGGCCCAGTCCACGGCGAAGGTGTGGAAGGCGTCGGCGAAGGCCTGACCGCCGGGCAGGGTGTAGGGGGCGCCGATGCCGCCGGAGCCCGAGTAGCCGGGGCCGTGGATCGTGCCGTGCACGGTGGACGGCTCGTAGCCGACGTTCTCCATGACGTCGATCTCGCCCGAGTCCGGCCAGTTCACCGGCGTGCCGAGCATCCAGAACGCCGGCCACATGCCCTGCCCGCGCGGGATCTTCATCCGGGCCTCGACGTGACCGTACTGCGCGGTGAACTTCCCCGCGGTGTTCAGCCGGGCCGACGTGTACTGGCAGGTGCCGTACCAGCACTGATAGCCCGCCGGGTTCTCGCGCCGGGCCGTGATGACGAGATGGCCCTGCCCGTCGAGGGCGGCGTTCTTCGTGCCGGACGTGTAGTACTGCCGCTCGTGGTTGTTGACGTTGTCGCCGGTCTCCAGCTGCCACTTCGAGGAGTCCACCGGCGCTCCGGCGGGCCCGTCGAAGGTGTCGGAGAAGACCGCGGCGGCGGCCGGGGCCGCGCCGGAGGGCTCGGCCCGGGCCGGGACCACCGCGGCGGACGCGGCGAGCAGGGCGGAGGCGGCGGCGAGGAGACATCTGCGGAGCAGGCGTGGGCGGGCCACGGCTCTCCCTTCCGTCCGGCGGCCCGTGCGCGCGGGCAGGCCGGAGCGAGGTGGGGGGTGGGGGAGTGGTACGTGTCGCCTCTTGATTTAAGGAATGAACTAAGGGGTCGTCAAGCCCTTGGTCCAGACTTGGGGTTGACCGGGCGCGGGCCGCCACCCCTGACGTCACCGGTCGCGTCGCCCGCGCCCCGCCCGCGCGTGCACCGCCCGCCCCATGCGCCGCCCCAGCAGCAGATAACCGGCCAGCGCCCCGGTGGTGTTGAGGATGACGTCGTCGATGTCGAAGGCGCGCCCGGTGATCATCGAGCCCTGCGCCAGCTCCACCAGCAGCATCACCACCGCCGTGAGCAGCAGCACCTTCAGCAGGCGCCGGGCACGCGGCGCGACCAGCGGCACCAGCACGCCGAACGGCACACCGAGCAGCAGATTGCCGCCGATCTGCTTGGCGGCGTCGCGCAGTGACGGCTGGTCCAGATACGCCTTCAGCGAGCGCCCGGGGTGCAGATTGGTGTGCGTGAGCCCCTCCGAGGCGGGGGAGGGCCGCAGCGTCAGCCGGGCCAGCACCACGGCGAAGGCCACCATCAGAACGAACGCACACGCCATCACCAGCAGCCGTACGACCAGCCGCAGCGGCCCCTGACCGCCCTGCGGCTGCTCCGGCGCGCGGGGCTTGCGCCTGGCGAAGGACAGCCGGCCAACGGTGGATTCCCTCCAAGTTCCCTGCATGGCACGGCGGTTACCCGCGATCGGCCCGGACACTCCGCGGGGCCGCCCGCCGACCCCGCGGCCGGCGGCCGGTTTCCGTTCCTGCGCTCGGGGCACTCCGGGTGCACAACCGCGCGCGGCGCCGCCCCGCGCAGCACGCGCGGTGCTTGGATGCCCGCAGGACTTCGGGCGACGGCGGGCGACGAGGAGGTGGCACATTGCGGAGGCGTACGGCACTGCGCGCCGCGGGTGAACTCCTCGCCTGGTGGGCCGCGCTCGCCGTGCTGTGGCTGATGCTGATCAGCGCCGTCTACCCGCTGGAACTCGCGGTGGGCGGCGGCGCGGCGGCGGTCGGCGCCATCGCCGCGCGGGCCGCCCGCCGGGCGGTGACCGAACCGTGAACGGCTGGCTCCTCGCGGCGGCCGTCGTCCTGGCCGGCGGCGCCGGGGCGGCCCTGTGGGGCGTGGCCACCGGCCCGTTGCGCCGTCGCGCCGTCGCCCAGAACCTGTCCGCCGCCCTGATCTGCCCGGGCCTGCTGCTGCTCTCCCAGGGCTACCAGCGCACCTCCTACATCGACCTGGCCCTGCTGCTCGCGCTGCTCGGCCCGGTCGGCACCCTCGTCTTCGCGCGGCTGCTCGCCGACGAACTGGCCGACGACCCGCCACGCGCCCGCGGCGCGACCTGGACGGCCGCCGGGGTCGGCGCGGTGACCGTGGTGGCCCTGTGCGCGGCGACCGGCCCCGGCCGGGCGATGGTGAAGCTGCTGGTGATCGGCGCGCTGCTGATCGCCGGCAACCTGGTCGCCTCCCGCGCCCTGTCCGGCGGCATCACGGGGGTGCGTGATGGCTGACGCCTGTTCCTCGGTGCGGCCTGCACTCCGTGCGGGGGTGGATGTCCCCGGTCGCCTGCGGCCGGCGCCTTGCCTGCGGCGGCCCGTGCGGGTCTCGTGGTGGCTGGGCGCGCGGTTCCCCGCGCCCCTTGACCGCCCGCGGCGGTCAGGGCGCGGGGCCGTGGGGCGCCGTCGTCGGTTCATCCGGCCGGGGGCTGCCGTGCAGGAGCAGGTGATGCCGCGGTGACCGACGCCGTCATCGTCGTCGCGCTGGTGCTCGTGGCCGGGGCCGCGACCGCCGCCGTGGCCACCCGCGACCCGGTGCGCCAGTCGCTGGTGCTGTCCGTGCTCGGCCTGGTCCTCGCCGTGCTGTTCACCGTCCTCCAGGCACCCGACGTCGGCCTCTCCCAGCTCGCGGTGGGCGCCGCGGTCACCCCGCTGTTGCTGCTGCTGACGGTCCGCAAGGTCCACCGCCGCGCCAAGGACACCGACGCCGAGGGGAGCGCCCGGTGACCCGGCGGGTCCGGCTGTGGCTCGTGGCGCTCGGCGGCGCCGGCCTCGCCGCGCTGCTCGTCGCCGCCTGCCTCGACCTCCCCTCCTTCGGCGGCCGGAGCCACCCCTACGGCGACCGGGCCGTGCACGCCGCGCTCAGCCGGCACACCGCCAACACGATCGCGTCGGTCAACTTCGACCTGCGCGCCTACGACACCCTCGGCGAGATGAGCATCCTGTTCGCCTCCGTCCTCGGCTGCGTGGTCCTGCTGCGCCAGGCCCGCGACGAACACCGCGCCGCCCCGCAACCCGCGGACGTGGCCCGCCCGGTGCGCCGCTACGCCCTCGTCGTCCTGCCCGTCGCCGTGCTGACCGGCCTGTACGTGATCGCGCACGGGCAGCTCAGCCCCGGCGGCGGCTTCCAGGGCGGTGTCGTCGCCGCGACCGCCCTGCACCTGCTCTACCTCGGCGCCGACTACCGCGCCCTGGAACGCATCCGCCCGGTCGGCCTGTACGAGGCCGGCGACGCGCTCGCCGCCTGCGCCTACCTCGTCACCGGCGTCGCCTGTCTCCTCGCCGGCGCCGCCTTCCTGGCCAACACACTGCTGCCGTACGGCACCTTCAACACGCTCTCCTCCGGCGGGCTCGTCCCGCTGCTGAACGCGGCCATCGGCATGGAGGTGGCCTGCGCGGTCGTCGTCCTGCTCGCCCGCTTCCTGGACCAGGCCGTGGAGATCGTGGAGGAGCCGGGAAACGGGCATGGGAAGGAGAACGGGTGACAGACATCCTGCACGTCCTGCCGTACCTCGTCGCCGCCTGGGTGTTCCTGGCCGGCGCCTACGGCCTCGCCACGAGCCGCAACCTCATCCACGCCGTGGGCTGTCTGTCCGTCTGCCAGGCCGCCACCTACGTCCTGCTGCTGGCCGTCGGCTACCGCGACGGCGCCACCGCGCCCGTGTTCTCCGACATCCGGCCGGGCTCACGGCCGGTCGTCGACCCGGTCGTGCAGGCCCTCGCGCTGACCGACGTCGTCGTCGGCGCCACGGTCACCGCCCTGCTGCTCGCCCTCGTCGTGCAGATCGCCAAGCGGCACGGCACGGTCGACCCCGACGAGCTGTCCGAGCTGCGCGGCTGATGCACCATCTGATCCCGCTGCTCGTCGCGCTCCCGCTGCTCGGCGCCGGCCTCCTCGTCGCCGGCAGCCGCCTGCTGCCCCGCGCCGCCGCCGAGACCATCGGCTGCCTCGTCTCCGCCGGCACCGGCGCCCTCGCGCTCGTGCTGCTGACGAACTCCTCGCCGCCCATGGTGGAGTGGGTCGGCGGCTGGCTGCCCGTGAACGGGCAGAGCGTCGGCATCGTCGTCGTCGGGGACGGGCCCGGCCTCGGCCTCGCCGCGCTCGCCTCCCTGCTCACGCTCGCCGCCCTGGCGTACTCCTGGCACTACTTCGACGAACCGCCGCGCCGGCACGCCGGGTCCTTCCCCGCGCTGATGCTGGTCTTCCAGGCCGGGATGTGCGGGTTCGCGATCGCCGGGGACCTGTTCAACGCGTTCGTCTTCTTCGAGCTGATGAGCGTCGTCGCCTACGCGCTGACCGGCTACCGCATCGACGAACCCAGCGCCGTACAGGGCGCGCTGACCTTCGCCGTCGTCACCTCGCTCGGCGCGTACGCCATGCTGATGGGCCTCGGCCTGCTGTACGGGCGCACCGGGGAACTGGCGATGACCGCGATCGGGCGCGGCCTCGACGCGCACGGCAAGCCGGACGCCCTGGTCCTGACCGCGTTCGTGCTCGTGCTGACCGGGCTGATGGTCAAGGCGGCCGCCCTGCCCTTCCACTTCTGGCTGCCCGACGCGCACGC
The DNA here is from genome assembly GCF_055668065.1 of Streptomyces sp. NPDC097129. NCBI lineage: Bacteria > Bacillati > Actinomycetota > Actinomycetes > Kitasatosporales > Streptomycetaceae > Streptomyces > Streptomyces sp. NPDC097129. Next base: position 211,658 of record NZ_JBVOQE010000009.1, on the reverse strand, counting down.
CGTCGCACCGACCCCGGTGTGCATGCTGCTGTCCGGCGTCATGGTCGAACTCGGCGTGTACGGCGTGTGGCGGGTCTACTCCACCGTCTTCTCCGGGCCCGGCGGGGTGCCCGCGGCCGACGCCGGGCACGCGCTGGCCGTGCCCGGCGCGCTCAGCGCCGTGGTCGGCGCGGTGATGTGCTGGTACCAGCGGCACATCAAACGGCTGCTCGCCTACTCCACCGTCGCCCACACCGGCCTGTTCCTGCTCGGCATCGGACAGCTCACGCCCGAGGCCGACGACGGGGTGGCGATCTACCTCCTCGGCCACGCCGGGGTGAAGGCGGCGCTGTTCGCCTGCGCCGGCATCCTCCTCGACCGTTTCGGAGGCCTCGACGAGCAAGCGCTGCACGGCCGGGGCCGCCGGATGCGGTCGGTCGCGGTGATGTTCACCGTCGGCGGCCTCGCACTGGCCGGGCTGCCGCCGTTCGGCACCGGCCTCGGCAAGGCGGTCGGCGAGGAGGCCGTGGGCGCCCCGCTCACCGTGCTCTACGTGGTCGTGTCCGCCGTCACCGCGGGCGCGGTGCTGCGGGTGACCGCACGCGTCTTCCTCGGCCTCGGCCCGAAGCCGCCGGACAGCGGCACGTACGAGACGACCGGCGCCGACGAGGAACCCGAGACCCGGCGCCGCCTCACCCGGGTCCCCGACACCATGCGGGCGGTCCCGGCGCTGCTGCTGGCCGGCTCGCTCGCCGTCGGCGTGGTACCCGGCTTCGCCACGTCCGTCGCCGACGCCGTCAACGAGGCCGGCTCCGGCGGGCTGCGCAGCGACGTCCACTGGACCCTGCCCGGGGTGCTGCTGGGCCTGCTGTCCTCACTGCTCGCCGTGGCCCTCGCCGCCGTCGCCGTCACCCGCCCGAGTCTGCTGGCCGCCCCCGGCCGGGTGCTGCCCCTGCGCCGCCTGCAGTCCGGGCACATCGGCGACTACGTCGCGTGGATGCTGGTGGGCACCACCCTGCTCGGGGCGCTCGCCCTGCCCGGGGTGCTCGGCGGCTGATCAGGTGCCGCCGTAGGACACGTGCACCTCCTTGAAGCCGAGCGAGCGCAGCAGCCCCTGGAGCATGGCGGTGGTGTTGGCCTCGGCCCGCGTGGTCAGCCCGCTGCCGCGCGCGGCGTCCCCGATGTGCCGGACGGCCAGCTTCTGCACGGCCTGCTCGTTGTTGGGGTTGTCCGAGAACAGGTCGCCGAGACGGTCCAGCAGGCCGCGCTGCTTGGAGACGGCGTAGGAGTGGTCGGGGTCGAGGGCGGGCCGGCCCAGCTGTGCGTGCGGCAGCCGCAGCGTCGCCGTCGTACGGTCGGCGTCGACGCGCACGTCCCGCTCACCGAGCTTCCCGAGGTCGACGTAGGCGTCGACGGTGCCCGCGCCGACGTACAGGGTGCGGGTGCCGCGGATCGCGTCGGGCAGGAACCGGGCGTCCTTCTCCAGGTCGACGACCACCTGGAAAGTGCCGGAGGCGGCGTCGTAACGGCTGAGGTCCTGAACGGACTTGAGCAGGGCGGGCCCGGAGCGGTCGTGCGTCTCGGTGCCGAACAGGTCCCGCAGGCCCGGCAGTACGCTCAGCCGCAGCCCCGCGAAGAACACGGCGAGCACCAGCACCACGGACACCAGCACCTTCGCCCAGCCGGGCAGACGGCGCGACGGACGGGCGGGTGGCGCGGGGGCATCGGTCATGGCGACGGCCCTCCTTCCTGAACTCCGGATGCCCCCCAAGGCCGTTTGCAGACAGGCGCGTTGACACGGGCAGGCGGGCCGGTCACGAGCGGCGCCCGGCCGTCCGGCCACGGCGCTGCGGCACCCGGGTCCCCGGCGCGGGTGGCCGCCGTACCCGCCGCGCCCGTCCGGCGTCGTCTCAGACGGTGCGGGTCGGCGACCCTGTCGCTTCCCGGACGGCCTCGCCGATCCGTGAGACGTCGCCGACCGCCACCGTCACCAGCCGGTCCGGAGCGAACGCCTCCCGCAGGGCCGCCGATGCCTCCTGGACGGTGACGGCCGCGGCCCGCCGGAACGCGCCCGGCAGCGTGGCCGGCGCGCGCCCGTCGAGCACCAGCACGGCGATCTCGTCCGCGACGGCGGAGGCCGTCAGACAGCGCAGCGGCGCCGCGTCCACGATCTGCGCGACCGCCGCCGATCGCTCCCGCTCGCTGATCCCGTGCTCGGCCACCTCCCGCAGGATGCGCCGGACGTCGCGGAGCGCGTCACCCGTCACCGACGTCTCCACCGCACCGGTCACCACCGCGAGCGAATGCTGCACGACCGCGAGCAGCCGGCTGTGGAAGCCGTAGGTGTACCCCTTCGCCTCCCGCAGTTCCCGGTCGAGGCGGGCATTGACCGAGCCGCCGGGACTGTGGCTCCCGATGAGCAGCGCCTCCCAGCCCGGCGCCGTGCGCGCGGTCGCCGCCCGGCCGAGGACCAGCCGGGTCTGGACGGCCCCCGGCCGGTCGACCACGATCACCACCGGGTCGTCCCGTACGGGCGGGGCGGGCGGCGCCGACGGCGTGCCGGGCTCGCCCTCCCACGTGGACAGGACCCGGCGCAGCGTCGCCTCGGTGCCGTTCCCGGACAGGTCGCCGGCGACCACGACGGTGGTGACGGCGGGACGCAGGAAGCGGCGGTGACAGGCGACGACCGCGTCCCGGTCGATCCGGCGGACCGTCTCCCGCGTGCCGCGCGCCGGACGGCTGCGCCGGTCCGCGGCGTCGAAGACGGCGCCGTGCAGTTCCAGGGCGGCCCGGCGCTCCGGGTCCGCCTGGTGACGGACCAGGGCGTGGACGCGCGAGCGGACCAGCCGGTCCACCGAGGCGGCCGGGAGCAGTGGTTCGCGCAGGGCGCGGACCAGCAGGGAAAGGGCGCGGGCCAGGTGGGGGACCGGCACGTCCAGGGTGATCCGCAGACCCGCGTGCTCGGCGCCGACTCCGAGGGCCGCGCCGCAGTTCTCCCGCTCCCGGATGAAGTCGAGCGAGCTCAGGCCCGGCAGGCCTTCGACGAGGGCGCTGGTGGTGACGCCGAGGACGCCCTCCAGGTCACGGGGTTCGAGGGCGAGCGGCGCGGCCACGGCGATCTCGACGCTCAGCACCTCCTGGCCGGGCCGGTCACACATCCGCTGGCCCGAGGAGCACCAGCGGCTCAAGGGCTGGACGAGCCCACGGACAACCTGGACCTGCACAGCGCCGAGGTCCTGGAGGCCGCTCTCGAACGTTTCGACGGCACGGTCCTCGCGGTCACCCACGACCGCTGGTTCGCCCGCACCTTCGACCGGTTCGTCGTCCTCGACGACGACGGGGAGGTCCGCGAGCACGACGGCCCGTACCGGGGTCCGGGCATCCCGGCCTGAGCCGCCCCGGCGTGCGGCCCGGCTCCGCGCCGCCGCACGGCTGCGGGCGCGGCGGTTACAGGCGGGGGCAGCCGGTGGCCGAGCGGGCGTAGCCGAGCAGCAGGCGCAGTGCCGTGGCGCGGTCCACGGCGGCGTTGCGGCTGACGATGTGCAGGCCGTAGCCGTCCTCCAGCGTGACCAGGTTGCGCGCCACGTCCGCCACCGGCTCGGTGAGGGTGAACTCGCCTGCTGCGGCGCCCAGTTCGAGGATCGTGGAGTAGAGCGCGGTCTCCCGGGCGAAGAGCGAGCCCATCAGCGCGGCGTGCGCGGTGCTGCGATCGGCCAGGCCGTGCAGCTCGTACAGCAGCCGGTGGTCCGCGTCGTCGGCGTGGACGGGCAGCCCGGACTCGGCGGCGGCGCGCAGCCGCTCCACCGGGTCGCGCAGGGCGTCGGTGACGGCGTGGCGCCGGCCGAGGAAGCGCTCCACGGCGCCGCTGTGCACCTCGAACACGAGGTCGTCGAGTTCCGGGTAGTAGTACAGGACGGAGCCCGCCGAGACGCCCGCCTCGGCGGCGATGTCCTTGATCCGCAGCGCGGCGATGCCCCGCTCGGAGATCGCCCGGCCGGCCGCCTCGATCAGCGCCTCGCGGCGCGCGCCCTGGTTCTTCGGTCTCGCCATGCCCGCCATTCTTTACCGGCCGGTTCGAGTTGTACAAGTGGCTCATCGCTGGAGCTCGGGCGAGGCCGGGTCGAGTTGATTGATTTCTGGTTCAAGGAATAGTCGGCCGTCTGGCGGCTGCTCCCGGGGTGTGCCGGGGCAGGACTGCGGCCTCGGGTCCGCCGGGTACACCAGTCCGCGGGGACCGCCTGCCGCAACTGCCCACGAGGAGACCCAGGTGCGAGACATCGCCGTGTTCAGCGGAAGCGCCCACCCCGAGCTGGCCGAGGAGGTCTGCGCCCAGCTCGGAGTCCCGCTCAGTCCCACCCGGGTGAGCCGGTTCGCCAACGACTGTCTGGAGGTGCAGCTGCGGGCCAACTGCCGGGAGCGGGACGTCTTCCTGATCCAGCCGCTGGTCAGGCCGGTCCAGGAGCATCTGGTGGAGCTGCTGCTGATGTGCGACGCCGCCCGCGGCGCGTCCGCCGCGCGCATCAGTGTCGTGCTCCCGCACTACTCCTACGCGCGCTCCGACAAGAAGGACGCGCCGCGCATCTCCCTCGGCGGCCGGCTGGTCGCCGATCTGCTGGTGGCGGCCGGCGCGGGCCGGGTGCTGGCGATGACGCTGCACTCGCCGCAGGTGCACGGCTTCTTCTCGGTCCCGGTGGACCATCTGCACGCCCGGCGTGAACTGGCCGCGTACTTCCGGCGCTACGATCTGAGCCGCACCACCGTCGTCTCGCCGGACCTCGGCAACGCCAAGGAGGCGGCCGCCTTCGCCCGCATGATCGGCGCGCAGGTGGCGGCCGGCGCCAAGCAGCGCTACGCGGACGACCGGGTCAGCATCAGCGCCGTCATCGGCGATGTCGCCGGGCGGGACGTGATCGTCCTCGACGACGAGATAGCCAAGGGCAGCACGGTCCTGGAGCTGCTGGAGAGGCTGCGGGAGGCCGGGCCGCGTTCGGTGCGGGTGGCGTGCACACACGGGCTGTTCGCGGCGGGCACGCTCAAGCGGCTCAGCGAGCAGCCGGACGTGCTGGAGATCGTCTGCACCAACACCGTGCCGGTGCCGCACGAGGAGCGCACCGGCAAGCTGCGCGTCCTCACCGTCGCCCCGGCGCTCGCCGAGGCCGTGCGGCGGATCCACAACGGCGAGTCGGTCAGCGCCCTGTTCGACGCGCCGCGCGAGGCGCCATGAAGGCGCACGAGAGGCCGTGGGTCTCCGCGAAACGCCGTGAACCGCGCGAAACGCACCCGCGCCCGACGCGATCACGCCGGTGACGCCGTGGACCCGGCGGTTCACAGATGGCCGGATGTCGCCCCGGGCCGGCCCAGGGCCGCGTCCCGTGTCGGCTGAGGGGGCAGCAGCCGGGCGAGCCCGGTCAGCCGCAGCACCCGCAGCGTGAGGGCGTGCGTGCACACCAGGTGGATCCGGCCGTCCCGCTCCAGCACGCGCCGACGGGCCCGGTACAGCAGGCGCAGCCCGGAGCAGTCGAAGAACTCCACCCCGCTCAGATCGATCACCACACGGGGTGCGGAACCGGCCGTGGCCCGGTCGAGATGCGGGGCGATCTCGGCCGCGGCGGCGATGTCGATCTCGCCGTGGAACTCCAGCACCGTGTGTACCCCGTCGGCGTGGACGCGCAGATGACGCGTGGGCGGCGCAGGGTCCTGCTGCACGACGGCATCGCCTCCAACCCGCTGCTGGACGGGAACCCCAACAGGGGCCCCCGCCCTGCAAGTTACCCTCGGCCGACAGTATTTGAGCATGTTCGATTGACATATGTCGTCGAATTGCGGCCGAGTTTGACCGGGACGGTGGCTGGAGCCTACGGCTCAGTCCCTCGCCGGTGCGAGCATGCCCCTGGTGCGTCCGGTGCCGCCGCTCACGCGTCCGTCGCCGCGTACACCCGCTCCCCTCCCACGTACGTCAGCGCCACCCGCGTCGCGCCGAGCGTCTCCGCCGGGACGGCGAACGGGTCCCGGTCGAGCACCACCAGGTCGGCCAGGGCGCCCACCCGGACCTCGCCCGTGTCGTCCAGGTGGTTCACATGCGCCGAGCCCGCCGTGTACGCGGTGAGCGCTGCGGTCAGCGTGAGACGCTCGGCCGGCAGGAACACCGGGCCGTCGCCGCCCGGTTCGACGCGGTTGACGGCGACATGGACGCCGTGCAGCGGGTCCGGGCTGCTCACCGGCCAGTCGCTGCCCGCCGCCAGCCGCGCGCCCGAGCGCAGCAGCGAGGCGAACGGGTACTGCCACGCGGCCCGTTCGGGCCCGAGGAACGGGATCGTCAGCTCGTCCATCTGCGGCTCGTGCGCCGCCCACAGCGGCTGGATGTTCGCCACCGCGCCCAGAGGCGCGAAACGCGGCACGTCCTCGGGGTGCACCACCTGGAGGTGCGCCAGATGCGGGCGGGTGTCGCTCGGCCCGTTGGCGGCCCGCGCCGCCTCGATCGCGTCCAGCGCGTCCCGTACGGCCCGGTCGCCGAGCGCGTGGAAGTGGCACTGGAAGCCGAGCGCGTCCAGCTCGGTGACGTACTTCGGCAGCTGCCCGGGGTGCACGAAACTCTTGCCGCGGTTGCCGGTGACGCAGCCGCACCCGTCCAGATACGGCTCCAGCAGCGCCGCCGTACCGTTCTCCGCGACGCCGTCCAGCATCAGCTTCACGCTCCCCGCCCGGAACCGCCCGTGACTCAGATCCCCCCGCCTCTGCACGAGTTCGGGGATCTGCTCGGCCCCGCGCTCCCGGTCCCACCACAGCGCGCCCCGCACCCGGGCGGTGAGCGAGCCGTCCCGGGCGGCGGCGCGGTACGCCTCGGACGGGTCGGGCATGCCGAGGAAGTTCCCGACGAGCGCGTCCTGCCAGGCGGTGATCCCGAGGGCGTGCAGGGTGCGCTGCGCGTGCAGCAGGGCCGCCCCGAGGTCGGCGGGCGTGGCCGCCGGGGTGAGCCGCCCCACCAACTGCATCGCCCCCTCCTGGAGCGTTCCGCTCGGCTCACCGGACGCGTCCCGCTCTATCCGTCCGTCGCCCGGGTCGGGAGTGTCGCGGGTGATCCCGGCGAGCGCGAGGGCACGGCTGTTCACCCAGGCGCCGTGATGGTCCCGGTTGGGCAGGTACACCGGCCGGTCCGGCACCACGGCGTCCAGCAGCTCCTTCGCCGGCGTGCCGCCGGCGAACGCCTCCATCGACCAGCCGCCGCCCGTGATCCACTCCCGCTCCGGATGCGCCTTGGCGTACGCGCGGACGGCCGCGACGCTCTCCTCGGCCGTCCGCGCGCCGGTCAGATCGCACTGGGTCAGCTCCAGGCCGGCCGGCACCGGATGTACGTGCGCGTCCTGGAAGCCGGGCAGGAGCAGCCGCCCGGCGAGGTCGACGACCTCGGTGCGTGGCCCGGCCAGCTCGCGCAGTTCGTCGCCGCCCACCGCGGTGATCCGGTCACCGGTGACGGCCACGGCGGTGGCGGAGGGTCCGGCGGGCGTGAACACGGGGCCGTTGAGGAAGAGCAGGTCGGCGTGCATGAGGTCCTTTCGGTGGTGAGCGTGGGTCACGGGGCGGCGGTGATCAGTTCGGGCGCGTCCGCGTCGGTGCCCCGGCCGGTGCGGAAGTACGGCGATCTGCGCCCCCACTTCGCCCACGCCGCGGCGACGCACCCCGAGGCGATCATCAGCAGCGGCGTCAGCAGCAGGAACCAGCCGTTGTCCGCCCGCGGCGCGAAGTGGTCGGTGGAGGTGAAGAAGGACCAGCCGAGGTAGCCTCCGAGGCCGAGCAGCGCGGCGGCGCTCAGCGCGGGCAGCACCACCGCCCGCACGCCCTGCCAGGGATCGGTGCGCAGCAGGGCGCGGAAGCGTACGGCGGCGGCGAGCGCGGTGAGCGCGTAGGAGAGGGCGACGACGATCCCGACGGCGTTCACGGTCGCCATGATCATGTCCGACAGACGCGGGATCACCAGCGACAGCGCGGCGACCGCCATGGCCAGCGCCCCGATCAGCAGCGTCCCGGCCGCCGGGGTGCCGTAGCGGGGGCTGACCCGGGACCACACCGGGCCGAGCGTCGCGTCCCGGCCCATGGCGAACATCGCGCGGGCCGTCGGGATCACCCCCGCCTGCAGCGAGGCGACCGCCGAGAACATCAGCGCCACCAGCGGCAGCACGGCCAGCGGCCGGTCCGCCAGCCGGTCGCCGAAGAACGCCAGCCCCTCGGCGCCGTGTCCCACCAGCTCCGGCCCGCTCAGCACCCGCTGGAAGGCGACCGAGCCGAGCAGGAACAGCGCGAGCATGGTGGCCAGCGTGATGAACCCGGCCCGGGACGCGTCGCGCGGCTCGCGCACCTCCTCGTTCACGCTGAACGCGGACTCGAAACCCCAGTAGCAGAACACCGACAGCAGCAGTCCCTGCGCGAGCGCCTGCGGGGAGGGCAGGGCGAACGGGTCGAACCACGCCCAGCGGAACGGGTGCGGGCCGGTGACGAGGCCGTATCCGCAAAAGCCCAGCAGCACCGCGTACTCGAAGACCAGCAGCCCGCTCTGCAGACGGGCCGCGGTCCGCGCGCCGGTCACCGCGGTGAGCGTGACGGCGGCCAGGACGACGATGCCGAGGGCGGTGGTCTGCGCGGTGGAGCCGGGGTCGAGGTCCAGCCCTCCGACCCGCCGCAGCCCGGCGTCCCCGGCCAGTTGCAGCAGCGCCGAGCCGGTGACGGCCGTGGTGTAGGCGAGGAACGCCACCGTCGCCACGATGTTCACCCACCCCACCAGGAAGCCCAGCCACGGCGAGAGCGAACGGCCCACCCACACATAGCCGTTGCCCGCGTTGGGCTCGACGCGGTTCAGCCGTGCGTACGCGCCCGCGATGCCCAGCACCGGCAGGAACGCCAGCAGCATGATCGCCGGCAGGTGCAGCCCGACCACGCCGGCCGTCACGCCCAGGCCGATGCCGATGCTGGTCGTGGCCGCGGTACTGGACGCGGCGATGGCGACGCCGTCGAGCACGCCGAGGGATCTGCGCAGCGGCGGCGGCTCGGCACCGCGGGGCGGGTTCGACATGCCGGCACTCTCCTCGCACCAGGGGGCCCGGCGGGCCCCGGTGAGCGGACATGAAACTGCCGCCGGGCTTCACACGTCAACGGTGTTGTCGTAAGGTCGCGGCGCCCGCGGAAAGCAGCACGGCACCCTGGAGGCGTGTCCATGACCGACCGTGTCGTCCCGCCCGGCGGCCGCCGCCGTCGCCGGCCCACCAAAGCGGGCGTCGTCCTGTCCGAGGAGCTGATCGTCGCCACGGCGCTGCGCCTGATCGAGGAGCACGGCGCCGAGGCCCTCTCGGTACGCCGGCTCGGCCGCGCGCTCGGGGCCGACCCCAGCTCCCTCTACCGCTACTTCCGGCACACCGACGACCTGATGCTCGCCGTCGCCGACGAGCTCATCGGTGAGACGCTGCGCACCTGGCGGCCCAGCGGCGACTGGCGGGCCGACCTGCGCGACCTGGGACTGCGGATGCACGCCGGAGCACTCGCTCATCCGCGGGCGGCCGTGCTCAGCGCCCACCGCGTCACCGGGCGCGAGCACGAGATCGCCGCCGTGGAGGCCATCCTGGGCGTGCTGCGCGGCGCCGGCTTCCCGGACGTGGACGCCGTACGCATCTACCACGCCTTCGCCGACCAGGCGCTCGCCTTCGGCGCCCTGGACTCCGCGGGCGTCGCCCTGCCGCCGGCCGCCCGGGAGGCGGAGACCGCGGTGTGGCGGGCCACCTACGCCCGTCTGCCGACGGACACCCACCCGCACATCGCCGCCACCGCCGGCCACCTGATCGCCACCATGCGGCACAGCTCCTACCCGGCCGCCCTGGACCTGCTGCTGACCGCGGCGGCGGCCCGGCTGGCCGAGGTGCGGGGAGGGACGGGGGAGCCGGGGGCACGAGCGCAGCCGGACGAGCCGGGGCGCTGACGACGCGCCTGTTGCGCGGGACGCGGGGAGGCGGGGAGGCGGGGAGGCGGGGTCAGTCCTCGGGCGTCCGCCCGACCCGTACCGCGCCGACCGGTCGCCGGTCGACGGCGACGGGGACAGGGGTGGAGAGCCGGGGGCGCGCGGAGTCATACCCCAGCGGGCCGCGGTGACCTCCGCGCGCGGCGCCCTCCGCGCCGGACGCGGTGGTGGCCGCCGACAGAGGCCGGGGCCGTTCGCCGGGGCCGTTCGGCCGGCACCCACCCCCTCCTCGCCCGCCCCCTCGACGCGCCGACCGGGCTCCGGAAGGGTGTGGTCAGGGTGCGGCCGGGGGAGCGGCGGCCACACTGGTGGCATGACCACAGCAGCCCCCCGCACCGCACAGCAGCGCAAGCGCGACACCCTGCACCGCCTCGAACACGACGTCGACGCCTGGGTCGCGACCGCCGCCGAGGACGGCGCGGCGCCCCACCTGGTCCCGCTGTCGTTCGTGTGGGACGGCGCCACGCTGCTGCTCGCCACCCCCGCCGCGAGCCGCACCGGGCGCAACCTCACCACCACCGGCGTCGCCCGCCTCGGCATCGGACCCACCCGGGACGTCGTCCTCGTCGAGGGCACCGCCACGGCCGTCGAACCGCACGACCTGCCGGAGGAGGACGCCGAGATCTTCGCCGCCCAGACCGGCTTCGATCCTCGCGAACTGGGCACGCCCTACCGGTACTTCCGGGTGCTGCCCCGCCGCATCCAGGCCTGGCGGGAGGCGGACGAACTCGACGGCCGGGACGTGATGCGCGACGGCCGGTGGCTGGTGACGGACTGAAACCGGGGTATCCGCAGGTTGGGGGCGGACCGAGCCGCCCCGCGTGATGCGACCCGCGGAGGAGACATGGCCCTGTTCACGGCCGGAGTCGTGGTGCTCGACTGCGCCGAACCGGAGAAACTCGCCGAGTTCTACACGGCGTTGCTCGACGCCGAGCAGGTGGAGGCGACCGCCAACCGAGTGGAGATCCGCGCCGAGGAGGGCACCCGGCTCGCCTTCCGCCGCGACATGAACGCGACCCCGCCGAGCTGGCCGCGCCCCGAGAACTCGCTCCAGGTACACCTCGACTTCCTGGTCGAGGACCTCGACGAGGCCGAGCGCCGGATCGTCGGCCTGGGCGGGCGTCCGCTGGAGACCAAGGACGCCTCCGGCCCGTACGAGGAGCGCGGTTACGCCGATCCGGCCGGCCACTCCTTCACCCTGCGCCTCGTCGCCCCCACCGCGCCGAAGCTCGGCTGAGCGGAGGGGGCGAGGGCGGCCCGGCAGGTCCCGGCGGCGAGGGCGGCCCGGCAGGTCCCGACGGCAACGCCGGCCCACCAGGACCCGGCAGGGGCTGGGCCGGTCAGTCGCGGCCGCCCGGGTCCTGCACCGGCCAGACACCGGTCGAGCGCTCGATGGCCTTGGCGCCCGTGCGGTCCACGGCGCTGCGCACCGCGGCGAAGATCGCACCCTGGACCGCGGCGGCCAGCAGGATCTCGCCCCAGCCGCGGTCCGGGTCCAGCGCGTCGGGCGCGTCGTCCTCGTGCCGGATCAGCTTCCACGTCTTCTGGAACGCCAGACCGGCCAGGGCGCCACCGGCCCAGCCCAGCACGAAGCCGACGGGCTTGTAGGCGAGGGGGAGCGTCTTTTTCTTCTTCTTGGCCACAGGGTCTCCTTCGGTGTGGGTGTCGCAGCGGGGGACTGCGGGGTCAGAGCCGGGGGTCAGGGACGGCCACGCGCCGGCACCTCCTCCCCGGGCCGTACCGGCCCCGGCGCGGTCCCGTTCCCGAACGGCCGGCCGCCCAGCCGCTCACGGTGATGGGGCGTCAGCCAGCCCGCGAGGTCGGGACCGAGCGGCACGATGCCGGTCGGGTTGATGCCGGTGTGCACCTGGTGGTAGTGCCGCTTGATGTGGTCGAAATCCACCGTGTCGCCGAAGCCGGGCGTCTGGAACAGGTCCCGGGCGTAGGCCCACAGCACCTCGTTCTCGGCCAGCTTCCACCGGTTGCACTTGAAGTGACCGTGGTAGACCGCGTCGAAACGCACCAGCGTGGTGAACAGCCGGATGTCGGCCTCGGTGATCGTGTCCCCGACCAGATAGCGCTGCCGCTCCAGCCGGGCCGTGAGCTTCTCCAGCCGCTGGAAGACGGCGGTGCAGGCGGCCTCGTACTCCTCCTGCCCGGTGGCGAACCCGGCCCGGTAGACGCCGTTGTTGACGTCCTCGTAGACCTCCGCCATCACCGTGTCGATCTCCTCCCGCAGGTCCCGCGGGTACAGATCGGGCGCCCCGGGGCGGTGCAGCGCCCGCCACTCGGTGGCCAGGTCCAGCGTGATCCGCTGGTAGTCGTTGGTGACGAGGCGGCCGCTCGGCACGTCCACGATCGCCGGGACGCTCACACCGCCCGGGTAGCCGCTCTCACGCCGGTCGTAGGCCTCGCTGAGGTAGCGGATGCCGAGCACCGGGTCGCGGCCGTCCGGATCGAGGGTGAAGCGCCAGCTGCGGTCGTCCTGGATCGGGTCGGTGATCGCCATCGGCAGCGCGTCCTCCAGCCCGAGCAGCCGCCGCGAGATCACCGCCCGGCTCGCCCACGGGCAGGCCCGGCTGACCACCAGGCGGTAGCGCCCGGCCTCCACCGGCCAGCCGTCGCGGCCGTCCGCGGTGATCCGGTCCGCGAAATGGCTCTTCGACCGGCGGAACGCCTTCCTGCCGTACGCGCTGTTGCCGTCGCCGTCCCGCCCCATGACCCGCTCCTCACTTCCGCCGGGGGTGCGATCCTGCCCTTCTGCCTTCCCCGGGTTCCCCGAAACACCTCACCGCCACGGTGTGATCCCCCACGGCCGGGGCAACCGCCTCTCTGTGAGCCGTACACCCACGCAACGTGACAGAGAGCGCTCGGCGGACCGCAGGACGCGGGTCACCGTCCTGGTGGCGCTCGCGGCCAACCTTGTCATCGCGGCCGCCAAGGCGGTCGGCGGTCTGCTGGCGGGCTCGCCCGCGCTGCTGTCGGAGGCGGCGCACTCAGTCGCCGACAGCCTCAACGAGGTCTTCCTGCTGGCCGCGCTGCGCCGCAGCCGCCGTCCCGCCGACCGGCGCCACCCCTTCGGCTACGGCAAGGAACGCTTCTTCTGGTCGCTGCTCGCCGCCGTCGGGATCTTCGTGATGGGCGGCTGCTTCTCCGTCTTCCAGGGCGTCGAGGCCCTGCGCGACGGCGCGCAGGAGAGCACCGGCGGGTACGTCGCAGGCCTGGTCGTCCTCGGTGTGGCCCTGCTCGCCGAGGGCGTGTCGCTGCTGCGGGCCGTGCACCAGGTGCGCGGGCAGGGCGGCATGGCGGCGGGACTGCGCGATCCGGCGCTGCGCACGGTCGTCGCCGAGGACGGCACCGCGGTGCTCGGCGTCACCCTGGCCATGGCCGGGATGGCGCTGCACATGGCCACCGGGCAGGTCGCCTACGAGGCCGCCGCGTCCTTCGCCATCGGCGCGCTGCTGGTCTGCGTCGCCTACCACCTCGGCCGCGAGGCCCGCGACCAGCTCATCGGCGAGGCCGCCGACCCCGAGGCGAGCGACCGCATCAGGGACCTGCTCGCCGGGCAGCCGGAGATCGACAGCGTGGAGGCCCTGTTCAGCATGAAGACCGGGCTCGACTCCGCGCTCGTGGCCGCGCGCATCGACCTGGTGCCGGGACTGGACAGCGAGCGGGTGGAGGAGGTCGCGGTGCGCATCAAGGGGTCCATCGCCGACGCCGTGCCCGAGGCGGCGCAGATCTTCCTCGACATCACCGACCGCGCCGCGCGCGAGTCATACGAAAGCCCCGCCGCGACGGGGGAACGCGGCGGGGCCTGACACTCACGTGCCCGCCCCGCGCCGGACCATGCGCACCCACGCGGAAATTTTCCCCGGGGTACGGCGGGTGCCGCGCACTGGGCCGGGCGGCCGTCTCATCCGGTCGGTTCGAGGACGAACACCGGGATCGCGCGGGACGTCCGCGTCTGGTAGTCGGCGTACGGCGGGTACGCGGCGACCGCCCGCTCCCACCACTCGGCCTTCTCCGCGCCGGTGACCTCACGGGCCGTCATGTCCCACTTGCGCGGACCGTCCTGGAGCTCGACCTGGGGGTGCGCCTTGAGGTTGTGATACCAGACCGGGTGCTTCGGCGCGCCGCCCTGGGACGCGACCAGGGCGTAGCGTCCCTCGTGCTCGACGCGCATCAGCGGCGTCTTGCGGATCCTGCCGCTCTTCACGCCACGGCTGGTGAGGATGATCACCGACAGGCCCGTGTCCTGCAGCGTCGTCCCCCGAGTCCCGCCGGAGCTCTCGTACAGCTCCACCTGCTCGCGCACCCACTGCGTCGGGCTGGGCTCGTACTCGCCCTCCAGAGGCATGGCATCGGTCCTTTCGTCGCGTCGTACGCCACTGCTGCTCGCGTGGGTGTGCAACAGCGGTACGCGGGCGTTCATTTCCGGTGGCCGGGCCCGACGTACTGGACTGGAGGGTTCCGGCCAGATTCCCCGGTTCCCCGAAGTGGCCGAACTTCGCGTCGCCGCATAGATGCCTGAGGCATCTAATGAAGATCGGAACGACGTACCCATCGTCTGCGAGGTCTTCCATGACGGACTTGACGCACCAGCCGGAACCCGTCGCCTTCCCGCAGGACCGCACCTGCCCCTACCACCCGCCCACCGCCTACGACCCGCTGCGCGCCGGCCCCCCGCTGGCCCGGGTCACCCTCTACGACGGCCGTCCCGCATGGCTGGTCACCGGGCACGCCGTCGCCCGTGACCTCCTCGCCGACCCCCGGCTGTCGACCGACCGCACCCGGCCGGGCTTCCCCGCGCCCACCCCCCGCTTCGAGGCGGGCCGCCACCGCCGGGCGGCGCTGCTGGGCGTGGACGACCCCGAGCACCACACGCAGCGGCGCATGCTGGTGCCCCGCTTCACCCTCAAACGGGCCAACGAGTTACGGCCGGACATCCAGCGGATCGTCGACGGCCTGCTGGACGCCATGGTCGCCCAGGGACCGCCCGCGGAACTGGTCGGCGCGTTCGCACTGCCGGTGCCCTCGATGGTGATCTGCGCGCTGCTCGGTGTGCCGTACGCCGACCACGAGTTCTTCGAGGAGCAGTCGCGGCGGCTGCTGCGCGGTCCGGGCGTCGAGGACGTGCTCGCGGCCCGCGACCGGCTCGAGACGTACCTCGGTGATCTGGTCGACCGCAAGGCCAAGGACGTGGAGCCCGGCGAGGGCGTCCTGGACGAGCTGGTCCACCAGCGGCTGCGCACCGGCGAGGTGAGCCGCGCCGATGTCGTCGCGCTGGCGATCATCCTGCTGGTCGCGGGCCACGAGACGACCGCCAACATGATCTCCCTGGGCACCTACACCCTGCTCCAGCACCCCGACCGGCTGGCCGAACTGCGCGCCGATCCGGGGCTGCTGCCGACCGTGGTGGAGGAACTGCTGCGGATGCTGTCCATCGCCGACGGGCTGGTGCGGCTGGCCGTCGAGGACATGGAGGTGGCCGGGACCACGATCCGGGCGGGCGAGGGCGTGCTGTTCGCGACGTCGGTCATCAACCGCGACGCGACGGTCTACGCCGACCCGGACCGCCTGGACTTCGGCCGCTCGGCCCGCCATCACGTGGCCTTCGGCTTCGGCATCCACCAGTGCCTGGGCCAGAACCTCGCCCGCGCCGAGCTGGAGATCGCCCTGCGCACCCTCTTCGAGCGGCTGCCCGGCCTGCGGCTCGCGGCTCCCGCCGAGGAGATCCCCTTCAAGCCCGGCGACACCATCCAGGGGATGCTGGAACTCCCCGTGACCTGGTAAGAGGCTGACGCACCATGCGCATCCACATCGACAGGGACGTCTGCATCGGCGCCGGCCAGTGCGCTCTGGCCGCCCCCGACGTCTTCACCCAGGACGACGACGGCTTCAGCACCCTCGTCCCCGGCCACGACGGCACCACCCCCGACCCGATGACCCGCGAGGCGGCCCGCGCCTGCCCGGTGGGGGCGATCAGCGTGGAGTGAGCGGGAAGCTGAGAGGCCGCAGCCGGGGCGTCCCCGCGGGCCCGTCACCGCCCACGCACCGCGGACCCCGCCGAGCTGAGCCTGGCCGCCGTACCCCCGTCCGGGACCGGCGTTCGGCGGGGCGCGCGGGCCCCGGTGCCCCGGCGGTGGCTCACCTCGCCCCGACGAGGGTCCGGGCCGCCTCGCGGGCCGCGTCGGCCGGATCGGTGCGGCCGGTGACGCCGGCCGTCACCATGGCGCCCTCGGCCAGCAGAAACAGCTGCCCCGTCAGCTCCGGCTCCAGTCCCGCCGCCGCGACCAGCCCGGCGAGATAGTCCCGGAACGCCCGCTTGTGCGCCCGGACCTGACGCGCCACCGCCTGCGAAGTGGCCCCCAGCTCGCCGTAGGCGTTGATCCACGCGCAGCCGCGGAAGCCCTCCTCCCCGAACCAGTCGCGCAGCCAGTCGAACACGGCCAGGATGCGCTCGCGCGGGTCGTCGTGCCGCTCCACGTGCGCGGCGAGCCGTCCGCGCCAGCGCGTGTCGCGCTGCTCCAGATACGCCTCCACCAGCTGTTCCTTCGACGGGAAGAGCTGGTAGAGCCGCTTGAGCGAGACGCCCGAGGCGGCTCGGACGTCGTCCATGCCGACCGAGCGCACACCGCGCCGGTAGAACAGCTCCTCCGCGGCGTCCAGGGCCCGGGCACGGGCGGCCGCGCTGTCGACGGACACGGGGCATCACTCCTCGGTACTTCCCCGACACGGCGGAGAACAGGGGACGTTGACCTGAGAACGATCGTTCGCTACCTTAGCCGACCAGGTGGAGAACGATCGTTCTCCCTGTCGTTCCACCGAGGAGGAGACCATGGCCGAGCGCCCGCCCCTGCCCCCGTTCACCCGCCGGACCGCGGCCGGGAAGGTGCAGGCCGCCGAGGACGCCTGGAACACCCGGGACCCGCGCAAGGTCGCGCTCGCCTACTCCGAGGACTCCGTGTGGCGCAACCGCGACACCTTCCTCACCGGACGCGCAGAGATCACCGCCTTCCTCACCGCCAAGTGGGCCCGCGAGCTGGACTACGCCCTGCGCAAGGACCTGTGGGCCTTCGACGGCAACCGCATCGCCGTCCGCTTCCAGTACGAGTGCCACGACACGGGCGGCCAGTGGTGGCGCTCCTACGGCAACGAGCTGTGGGAGTTCGACGAGCACGGCCTGATGACCCGGCGCGAGGCGAGCATCGACGACGTACCGATCGAGGAGCACGAGCGCCGCATCCACGGCTCGCGCCCGGACAGCGAGCGCGGCCGCACCTTCCCGCTCCGCTAGCCCCAGGACGGGCGCGGCCGCGGACTCGCGATCTTCGAGTGCGCACGAAGACCTAGGCTCGGAACGTCAGCCGCCGACGAAGGCAGGAGCAGCAACATGCAGTACGTGAAGCTGGGTTCGACAGGTCTGGACGTCTCCCGGATCTGCCTGGGGTGCATGACCTACGGTGTCCCGGACCGCGGCACGCACGAGTGGACCCTGGACGAGGAGGCCTCCCGGCCGCTCATCCGCCAGGCCCTGGACGCCGGGATCACCTTCTTCGACACCGCCAACGTCTACTCCGACGGCACCAGCGAGGAGATCGTCGGCCGGGCGCTGAAGGACTTCGCCCGCCGTGACGACATCGTGCTCGCCACGAAGGTGCACGGCCGGATGCGCCCCGGCCCCAACGGCGGCGGGCTGTCCCGCAAGGCGATCATGACCGAGATCGACCACAGCCTCACCCGCCTGGGCACCGACTACGTCGACCTCTACCAGATCCACCGCTGGGACCCGCACACGCCCATCGAGGAGACGATGGAGGCCCTGCACGACCTCGTGAAGGCGGGCAAGGTGCGCTACATCGGGGCGAGTTCGATGTACGCCTGGCAGTTCTCCAAGGCGCAGTACACGGCCGAACGGCACGGCTGGACGAAGTTCGTGTCGATGCAGAACCACTACAACCTCCTCTACCGCGAGGAGGAGCGCGAGATGCTGCCGCTCTGCGCCGACCAGGGCGTGGGCGTCCTGCCGTGGAGCCCGCTCGCCCGCGGGCGGCTCACCCGCGACTGGGGCACCGTCACCGACCGCAGCACCACCGACAACTTCGGCAACACCCTCTACCAGGAGGGCGACCGGGCCGTCGTCGAGACCGTCACCCGCATCGCGGACGAGCGCGGTGTCTCGCGCGCCCAGGTTGCCCTGGCCTGGCTGCTCCAGCAGGACACGGTGACCGCGCCGATCATCGGGGCCTCCAAGCCGCGTCACCTTGAGGACGCGGTGGCCGCCGTCGACCTCACGCTGACGGAGAAGGAGATCGAGGAGCTCCAGCAGCCGTACGTGCCGCACCCGGTCGCCGGTCACTGATCCGACGGACGTCGCCGGGACGGCTCAGGCGCCGGTGCCGGGAACGAACGGCGTCAGCGACACCGTCGACGCGTTGCCGCCGACCGGCACCGGGCCGCCCCGCCATGCCACCTTCAGTGGCTCTCGCTCGTCGGGCGGGGTGACGAGCAGCGCCGCCGGAGTGGCCGTACGGGCCTCGCTGACCTCGGGGTTGGAGAAGGTCAGCCCGGCCCAGGCGCTGCGGCCCGGCGCCAGCGTCACCTTCGCCGGCGCCGATCCGTCCCCGCGCCGCGGGTCGGCGCCCAGCTGCCGTCCGGAGGCGTCCACGAACGCGGCGCCGGGGAAGCCGTACACCGTGCAGGTGCGGGCGGAGGTGTTGGTCAGCACGACGGGGAAGTTCTCCTGCCCGGCGCCCGGGTCGTTGCGCCCGACCGTGGCGCGCAGGTCACCGGTGCGGCAGCGGGACGACGGCACGGGCGGCGCGGACGTCGTGGCCGGCTCCGCGGTCTGCGCGGGCCCGGGGTTCGTCGATCCGGTGGGCTCGGTGGTCACCGGGCGGTTCGACCGGGTGGGTCCGGCGGAGCCGGTGGCGGTCGTCGCCGGCGGCTGCTGCGCGGTGCTCGCGGCCGTGCCGCCGCCGTCACCGCCGCCGCAGGCGGTCAGCGCGCCCAATGCGGTGAGCGCGCTGACGACCAGGACGGGAAATCGCGTGTACGGGGCCATGCTGGACGTCTGCCCCGGGCGCCCCGGCCCGATGCGGGGCGCGCGCGGCTTCACTCCGCCAGTCCCTCCGTCAGGCCCTCGGCAAGCCCCGCGGCGAGTCCCCCGGGCAGTCCCTCGGCGAGTCCCTCCTCGTGCAGCGCCAGCTCCGCCCAGATGGTCTTGCCTTCGGTGGTGTGCCGGCTGCCCCAGCGCTGGGTCAGCTGCGCGACCAGCAGCAGTCCTCGTCCGCCCTCGTCCCAGGTCTTCGCCCGGCGCAGGTGCGGGGCGCTGTGGTTGGTGTCGGACACCTCGCAGATGAGGGTGGTGTCGTCGTGGATCAGCCGCAGCCTGATCGGCGGCGCGCCGTACCGGATGGCGTTGGTGACCAGCTCGCTCACCACCAGCTCGGCCGTGAACGTCGTATCGCTCAGCGACCAGGCGGCGAGCTGGTCCACGACCTGCTTGCGGACCGGCGCGACCAGCGACGGGTCGGCCGGGATGTCCCAGGTCGCCACCTGCGCGGCGGGCAGTCCCTGGGTGCGCGCCAGCAGCAGGGCGACGTCGTCGGCGGCGCCGCCCGGCGGCAGCAGCGTGTGCAGGATGTGGTCACAGGCCTGGTCGAGGGAGTCCGCGTCGTCCTCCAGCGCGTCGCACAGCATCCGGTGGCCGGCGTCGACATCGCGCTCCCGGGACTCGATCAGCCCGTCCGTGTAGAAGGCCAGCACGCTGCCCTCGTCGAGGTCCAGTTCGGTGCACTCGAACGGCAGCCCGCCCACGCCCAGCGGGGGACCGGACGGCAGGTGCACCCGGCGCGCGTGACCGCCCGGGGGGAGCAGTACGGGCGGCGGATGCCCGGCCCGGGCCAGCGTGCAGCGGCGCGAGACCGGGTCGTACACCGCGTACAGACAGGTCGCGCCGACCTCGCCGGGGCTGCCCTCGCCGCCGGCCTCCTCCGACAGCCGCAGCACGAGATCGTCGAGGTGGGTGAGCAGTTCGTCGGGCGGCAGGTCGATGTCGGCGAGCGTGCGCACGGCGGTGCGCAGCCGGCCCATGGTCGCCGAGGCCTGCACCCCGTGCCCGACGACGTCCCCGACGACCAGCGCCACCCGCAGCCCGGACAGCGGGATGACGTCGAACCAGTCGCCGCCCACCCCGGAGCGGGCCGCCGGCAGATAGCGGGAGGCGGCCGCGACGGCGGCGCTGCGCGGCAGGGAGCGCGGCAGCAGGCTGCGCTGCAGGGCCAGGGCGGTCTCCCGCTCGCGCGAGTAGCGGCGGGCGTTGTCGATGGAAAGAGCGGCGCGGGCGGTGATCTCCTCCGCCAGCAGCGCGTCGTCCTCGGTGAACGGGTCGGGGTGGCGGAAGCGGTGGAAGACGGCCACGCCGAGCGTGGAGCCGCGGGCCTGGAGCGGAGCCGCCATCGTGGAGTGCACACCGTACTGACGGAACAGGCGGTGGCGGCGTTCGTCCCAGGACAGCCACTGCTCCAGGTCGGTGGAGGGCGCGGACAGGACGATCGCCTGGCCCGCCAGCAGCGCCGCGGCCTGCGGTGAGGGCGCCGGGTACTCCTCGGCCTCGCCCGGCGCGGTCACCGCACCGGGGCTGCCGGGATTCACCGAGTGGTGGGCGGCCCGGCGCAGCAGGACCGGCGGAACCAGCCGGGCCGGCGGCTCCCCGCCGTACTGCTCCGGGTCGAGGAGGTCGACGCTGACGAAGTCGGCCAGCACGGGCACGCACACGGCCGCCAGCTCGTGCGCGGTGCGCGAGACGTCGAGGGTGGTGCCGATGCGGACGCTGGCCTCGTTGACCAGTTGCAGCCGCTCCCGGGACAGGTACTGGTCGGAGAAGTCGTGGGCGGCCACGCACACCCCGCGCACCCGGCCCTCGGCGTCGGTGACCGGGGCCATCCGGGCGAGCCAGGCGCGTGGCCGGCCCGTACCGGCGACCCGCAGCCGCGTCTGGGCGTCGAGCGGCCGGCCCGTGGTGAGCACCTGCACGAGCCGGTGTTCCAGGTCGTCGCTCTGCGGGTTCCCGCCGATCTCGGCCAGTCTCAGTCCGCGCACCCGCTCCTCGGGCAGTCCGACGAGGTCCGCCATGGCGTCGTTCATCCGGTGCAGCCGCAGCCGTTCGTCGAACAGGGCGAGGGCGCAGGGGGACTGCACGAGCGCCGCCGCGTCCAGCGGGTCGTCGGAGGAGCGGGGGCCGGCCGCGTCCAGGGGGGTGACCACCAGCCACTGGCCCGGTTCCCCGTCGCGGGGCCGCAGGCGATGGGCGAGCACCCAGACCTGGACCGTACGGCCGTCCCGGTGGCGCAAAGTCACCGTTCCGTCGAGGCGTGGTTGCGCCGGACGGGGCGACGGACCCGCCGGGTCGGCCAGCAGGCGGGCGGCGGGCCGGCCCACCACGTCCGCCGCGGCCCAGCCCAGCAGGCGCTGCGCACCGGCGTTCCACCCGGTCAGCGTGCCGTCGTCGGCGATGACAGCCCGGGCCGTCGCGGCGTCGTCGAACGGGTAGTCCGGGCTCATCCTCGCACTCCATTGCGCACACTCACAGTGAACGGTGTGTCACTCGGTTCCAGAGTAGTGCGTCCCCGCCACGCGCGGTCGAGAACCCTCCCCCTTTGTAGACGTCGTCCGGCCCAGGGCAAGAGCGAATTCGGCCGACCTCGCGCGTCGCGGCGTCCGGTCAGAAAGCGATGACCCGACTCTTGACGCACAACGGAGGCACGGCGTCAGAATCTGTGCGATCACGTTCCCTTGTGTGTACTTCTGGGCCCTCATGAAAGGGGAGCCGTTGTGTCGGTCACTAGGAGATCGGTCCTGATCGCCTCCGCGGGCGCGCCCGCTGCCGGGGCGCTGCTGGGGGCCGTGGCGTCCCCGGCCGCGGCGGCGGACCCGCACACCACCGGCCGCAGTACTGTCCCGCTGCGCGACGGCTGGCGTTTCGCGCTGGTGAACCCGGGCGGGATCACCGACCCGACCGGCGCCTACGCCAACGCCGCCGACCCCGGATACGACGACACCGGCTGGCGTCAGGTGGCCGTACCCCACGACTGGAGCATCGAGCAGACGCCCACCACCCAGTACGGCACCACCGCCGGCACCGGCTTCCTGCCCGGCGGCCTCGGCTGGTACCGCCTGTCCTTCACCCTGCCGCCGGCGTACGCGGGAAAGCGGATCGCGGTCGAGTTCGACGGCGTCTACATGGACTCCCACGTCCACTGCAACGGCACGGAGGTCGGCCGCCACCCCTACGGCTACACCGGCTTCGCCTTCGACCTCACCGACCACGTGCACACCGACGGCCGCACCGCGAACGTCCTCGCGGTCCAGGTGCAGAACCAGCTCCCGAGCAGCCGCTGGTACTCCGGCAGCGGCATCTACCGCGAGGCCCGCCTGGTCGTCACCGAGCCGGTGCACATCGCCCGCTGGGGCACGTACGTCACCACGCCCGAGGTCACCGCCGAGCGGGCCGTGGTACGGGTGCGCACCGACGTGGTCAACGCCTCCGGCGCCGCGGCCGAGGTGGAGGTGGTCTCCCGGATCACCGACCCGCGTGGCCGTACCGTGGCCCGCACCTCGTCGATCGCGCACGTCACCGGCGAACTCACCCAAACCCATGAACTGTCCGTCCCCGAGCCGCTGTTGTGGGACTTCGCCACCCCGGAGCACCGCTACGCGTTGCACACCGAACTCCGGGTCGGCGGCCGCACCACCGACACCTGCCGCACCGGCTTCGGTATCCGCACCTTCCGGTTCGACCCGGACGAGGGTTTCCACCTCAACGGCGTCCACAGCAAGATCAAGGGCGTCGACCTCCACCACGACCTCGGCGCGCTCGGCGCGGCCGTGCACATCGACGCGATCCGCCGCCAGATGGAGATCATGAAGTCGATGGGCGTCAACGCCCTGCGCACCTCGCACAACCCGCCCGCACCCGAGATGATCCAGGTCTGCGAGGAACTGGGCATCGTGATGATGGTGGAGGCGTTCGACTGCTGGCGCACCGGCAAGAACCGGTACGACTACGGCCGGTTCTTCGACGAGTGGTGCGAGCGGGACGCCGAGGAGATGGTGCGCGCGGCCCGCAACTCGCCCGCCGTGGTGCTGTGGTCCATCGGCAACGAGATCCCCGACTCCACCTCCACCGCCGGCCTCGCCATGGCCGACCGGATCATCGCCGCGATCCGGGCCGCCGACGACACCCGCCCCCTGGTCATCGGCTCCGACAAATACCGTCGGCTGCCCGCCAAGGGGTCCGCCGCCGATCTGATGCTGGCCAAGCTCGACGGCCTCGGCCTGAACTACAACTCCGCCAAGTCGGTGGACGCCCTGCATGCGGCCTACCCGCACCTGTTCCTCTTCGAGTCCGAGTCGTCCTCGGAGACCTCCACCCGCGGCGCCTACCAGGAGCCGGAACACCTCAACACCGCTGAGAACCACACCCCGGGCCGGCGGGCGACCTCCTCCTACGACAACAACCTCGCCTCCTGGACCATGAGCGGCGAGTACGGCCACAAGAAGGACCGGGACCGCAGGTGGTTCGCGGGCCAGTTCCTGTGGTCCGGCATCGACTACATCGGCGAGCCCACGCCGTACGACGTCTTCCCGGTGAAGGCGTCCTTCTTCGGCGCGGTCGACACGGCCGGCTTCCCCAAGGACATGTACCACCTGTTCAAGAGCCAGTGGACGAGCGAGCCGATGGTCCATCTGCTCCCGATGAGCTGGAACCACGAGGAGGGCGAGAGTGTCGAGGTGTGGGCGTACGCCAACGTCGACACCGTCGAGCTGTTCCTGAACGGCGAGTCCCTGGGCGTGCGGACGTTCGACCGGAAGAAGACCGTCGACGGCCGCGCCTACCTGGAGACGACCGAGGCCACCGGTGACGACAAGACCTTCACCGACGGCCCCTACCCAGGCAGTTACACCAGCCCCAACGGCAGCGCGGGCAAGCTGCACCTGATCTGGAAGGTGCCCTTCAAGCCGGGGGAGCTGAAGGCGGTCGCCCGCCGCGACGGCCGCGTGGTCGCCACCGACGTACTGCGCACCGCGGGCGCGCCGCACGCCGTACGGCTGACCGCCGACCGCGACGCCCTGGCCGCGGACGGCCGTTCGCTGCTCTTCGTCACCGCCGAGATCGTCGACGCCCGGGGAGTGGTCGTGCCCGACGCCGAGCACCTGATCTCCTTCGAGGTCACCGGCGGCACTCTCGCCGGGCTGGACAACGGCCGCCAGGAGAGCGCCGAGCGCTACCAGGCGAGCACCCGCACCGCCTTCCACGGCAAGGCACTCGCCATCGTCCGCGCCGGCACGAAGCCCGGCGCCCTGAAGGTCACCGCCCGCGCCGAGGGGCTGCACTCCGGCGCGGCGAGCGTGCACACCCGGCCCGCCCGATCGGCGGCCACCACCCCGCCCGCCGCCTTCGCGCCCGACCCTCCGGCGCCGCCCGCCCCTCCGTACGCGGACGCGAGCTACTCCGGCCGCCCCGACACGCTCCCGGCCGCCATGCTCGACGGCGACCCGGCCACCGGCTGGTCCAACGGCTTCAGCAAGGCGGCCACCGCACTGCTGCCCGCGTTCGACGGGGCCCGCGCGAAGGACTGGGTGTCGCTGGACTGGGGCCGCACCAGGACCGTCGACCGCGTCGAGGTCTCCTTCACCGCCGACGCCACCCACAGCCTGCCGTCCGCGCTCACGCTCGACGTCTGGGACGGACGGCGCTGGCAGCCCGTCACCGGGGCCGGCACCGACTGGGCCACCGCCTCCGACACCCCCACCGTCGTCACGTTTCCCCCCGTCCGCGCCTCCCGTCTCCGCCTGACCCTGACCAGCAGCCACCCGGGCGAGCCCCGCGGAGCGATCCGGATCAGCCGCCTCCAGGTACCGGGGACGTGACACCGGGGCTCCGCCACGTGAGCCCCGGCCCTCTCCGGCCGGCCCCGGCGCGCCGTACCGCGCGCCGGGGCCGTACCGCGTCCGGTACCTCCTTGCTGCGTTCCTGACCTGGTGGTATTTACGGTCGAGTACCCGAGCGGTACCGTGAGGGCATGCCAGCTCTGAATGTGGAGTTCAGCGAGCGCGAGCTAGAGGACCTGCGGCAGATCGCCAAGGAGCGCGGTACCTCGATGAAGGCGCTCGTACGGGAGGCTGCCGCCGCCGACATCGCGCGGCACCGGGCGCTGAAGGAGGGCGCGGAGGCCTTCCGGCGGTTCTTCACCGCCCACGCCGAGGAGTTCGCGGTCGCCTTCCCCGACGACGAACCACCGGCGAGCGGCGAGGGGCGGGTCGCCTGAGAGATGGCTTCCGTCGTGCACATCGACGTCCCCTGGCTGCTGCAGCGCCACGAGGAGGTCCTGCCGGAGCAGCCCACGATCAACGACTTCTCCGCGCTCGTCGCCGCCGTCGCCCGGCACCGGGTCGACCCGCCGCGGCTCGGCGTGAACTCCGACCCCGCCTGGCGGGCCGCGGCCCTGCTCCACACCCTCGCCGTGCTCAAGCCGCTGCCCTCGGCCAACGCCCGCTTCGCGTGTTCCACGGCGGTCGCCTACATGTTCGTCAGCGGTGCCGGCATCGACCCGCCCTACGGCGCCCTGGTCGACCTCGCCCGCGATCTGATGTCCGGCAAGGCGGACGTGTACCGCGCGGCCGACCGGCTGCGCTCCTGGCAGATCTGACGCCGAAACGCACGCACGTGGACCCCTCCGGGCCGCCGGCCGAGGGCGGGAGGATCAAGGCCGGCGGCCGTTTCGCGCGGGAGAGCCGCCGTCCCGCGCGGGGCCCCCGAGGAAGGGCCGTGTCCAGTGGACTACGGCGCGTGGTGGGCCGGGAGCGTGCGCACCGCACCGGCGTGTGCGCGCGATTCACACGGGGCGCGGAATACGCGAAAACGCTTGCTACAAGGGGGAATTGGGTTCCGGCTTTCTGACTTTCTGTCAATGGCGTGGACGCACTCCGAGCGGCTTGTTGCGTGCAAGTCAGGTATGCAAGGCTGAGCGCTTCCCGCGCGCGCCGGAAAAGGCAGGCCGTGCTGCGCGTTCCTTTTACGGCGCGCGGCGATCGACGTGTTGCTCCCCGTGCGTGGGAAGGAATCCGCTCACCGTGCCCACCCCCCACCCCCCTCATCCGCTCTTTCCGCACTCCGGCGGCGCCGTGGAGGAATCCGACGAGGCGCTCGCCGCCCGGGCCCGCGGCGGCCCCGACGACGACGTCGCCCAGGCCACCGCCCTGTTGATGGCGCGGCACTGGCAGCCGGTGCACGACTACGCCGTCATCTGCCTGGCGACGTCCGCGCAGGTCGCGGCGATGGTCACGGCGGCCGCGTTCCATCAGGTGCTCGACCGGCTCACGCTGGGCGAGTCCGCCGCGGCGCTGCGCCCGCGGCTGCTGCTCGCCGTACGCGGCACGGTCCGGCAGTGGGCCTCGGTCGAACAGATAACCGGGGTTCTGCCGCAGTTGCGCAAACCCGCCGGCGGGCGCGGTATGCGGGTCGCCAAGTACATGACAGCAGAAAACCGCCGGCTGACCGAGCGGTCATTTCACGCCCTTCCCGCCGAGGCCCAGTGCCTGCTGTGGCACATCGACGTCGAGGCGGAGCCGGTAACCGTTCCGGCCGGACTGCTCGGCGTGACGGAGGAAGCCGCCGCGGCCGCTTACGAGGACGCCCGGGAAAAGCTCCGCGAGGGCTGCGTGCGCGCCCATCGGGAACTCGCGCCGACCCCCGACTGCCGCCATCACAACCGTCTTCTCGACATTCCCCTGCGCCGCGGCGGCGGACTGCTGCCCGAGGTGCGCCGCCACCTCGCCCAGTGCCGGCACTGCAGCGCGGCCGCCGAACAACTGGAGCACTTCGAGGGAGGGTTGGGCACCCTGCTCGCCGAAGCCGTGCTCGGCTGGGGCGCCCGCCGCTACCGCGACTCCCGCCCCGGCCGCCGCCGGTCGAACCATCACGCCCTGGGTTCCGCACGCCACCGCGGCGGCCGCCCCGGCCGCCGGCTGCTGCCGCGCCGCCCCCTGCCCGGCGCCCGCTCCACGCGCACCCTGCTCACCGGCGCGGGGCTCGCCACCGGTGTGCTGCTGACGATGCTGCTCGTCTCCGGGGCGTGGTCCGACGACGGCCACGGCACCGGCGCGGCCGCCTCCGTTGCCACGGGCGCACCGGGTACGACCGCCTCCGCCGCCACGGGCTCACCGGGTACGACCGCCTCCGCCCCCGGCGCGCCGGCTGCGACCGCCTCGCCGCCGGCCGCCGGGGCCACCGCGCCGCCCGGTGGCGCCGAGCTGCCGACGGCGCCCCGGCGCACCAGGCTGCGCAACGTCGCCGCCGGCCTGTGCCTCGACATCCGCGGCCGGGCCGCCGCCGGCGCCCAGGTCCAGCTCGCGGTGTGCTCCTCGGCCGGGACCCAGCAGTGGTCGTACGAGGACGACGGACTGCTGCGCAGCGCGGCCGCGCCGCAGCTGTGCCTGGACTCGCACGCCGACGCCGGGGTCGTCATCCTCGGCCCCTGCGCGCCGGGCGGCGACCGGCGGGCCGACGACGTGCGCTACGACCTGACCGTGCGGGGCGAGCTGCTGGCCCGCTGGGACGCGTCGCTCGCCCTGGCCACGGCGTCCGAGGACGTCGGCGCCGACATCGTCGTCAAGGTCCGTGACGGCTCCGACGCCCGCCGCTGGGGCATGGACGCCCCGTCCGCGGCCCCCGGTTCGCGGTCGGTGATAGGCACGGCCACCCGCCAGGCCCGCCCGGCGGACCTGACGGACCACACCTGACGGGCCGCACCTGGCGACACCTCCCGGGGCGGGCTACGTCACCACGTCCCGCGGCGGGTCGCCCGCCAGGAAGGCCGTCGCGTTGCGGACCGCCGCCATGCCGATGCGGACGACCGTCTCGCGGGTGACGCCGCCGACGTGCGGGGAGAGCACCACGTTCGGGGCCTTCAGCAGGCGCAGGGCCGGCGTCGGCGGTTCGGGGTCGAAGACGTCGAGGCCCGCTCCGGCCAGCGCGCCCCGCTCCAGGGCGTCGGCGAGTGCGTCCTGGTCGATCAGGGCGCCCCGCGCGGTGTTGACCACGAACGCCGTCGGCTTCAGCAGCGCGAGCCGGCGCGCGTCGAGCAGGTGCCGGCTCTCCTCGGTGAGCGGCGCGTGCAGAGTGACGTAGTCGCAGGCCGCGAGGAGTTCGTCGAGGGGGACGTATCGGGCGGCGAACCGGTCCTCCGTCTGAGCGGGCACCCGGCGGCGTGCCGTGTACAGCACCGTCATGTCGAACGCGGCGGCCCGGCGCGCGACCTGCTGTCCGATCTGGCCGAGGCCGACGATGCCGAGCGTCTTGCCGGACAGCTCCGTGATCGACCGTGTGAGGCGGGGCAGCGCCCAGTCGGCCTGTGCCAACGCGGTGTGTGCCGGGACGAGTTGCTTCGCGAGGGCCAGCATCAGGGCGAAGGTCTGCTCGGCGACGTTCTGCGCCTCCGCGCCGGTGGAGCCGATCGTGCACACGGTGACGCCCCGGGCGCGCGCCGCCGCCACGTCCACGTAGTCGTAGCCGTGGCTCGCGCACTGCACCAGCTCCAGCTCCGGGGCGGCTGCGAGGTGGTCCAACGTGACGGGGGCGAGCGCCGTGACGATCACACGTGCCGCGCGCAGGGCGGCCGGGTCCTCGTCGGCGCTCTCGACGACGGTGACGTGCGCGTCGCCGGGGAAGACGGAGGCGAGTCCGGCGCCCGAGGCCCGGCCGCCGACGTGCGGCGGGACGACCGCGAGGACAGTGCGGCGGACGCTCACGCGGTCTCCTCGGCGAGGTCGTCGGCACCGACCGTGGCGGGGGCGGCGTGCCCCGACAGGGCGAGGGTGAGGTCCAGTTCGGCGAGCAGGCAGCGGATCACGCGCTCCACGCCCGCCTGCCCGTCCAGGCCCAGCCCGTAGACGTACGGCCGTCCCAGCAGCACCGCCCGCGCGCCGAGCGCGAGCGCCTTGAACACGTCGTCGCCGGTGCGCACCCCGCTGTCGAACAGCACCTCGAGCCGGTTGCCGACGGCCTCCACCACCTTGGGCAGGGCGTCCGCAGCGGCGACGGCGCCGGCCACCTGGCGGCCGCCGTGGTTGGACACGACCACGCCGTCCATCCCGGCGCTCGCCGCGCGGCGCGCGTCGTCCGGGTGCAGGACGCCCTTCAGCACGATCGGGCCGTCCCAGTTCTCGCGCAGGAACTCCAGGTCGGGCCAGGTCTTGCCGGGGTCGGAGAACATGCCGACGAAGTGCATCACGGCCGCGTTCGGGTCCTCCTCCACCGGCTTGGCCAGCCCGGCCCGGAAGGCCGGGTCGGAGAAGTAGTTGGCGGTGCCCACGCCGTGCAGGAACGGCAGATACGCCTGGTCGAGATCGCGCGGCCGCCAGGACAGCAACGGGGTGTCGAGCGTGACCACGAGCACGCTGAACCCGCTCGCCTTCGCCCGGTCCAGGAAACTGCGGGCCACCTCCGGGTCCCGGGGCCAGTACAGCTGGAACCAGCGCTCGGCGTCCCCCATCGCTTCGGCCACCTGCTCCATCGGCGTGCTGGAGGCGGAGGACAGGATGTACGGCACGCCCTGCGCGGCGGCGGCCCGGGCGGCGGCCGGCTCCGCGTCCGGGTGCATGATCGACAGCACGCCGACCGGGGCCAGCGCGAGTGGCGCCGGCAGCCGGCGGCCCAGCACTTCGACCGACAGGTCCCGCTCGTGTACGTCGCGCAGCATGCGGGGCACGATCCGGCGGCGTTCCAGGGCGGCCCGGTTGGCGCGGGCGGTGCTGCCGTCGCCCGCGCTGCCCGCCACGTAACCGACCGGACCGGGGCCGAGCCGCTGCTCGGTCAGTTCCTCCAGCCGGGTCAGATCGGTGGGCAGACGGGGCACCGCGCCCGTCATCCCGTTCAGGTAGATCTCGTACTGGAAGTCCGCCCAGTGCTTGGCCATGCCGGATCCGCCTCTCGTCACAAGGACCGTGCTGCCGTGCTGCCCGCACCATACCGACCGGTAGGGCGGTCGCGGCAGGCGTCCGGTGAACGGAATGGATCGTTCCGGGGGCCTCCAGGTGCGGAAGCGGAGTGTTTCCGGACGATTAACTGGCGAAGTGAATCGCGTCATTTGACCGGTTCTCATGATCGAAAGCGCTTGGAACCGGCATTGGAACGTTCGAATTACGTCACTTCACGCCACTGATTCAATACGCAAGGTTACTGAAACCCATGGGGTCGATGTGAGTTTCCGCAGCGGACTCGGCAGAGTTGCGCTCGCCGCCGCGGCCTCCGACCGAGGACACGGCCGGCACCACCCCCGAATCGAAGCGGAAGGATGCACACAATGCGGAACCCCGCGCGCTGGGCAGCGACTCTGACCCTGACGGCCACCGCCGTCTGCGGTCCCCTGACCGGCGCCGCCCACGCCGCCCCGGCCTCGCTCTACGCGCCCTCGGCGCTCGTCCTGACCGTCGGTCACGGTGACAGCGCCGCGAGCGCCACGCCGGCCCGCGCGGTCACCCTCTCCTGCGCGCCGACGGCCTCCGGCACCCATCCGGACCCCGCCGCCGCGTGCGCCGAACTCCGCCTGGCCGGCGGCGACCTCGACGCGCTGAACTCCGGCGCCGAGCCGGTGTGCACCAAGCAGTACGACCCCGTCGTCGTCACCGTCGACGGCGTGTGGCAGGGCAAGAGGGTCGCCTACGAACAGACCTTCGCCAACGAGTGCGTGAAGACCGCCCACGGGCCGATCGTCTTCGCGTTCTGAGGACCGGGATCGCACGGACCCCGTGAAACGCCGCGCGAGGCTCGCAGGTGGGGAGTGCGAGCCCCTGTTGCGGGGCGCCGGGTGATCTCGCACCGGGGGTCGGCAAGGCGGAGTGGGGCCGCCGGCCGACCCCCGGCATGTGCGTGTACGGCTGAGCCGCCCTCCGGTCACACCGGAGGGCGGCTCAGCTCTTCTCACGCCGCCGGGTCAGCTCTTCTCGCGCCGCCGGGTCAGCCGTCCCGGTGGGACGGGTCCGGCCGGGACGTCCTGCGGTGGCTCGTGTCGCACCACGGGTAGCGGCGGCTGCGGCGGCAGGTGCACAGGGCCACGCGGAAGCGGTCGGAGGAGACGATGGTGCCGTCCTCCAGCTCCACCTCCACCGGGCCTTCCACCAGCAGGGGCCCGGGGCGCTGGACCTTGATCCGGCGGGGCGGGTCAGACGGGGAGTTCGGCACGGACCACCACCAGCTCCTCGTTCGTGTCGTCGGCGGACAGCAACCCCCGTGCCCGCAGCCAGCCCTGCCGCTCGCGCAGCACGGGCCCGAAGCCGATCCGGTGGCGCCGGGTCACCGACGCCTTCAGCCCGGCCGCACGCAGACACGTCAGGGTCTGCTCGGGATCGCTCAGCGCGGAGTGCACGATCAGCAGGATGCCGCCGGGGCGCAGCAGATCGGGGGCCTCCCGGCAGATCCGGTCCAGCAGCAGCCTGCCGTCACCCCCGGCGTCCCAGGCGCGGGCGGCCCCGCGCGGCGGGCGCGGACCGCCGGGAGCCGGTACGTAAGGCGGGTTGGCCACGATGAGGTCGAAGGACTGTCCGCGTACCGGCTCGAAGAGGTTCCCGCGCCGGATGCGCAGCCGCAGTCCGGACCGCCAGGCGTTCAGCCGCGCGCTCCACACCGCTCGCCGTGACACGTCGACGGCTGTCACGCGCATACCCAGGCGCGCGGCCTCCAGGGCCAGCGCACCACTGCCCGTTCCCACGTCCAGCACGGCCGCCCCCGGGGGGAGCGGCTCGTCGCACAGGGCCCCGGCCAGGAGCCGGGTGTCATCCTGAGGGGCGTACACGCCCGGAAGTACCAGAGGAGTCACGCACGCCGAGTGCCCCCTCGATCAGGAAATATGAGGGACTTCCGTGGCCGCCGGGGCATCGAGTGGCGTCCGCAGCGAGGAGGCGCCCGTGCGCCAGGCGTCCAGCAGACGGCCGGCGAGGCGGCCCTCCAGGTATTCGGTGGCGTCGATGCCGAAGGCCACGTCGGCCGCGAGATGCGGTTCGTCCTCCAGCAGGCCGTCGATCACCTCGTGCCGGACGATCTGCTCGTGCACGGCGTCCGCCTCCACGTGCTCGTCGTAGAAGAACACGGCGGCCGGGCCCGCGCCCGCGCGGCGCATCGCCTCCGCCAGCCGCCGGGAGCCGGGGGAGGAGGTGATCTCCACGTCGGCGAAGTGGCCCACGAGGGCGCCACGCAGCTCGCGGTGGAGGCCGAACAGCGACATCAGGTTCACGACGGCCAGCATCTCCGCGCAGCCGGCGTCGAGATAGCGGCCGTACGTGGTGTCCAGGCCCAGGTCCGTCATCAGGTCGGCGAACAGGCGGGCGTGCACCCGGTCGGCGCGGCCGGCGCCGAACTCGTCGAACTCCACGGCCGCCATCGCCGCCTTGGCCCGTCCCGTCAGCCGGGGCAGCACCCAGGCGTGCGGGTCGGCCTCCTTCAGGTGGTACAGGGAGCGGTGCGCCGCGTACTCGCGCAGCTGCCACAGCTCGCCCTTCTCGCACAGATGGTGGCTGACGCCGGTGCCGTCGGCCGGTTCCACCAGCAGGTCGCCGACGGCCTCCTCGACGCTGTCGTGCACCTTTGTGTCCGCCCGCAGCGCCGACAGGAAGCGCTGCTCCAGCGCGGCCCGGGTGCGCAGCAGGTCGGGGTCCCACTCCCGGTCGGCCGGCACACCCGCGAAGCCCCTGTAGTGCAGCTCGTAGCACACGTACAGAGCGAGCTGCAGGTCGTCGCCGTACGGGTCCGCGCCGGCCACCGCGGAGGCGGGCGGCAGCGGACCGGTGCCGCGCAGATGGTCCAGGACAGCCCCGGACAGGGGGCCGCGGGCCGACGGCAGCCGAGGTCCTCGAAGATCGTGTGCCATGCCGCATGGGTACCCGGGCCTGGTCAAGGCACGCGTGGCGACGCGGCGGACGCGCGGACGACCCGTGCGCCGCGCGGCACACGGGTCGCTGCGTTGCCCATGAGAGCGGACCGGTGCCAGTGCGGGCGCCGCGCGGGCGCGACCCACCCCCGGGCGACGCGGCTGCGGGTACGGCGTGCGGGACCGGTCGGTACGATGCCGGCCGGCGCAGCCCCTGCTCGTGGGGCGGCTTGGCGGGCGTTCCGCTCCCATGAGGGCGCCGCAGCCGCAGCCGCGTCGCCTCCCGCGCGGCGCCGGTGCCGCCCCGAGGACAGGCGCCGGTCGCGGGCGCCTCGTGCGTCCCGCACCTGCGTGGCCCTCGTGCGTCCCGCACCCCGTGGCCCCGTCTCGGGTCTCACCGCAGGGGCCCGCGCCCCGCCTCGAGGACCGTCCCGGTCGCGGGCGCCTCGTCCGTCCCGCACCTGCGTGGCCCCATCTCGGGCCTCACCGCAGGGCCCGCGCCTCCGCCCGCCTGCCCCCTGCCACTGCGTCGGCGTAGGCATACGTGAGCGCCGGGCCTCGGACCGTATCCGGGGACCGGCGCTCGCGTCCGTCCGCCCAGCGCGCGGGGTCAGTCGCCCTGTGACTCCTCTTCGGCCCGGGTGTTCGGGGTGATGGCCTCCGCGGCCTCGCCCGGACGGCGGCGCTTGTCGCGCTCGTCGTCCGTGACGCGCTTCTGGGCGTCCTCCACCTCACGCAGGACTTCCTCCAGCGCGGTGTCGGGGCGGCGGCTGCTGTCCTCGGCCATGTCGTCGTCCTCCTCGATCTCGCCGTTCACTTCGTCGCCGTCGCGATCCGCAGCGGCACCGGTTCGGGCGGCGCCGTCTCCTCGGCGAGCCGGCAGACCTCCGCCCACCAGGACGGGCCGTCCTCGACATGCCGCAGCATCACGCCCTCGCGGATCGCCCACGGGCAGACCGCGACCGCTCGGAGCCCGGTCAGCTTCATCGCCGTGTGCCCGACCACCGCACCGGCAAGGCTCTGCGCGGCGCGCGGCGCGGAGATACCGGGCAGCGCGGCCCGTTCCGCGGCCGGCAGCTCGGCCAGCCGGGCGGCGGCCCGGCGCAGGTCCGCGCGGTGCAGCTCCCGCTCCACGAACGGCCCGTGCCGGCCGGGCGCCGTCCCGCACAGCCGCCCCAGCTGCTGGAAGGTGCGCGAGGCGGCGGCCGCGGTGCGCGGGCCCTCCCACCGGATCCGCGCCGCGACGTCCCGCAGCTCGTGGCGCACCCGGCGGCGCAGCGCCCTCAGCTGTTCCGGAGCCGGCGGATCCTGGCCGCCCTCGAGGAACTCATGGGTCAGCCGTGCCGCGCCCAGCGGCAGCGAGGCCACGAAGTCCGGCAGCCGGCCACGCCCGAAGGCGACCTCGAGGGAGCCGCCGCCGATGTCCAGCAGCGCCAGCGGACCCGACCGCCAGCCCATCCAGCGCCGCGCCGCGAGAAAGGTCAGCTCGGCCTCCAGCTCGCCCGGCAGTGTGCACAGCTCCACACCCGTGCGGGCCCGGACCTCGCGCAGGACCTCGATCCGGTTCGGCGCGGCCCGTACGATCGCGGTCGCGAACGCCAGCGGCTTTGCCGCGCCCCACTTCGCCGCCGTCCGGCTCGCCCCGGCGACCGCCTCGGCGAGCTGGTCCACGTCCTCCTCGGGGACGGCGTCCCCGGGTCTGACCCGTTGTCCCAGTCTGAGTCGCCATTTGGCGGTGTGCACCGGGAGCGGCACCCCGCCCGCGGCGTCGGCCACCACCAGCCGGACTGTGTTCGATCCGACGTCCACCACACTCATCCGCATGGCCGGACGAGTACCCAGCGCGGCCGGATCAAGCCGCAACGCCCCTATTCATTCCTTGACGAGCATATAACCGCTGAGGCATATTTAGCTCCATGACCTTGGGTGCCACGACCGACGACGCCTCGCTGTGGGCCGCCCTCGCCGACCCGCACCGGCGCGCCATCGTCGCGCTGCTGCGGGAGCGGCCGCGGTCCGTCGGCGAGATCGTCGAGGCCTGCGGACTGAGCCAGCCCGGCACCTCCAAACATCTGAAGGTGCTCCGGCAGGCCGGCCTGGTGCGGGTACGGCAGGACGCGCAGCGCCGCGTCTACGCCCTCGACCCCGCCCCGATCGCCGCGCTGGACGCCTGGCTCGCCCCCTACCGCAGGCTGTGGAACACGAGCCTGGACGCCCTCGGCCGCCGCCTCGACGAGACGCCGGACGCGTCCGGCGACGCGGGGGACCCCGAGCCCCCTCAGCAACCCCCCACCCCGAAGGACTGATCCGTCATGCCCGCAGACCTCACCGGCACGTACCTCACCCTCGACGACGGCCGCCCCGCCGTCCGCTTCAGCCGGACCTACGACCACCCCGTGGACCGCGTCTGGCGTTTCGTCACCGACCCCGGCGAACTCGCCCAGTGGTTCCCCTCCCGTGCCGAGTTCGACCTGCGCCCCGGCGCCACCGTCACCTTCAGCGGCGACCCGAACATGCCGGAGTCCACCGGCCGGGTCATCGCGGTCGAGGAGCCCCGGCACCTGTCCTTCTCCTGGGGCGACGACGAACTCCACTTCGACCTGGAGGAGCTCGCCCAGGGCCGCACGCGCTTCACGCTCACCAACGTCCTGGCGGAACCGGACGCGGCCGCCCGCAACGGCGCCGGCTGGGAGGTGTGCCTGGCCGCACTCGACGCCAAGGCGCGCGGCGAAAGCCACCCGGGTCCTCACGCCGGGCCGACGTCCGAATGGAAGGAGCTCTACGCCGCCTACATGGCCGCCGGCGTGCCCTCCGGCGCCCCGGTGCCCGGCCAGGACTGACGGCTCACGCCAGCTGCCGTCGCACCAGCTCGTGCAGCCGCCCGCCGGTGTCGGCGAGCAGCTGCGCGGGCGGCCCCTGCTGGGCCACCCTGCCGTTCTCCATCACGATGACGCGGTCCGCGTCCAGCACCGTCGACAGCCGGTGCGCGATCACGATCCGGGTCGCGTTCAGCGCCTTCGTGGACTCCATCACCGTGCGCTGCGTCTCGTTGTCCAGGGCGCTGGTCGCCTCGTCGAAGAACAGGATCCGCGGCCGGCGGATCAGCGCCTGCGCGATCATCAGCCGCTGCCGCTGCCCGCCGGAGATCGCCCCGTTGCCGGCGACGATGGTGTGCAGGCCCATCGGCATCCGCTGGATGTCCTCCGCGAGCCCCGCCATCTCGGCCGCCGCCATCGCCTCCTCCGGCGTGTACGGCTCGGTGCCGCAGATGACGTCCAGGATGGAGCCGGTGAAGGGCTGCGCGTGCTGCAGCACCACCCCGCACTGCCGCCGCACCGCCGACTGGTCGAGCGCGCCCAGGTCCTGCCCGTCGTACAGGACGCTGCCGGAGACCGGCTTGTCGAAGCCGATGAGCAGGCGAAGCAGCGTGGACTTGCCGCAGCCGCTGGGGCCGACGACCGCCACGAACTCGCCCGGGCGCACCTCGAACGACACGTCGTCCAGGACGAGCGGCCCGTCGTCGGAGTAGCGGAACGACAGCCGGCGCGCCTCGATCGCCCCGGACAGCGGACCCGGCCGGGTGCTCGCCGTGGGCACCTCCGGCGCGGCCTCCAGCACCGGCCTGATCTCCTCGAACAGCGGCAGCGCGGCCACCGCGGAGACGAACGCGCCGGTCAGCTGGGTGACCGAGGTCAGCAGCATCGTCACCGACGTGTTGAAGGTGAGGAAGTCGGCCGCCGACAGCGCGCCGCGCGCCGGGCCGGCCAGCAGCATGAACATCAGCAGCGAGCACAGCGGCAGATACACCGCGCCCAGCACCGAGGTGAGGTTCTTGATCCGCCCGAGCCGCTGCTGCAGCTCACGGCTGCGCGCGAACTCGGACGCCCAGGCCGCGTAGGCGTAGTTCTCGGCCGCCGCCACGCGCAGCTTCGGCAGTCCGCGCAGCGTCTGGAACGCCTGGTTGTTCAGCTTGTTGCCGAGCACCACCAGCTTGCGCTGCCAGCGCACCTGCCACAGCCCCAGCGCCGTGAACACGCCCGCGATCACCACCAGCATGCCGATCGCCGCCATGGCCATCGGCACGCTGAACCACAGCAGCAGCCCCAGGTTCATCGCGCCGACCGTCACCGACTGCGCCACCGACGGGCCGACGCCCGCCAGCAGCCGGCGCATCGCGCTGACCCCCATCGCGGCGCTCGCCAGCTCGCCCGTGGAACGCTGCGCGAAGAACTTCGTCGGCAGCCGCAGCAGCCTGTCCCACACGGCCGGTTGCAGCGTGGCCTCGATCCGGCCCTCCAGCCGCAGGATCGTGAGGTTCTGCAGCAGCATGAACGCCGCCGCCACCACACTGGAGACCATCACCGCCAGGCACACCTGCACGATCAGCCCGGACTGCGCCCGCGGCACGTACTCGCCGAGCACCCGGCCCGTCGCCACTGGCACCAGCGCGCCGATCGCGACCGTCACCAGCCCCGCCAGCAGCAGCCACACGAGGTCCGGGCGGGTGCCGCGCAGCGTGAACCGCAGCAGCCCCAGCGGCCCGAGCCCCTTGTCGGGCAGCGGCCGGTAGAACATCACCGCGCGCGGCTCGAACTCCCCGGCGTTCGCCTTCTCCACCGGCGTCTCCCGCCCGGTCGCCGGGTGGACGGCGACATAGCCGCCGCGCCGCCACAGCAGCGCCACCGGCGCCCCGGACAGCGCCCGCTGACCGACCAGGGGGCCCGCGTTCTCCCGCCACCAGCGGCCGTCGAGGCGTATCGCGCGGGTGCGCAGCCGTGAGGCGAGCGCGACCCGTTCGACCGGATCGAGGCGGTCGTCGCCGGTGCCGGACTGCGGCGGCGCGGTGAGCGTGATCCCGGCGGCCTCGGCGACCAGCTTGCACACGGCGTAGGTGGCGTCGGCGTCGGCGGACGTGGCGCGCTTGGCCGACGTTCGCCCGATGGAGGCCAGCAGCGTCCGGTCGGCCTGGGCGCGTACCGCCTCACCGGCCTTGATACCGGCGGCCGTGCGGGTCTCGTGGGTGCGCTCCAGCTGCTCGATCCAGCGGTCCAGGGTGGCCAGCAGCCGGTACTGCTGATCGACCATGCCCTGCCACACCGCCGGGTCCATCAGCAGGTCGGCGGCCGCCTCCTGGCCGTACAGGGAGCCGTACTGGACGCTGCCGGGCGGCACCTGCATCCAGAAGACGTCGTCGTCGTCCCCCATGCTCGAATACGCTCGCTGGGGGGCGCCCCCGTCCTCGGCCGGGCGGTCGTCCGCCATCGGCGCCTGGAAGAGGATCGACAGGCCGCGGCCCACGCCGAGCGCGAGGGCGTACTCCAGCGGGCTCGTCGTCGGCGGCACGTACTGCGGGTTGCCGTACTCGTCGTAGGACCAGGTCTGGGTCTGCGCGGGCTGGTACAGCTCGCGCAGCGCGATGCGGTGCAGGACGCAGTCGCGCACCGGGCGGGCGACGAGCGTGTGCTGCGGCCCGGCGACCGGGCCGAGCAGCAGCGAGCCCGCCTCCAGCCGGCCCAGGTGGTGCCAGTGGCCCTGCTGGGCGGCGTCCACCGCGAACAGGTCCAGCGCCCCGGCCGCGACCAGCCACAGCGTCTGCGGACCCTCCAGGTCCACCCGGCCCAGGCCCGCGCACGGCAGCGCCGTGCCCAGCTGCCCGAACGCGCCGAGCACCAGGTCGCCTTCGTGTACGGCCGTCATCTCACCGCTCCCTGACCAGCGCCGCATAGGCGCCGCCGTGCGCCACCAGCTCCTCGTGCCGCCCGCGCTCCACGATCTGGCCGTGCTGGAGCACGACGATCTCGTCGCTGTCGCGCACGGTGCTCAGCCGGTGCGCGATCACCACGCAGGCGCAGCCGCGGCGGCGCAGGTTGTCCATCACGATCTGCTCGGTCTCCGCGTCCAGGGCGCTGGTGACCTCGTCCAGGACGAGGATGCTCGGGCGGCGCACCAGGGCCCGCGCGATCTCCAGCCGCTGGCGCTGCCCGCCGGAGAAGTTGCGGCCGTCCTGCTCGACCCGGCTGTGGATGCCGCCGGGCCGGCGCATCACCACGTCGTACAGCGCCGCGTCGCGCAGCGCCTCCAGCACGGCGTCGTCGGGGATCGACGGGTCCCACAGCGCCACGTTGTCCCGGACCGTGCCCTCGAAGAGGAACACGTCCTGGTCGACGAAGGACACCGAGGCGGCGAGCGCGCCGCGCGGGATGTCGTCCAGACGCTGCCCGTCGATGCGGATGACGCCCTCCCACGGCGTGTACAGGCCCGCGATCAGTCGGGACACCGTCGACTTGCCGCTGCCCGAGCCGCCCACCAGGGCCACCTGCCGGCCGGGGCCCACGGTCAGGTCGAAGCCGGTCAGCAGCGGTTTGTCGAGCGGGCTGTAGCCGAAGGTGATGTTCTGCAGCTCGACATGGCCGTGCAGCCGGCGCGTGGAGTCCGCGCCGCTCTTGCGGTCGTAGAGCGGGTCGGCCCGGAAGTTCTCCACGTCCTTCAGCCGGGCCACGTCGGCGGCGAAGTCCTGGATGCGCCCCGCGACGCCGTTCAGCCGGGTCAGGGGAGCGGTGAACCGGGTCACCAGCGCCTGGAAGGCGACC
The DNA here is from genome assembly GCF_055668065.1 of Streptomyces sp. NPDC097129. Taxonomy (NCBI): domain Bacteria; kingdom Bacillati; phylum Actinomycetota; class Actinomycetes; order Kitasatosporales; family Streptomycetaceae; genus Streptomyces; species Streptomyces sp. NPDC097129. Next base: position 172,164 of record NZ_JBVOQE010000009.1, on the reverse strand, counting down.
AGCAGACCGACCGAGATGTGCCCCTCGATGGCCCGCATGCCGCCGATCCACAGGATCAGCGCGCTGTTCAGCGTGGCGAGCGTCGGCGCGACCACGCCCAGCCAGGCGCTCGGCACGCCGAGCCGCTGCTGCTCCTCCAGCGTGGTGGCGTGCTGCCCGGCCCACTTGCGGAAGTAGCCGTCCTCGCCGCCGGTCGCCTTCATCGTCTCGATCAGCTGCAGACCGGTGTAGGCGGTGTTCGTCAGCCGCGCGCTGTCCGCGCGCAGCTTCGCCGTGCGCGTCGCACGCAGCCGGATGACGACCCGCATGGCGACCACGTTCAGCAGGGCCACGCCGATGCCGACGAACGTCAGCTGCGGGTCGTAGGTGTACAGCAGGAGCGCGTACAGGACGACGACCACCGCGTCCACGCCCGCCGCCGCCAGGTCGCGGGCGAGGGTCTCGGCGACCTGGTCGTTGGACTGCAGCCGTTGCACCAGGTCGGCCGGGCTGCGCTGGGCGAAGAAGGTCACCGGCAGCCGCAGCAGATGGCGCAGGAAGCGGGCGCTGGAGAGCGTGGAGGAGATGATCCGGCCGTGGTGCAGGTTCGCCTGTTGCAGCCAGGTCAGTGCGATCGTGAGCACGACGCACGCCGCCATCGACGCGAACAGCACCCCCAGCAGCGAGGTCTGCCCGCCGATCAGGAACATGTCGATATAGGTGCGGCTGAGCGCGGGCAGCGCCGCGCCCACCAGCACCAGCAGCAGGCTCGCCAGCACCGCGGCCGGCAGGGTGCCCGCGGTGCCCTTCAGCCGGGCGGGCATCGCCCCCCACACGCCGGGCTTGCGGCCGCCCGTGCTGAAGTTCTCGCCGGGCTCCATCACCAGCACCACGCCGGTGAAGCTGCCGTCGAAGTCCTCCAGGGTGACGAACCGGCGGCCCTTGGCGGGGTCGTTGACGAACACCCCGCGGCGGCCGAAGCGGCGGCCCATGCCGTCGTAGACGACGTAGTGGTTGAACTCCCAGAACAGGATCGCGGGCGCCTTGACCCCGGCGAGCGCCGCCAGGTCCATCTGCATGCCCTTGGCCGTCAGACCGTAACTGCGGGCCGCCTTCAGCAGGTTGGAGGCGCGCGAGCCGTCGCGGGAGACGCCGCAGGCGATGCGCAGCTCCTCCAGCGGGACGTGCCGGCCGTGGTGGCCGAGCACCATCGCCAGGGAGGCGGCGCCGCACTCCACGGCCTCCATCTGGAGCACGGTCGGGGTGCGCACGGTCTTCGCGCGCGGCTTCGGCACGGAGCGCTTGGGCGGGGCGGCGCGGCGCCGGCCCCGCGTCCCGGGTGCGGCGGCGGTCACGGCAGCAGCCAATCGACGGGACGCTGATCGGCCAGCCGGATCGAACCCGTGGCCAGCGTCATGGAGGTCAGGGCGTACGGCGGCCCGTCCGCGGACGACCAGCGGTAGCCGCTCCTCGTGCGCGACGAGGTGTCCAGTTCCACCGTGACCGCCACCGGCCGGCCCTTCTTCGTGAACTGCTCGCCGAGCTGGCTGTCGCCGAGGAACGCGCCGATGGCCTGTGCCGACTGGGCGGTGCGCTCGACGGACTTCACATGGCCGCGCAGCACGCCGTACTGCTGCGCCGGCACCGTCTGCACGGTCAGGTCCACGGCGGCGTGCTCGGGAATCGTGGAGGCGTTCTCGGCCGGCACGTACACGGTCGCGTAGAGCGGGTCACCGGCGTGCGCGACCTTCTCCACGGCAGCGACGTTCGCGCCGGTGGAGATGATCTGCCCGATGGTGGCGGCGAGCGCCGTGATACGGCCCGCGGCGACCGTGCGGACCACGCTCTCGCCGTCGGCGGTACGGACCTTCAGCACGGGGGCGTTCGCGGGCAGCCGCGCGCCCTCCTCGGCGAGGACCGCCGTCACCTGTCCCGCGACGGGGCTCTGCAGGACGTAACTGCCCTCCCCGTGGGTGAGGACGGCGGGCGCGCTGACCGTGGAGGCGACCGAACCGGTCACCGCCCACACCGAGGCGGCCACGATCGCGACCACCGTCACCGACAGCACGAGCCAGCCCTGCGGGCGGGCGAGACGCACCGGAAGATCGAGCTCCTCCGGCGACTGGAGCTTGGCGAGGGCCTGTTGGCGGAACTGCACGGTCACCTACATCGACAACTGCACCGATGGCACACCCGTGGGTCCCGGAGCCGGGGGGCGGCTTCCGGGACCCGGGGGGCACAAAGGGTGCGATCAGAGACCGGCGACCAGGTTGGTGACCGGGGCGACGTTCAGGCCGGTGACACCCTCGACGGTGCCGACGGCCGTGTCCACCAGGCCGGCGACCGGGGCAACGCCGTTGACGGCACCGGTGACGGTGTTCAGGGCGTTGAGGGACAGACCGCCGGAGACGTTGTCGAGCTCGGCGTCGGAGATCTCGACGGTCTCGACCTGGGGGGTGGAGTTCATGATGGAACTTCCCTTCGTATGGGTATTTCACAAGGGGGGTACAGGGGGCCACGGAGGGTTCCCTGCGGTGCGTTGGATAAAAGCACGCGGCGACCGCGCGCTTCCAATCAACCATCGCCCTCACCTGGGCACTTGTGCCGCTCACCGAGTCAAAGGTGCAGGCGTGCGCACGCCGCGTCGGCGACTTCTTCACACCGCGCTCCGCTTCGTCGCACGTCCCCGCTTGCCGCCCGCCGGTCGAATCGGACACATGGCGCAAACGCCAGCCGGGCGTCGCGCGGTTGTGCAGATACACGGCGCCCGGTGACCTGGTTGAGCATTCGATGTGCAGATTCCCTGAAGCAGGAGTTCCGTTACGTGTCCGCAACTGAGCGTCGCCGGACCGATACCGATCGTGTCAGCCGAGCAGGGCGTACACCGTGGTCGCGTGCGCCGCCACCTCGCCCGATGCCGTGTCGACGAGGGCGATGTCCGCGAACGCCATCCGGCGGCCCAGCTTGGTCAGCACCGCCGTGATCAGGACATCCGCCCCGGTCACGGCACGCTGGAAGGACGTCGACTGCTGCACGGTCGTCATCGGGACGTAGCCGTCGCGCGCCGCCGACACGGCGAGCACCGTCGCGGTGTCGGCTGCCGCCATCAGCGCCTGCCCCGACAGCGCCCCGCCCTCCCGGGCCAGCCGGTGCGACCAGGGCAGCCGCAGCACCGCCCGGCCGGGCTCGATCTCCTGTACGGACAGCCCCAGATCCAGCACCCAGGGCGCGAAGTTGCCGGCCAGGATCTTGTCCGCTTCCGCTGTGGTCATCGTCATGCGGGGATTGTTCCCGTGTGGAGCCCGCCACGCGCGCGTCCCGGCCGAATCACCGCCCACGGCACGCGGGTTGACGCACCGTGTTGAACGCCGCGCCCGCCTCCTGCGTACCAACGGCCATCCAGGCGCCGCTGACAGGGCTGCCGCACGGCAGCGAGGACACCCCCCACAACCCTCAGGAGGGCGAGAAGGTTGAGTCACAAGCGAATTCCGAAGCGCAAGGCAGCGATGGCGGCGGGCGGCGTGGTGGCGCTCGGCGCCGCGGCGATCCTGCTGCCCCAGGCCAACGCCTCGCAGGACGGCGCCTCGGACACGCCGGCTCCACGCACCCTCAAGGCGGCCGACGCCCAGGGGCTGGCCGCGCAGCTCGGCAGCCGGCTGGGCGACTCGTTCGCCGGCTCCTACTACGACGCGGGCAAGCGCCAACTCGTCGTGAACGTCGTCCCCGGCGGCGACGACGACGTCGTCGCGAAGGCCAAGAAGGCGGGTGCGGCCGTGCGCGAGGTCGCCCACAGCCTCGCGCAGCTGAAGTCGGGCGCCCGCACGCTGCGGGCCGGGGCCTCCATACCCGGCACCGCCTGGGCGATCGACCCGCGCACGAACCAGCTCCTGGTCACCGCCGACCGCACCGTCACCGGCGCGCGGTGGGACCGGCTCCAGTCGACCGTACGCGGCCTCGGCCCCGGCATGGCCACCGTGCGGAAGTCCACCGGGACCTTCAAGACCTTCGTCTCCGGCGGCGACGCCATCTTCGGCGGCGGGGCGCGCTGCTCCCTCGGCTTCAACGTCACCGCGTCCGACGGCTCGCCCGCCTTCCTGACGGCCGGTCACTGCGGCGTCGCCGCCAAGCAGTGGTCCGACTCCCAGAACGGTCAGCCGATCGCCACGGTCGAGCAGGCCGTCTTCCCCGGCAACGGCGACTTCTCCCTCGTGAAGTACGACGACCCGAACACGCAGGCGCCCAGCGAGGTGAACGCCGGCGGCGGGCAGACCGTGCCGATCAGCCAGGCCGCGGACGCGACCGTCGGGCAGCAGGTCTTCCGGATGGGCAGTACGTCGGGACTGCACGACGGCCAGGTCCTCGGTCTGGACGCCACCGTCAACTACCCCGAGGGCACGGTCACCGGGCTCATCCAGACGAACGTGTGCGCCGAGCCCGGTGACAGCGGGGGCTCGCTGTTCACCCAGGACGGCCTCGCGGTCGGTCTGACCTCCGGCGGCAGCGGCGACTGCACCTCCGGAGGGGAGACGTTCTTCCAGCCGGTCACCACGGCGCTGCAGGCGACGGGGGCGACGCTGGGTGCGGGTGCGGGTGCGGGTGCGGGTGCGGGCGCGGGCGCGGGTTCCGGTGCCGGAACTGGCGGCGCGGGTCAGGGCGCGGGCGGTCGGCAGACGGGCGGTGACCCGTCCGGCAGCGCCACGGGCGACGGCTCCGGTGACGGCTCGGCCGCCGGGGACGGCTCCGCCACCGGCGACGGCTCCGCCGCCCAGGACGGCGCCTCCGCGGCGGACGGCTCCGCGCTCACCGGGACGAACTGACCCGGCCCCGGCCCCGGACCCCCCTGACCGGCCCCACCCGCGGTTCCCGGCCGGCAGGGGAACGGGCGGCCCGGCCCTCCGGCGGGAGGGCCGGGCCGCTCGGGGCGCACGCCCTCACCGCGCCCGGAGCAGCAGCAGCGCCACGTCGTCGATCCGCTCCTCGCCGGCGCTGTACCGCGTGACGAGAGCGTCGGCGAGTTCGTCCAGCGGTACGTCCCCGCAGCCGGCGAGCCGCTCGCACAACTCGGCCAGCGCGTCCCCGATGTCGATGCCCGGCGACTCGATCAGCCCGTCGGTGTACAGCAGGAGGAGCGCGCCCGGCGGCAGTTCGAACTCGGTCGTCGCGTACACGGCCGACGCGTCGATGCCCAGCAGCGGACCGCCCGCCCGGTCGAGCACCTTCACCCGTCCGTCCGGCCGGCGCAGCAGCGGCGGCGGATGCCCGGCCCGCGCCATCACCGCCCGCCCGCGCCCCGGGTCCAGCCGCAGGTACAGACAGGAAGCGAACAGGTCGGAGCCGAGGTCGATCAGCAGCCGGTTGGTGGCGCTCATGACCTCTCCCGGGCTGTGCCCGACGGTCGTGTACGCGCGCACGGCGGTGCGGATCTGCCCCATCAGCCCGGCCGCGGTCACGTTGTGCCCCTGCACGTCGCCGATGACCGCCGCCGCCAGCGGTGGCGAGGGCACCAGGTCGTAGAAGTCGCCGCCGATGTCCATGCCGCGGGTCGCCGGCAGATAGCGCGCGGCGGCGTCGATGCCGGGCAGCGACGGCAGCGAGTGCGGCAGCAGCGCCTCCTGCAGCCCGTGCGCCAGCTGGTGCTTGACGTCGTACAGCAGGGCCCGCTCCAGGGCCTGCGCGATCAGTCCGCCGAGGCTCGTCAGCACCGCGCGTTCGTCGGCCGGGAAGGGGTGCGGCTCGGCGTAGGCGAGGACGCAGGTGCCGACCGGGCGCCCGGAGGCGATGAGCGGCAGATACGCCCAGGCCGCGAAGCCGTCCGGGGTGGTGTGGCGGGCGGGGTACAGGCGCTCCAGCTCCCGCTGCGAGGCGAAGAAGCCGGGCACCCCGCTGTTCAGGGCCTGCACGCCCGGCGTCGGCTCGGTGAGCGGGGTCCCGTCGAACCGCTCGACGATGTGCGCGTCCGGGTAGCCGCGGTGTCCCAGCACGTGCAGCCGGCCCGCCCGTGAGCCGAGCAGCACCACGGCCCGGCTGCCGATGGCCGGGGCCAGCTCGTCCGCGACCAGCTCCACCACGTCCTGCACCCCCACCGCCTCGGTGAGCGCGCCGGCCAGGCTCAGCACCTGCGAGATGGTCACCAGCCGGGACGGGGCGTCCCCGGGCTGCGGACCGGCCCGGTACAGCTCCGAGACGGCCCGGGCCCGGGAGATGCGCACGCTCAGCCCGGTCGTGCTCGGATACAGCCGGAACGACAGCCAGGTCCCGGGCGGGCGCATCGCCACGAACGACGTGACCTGCTGGCTGAGCAGCGCGGCCCGGTAGCGGTCCTCGTACATCGGATCACGCAGCCAGGGCAGCGCGGCCCACGGCTGGTTGCCGAGCAGCGCGCCGACGTCGGCGCCCAGCAGCTCGGCCGCCGCCGCGTTGACGAAACGGACCCGGCCGTTCAGGTCCAGCGAGCACAGCCCGTACGGCAGCCGCGCCACCATCCGGGCGGCCTCCGCCGAGCCGAGCGCGCCGGTCAGGCCCTCCGGGGGCGGCGTGGCGAGCAGGTCCGGCTCGGGCCGCGGCGGCCGGCCCTCGGCCGCGGCGCGCTCCAGCTGCCGCGCGAGACTGTCGCAGGCCGTCGCCAGCCGCCGCAGCTCGTCCTGCTGCGGCTCGGCCGGACGCCCGCCGGGCCAGGTGACGAACACCGCCCCGTACAGCGTGGAGTCCGTGGCCACCGGCAGCGCGGCCAGCCCGAAGGGGTAGGGGAGCACCACCGAGATCCGGGGGTAGCGGCGGGCCATCTCCTCCTCGCCGCCCACCCAGACCGGGCGCCGCTCGCGGGCCGCCTCCGCGACCGGGATCGGCGCGCCCAGCCCCACCCGCTCCCACGGGGCGGCGAACGCCCGGGGCATCCCGACCATCACCGCCATCTCCAGCACCGGCTCGTCGGGAAGCCGCAGGTACACCGCGCCGGAGTGGGCTCCGACGTCCTCCAGCATCGCCGTCAGGGCCAGCGACAGCAGCGGCCGGCCGTCCGTCTCCTCAGGGTCCGGTCCGCCGCCCGGCTCCTCCCGGGCCGGCGCAGCCTGCCCGGGCGGCTGCCCGTCGCTCACGCCGACCACCTCCTCGCCCGCCCGCGCGGGCCGCGGATCCCACGTTGCACGGATTCCCCGGGGGGCACGCCGGAACGCCCCGGCAGGTCCCAGGCATCAAATCTGCCCTGCCCGGCCGACCCGCGCACGGCGAGCGCCCGCGAGCGGCCTGACGGAGCCGACGGCGCGGGCCGTCGTCCGGCGCGGCGGCGCCGGTGCACAGCGCGAGCGGGTGCCGGGCGTCCCCGCCGACCGACCCGTCCCCTCGCCGACCGACCCGTCCCCGAGGTGAACCGACCCGACGCCGACCGACCCGTCGCCGACGTGAACCGACCCGACTACCCGCCCCGCGGGCGATCACGCCCCGGCAGTCGGAGCGCGCGGCGGTGCACGGGCGGCGCGTGTGCGCCCCCGCGCCCCGCGTTGGCCGGATCTCCGCCACCGGGGAACGTCACGACCGCCAACAATGGGGCACGCGTTCACCACCATGACTCCGGCGTGACGAGGAGAAGGGACAGCAGTGATCCGGGTACTTCTGGTCCATGACGCGTCTTTGGTGCGGTCCGTTCTCGCGGACTGGCTGCGTCGGGAGGACGACCTGCGCGTCTACGACACCTCATGGCGCGCCGCGCCGGGCCGGGTGCGGTCGGTACGGCCCGACGTGTGCGCCGCGGACCTGGAGTGCTCCGACGCACCTGGCGTCCCGCCGCTCGGGGACCTGTGCGGGCGTGGCCCGGTCGACGGGGCGGGACCACGGCTGCTGGTGCTGGCCGACGCGCACCGGCCGGGGATGCTGCGAAGAGCCAGGGAGGCGGGAGCGCTCGGCTACATCGGCAAGGAGGGCGCTCCCGAGCGCCTGGTCGAGGGCATCCGGCGCGTCGCCAAGGGGGAACGTTTCGTCGACGACTCCCTCGGCTTCGGCTTCCTGGAGGCCGCCGAGATGCCGCTGACCCGCCGCGAGCTGAGCGTGTTATCCCTGGCCGCCGGGGGCGCCTCCGTCGCGGAGATAGCCGGGAGCCTGCACCTGTCCCACGGCACGGTGCGCAACTACATGGCGGCCATCACCCGCAAGACCGGCGCCCGCAACCGCATCGACGCCATCCGCATCTCCCAGGGCCAGGGCTGGGTCTGAGGGAGTGGCGGCCCAGTGGCCGACCAGCTCGCGGTACAGCGGCGAGCCGGCCAGCAGCTCGCCGTGCGTGCCGTACGCCGTGCGCGGGCCGTCCAGCACCAGCACACGGTCGGCGCGCCGCGCGGAACTGATGCGGTGCGCGACGACGACCAGCGTCCCGCCCTTGCGCTGCGCGAAGGCCCGTTCCGCCCGTTCCTCCGCCTCCGCGTCCAGGTGGCAGGTCGCCTCGTCCAGCAGCACGAGCGGCGCGTACGACAGATGGGCCCGGGTCAGCGCGATCAGCTGCCGCTCGCCCGCCGACAGCGCCGCCGGGTCCACCGGCGCCCCCGGACCGCCGAGCCGCTCCAGCAGCGGGGTGAGCCCGACCGCGTCGGCCGCCGCCAGCAGCTCGGACTCGGGCACCGGACCCGGCCGCAGCAGGCCGAGGTTCTCGCCCAGGGTGCCGCTGTGGACGTACGCCTCCTGCGGGACGAGGACGCGCAGGGCGGCGGCCCGCGCCGAGGGCACCGACGCGCCGAACACGCGGATGCCGCCGCGCACCGGCTTCAGCAAACCCGCGACGAGCGCGGTGAGCGTGGACTTCCCGATGCCGCTGGGCCCGACGACGACCAGATGCGCGCCGGGCGCCAGCGTGAGGTCGAGGCCGTCGATCACGGGCGCGGCGCCGGGACCGTAGGCGAAGGTGACGCCGCTCAGGCGGAGAGCGGGGGCGCCGGGTGCCGGGGCCGGTGGGGGAACGGGAGCCGTCTGCGGGGCGGCAGCAGCGGTGCGGCCCGCGGGCGCGCGCACCTCGTCCGGCCCTTCAGCCGCTTCTGCACCGTCGGGTTCCGGACTTCCCCCGTCCGCCACCGGTACCGCCCCTTCCGCCTCTTCGGCACCGTCCGGTTCCGGACTTCCCCCGTCCGTCACCGGTACCGCCCCTTCCGCCTCTTCGGCACCGTCCGGTATCGGCCGTCCGCCGTCCGCCGCCGGTGCCAGCCGGCGCAGCACCACCGTCAGGCGGGCGCCGCTCGTGCCGAGGCCGTGGACGAGTGTGCGCAGCGCGGGCAGCAGGGACTGGGTGACGTAGGCGAGCCCGCCGACCAGGGCGCCCGGGGTGACACCGCGGGCCAGGAGCCAGGGCGCCGCGGCCGGCAGGAGCACGGCGGGCAGGTGGCCGCCGACGGCGAGGGCCGCCGTGCGCAGCACGGAGAAGCGGGCCAGGGAGCGCGCCGCCCGCAGTTCGGCGTCGATGCCGGCCCCGACGTCCGCCGCGATCCGCTCCTCCGCCCCGGCCGCCGTGATGTCCCGCAGCCCGGGGCAGACGGCGCCCAGGCGTGCCGCGAGCGCCTCGTCGGCGGCGAGGTAGGTCTCCTGCCGCCGGGCCAGCGGCCGCAGCGTCACCGCGAACAGCGCCACGCCCGCGGCCAGTGGCGGCCCCACGACGAGCAGCAGGGGCGGGGCGAGGGAGAGCAGCCCGGCGATCGCGCCGACGGACGTGAACACGAACGAGCGGGCCACCATCACCAGCCCGGCGAAGGTGTCCCGGGCGATCTCCACCTGCTGGGTCAGCCCGGACAGCGCCCCGTCGTCCGCCTCGCGCACCCCGCGCGCCACCACCCGGGTCACCAGCCGGTCCCGCAGCGGTTCCACCAGTGCGGCGACGGCGCCGTACACCCGCCCGGTGCCGAGCGCGCCGACCAGCACCCCCGCGCCGGCCACCGCCAGCCAGGCCAGCCCCGTCCCGGCCCGCCCGGCCAGGAACCCGTCGTCCAGGGCGCGGGCGAGGGCGTACCCGAGGAGGAAGGTCTGCCCGGTCTCCAGCACCGACCAGCCGGTCAGCCGCAGCAGCACCCGCCGACGCCGGTGCAGAAAACGCGCTCCCCGGGCGAAGAGCCCGGCCCCCGCGGCGGTACGTCCCACGCCGCTCACCGTTGCGCCTCTTCCGGGTCCGCGCCGGCGAACACCGCCCGGTAGCCGGGGTCCCGCCACAGCGTCTCGTGCCGTCCCACCGCCCGGACGCGTCCGCCGTCCAGCCACGCCACGGCGTCCGCGCGGGCGGCCGTGGCGGCGCGGTGGGCGACGAGCAGGCGGGTGCCGCGCGTGCCGGGGGCGGTCAGGGCCTCGGTGATGTGGTGCTCGGTGACGGTGTCGAGGCTGGACAGCGCGTCGTCCAGCACGAGCAGACGTCCGCCCCGGGCGAAGGCCCGCGCCAGGCCGAGGCGCTGCGACTCGCCGCCCGAGCGCGGGGCGTCGGCGCAGTTCGTGGCGTACCCGGCGGGCAGGCGGCGCACGAAGTCGTCGGCGTGCGCGGTGCGGGCCGCTTCCCGGACACGATCGGGTGAGGGGTGCGCCAGGCCGAGGGCGAGCGCGTCCTCCACCGTGCTGCCCAGCAGCACCGGGCGGTCGAAGGCGCAGGCCACCGCGGTGCGCAGCTCCTCGCGGGACAGTTCGCGCAGGGGCACCCCGTCCAGCAGGACCTCCCCGGCGTCCGGGTCGGCGAGCCGTGCGGCGAGCGCGGCCAGCAGCGACTTGCCCGTCCCGGAGCGGCCGACGACGGCGAGGGTGGTCCCGCCCGGCACGACCAGGTCGACCCCGTCGAGCACCGTGCGCTCGCCGCGCCGCGCGCTCACCGCGCGCAGCTCCAGGCGGCCGGCGCCGTCCTCGGGCAGCCGGCGCTCGCCGTGACGGGGCGCGGGGACGGCGTGCAGCTCGCCCAGCCGTCCGGCCGCCGCGCGGGCCCGCGCCACGGCGGTGAGCTGGCCGACGAGCGCGCCGACACCGGTGGCGAGGACCGCGTACCGGGACGCCGCGAGCAGCTCTCCGGCCGTGAGCCGGTGCCGGGCCAGCAGCAGGCCCGCGACCGCCACCACCGCGAGCTGCAGCAGGGGCGCGACCGCGACCGCCTGTGCGGCGGCCCGGCCCTGCACCTGCCACATGCGGTGGCCCGCGCGGGAGAGTTCGGGCAGCGGTGTGAGGATGCGGGCCGTCTCCCGCTCCTGGAGTCCGGCCGCGCGGATGGTGCGCCGGCCGGCGACGGCCTCGGCCAGCGTCGCCGCCATGCGGCCCTGCACCCGCTGGTAGTCGGCGACACAGGCGGAGGTGTCGCGGGCCAGGGCGCGCAGCAGCAGGTGGAGCGGGGGCGCCCCGGCGAGCAGGACGACCGCCAGCCACGGGTCGATCACCGCCAGCGCGACGACACCCCCGACCGGCACCGCGATCGCGGCCGGCAGCGCGGCGCGCGCGGCGGGTGCCGTTCCGGCCGCCGTGGCGTTGCCGACCAGCCGGGCGACCAGCTCACCCGCCGGGAAGCGGTCCTGGGCCCGGGGGCCGAGGGCGAGCACATGCTCGGTCGTGCGGCGGCGCAGCCAGGCGGTGGTGCGGGCGTCGACGGTGCCGTGGAGGACGGTCTCGGCCGCGTCGAGCACGGCCGTCAGCAGCACGAGTCCCGCACACAGGAGCACCCAGCGTGTCGCGGGCTCGCGCGCCAGCAGCAGGTCCAGGGCCCGGCCCAGCGCCGCGGGCAGCAGCAGTCCGGCGGCGGCCGACGCGACGGAGGCCACGGACAGCGCCGTGCGGCGGGCCGCGCTGTGCCGGGCGGCGTCGCGCAACAGTGCCCCGCTCTCGCGGGTCACCGCGTCGCCTCGCTGGTGTGGACGTGGCATGCCGGCTGCTCCCGGAGAAGAGTGAGGGCCCCGGGTGGCCCCTCCCTGAGCGGAAGGGCACACCCGGAGCCGTGGTCACGCGGTGGGCGTCACAGACAGAGCAGGACGCTCGCCGCGCTGATGCAGGACAGCAGGCTGACGGTGCTCGCGCCGCCGCCGCCGTTGTGCTCGTCGGACTCCATCGTCTGCAGGTCGAGAAGGGCCATGATCGTGTCCTTTCGTCATGGGGACAGGGGTGGTGTCACGACCGCGGGACTGCGGCCGCGTCTTCAGGGCCGCGTGAGCGGCGGGGGGAAGGGCATCAGGGCCGCGTGAGCGGCGGGAGGAACGGCAGGTGTGCCGGGCCGGGGCCGTCGAGGGCCGCGCCGAGCGCCAGCAGGCAGCCCGCCGTTCCGGTGGCGAGGTCCATGGAGAGCCGCATCATCTGATGGCCGGGGAAGGCGAGTTGGCCCTGGTAGGTCATCGCGTACCAGCCGAGCCCGGAGATCTGGCCGGCCAGGAGCTCCGGCCGCGCTCCGGTGCGGCTCAGGTGCGCGATCAGTCCGGCGCGGCCCTGGAACAGCCCGGGCTGCGCGTAGAAGCGGGAGGTCGCGGCGGTCAGCACGCCCGCCCGTACGGCGGCGAACTCCCCGGCGGCCTGCGGCACATGGGTGAGGAAGTCGTCCAGGACCATGCCGATCCCGGCGCTTCCGTCACCGAGGTAGGGCAGCGTCCGCCAGCCCTCGTCGACCTCCAGCGAGCCGCCCGGCCGCACCACGCAGCGCTCCAGGTCGCGTTGCAGCGCCGCACCGGCCGCCCGCAGCAACTCCGCCTCGCCGGTGCGCTCGTACTGCCGCAGCAGGAACAGCGCCGGTCCGCTCGCGCCGCGCAGCAGCCCGGCCCGCCGTTTCGGCTCGGGCGGTTCGGCGAGGCGTCCGACCAGGATCCGCGCGGCCTCGGCGGCCCGCTCACGCAGCTCGCTCTCGCCGGTGGCGTCGGCGAGCGCGCCGAGGACCAGGCCGAGCCCGGCCAGGCCGCCGTGCAGGTCGGAGGACAGGTTCTGCCAGCGCTCCTTGAGGATGCCCTCGACCAGGTCGAGGGCCCGCTGCCGGTGACCGAGCAGGTCCAGCACGTGGGCGACGCCCGCGAGTCCGTCGTACAGGCCCAGCGGGGTGCCCACCGGCGCCGGGTCGGTGTGTTCCAGCAGCCAGCGCTCGCCCTCGTCGTAGCGTTCGGCGCCGGTCGCGGCGAGCGCGTACAGCACGCCGGCCGCCCCGTGGGCGAGGCCGAGGCCGCCGCCGTCGGAGAACTGGGCGATGTCGCCGGGGAAGAGCCGGTCGTCGCGCTCCGGGCTCGCCGAGGCGAGGATCGCCTTGGTCATCGAGTCCCGGCTGTGCGGCCAGTCGGCGGGATCCACGAGCGGGAGGGATCCCGCCGACCGGCCGGTCGTCCCCCGGGTGATCTCGGTGACCGCCTCGGCGAGGAAGTCGCGGGGCACGTCCGGGAACTCCTGGGCGATCACCCCTGCGAGATGGGCCGCCTTGCCGCGGTCCACCACGAACAGCGTGGTCACCGGCAGGAACAGCGCGAGCCGCAGACAGGCGAGGGCGTAGCGGTCCACGTCGACGCCCCGCCGGTCGGGCGGCGCGAAGAACCCGGGGTGGGCGACGACCTGGCGGCCGTGTTCCTCGACCGGCGCGGCCGCCTCGAAGTCGATCAGGTACACCGACTCCTCGTCGGGCGCGACCATGATGTTGAACACGTGCAGGTCGTTGAAGACGACCCCGCGCGCGTGCACCTTCTCCACCGCCTGCTCCACGGCCCGGTGGATGCGCACCGCCCACGCCGTGTACGCGGCGACCTCGGCGGGGTCCGGGTCCGGCGCGAGCAGCGGATGCCGTTCGGCGAAGAACGCGTTCAGCGGGCGCCCCTCGACGAAGTCCGTCACCAGGAACCGGTGGTCGCCCAGCGTGAACCAGTCCCGCACCTCCGGCACCACTCCGGTGCCCGCCAGCCGCTCGAGCGCGTCCTTCTCCCGCTCCAGCCGGGCGACCGCGTCGGCCCCGTCGGAGGCCAGCCCCGCGTGCGGCCGGCCCTCCTTCAGCACCACCTTGCGGCCGTCACGGGTGTCGGTGCCCGCGTACACCCCGCCGCCGTTGGAGAAGTGCAGCGCCTTGTCGATGCGGTACGGCAGCTCGCCCACCGTCGTCGTGTTGCGCGCCGCCAGATGCGGCTGGAGGAACTCCGGCAGCGTCACCCACTCCGGCACCTGGAAGGACGGCGAGCGGCGGTCCGGCACCAGCCGGCCCTCCCCGTCGCGCACCGCCGGCACCAGCGCGCCGCGCTCGTCGACGACGTACGAGCGTGCGAAGGCGCCGTAGCGGACGTACAGCGGGCCCTCGCCCCAGCGCAGGTCGGTGAGGATGTAGGGGCCCTCGAAGCCCTCCAGCAGCTCGCCCAGCTCCCGCAGCACGGTGTGCAGCTGCTCCTCGCCGTCCGGATAGACGGTGACGAACTTGCCGCTGGTGTCGCGGCCGGCGTACTTGGCGTTGCGCAGGTGCAGCAGGTGCGGGCCGGGCACGAACTTGAACGGGATACGGCGCGGCACGCAGTAGTCCCACACGATCGCCGCGATCTCCTCGGCGTTCGCCCGGGTGGCCGAGGCGTGGATCTTCCAGCCCTGGGCCGGCCCGGAGTGCGCACGGCCGTCCGCGGTCAGCGGGGTCAGGGTCAGCCAGTCGCCGACGCGTGCCGCGCTCCAGCCCGCCGGCACCTCGCGGCGCGCCGCCGCGTACAGCGGTGCGGCCTGCTCGCCGCCGTCCGACAGCCGGTCCGGCGTGTCGTAGAAGTGACGGTCCGCGAGGGCGTACACCTCGTACCGCTTGTCCATGCCTCCCCTTCCGTGGCCCGCCCATGACAATTCCAGTGAGCGGTCGGGCACCGACAGTCACGTCTGTCACCACATCGCCGTGCAGAACGCACGCGTCAACAGATGTTCGGATCGTTTCGAGCAGCTCACGCACCGCGACCCCGCACGGTCGCAGGGGCTGCGCAGACGTCTGATGCGCGCTGTAATACGGACGTGGTCAGTGAGGGAGCTGCGGGACCCAGCACGCGGACGCTGCGTGCCGAAGCTGCCCTCAAGGCGCTCACCGCCGCCCGCGACTCACCCGAGCGGGTAAGGCAGGTCCTCGAACAGGCGCTGGTCTTCGCCGGCGCCCAGTTGGCCGCCGTCTACAGCCCGGGCGAGGAGAACGACCGGCTGTGCCTCCTGGAGTCCGCGGGGGTGCCCAGATCCCTGTACGGCCTGCGGGAGAGCTATCCGGTCTCCGGGCGCTCCCCGGCCGCCGAGGTGCACCGCACCGGGCGCGCGGTGTGGCTCGGACCCCGTGAGCTGGCCGCGCGGGCGCCGGCCCGGCGCGTCCCCGCGCTCGACTTCCACCTGGCCGCGCTGCCCCTGCACGGCACCGACGGCTGCCTGCTCGCCGTCAGCGAGGAGGGCGGCGGCTTCGGCGCCGAGGCACGCGCCTGCCTGGAGCTGGTCGCCGCGGCCGTCACCGCGCCGCTGCCGGCCGAGGCCGCCGAGACCGGTGAGCTGCATCCGAACGCCTTCAGCCTCGCCATGGACAGCGGCCGGGTCGCCGTCGGCGACGGCATCCTGCGGCTGTTCGGGCTGACCCGGGAGGAGTTCGACGGCAAGGTGGAGACCCTGCTCGGCCTCACCGTCCCCGAGGACCTACCCGCGCTGATGTCCGTCGTCGAGGCCGACCACATGTCGATCGGCGACCGCGAACTGGAGTTCCGGATCCTGCAGCCCACGGGACCGCCCAGATGGCTCAGGCTGCGGGGCCGGCTGCTGCCCGGCGGGGAGGGCCGGCCGATGCGGCTCATCGGCACCGTCGAGGACACCTCGGCGCTGCGCTCCGACGTCACCGACGTGGCCCGGGTGCAGCGCCTGGCCGCCACGCTGGCCACCGCGGGCACCGTGCGGGACGTCAGCCAGGCCGTCGTCTCCGCCCTGCGCGGGCCGCTGCGGGCCGACCGGATCGCGCTCGCCGAGCTGGAGGGCGACCGCC
This sequence comes from Streptomyces sp. NPDC097129, assembly GCF_055668065.1. Lineage (NCBI taxonomy): Bacteria > Bacillati > Actinomycetota > Actinomycetes > Kitasatosporales > Streptomycetaceae > Streptomyces > Streptomyces sp. NPDC097129. Next base: position 156,281 of record NZ_JBVOQE010000009.1, on the reverse strand, counting down.
TCGTCGTCACCGTCCTCGACCCGCCGCAGCCCGAGGCCTGGCCCGAGCTGTGGCGGCTGGAGTGGCGCGCCGAGTGGCCCGACGCGCCCGTGCGCGCCATGCCCACCCTCGCCGCCGCGCTGCGCGAGGGCCGCGCGCACATCTGGCCCGCGGGCACCGCCCTGGAGCCCGCGCTCGCCGAGGTCGGGCCCGGCGGCCTCGCCGTGCTGCCGCTGCCCGCCGGCCACCGCATGGCCGGGGCCTGCCTCATCGGCTGGGACACCCCGCACGACTTCGGCCCCGACGAACGCGCCCTGCTCACCGCCTCCGCGGGCCTCGCCGGGCAGGCCCTGATGCGCGCCCACGCCTTCGACGCCGAACACGAACTGGTCGGCATGCTCCAGCGTCAGCTGCTGCCGCGCCGTCTGCCCACGCTGCCCGGCGCGGTCGCCGTCGCCCGCTACCTGCCCGCCACGGCCGGCCTGGAGGTCGGCGGCGACTGGTACGACGTCATTCCGCTGGCCGACCACCACGTCGCCCTCGTCATCGGCGACGTGCAGGGCCACAGCACCGCCGCCGCCACCCTGATGGGGCAGATGCGCACCGCTCTGCGCGCCTACGCCGTCGAGGGCCACCCGCCGGACGTCGTCGTCTCGCACGCCAACCGGCTGCTGGCCGACCTGGAGACCGACCTGTTCGCCACCTGCGCCTATGTCGACCTCGACCTGGAGTCGGGCTCCGCGTGGTGCGTACGGGCCGGGCATCTGCCGCCGGTGCTGCGCCACCCCGACGGCACCACCGAGATCGTCGAGTCAGACGGCGGCCCGCCGCTCGGCGTGCTTCCGCAGGCGGACTTCCCGCTCGGCCCGCTGAGCCTGCGCCCCGGCACGGTGCTCGCGCTCACCACGGACGGCCTGGTCGAGTCGGTGGACGCCGACATCGACACCGGCATGGCCCGGCTCGCCCGCGACCTCGGCGGCTGCGACGTCGCCGACCTCGGCACGGTCGCCGACGCCCTCCTCGGCAACGCCCACCGCAGCGACGACGTCGCCCTGCTCCTGCTGCGCTACGACGGAATGGCCTCGCGTCCGCTGCGGGAGAGCTGGACGGTGTGGCGGGTGCCGCAGGCCGTCGGACACGCCCGCCGCTTCACCCGGCGCACCCTGCGCTCCTGGGGCGTGCACGCGGCCGATGCCGACGCCGCGCTCCTCGTCGTGTCCGAACTGGTCACCAACGCCCTCGTGCACACCGGGGGGCAGGTCCGCCTCGGCCTCACCCTGGTCGGCCACCGGCTGCGCATCGCGGTCACGGACGCCTCCCCGCGCACCCCCGTCAAGCCGACCAGCATCGGCTGGGAGGCCACCGGCGGCCGCGGCATCCTCCTCGTCGAGGCCGTGTCGGACGCCTGGGGCGCGGTCCCGGTCAGCGGCGGCAAACAGGTCTGGAGCGAGATCGACCTCGCCCGCTGAATCCCCGTGTCAGCGGCCGTCTGCGGGTACCCGGCACCCGTACACCCCCATGTGACAAGGAGCACGTCATGACCCAGCACGTCCGCGACATCATGACCGCCGACCCGGTGAGCGTGGAACCGCAGGCCTCCGTCACCTCCGTGGCCCGCCTGATGCGCGACGAGGACCTCGGCGCGGTCCTGGTGACCGACGGCGACGACCTGCGCGGCCTGGTCACCGACCGCGACCTGGTCGTGCGCGGCATCGCCGACGGCGGCGACCCGGAGCAGACCACCGTCGCCGGCATCTGCAGCGACGACATGGTCACCGTCGGCCCGGACGACGACCTGAACGTCGCTATCCGCCTGATGCGCGAGCACTCGGTACGCCGTATCCCCGTCGTCGACCACGGCCACCCGGTCGGCATCGTCACCCTCGGCGACACCGCCATGGAACGCGACCCCGACTCGGCCCTCGGCGACATCAGCGCGGCCCGCCCCAACACCTGACCCCACGTCGCGAGAGCGTCCCCGCCTGATCGCCCCCGGCCCCGAGCCCCCACCGGGCTCCCGGCCGGGGCCGACGTCTGCCCCGCCCCACCCACCCCGAGGCCCCCGCCCTGACGTCCCCGCCCCGGCGCGCCCGCCCTGACGTCCCCGCCCCGGCGCGCCCACCGCGACGCCCCCGCCTCGGCGCGCCCACCGCGACGTCCCCGCCCTGACGTCCCCGCCCCGGCGCCCCCACCCGGCGCCCGCCCTGACGCCCCCGCCCCGACGCCTCCGCCCCCGACGCCTCCGCCCCCGGCGCGCCCGCCCCCGGCGCGCCCGCCCCCGGCGCGCCCGCCGCACGCGGCCGAATGGGTGCAGTGGCGCTGAGACACGGGTGGTTCCCCCGCCGTCGCGTGCCGCGGGTGCGCCGGCGGGGGAGGGTCAACCCGGTGGATCGGCGGACACGGGAGGCACAGGGACGTGGAGCGGGAAGGCCGGTCGGAGCCGGTGACGGGGGAGAGCAGGGGCGAGCGGCTGGCCGGTGCCCTGGACGCGCGGCTGCCGGTCAGCGAGGGCGGCGCGATGCTGCGCAAGGCGTTCCCCGACCACTGGTCGTTCCTGCTGGGCGAGATCGCCCTGTACAGCCTGCTGGTGCTGGTGCTCACCGGCGTCTGGCTGACCTTCTTCTTCGACCCGGAGATGCGCGAGGTCGTCTACGCCGGCCACTACGTGCCGCTGAGCGGCGTGCGCATGTCCGCCGCCTACGAGTCCACCCTGCGCATCAGCTTCGACGTGCGCGGCGGCCTGCTGATGCGCCAGATCCACCACTGGGCGGCGCTCGTCTTCGCCGCCGCGATCGGCGTGCACCTGCTGCGTATCTTCTTCACCGGCGCCTTCCGCCGCCCCCGCGAGCTGAACTGGGTCATCGGCGTCACCCTGTTCATGCTGGCCCTGGCGGAGGGCTTCGCCGGCTACTCCCTGCCCGACGACCTGCTCTCCGGCACGGGCCTGCGCATCGCGCAGGGCATCATGCTGTCGCTGCCGGTCGTCGGCACGTATGTGAGCTTCTTCGTCTTCGGCAGCCAGTTCCCCGGGCACGACTTCATCTCCCGCCTCTACCCGATGCACATCCTGCTGCTGCCGGGCGCGCTGCTCGGCCTCGTGACCGTGCATCTGATCCTGGTGTTCTACCTCAAGCACACCCAGTGGAGCGGCCCCGGCCGCACCGAGCGCAACGCCGTCGGCAAACCGATGGTGCCGCAGTTCTCGGCGAGTTCCGCCGGGCTGTCCCTCATGGTCTTCGGCCTGCTCGCCGTCCTCGGCGGCGTCGCCCAGATCAACCCCGTGTGGGTGTACGGCCCCTACCGCCCCGACCAGGCCTCCACCGGCTCCCAGCCCGACTGGTACGTCGGCTTCCTGGAGGGCGCGCTGCGCCTCGTACCGCCGTGGGAGACGAACGTCGCCGGCCATACGGTCATGTGGAACGTGCTCCTGCCGGCCGTGGTCCTGCCCGGGCTGCTGTTCGCGGTGCTGTACGCGTACCCGTTCGTCGAGCAGCGGCTGACGGGGGAGTGGCGCCAGGAGCAGCACCTGTGCGACCGGCCCCGGGACCGGCCCGTGCGCACCGGCCTGGGCGTCGCCGGGATCGTGTTCTACGCCGTGCTGCTGATCGCCGGTGGCAACGACGTGGCCGCCGCCACCTTCCGCGTCTCCGTCAACGTGATGACGTGGACCCTGCGCGTCCTGCTCGTGCTCGCGCCGATCGCCGCGTTCTTCCTCACCCGCTGGCTGTGCCACGCCCTCGGCGACGAGGAACGCGAGCACCTTCAGGAGGGCGTCGAGACCGGCGACGTACGGCAGAGTGTCGAGGGCGGCTACGAGGAGAGCCGCCGCCCCGTCACCACCGTGCGGCCCGGCGCCCCGCAGCCGCAGCTCACTCCTGGTCCTCGCCCCGGTGAACGTACTGGAACGCCATCCCCAGAACCCCCCGAGCCAGCACCGCCATCCCGATGAGGAACAGCCACAGCCCGTACACCACACCGCTCGCCGCCAGTGCGAAGCCGGCGGCCGTGACGATCGGCCAGCGGCTCGCCGCCGGGAAGAACTCCACCGGACCGGCCGCGTCGGCGACCTCCGCGTCCCGCCGGTCCTGCGGCCGCGGGCCCCGGCGCCGGTACTGCACGGCGCTGAAGAAGGACACCAGGGACGCCATCAGGAAGGCGACGACGAGCGCCGCCGAGCCGGCCGGTTCCCGCGACCAGCCGCCGTACAGCGCGGCGACCCCGGCGAAGAACAGCGCCACGCCCCCGAACAGCATCGACTCCGCCTTCATCGCTGCCCCACCTCCTTCGCCCGGCGGGCCACATGGGGATGGTGCAGGTCGAAGGCGGGGGACTCGGAGCGGATACGGGGCAGTGCGTGGAAGTTGTGCCGCGGCGGCGGACAGGAGGTCGCCCACTCCAGGGAGCGCCCGTATCCCCACGGGTCGTCCTCGGTGACCACCCGGCCGTGCCGGGCGGAGTACCAGATGTTGTACAGGAACGGCAGTGTGGAGACGCCCAGCAGGAACGCCCCCGCCGTGGACAGGGTGTTGAGCAGGGTGAAGCCGTCGGTGGGCAGATAGTCGGCGTACCGGCGCGGCATGCCCGCCTCGCCCAGCCAGTGCTGCACCAGGAACGTCAGCTGGAAGCCGGGGAAGAGCAGCCAGAAGTGCACCTTGCCCAGGCGTTCGTCGAGCATCCGGCCGGTCAGCTTCGGCCACCAGAAGTAGAAACCGGCGAACATGGCGAACACGACCGTGCCGAACAGCACGTAGTGCAGGTGCGCGACGATGAAGTACGAGTCGGTGAGGTGGAAGTCCAGCGGCGGCGAGGCGATCAGCACCCCGCTCAACCCGCCCAGCAGGAACGTCACCAGGAAGCCCAGCGACCACAGCATCGGTGTCTCGAAGGAGATCGAGCCGCGGATCATCGTGCCGATCCAGGCGAAGAACTTGATGCCCGTCGGCACGGCGATCAGGAACGACATCAGTGAGAAGAACGGCAGCAGCACCGCCCCGGTCGCGAACATGTGGTGCGCCCACACCACCGCCGACAGCATGGTGATGGTCACGGTCGCGCCGATCAGCGGGAGATAACCCCACAGCGGTTTGCGGCTGAACACCGGGATGATCTCCGAGATGATCCCGAAGAACGGCAGCGCGACGATGTAGACCTCCGGATGCCCGAAGAACCAGAACAGGTGCTGCCACAGCAGCGCGCCGCCGTTCGCCGCGTCGTAGACGTGCGCGCCGAACTTGCGGTCCGCCTCCAGCGCGAGCAGCGCCGCGGTGAGCACGGGGAACGCCGGCAGCACCAGGATCGAGGTGAACAGCACGTTCCAGGTGAACAGCGGCATCCGGAACATGGTCATGCCGGGGGCGCGCAGACACATGATGGTGGCGATGAAGTTCACCGCGCCGAGCGTGGTCGACACACCGGCCACCACCAGCCCCATCGCCCACAGATCGCCGCCCGCGCCGGGCGTGTGCACCGCGTCGTTCAGCGGCGCGTACGCGAACCAGCCGAACGACGCGGCGCCGGTGGGCACCAGGAACCCGGAGACCACCATCAGCCCGCCGAACAGGTACATCCAGTACGACAGCGCGTTCAGCCGCGGGAACGCCACGTCCGGCGCGCCGATCTGCAACGGCATCACGGCGTTGGCGAACCCGGCGAACATGGGCGTCGCGAACAGCAGCATCATGATCGTGCCGTGGATCGTGACGAACTGGTTGTAGCCCTCGTTGCTCAGCAGCTGCAGCCCGGGCCGCGCCAGCTCCGCCCGCATGGCCATGGCCAGCAGGCCGGCCAGGAGGAAGAAGCAGAACGCCGTCACCAGGTACAGGTGTGCGATCACCTTGTGGTCGGTCGTGGAGGTCCAGCGCAACAGCGCCCGGCCGAGCGCCCGCCCGGTCGGGGCCGGCCGGCCGTCCGGTCTGTGCTGTTCCCTCAGGTTTGTCATCGTCCTCCTCCGCGGGCCGCGGTGACGCTACCGCCGTGGTCCGCGCGGACGTCCGCGCCACGCAGGGCAGGGGCCCACGGGTGCGCCCTACGGCCTATCCGCAGCCGCCCCCCGCCTTGTGGACGTGTGTTTGAATCCGGGACGTCCGGGGGACCCGGCGACGTAGTGCGAACGAGGGAACGAAGGAACGCGCGGGCAGCAGAAGGAAGATGAGACGCCGTGACGACCGCTCAGCCCCAGGACAAGACCGTCATCCGCCGAGCCGAGACCGGCTGGGCGAGGGCACGCAGGCTGCGGCGCCAGCGCGCGCTGCGCACCTGCCTGCCGGCCGTGGAAGACCCCGCCGCGGCGTCCGCGACGCACACCGGGGCCGACTGGAACATCGTCCGGGGCGAGGACTGAGGCCGGGCCTTCGGGCGGAACCGGAGGCCGAGGCGGGGCCTTCGACAGGACTGGGGCGGGGCTGAGGCAGGACCGAGCGGCCGGCGCGCGTCAGCCGTGCGTCTTGGCGAGGAGTTCGAGGATCTCCTCGGTCGTGCCCGTCTCGCCAAGCCGCGGGAAGATGCGCCGCACACTGTTCGCGTGCGCCTCGGCGTCCATGTCGCTCATGGCGTCCGTGGCGAGGGTGACGTGGTAGCCGTGCTCGTGCGCGGCGCGGGCGGTCGACTCCACGCCGATGCTGGTGGCGATGCCGCTCAGCACGATCTGCGTCACTCCGCGGCGGCGCAGCTGCACCTCCAGGTCGGTGCCGTGGAAGGCGCCCCAGTTGCGCTTGGTGACGGTGATGTCGCCCGCGTGCCCGGCCAGTTCCGGCACGATCACGTCCCAGCCCTCGGGGCGGGCGCCGCCCGCCCGGGGGGCTTCGGTGCGTCCGGGGACGGCGTCGGCCCCGTCCGCGGCGAACGACACCCGCACCAGCACGACCGGCAGGCCGCGCTCCCGGAACGCCTCGGCCAGCCGGGCTGACCGGGCGACGACATCGGCTCCGGAGTGCGGCTGCACGGGCGCGGCGGCGATCCCCGCCTGGAGGTCGATCACCACGAGGGCGGTGCGCGGATCGAGGGCGGTGACTGCCATGGTCGGGCCTTTCGGTCGTGTACTGCTACTGCTGACTTCGGTGAGTGAGGGGCCGGGCTTCGGGGAGCGCGGAGGCGTCACGGCTGCGACAGCCTCTCCAGCAGCGCCAGCGCGTCGAGCACCGTGCGCCGCTCGTCCTCCGTGTACCGGTCCTGCAAGGCGCGGGCCAGCCACTCCTCGCGGGCCTGCCGGTCCCCGGCGATGCGGTCCTGACCGGCCTCGGTCAGGGTGACCAGCTGGCGGCGGCCGTCGGCCGGGTCGGGGCTGCGCCGGATCAGCCCGTGCTGCTCCAGGGCGGCCAGCGTGGCGGCCATCGACTGCGGGCGCACCCCCTCGGCGGACGCGAGCGCGCTCGCCGTGGCCGCGCCGTGCTTGCCGACGAGGGTCAGCGCGGACACCTGCGACGGGGTGAGCGTCTCGTCCCCGGCGACCTCACGGACGCGCCGGCGCAGCCGGCCGATCAGGACGCGCAGCTCCTGGGCGGCGCGGGCGGCGCTGCCGGAGATCCGCGCGGCGTTCTCGTCGTGGGCCATGCCCCGACGGTAATTTCTTCAGGCAAAACTGTCCAGTTTCACCTGACCAGTTTTACCTGAAGATCAATGAGCACCCCGCGCATGGGCCGCGAGCCGACGCCACGACGGCGTGCGGCGGCGCCGTACGCTGAAGCCGTGCGCCTGCTGCTGATGTCCGACACCCATCTCCCCAAGCGCGCCAAGGTGCTGCCGGCGCCGCTGCTCGCCGAACTGCCCGACGCCGACGTCGTCGTCCACGCCGGGGACTGGGTCGACACCGCCACCCTCGACCTGCTGCAGAGCCGCAGCCGCCGGCTGATCGCGGTGTACGGCAACAACGACGGCCCCGAGCTGCGCGCCCGCCTGCCCGAAGTGGCCCGTGCCGAGCTGGGCGGCCTGCGCTTCGGCGTGGTTCACGAGACCGGCCCCGCCCAGGGCCGCGAGGCGCGCTGCGCCGCCCGCTTCCCCGACCTCGACGTCCTGGTCTTCGGGCACAGCCACATCCCCTGGGACACCACCGCGCCCGGCGGCCTGCGGCTGCTCAACCCCGGCTCCCCGACCGACCGCCGCCGCCAGCCGCACTGCACCTACCTCACCGCCACCGTGGCCGACGGCCGGCTCAACGACGTCGTACTGCACCGGCTGCCGCGGCGCTGACGACCGCTGCCCGCCGGCTCGTTTCGCCGCCCGGGCGCCCGGGCACCCGAGGCGGACGCCCGTCGACGAGGGCGGCCGACGCGGACACTCGTTGACCGCGTCGGCCGCTACGAGTGATCCATGACCGACACACCTCTGACCCTCCTCAAGCGCGCGGTGCGGCCCACCGCGCGGCCCGCCTCGCCCTGGGGCGTGCTCGTCGTCATGTGCGCCGGGTACTTCCTGGTGCTGCTCGACGTCACGATCGTCAACGTCGCCCTGCCCGCGATCGGCGCGCAGCTCGGCACCGACGTGGGCGGTCTGCAATGGGTCGTCGACGGTTACGCCCTGGCACTCGCCGCGCTGATGCTGACCAGCGGCACCGCGGGCGACCGGTTCGGCCACCGGCGCGTCGTACTGACCGGGCTGGCCGTCTTCGGCGCCGGATCGCTGGCCTGCGGGCTCGCTCCCACGGTCGCCGCGCTGATCGCCGCCCGGGTCGTGCAGGGCGTCGGGGCCGCGCTGCTGCTGCCCGGCACGCTCGCCGTCATCGGCCGCGCCTTCCCCGACCCCGCCGAGCGGGCGCGGGCCATCGGCGTGTGGGCCGGTATCGGCAGCCTCGCGCTGCCCGCCGGGCCGCTGCTCGGCGGCGCCCTCGTCGACGGGATCGGCTGGCGGGCGATCTTCCTGGTCAACGTGCCGATCGTGCTGGTCGCCCTGGTCCGTGCCGCCGCCGTGGTCCAGGAGAGCCGCGAGGAGACGGCCCGCCCCCTCGACCTGCCCGGCGTCCTGCTCGGGGCCCTGCTGCTCCTGGCCGCGACCTACGCGTTCATCCAGGGCGGCCGCTCGGGTACCGGCGCGCCGCAGGTCGTCGCGGCGGCGGTCGTCGCGGCGGCCGCCCTCGTCGCGCTGGCCGTCGTCGAGTCGCGCCGCGGGGACGACGCGATGCTGCCGCCCGCGCTGGTGAAACGGCCGGCCTTCGACGTGGCGAACGCGGCCGCCGGGATCATGAACCTGGGCACGCTGGGCACGCTGTTCGTCCTCATGCTCTACCTGCAGTCGGTCCAGGGCCGCAGCGCCTTCCACGCCGGGCTCGCCCTGCTCCCGCTGTTCACCCCGCTCGCGGTCCTCGGTCCGCTCGGCGGACGGCTCACCAGCAGGGTCGGCGCCCGGCTGCCCGCGACCGCGGGCCTGCTCGTCGCGGCGGCCGGGTTCGCGCTGCTGCTGCGCACGCACGCCCACTCCGATTACGGCGTGCTGCTGCCGGCCTTCCTGCTGTGGGGGACCGGGCTCGGCCTGCTCACCCCGGCCGTGGTCGCGGCCGCCGTCGCCGCCGTGCCCACCGAGCGTTCGGGGCTGGCCTCCGCCGTGAACAACACCGCCCGCCAGACCGGCGGGGCCATCGGCATCGCCGTCGCCGGGGCCGTCGCCGGGTCCGCCGCAGACCGGAGCCGCTTCCTGCACGGCCTGCACGCCGTGGCGCTGGGCTCCGCCTGCCTTTATGCGGCCGCCGCGCTCCTCGCACTCGCGGTCCTGCCCGGGGCGCTGCTGCCCGCGCGGGCGAGCGCCGACTGACCGCCGGGATCCGGACATGGGCCGGGCCGCCTCACCTCGGTGGAGGCGGCCCAGGCGCTGCGAGTGGATTGCGCTGTCACGGACCTCCTTCGAAGGACGGTTCTCCGGCGACGCATGCGCTGCATGCCTCGTCTCTCTATGTCGCGCCTACCCCGAACCGTCCCTGTCACACCCCCATCGACGGAATTTTTTTCCTCGCCGGACAGGCCCGCGCTCAGCTGGCCGGGCCGGTCCAGTCGGCGGCGACGTGGCCGAGGCGTACGCGTTGCGGATGGTCGCCGACCGGTACCGATACCCGTTTGCGGCCGGTACTGAAGTCGATGGCAGTGACCTGGTCGGCGCCGCTCTCGGAGATCACGCAGTCCCGGCCGTCGCCGCTGACCGTGGCCCAGTACGGCTTGGACGCGGGGACGAGCGGACCTTCCTGGAGGGTGGCGCGGTCGACGACGGTCGCGTAGTCGTCCATGGTGCCCGCCACGCACAGCTTGCTGCCGTCCGGCTTCATCGACAGGCCGTGGTGGCGCGAGTCGTTCACGAAGGTGGTGCGGTCGTCGCTGGTGGCGGGGTTCTTCGGCAGGGTCTTCACCCGGGTGATCCGGTCCGTGGCGAGGTCGTACTCGAAGAAGCCGTTGAAGAACGACACCTGGAAGTACAGCGTGGACTCGTCGGGGGAGAAGACGGCCGGCCGCACCGCGTCCGAGTAGTCCTTCAGCCCGATCGCGTCGAGCCGCTCGCGCATGTCGATCACCTTGACCGGCTTGTACGTCGTCGCGTCGACGACCGTGATGTGCCGGTCGCCCTTCGTCCAGTCCAGCCAGGGCGCGTCCAGCGCGGTGTTCACGTCACCGATGGCCATGTTCCACAGGTACTTGCCGTCCTTGGTGAAGATGTTCTCGTGCGGCTTGTCCCCGGTGGCGAAGGAGCCCAGCTGCCGGCCGGTGACGATGTCCAGGACGTGCACGGTGTTCGCGGTGGACGCGGACACCGCGACCCGGGTGCCATCGGGGGAGACGGCCATGTGGTCGGCGCGGTAACCGGCCACCGGGAAACGCCAGTTCACCTTGCCGGTGGCCAGATCGATCGAGACGACGTCGGCGAAGCTGGGCCGCGAGACCACCACCGACCGGCCGTCGGGCGTGGAGTACATGTCGTCGGCGAACTGGTCGTGGCCCTCGCCGACGCTGTTGCGGATCGCCATGAAGTACACCCACTTGACCGGGTCGGCCTTGATCTCCGCGAGCCGCTGTTCCTTGTCCGGTACGACACTGATCCGGCCGACCCGCGTGAAGTCGCCGGCGGAGGCGAGGACGTCGGCGGTGCCGTCCCAGTTGTTGCCGACGAACAGCACCTCCCGCAGCCCGGTGGCATGGGCGGCGGTGGCGGGTGAGGCCGCGGTGAGGGCGAGGGCGGCGGCGACCGTGCACACAACTCGCGGTCCGAAGGCGGGCATGACGGCTCCTCGGGGTGGGGTGGGACCCGAACACACGTGACAGACAAGAGACTTACTGAAAAGTAAGGACGGATGCCCGCCCCGGCAAGACCACGGACGCACGGACGCAACCTAGAGCGCGATCCGCTCCAGCGCCCGCAGGACCGGCGCCGTGCCGTCCTCCGCGCGGATGCGCGCCCCCAGGGCCCTCGCCCGCTGCCCGTACGACGGGTCGGTGACCGCCTCCACGAGCGCGCCGGCCAGGGCGTCCGGGGTGAGGCGGCCGAGCGGCAGGGCGCGCGGGGCGGCACCCAGGCTCACCAGCCGGGCCGCCCAGAAACGTTCGTCGAACTGGATCGGCACCGGCACCGCCGGCACCCCGGCCCGCAGTCCCGCCGCGGTCGTGCCCGCGCCGCAGTGATGGACGACCGCCGCCATGCGGGGGAACAGCAGTGCGTGCGGCACCTCGTCGACGAGCAGCAGATCGTCGCCGTCGGCGCTCAGCCCGCCCCAGCCGCGCTGGATCACCCCGCGCAGCCCCGCCCGGCGCAGCGCTCCCGCGACGGCCGCGCTGAAGCCGCGGGGGTCGGGCACGGTGGCGCTGCCCAGCCCGACGAACACCGGCGGCGGCCCGGCGGCCAGGAACTCCCGCAGCTCCCCAGGCAGTTCGCGCTCCTGGTCGTACGGCCACCAGTAGCCGGTGATCTCGAGTCCCGGCCGCCAGTCCCGCGGCCGCGGCACCACCAGCGGGCTGAAGCCGTGCAGCACCGGCCAGCGCTGCCGCTCCCGGGCGCGCAGCGCCGCGGCCGGGCGGACGGCGGGCAGGCCCAGCCGGGCCCGCACGGACGGCACCGCGGAGGCGAAGACGTGCTCCACGGCGAGGTTCACCCCGAGCCCCGCGACCCGGTTCGCGGCCCCACCCCACGAGCCGGTGGTGAGCAAAGGCGGCGCGAACTCCCGTGTGGCGGCCATCGGTTGCAGCTGAAGGCCCAGGCTCGGCCGGCCCAGGCCCTCGGCGACGGCGTGCCCCAGCGGGGCGAGCGCGGCGGCGAGGAGGAGCACGTCGGCGCCCTCGGCCGCCTCCAGCAACGCGTCGGTCATACGGCCGGCCACCGACCGGGCCATCCCCACCACGCGCACCAGCTTGCCCACCCCGGTCGCGCTGCGGTGCAGGCCACGGCCGCGCGCCGACTCCAGCTCGGCCCGCGGATCCACCGGCAGCGCGTGGAAGGCCACCCCCGAGCCCGCCACGAGCGGCGCGAACCGCTCGTGGGTGACCAGGGTGACGTCGTGGCCCGCCCGCGCCAGGGCCTGCCCGAGACCGGTGAAAGGGGCCGCGTCGCCCCGGGAACCCGCCGTCATGATCGCCACACGCACGCAGCGCAGTATGACGACGACAGCGGGTGGCCGCACGAACGACCCGCGGGAAACGGCCACTTCGGGTGCTACGGCGTCACACCGACGCCCCGAGCTGCCGGGCCGCCGCGTCCACCGTCTGCTCCAGCAGCGTGGCGATGGTCATCGGGCCGACCCCGCCCGGCACCGGAGTGATCAGGGAGGCCCGCTCCACCGCAGAGCCGAAGTCGACGTCGCCGACGTTGCCCTCGTTGTAGCCGGCGTCGATCACGACCGCGCCCGGCTTGACGTCCTGTCCGCGGATCAGCCGGGGGCGGCCCACGGCGGCGACGACGATGTCCGCCTCCCGCACGGCCGCCGACAGGTCCGCGGTGCGCGAGTGGCAGTAGGTGACGGTCGCGTCGCGGGCGAGCAGCAGCATCCCGACCGGCTTGCCCAGGATCGCGCTGCGGCCCACGACGACCGCCCGCTTGCCCGACGGGTCGACGCCGTACTCGTCGAGCAGCCGGACGATCCCGCCCGGTGTGCAGGACACGAAACCCGGCAGGCCGAAGCTCATCGTCGCGAACGACGCGAAGGTGACGCCGTCGACGTCCTTCTCCGGCGCGATCGCCTCGAACGCGGCCCGCTCGTCGATGTGGTCGCCCACGGGGTGCTGGAGCAGGATGCCGTGCACGGACGGATCGGCGGACAGCGCCCGGACCGTCGCCACCAGCTCCTCGGTCGTGGTGTTCGCGGGCAGTGCCACGTGCCGCGAGTCGATGCCGGCCTTGCGGCAGCGGTTCTGCTTCATCCGCACATAGGTGACGGAGGCGGGGTCCTCGCCGACGAGCACCGTGGCGAGACACGGCGCCGTCCCGGTGCGCCCGGTGAGGTCGGCGGCGCGCTGGGCGGTCTCCTCGACGGTGCGGCGGGCGAGCGCGGTGCCGTCCATGAGGCGGGCCTGGGTCATGATGCGACTCCTGAGCGGTAGGACTTCGCCCAGGCGCACGGCATCGACTCCATGGGGCCGCTCCCCGGTGGTGCTCCACCTCAGCGCCAGTCACGGCCCGCGCCCAGGGTAACCGAGCCCCTCCGCAGCCCCCGCCCCCGGTGCCGCGCACAGCCCCGGTGCCGCACACAACAGGTCCAGGCCGGCCATGAGCCGACCTGGACCGCCCGCTTTCGTCTCGCTACTCGTCCCACGCCTCGACGATGATCTGCTGCGAGATCTTGCCGTCCGTCAGCGTGATCATCGACTCGGACAGCACGCGGTTGCCGTCCGGGTACTCGCAGGACTCGCAGTAGGCCGCGCGGTCGCCCTGGACCACGCACTGCTCCAGCTTGTGCGTCATGTCACGGCTGTAGACGTCGTCGAGCATCTCGCGGATCTCGTCGCGGCCGTGCAGCACCGCCGGATTGCTGGGCTGAGCATTGCGGTTCACGAGACGGATCTCCGCGTCGTCCGCGTACAGGGACAGCAGCGCCTCGGCGGTGCGGTCCTCGATGCCCCTGCGCAGAGTCTCCGTGTCGAAGCCGGTGTGTGCCGTGCTGCCCATGGTGACCTCCTTGCCAGGCCGCGGCCCGACGGAGGAGGGGAGACGGGCACACGGGACCTACCCCAAAGGCTCCTCCGCCCCGCCGGGCTCCGCAAGCGCAGCCCGGGCGCTGCGCCTGACGGGTGAGCTGCCCGGCGTGCCCGTGTCCACAGGGCACCTCCCGCCGTTGCTGAAGGCATGATCTCCACTCGTCGTATCGTCGCCGCCGCCGCACTCGCCGCCGGGATCGCCGGCCTCGCCGCCCCCGCGGCCAGCGCCGCCGGCGCCCCGGACGCCGGACAGCTGAACCCGATGGCCGTGCTCGACTCGCTCACCACGAGCGACATCCCGGCCGAGCACCAGGACGAGGTTCCCCGGGTCTCCCAGCAGCTGGCCGGGCTGAACCAGGTCAACGAACTGAACAAGCTGAACGAACTCCACCAGGTCACCGACCTGGTCGCCCCGGTGACCGGCCTGCTCCCCGTCGGCTGAGACCATGGAACCCCGCGAAGGGGCCGCCCCGACGGGCGGCCCCTTCGCATGTCCCTGCCCCTGTCCCCGTCCTCGGTCCCCCGGCGCTTGATCACGCGTAGGGTCGGAACCGGGACGGATGCCCCGTCGAGGGAAGGATGGAGCAGCATGGCGCAGGAAGTACGCGGCGTGATCGCGCCGGGCCGGGACGAGCCGGTGCGCATCGAGACGATCGTCGTGCCCGATCCTGGACCCGGAGAGGCCGTGGTCCGCGTCCAGGCCTGCGGGGTCTGCCACACCGACCTGCACTACAAGCAGGGCGGCATCAGCGACGACTTCCCCTTCCTGCTCGGGCACGAGGCCGCCGGTGTCGTCGAGTCCGTCGGCGACGGCGTCACCGACGTCGCGCCCGGCGACTTCGTGATCCTCAACTGGCGTGCGGTGTGCGGACAGTGCCGGGCCTGTCTGCGCGGCAAGCCCTGGTACTGCTTCGCCACGCACAACGCCACGCAGAAGATGACCCTCGCCGGCACCGGCCAGGAGCTCTCCCCGGCCCTCGGTATCGGCGCGTTCGCGGAGAAGACGCTGGTCGCCGCCGGGCAGTGCACCAAGGTCGACCCGGCCGTCTCCCCGGCGGTCGCCGGGCTGCTCGGCTGCGGGGTGATGGCCGGCATCGGCGCGGCGATCAACACCGAAGGGGTCACCCGCGGCGACTCGGTCGCCGTGATCGGCTGCGGCGGCGTCGGCGGCGCGGCGATCGCCGGCGCGCGCCTGGCCGGCGCGGGCCGCATCATCGCCGTCGACATCGACGACCGCAAACTGGCCACCGCCGAGAAGCTGGGCGCCACCCACACGGTCAACTCCAAGGAGACCGACGCGGTGGAGGCGGTGCGCGAGCTGACCGGCGGGTTCGGCGCCGACGTCGTCATCGAGGCCGTCGGCCGCCCGGAGACGTACACCCAGGCCTTCTACGCCCGTGACCTCGCCGGCACCGTCGTGCTGGTCGGGGTGCCCACACCGGAGATGAAGCTGGAACTGCCGCTGCTGGACGTCTTCGGGCGGGGCGGGGCGCTGAAGTCGTCGTGGTACGGCGACTGCCTGCCCTCCCGCGACTTCCCGGTGCTGATCGACCTGCATCTGCAAGGGCGCCTGCCGCTGGAGAAGTTCGTCACCGAGACCGTCCGGCTGGACGAGGTGGAGAAGGCGTTCGAGCGGATGCACCACGGGGACGTGCTGCGCTCGGTGGTGGTGCTGTGATGACCGCACGCATCGAACGCCTCGTCACCTCAGGGCAGTTCACGCTCGACGGCGGCACCTGGGACGTCGACAACAACGTGTGGATCGTCGGCGACGACCACGAAGTCGTCGTCATCGACGCCGCCCATGACGCCGACGCCATCGTTCGCGCCGTCGGCGACCGCCGCCTCACCGCGATCGTGTGCACCCACGCCCACAACGACCACGTGGGCGCCGCGCCGGAACTCGCCGACCGCACCGGAGCCGTGATCTGGCTGCACCCCGACGACCTGCCGCTCTGGAAGCTCACCCATCCCGACCGCGACCCCGATGCCCACCTGGTCGACGGGCAGGTCATCGAGGCCGCCGGCACCGACCTGACCGTGCTGCACACCCCGGGGCACGCGCCGGGCGCCGTGTGCCTGTACGACCCGGGTCTCGGCGCCGTCTTCACCGGCGACACGCTCTTCCAGGGCGGCCCCGGCGCGACCGGCCGCTCGTACTCCCACTTCCCGACGATCATCACCTCCTTGCGTGACCGTCTGCTGAAGCTGCCGCCCGAGACGAGGGTGCTCACCGGGCACGGCGACGCCACCACCATCGGCGCGGAGGCGCCGCACCTGCAGGAGTGGATCGACCGGGGACACTGAACGGCGGGCGGGCCGAGCGAGTGACCGGCCGTAAAACCTGACAGAAGTGTCCGGCTTCCGCGACATCCTCGGGGACGACGCACCTCACCCAGGGAAAAAGGAGGCCGGACATGTCACGTCCGCTGGACGGCAAGGTGGCGCTCGTCGCCGGAGCGACGCGCGGCGCGGGCCGCGGGATCGCGGTGGAACTCGGCGCGGCCGGCGCCACCGTGTACGTCACCGGTCGCACCACCCGCGCCCGGCGCTCCGAGTACGACCGCCCCGAGACCATCGAGGACACCGCCGACCTGGTCACCGAGGCGGGCGGCAAGGGCATCGCCGTACCCGCCGACCATCTGGACCCCGGCCAGGTCCGCGCCGTGGTCGACCGCGTCGACGACGAGCAGGGCCGCCTCGACGTTCTCGTCAACGACATCTGGGGCGGCGAGACGCTCTTCGAGTGGGACACGCCCGTCTGGGAGCACGACCTCGACAACGGACTGCGGCTGCTGCGGCTCGCCGTGGAGACCCACCTCGTGACCAGCCACCACGCCCTGCCGCTGCTGCTGCGCCGTCCCGGCGGACTGGTCGTCGAGATGACCGACGGGACCGCGGAGTACAACCGCGACACCTACCGCAACAACCTCTTCTACGACCTCGCCAAGGCGGCCGTGCTGCGCATGGGCTTCTCCCTGGGCCACGAACTCGGCCCGCGCGGCGCCACCGCCGTCGCCCTCACCCCGGGCTGGCTGCGCTCGGAGATCATGCTCGACCACTTCGGGGTGCGCGAGGACAACTGGCGTGACGCCGTCGGGCGCGAGCCGCACTTCGCGATCTCCGAGAGCCCGCGCTATGTCGGCCGCGCGGTCGCGGCCCTGGCCGCCGACCCGGACGTGGCCCGCTTCAACGGCCGGTCCCTGTCCAGCGGCGGCCTCGCCCAGGAGTACGGCTTCACCGACCTCGACGGCAGCCGCCCGGACGCCTGGCGCTACCTGACCGAGGTCCAGGAAGCGGGCAGGCCGGCGGACACCACGGGCTACCGCTGACCCACCGCCCCGGCCACGCCGCGGGCACGATTACCCCTGACCCGGGGAACGTGCCCGTACGCCACCTGTCGGGACGATCTCCGCCGCACTACCGTCGGTCCATGACGCAGCTGACACGCTTCGACGCACACGCCGCCCTCGTCACCGGCGCCGCACGTGGCATCGGCGCCGCGACCGCCCGCCGCCTCGCCGAGGAGGGCGCCCGTGTCCTGGTCACCGACGCCGACCTGCCCGCGGCACAGCGCACCGCGGACACCCTGCGCCAACGCGGCCTCGACGCCGAGGCGTTCGCGTGCGACGTGGCCGACCGGTG
Organism: Streptomyces sp. NPDC097129; assembly: GCF_055668065.1. Lineage (NCBI taxonomy): Bacteria > Bacillati > Actinomycetota > Actinomycetes > Kitasatosporales > Streptomycetaceae > Streptomyces > Streptomyces sp. NPDC097129. The sequence continues at coordinate 138,567 of NZ_JBVOQE010000009.1, read as the reverse complement.
CTCGGTCGAGGCGGCGGTGACGCACGCCATGACGGTGTTCGGCCGCCTGGACGTCCTCGTCAACAACGCCTACGGCTGCAGCCCCGACGCCGACCGCTTCGAGGACGAATCCGACGAGGTGTGGCAGCGTGACCTCGACCTGACCCTGACCGGCGCCTACCGCTGCTGCCGTGCCGCCCTGCCGCACCTGGCGGCCTCCGGACGCGGCGCCATCGTCAACATCGGTTCGGTCAACGGCGTCCAGGACTTCGGCAACCACGCCTACAGTGCCGCCAAGGCCGGCCTCGCCTCACTCACCCGCACCCTCGCCGGGCACGCGGCCGCGCGCGGGGTGCGCGTCACCATGGTCGTGCCCGGCACGGTCCGCACCTCCGCCTGGGAGGGCCGCGAGCGCGAACTCGACGCTCTGCGCCCCCTGTATCCCCTCGGCCGGGTCGGCGAGCCGGAGGACATCGCCGCCGCCGTCGCCTTCCTCGCCTCCCGCGACGCCGCCTGGATCACCGGCACCACACTGACCGTCGACGGCGGCCTCACCACCGTCCACACCGGCTTCCGCACAACGATCGACGCCGCCACCGAGCGGTAGCCCGCGGGGCGAGCGGCGGGGGCAGCGGGCGGTAGCGCGTGCAGCGAGCGGCGGGGGAACCGAGCGCTGGCTCGCGGCCCTACCCGGCGGCGCCAATGAGGGGTACTCAGCGTGGGCGACCGGCGCGCCACCGAGGGTGCTCAGCGTGGTGCGACCGGCGGTGCCACCGGGGGGTGCTCTCCGTGGCGAGAAGGCGGTGCGACCGAGCGGCGTTCGCATGGGGAGATGCGGCATCTCCGAGCGGTGGCCCGCCCGGCAAGTGGCAGTGTCACCGAGCCAGCGCCCCCGCGGCGAGCGCTGCGTCGTCCGGCCGTGGTTCGCGTGGAGGTCGGGCGGCGTCACTAGCCGTAGGCCGCCCGGCGGCCGGCGCGGTCGCCGAGTCCGCGTCCCGGCGGTGAGTGCTGGGTCGTCCGGCGGTGGTTCGCGTGGTGGTCGGCGGCGTCAGCAGCGGTAGCCTGCTCGGCGGCTGGCGCGGTCGCCGAGTCCGCGTCCCCGCGGTGAGTGCTGGGTCGTCCGGCCGTGGTTCGCGTGGTGGTCGGCGGCGTCACTAGCCGTAGGCCGCCCGGCGGTCGGCGCGGTCGCCGAGTCCGCGGCCCGGCGGTGAGTGCTGGGTCGTCCGGCGGTGGTTCGCGTGGTGGTCGGCGGCGTCACCAGCCGTAGCCCGCCCGGCGACCGGCGGCGTCACCTGGTCCCAGCCCCGCCCGGCGGCCGCCGGTGTCACTCAGCCGTGCCTCGCGCCGCGTCCCCCGCGGCCTCCGCCTCCTGCGGTACGGCGGTACGCAGGCGTCCGAGCAGGGTGCGGGTGGCGGGGGAGACCGGGCCGTCCGACCGCCAGGCCAGCGCCACCCGGCCGCGCGCCCCGGGATGGTCGACCTGCCACACCCGCAGCCCCTCGCCGCCGAGCCGCCCGGGTACGACGGCCACGCCGAGCCCCCGCGCGGCCAGCTCGACCAGCGCCCGCGGGGTCGCCGCCTCGAAGGCGACCCGCGGCCGGAACCCGGCCTCCGCGCACAGCCGTTCCAGCACCCCGCGCACACCGGTGCCCCGTGGCAGGGTGATCAGGGGGTGCCCGCCGAGTGCGGCGACCGGCAGGGCGCCGCATCCACCATGGGCGGCTGCCAGCTCGTGGTGCGCGGCGGCGACCGCGCTGAGCGGTTCGTCGATGACCACCTGGTGGCCGACGCCCGGCGGCGGTTGCTCCTCGGCGAGGCCCGCGATCGCGAGGTCCAGCTCGCCGTGGCGCACCGCTTGCAGCATCCGGTCGGAGGTGTCCTCGGTGAGCGTGATCTCCACCCGCGGATGCTCCTCGTGGAAGGAGGCCAGCAACCCGACGAGATCCATCGCGTGCCCGAGCGTGCCCGGCACCATCCCGATCGCGACCCGGCCGCGCAGCAGCCCCGTGAACTCCTCCACCGCCTGCCGCACCCCGTCCACCGCCGCCAGCGCGGCCCGCGCGTACGGCAGCACCGCCTCCCCGACCTCCGTCGGCCGCACCGCGCGGCCCGAGCGGTCCAGCAGCGGATGCCCGAGCTCCCGCTCCAGCCGGCGGATCTGCGCGCTCAGCCCCGGCTGTGCCAGATGCAGCCGTGCCGCGGCGCGGGTGAAGCCACCCTCCTCGACGACGGTCACGAAGTAGTGCAGCTGCCTCAACTCCATAACGGATGATGCTAGATGGAAGAGCGAACGTCTCTTGGACTTATGACCGGGCGGGCAGGATCCTGGACACATGAGGACCACAGACGATGCCATCGCCGCCGAACGCCGGGACCTGGCCGACCTGTTCGACTCGCTCACTCCGGACCAGTGGGAGCAGCCCAGCCTGTGCGCGGGCTGGCGGGTGCGGGAAGTGGTGGCCCACATGTCGATGGGCTTCCGGTACTCCCTGCCGCGCGTCCTGGTCGAGCTGCTCGCCGCGCGCGGCAGCCTGCACCGCATGACCGACCGGCTCGCGCACCGCGACGCGGCCGCCCACCCCGACGCCGAACTCGCCGGCTTCCTGCGCACCCACGCCCGCCATCCGTGGGGACCGCCGGTGGGCGGGCGCGCCGCGGCCCTCGGGCACGACGTCGTGCACGGCCTGGACGTCACCGCCGCTCTCGGACTCGGCCGCCGCGTCCCCGAGGAGCGGCTGCGCATCGTCCTCGGCACGATCTCCCCGCGCGGCGCCCGCTTCTTCGGCGCCGACCTCACCGGCGTCCGCCTCGTCGCCGACGACCTCGACTGGTCCTACGGCACCGGCAGCCCGCTGCACGGCGCCGCGCAGGATCTGCTGCTCGTCGCCTTCGGGCGGCGGCTGCCCGCCGCCCGGCTCGACGGGCCGGAAGTTCACCGATTCGTCACAGCCTGACCGGCCCTTGCAACCAACACCCCCGCAGGCCTGTCTACCTGGCAGAGACCGCAGGACGGGCAAGGGAGATACCGGACATGAGGCACATAGGCCGTCGGGGCGCCGTCGCCCTCGGCGTCACCGGACTGGTGGCGCCGCTCACACTGGCGCTCGGCGCCGTTCCGGCGCAGGCCGCGTCGAGTTGCACCACCAGCACCGGCCCCTACCAGAAGCAGGTCGAGAAGTTCCTCGGCCGCCCGGTGGACGGCAGGCAGTCGTCCGCCGACTGCAAGGCCATCCAGGCCTTCCAGACCAGACACGGCATCACGCCGAACATCGGCTACGCCGGGTCCGTCACCTGGGGTGTGATGGACCTCATGAACAAGCAGAAGGCCGTCGGGAAGAACCCGAACAAGTCGGGCAAGTGCCCCGTGAACAAGGGCCGTATCGCCTGCGTCGACCTCACCCTCCAGCTCAGCTGGATCCAGGACGGCAGGAAACTCGTCTACGGCCCGGTCCCGGTGCGCACCGGCCGGGACGGCTACGAGACCCGCACCGGCCTGAAGAAGATCTACTGGCGTGACATCGACCACGTCTCCAGCGTCTACAACGTGGCCATGCCCTACAGCCAGTTCTTCGACGGCGGGCAGGCCTTCCACTCGGTCGGCGTGAGCATGTGGAACCCGCCCGGCTCGCACGGCTGCGTGAACATGACGAAGACCGATGCGAAGAAGTACTGGTCACTGCTGCGCAACGGCGACGACGTCTTCGTCTACGGCCGCAAGCCCGGCACCTGACGGCGCCGCCGGGGGCTGTGCCCGGACGGCCGCCCCCTCCCGTTGCCCCGTTTGGACGTGATCATTGACACGTCCGTAATGTCGCGATTGTGAGGCCTTACTCACAGCGCCTTCACCTTCAGCGCCGTATGCTTCACAGCATGTCCACCACTGTTGAACCCGCCTCCGAGCGATCGGCCGCGGAGGTCAACGAGGAGATCCGGGCCCTGTGGCGCCGGTCGGGCGGGACACTGACCGGCGAGCAGCGCGAGGAGTACCAGCGCCTCGTCCTGGAGTGGGCCGCAGCGGCCCACCAGCCGGTGAACGCGGCCTAGCGTCGCCCGAACACCTCCCGCCTCCCGCCGCGCATTCCGGCATCATCTCAGGGCACCCTCTGACCGGTGGGTGCCCTTCTCGCTCTGACCTCCGCCCTCGCCCACGGCATCGTCGACTTCTCCGGCCGCCTGCTGTCCCGGCGCGCCCCCTTCCGCGCCCGTCACCTTCCTCGGCCAGACCGGCGGGCTGCTGCTCGCCGCCGTGGCCGCGCGGGTGATGTCCGCCACCTCCGCCGCCCCCGCCGACCCGGCCTGGGGCGCGCTGTCCGGTGTGGGCAGCGGCCTGGCCATGCTCTTCCTCAACCGGAGACTCACCCGCGGGGGTGGGGGTCCTCCTGGGGGAGAGCGTCGTCGTGCCGTGAGCGCCGTCACCTCCGTCGCGCTGTCCGTGCTGTGCGGCGTGCTGCTGCTCGGCGATCGGCCCGCTCCCGTTGCCTGCGCGGGCATCGCCGCCGCCGTGCCCGCCCTGTGGCTCGTCGCCGGGGGCGCGGCGACGCCCGGCTCCGGCGTGCGCGACGGGCTGCTCGCCAGCGCCGGCGCCGCCGTGCGGTACCTCGCGCTCTGCCAGGCCGGCCCGGACAGCGGGCTGTGGCCGGTGACCGCGGGGTGCGTCGCCGTTGTGCTCGCCTCCCTCTACCCGGCCGTCCCCGTCGTCCTGGGCCTCGCGGTCCTGCAGGAACGGGTCACTTCCAGGCAGGCGGTGGGACTGCAGGGCGCGGCCGTGGCGGCGGTGCTGCCGAGCCTGAGCTGACGGGTGCGTCAGCCCCACATCGTCGAGTAGTGCCGGCGAAACGCCCTGCGGTCCTGTTCCGCGCGCAGCCAGCGGGTGGCCACCAGCGCGATCAGGCTGCCCGCGACGACCAGCAGCCCCGGCCCCACATTGCGGGTGTCCGTCAGCCGGGACAACAGCGCGGTCCCCGGTGCGCCGCCGCCCACCGGGGCCGGCGCGCCCGGCGACGCCCCGCCGGGGGCCGACGCCGGAGCCGTGGCGGAGACACCGCCGCCCGGGGCGGCCTGCGCCGACACGATCAGCCGCACGCCCAGCGCCCGCAGCGCCTTCGTCACCGGCTGGAAGAACGTCGTACCGCCCGAGGAACAGTCCCCGCTGCCCCCGGAGGTCACCCCGAGGGCGACGCCCTCGGAGAACAACGGGCCGCCGCTGTCGCCCGGTTCGGCGCACACATCGGTCTGGATGAGACCGGTGACCGTGCCCTCCGGGTAGTTCACCGTGGCGTCCAGTCCGGTCACCCGCCCGTCGTGCAGCCCGCTGGTGCTGCCGCTGCGGAACACCCGCTGCCCCACCACCGGATCCGCCGCGCCCGTGATCCGCACCCCCGTGCCGCCGCCGATCGCGACGACGTCGGCCGCCTCGCCCGCCCGGCCGCTCGCGTACCGCACCAGCGAGAAGTCGGAGCCGGGGAAGTCCGAGGCGACGCTCTGCCCGACCTGGCGTGCGGCGCCGGCGTTCGCGAACCACACCGAACCCTTCGGCCCGCAGTGCCCGGCCGTGAGGATGAAATCGGCCCGCCCGTCGGTCACGTTGAACCCCGCCGAGCAGCGCCCGCCCGCCGACAGGATGGGCTGTGCCCCGTTCAGCCGGGTGGTGAACGTCCCGTTCGTGCGCTCCATCCGCACGAAACCGCCGATGCCGTGCGCCACCCGCGCCAGCCGTGACCAGTCGGCGGCCGAAACGGTGCGGTCGGCGCGCACGACGACCTCGTTGGTGCGGTAGTCCACGGCCCAGGACGTGCCGGCCACCCGCGGCGCCGAACGCAGCACGCCCGCCGCGGATTTCAGCTCGTCCAGGCTGTGCCCGACCAGATGCGGCTCGGCTCCCGCTCGCCGCACCTCTTCCGCCGCGCCCCGGTCGGTGACGGCGACGACCGGCCGCCCGTCGGCGCCGATCCAGCTGCCCGCCGTACGCCCCGTGCCCAGCCGCCGCACCAGCCCCGCACCGCTGTCCCCGGCCGGCTGCGCGAGGGTGTGCGGCGTCGCGGGCGGGCCGGGCGGCTCACTGGCGACGGCCTGCGTGACCATGGCCCCGCCCAGCAGGAGACCACCGGCGGCCGCCAGCCGTGCCGCTCGCCTCACGATCCGTCGTCGTGCGTGCCTCATGATGCCTGGCTCCCGAAACCCGAACGCGCGACCTGCGGGCCGCGGGGCGCGCCGGTCGGCGCGCGCCCCTTGTCCATACGGCGCCGGGCCCGGGCGTGTTCAGCGCTTGCGGCCCACTCCGCCGAACATGGCCACCTCCGCCGGCTCGGTGCCGTCGGTCGCGTCGGGACGCCAGCGCGAGCACGACACCACGCCCGGCTCCAGCAGTTCCAGCCCGTCGAAGAAGCGCTCCACGGCCTCCGGGGTGCGCTGGGTGAGCTTCGGAGTGCCGTGCTCGTTCCAGAACTTCACCGCCTCGTCCACGTCCGGCATCGCCGGGTGGGTGACGGTGTGCGACAGGACCAGGTGGCTGCCCGGCGGCAACGCGTCGAGCAGGCGCCGCACCAGGGTGTACGGGTCCTCCTCGTCGCCGACGAAGATGACCACGCCGAGCAGCATCAGCCCGACGGGCCGGCTGAAGTCCAGGGTCTTCGCCGCGTGTTCGAGGATCGCGTCGACGTTGCGCAGGTCCTCGTCGAGATAGTCGGTGACGCCCTCACGGGTGCTGGACAGCAGGGCGCGGGCGTGCGCGAGCACCAGCGGGTCGTTGTCGACGTAGACGATCCGGGCGTCCGGGGCGTGCCGCTGGGCGACCTGGTGGGTGTTGTCCGCGGTCGGCAGGCCGGTGCCGATGTCGAGGAACTGCCGGATGCCCGCCTCGGTGACCAGGTGCCGCACGGCCCGGCCGAGGAAGAGACGGTCCTCGCGGGCGTACTCGCCGATACCCGGGTGCAGTTGGCGGATCTGGTCGCCGGCCGCGCGGTCGACGTCGTAGTTGTCACCGCCGCCGAGCCAGTAGTTCCATATGCGGGCGGTGTGCGGCTGGGAGGTGTCGATACGCGCGCGCTGGCTGTCGGTCACGGGCCGGCTCCTGGAGAAACGGGGACGATACGGGGACAGCACGCAATCTAGACGGCGGAATCCAGCCGCGCTGCCACTCCGCCGATTTGGGTGCGCGGGCCGAGCCGCGCCCAGGTGTCCTCGTCGCCCCACACGGACTCGGCGGCCACGAACGGCCGCAGTAGCGTGGTCAGTACGGTGTCGCCGTGCCCGTTCAGCTCGTCGGAGGCGATCTTGCGGGCGACACCGGCGAGAAAGTCGGCGAGCTGCACCCGGGCGTCGTCGCGTGCGGCGACCAGCCGCACCCCGGCCAGGGCGGCGCCGCGATGGCGGGCGGTCGCCACGATCCAGGCGATCCGGTCCTCGGTGAGCAGATTCTGCCGGTCGTGCACCAGGACGACCGGCCGGCCGCCGGCGCTCCAGGAGACCGCCGTGCGCACGATCGCCGGCATGAGCGGGTCGAGCACCGGCACGAGCGGCGGCCCGTCCAGGAGCCGGTCCCGGTAGTCCCGGGCGCGGGCGCGCGCACCCGCCAGCCGGTCCAGGACGTCCAGGGCCGCAGCGGGAGGGCCCGTCTCGCGCAGCGCCTCGAGCGTGCGGAAGAATTCCGCCACCGGCGTCTGCGGCTCCCCGTCGTGGCGCACGCGCAGCAGCCGGTTCGCCGCGCCGAGGAACCGAGCCCACGGCTCGTCACCGAACGCCCGCGCTCCTGCCCGCAGTACGCTCCTCGCGGCCTCGCCGTCCTCGTCCAGCAGCAGCCCGACCGCCTGCTCCACGACCACGAACGCCTTCTGTGTCAGCTGCACCCGGGCCTGCCCGGCCAGCGGGCCCGCGGGCGCCAGCAGCCACTCCAGCACCGCCCGGTGCTTCTCCCGCAGCAGATGCCCGGCCTTGTACTCCTCGGCGGGGGAGCGGATGCGGTCGCGGACCTCGCCCACGGCCGCCTCGGCCAGGTCCACCGGCAGCCGCACGCCCGCGTGCGCGAAGACGTCGGTGTTCCCGCCGACGAGGTTCTCGCCGTCCGAGCCCGACTCGTCGCACGCCACCTCCAGCGGTGCCTCGTCCGCCCGCCGGCCGTCCGCCCGGTTCCAGGTCACGCCACGCCCTTTCCCGTTCCTGCCGCACCTCAAGGATCGCGCATCGCCGGCCCCGGCGGCCCGGCGATGAACGGCCCTACACTGCCCGGCATGGACGACGACACCCCTTTGGACCGGCTGGGCGCCGGTTCGTACCTGCTGCTGACCAGCTACCGCCGCAACGGCACCCCCGTCGCCACCCCGGTGTGGGTGGTGCGTGACGGCGACGCCCTGGGGGTGTGGACCGTCGCCGGCTCCTACAAGGTCAAGCGGATCAGGGCCCGCGCCGACGTCCTGGTCGGCCCGTGCGACGCGCGGGGCAACCCGACGGGGGAGCAGGTCCCGGGCACGGCCGAGATCACGGACGCCGCGACCGTAGGCCGCTACCGGCAGTTGATCGCCCGCAAGTACGGCCTCGTCGGCCGCCTCACCCTGCTCGGCAGCCGCATCCGGCGCGGCCCGGACGGCACGGTGGGCATCCGGGTGACACTGAACTCGTAAGCCGTAAGCCGTAAGCCGTAAGCCGTAAGCCGTAAGCGAGGAAGCGCGTAAGTGCGTGAGTGCGTGAGGGCGTGAGCCGGTCGGGGGTGCGAGGAGCGGACCGCTCGCCCGTGAGCCCTGGCCGGCCGCACCGCGCGCGGCCGGCCAGGGCGCCTGTCGTCGGCTACGGCGCGTCCAGGACCGTCCCGGTCAGCACCGGGCCGCCCGGCAGCGGCGTACCCGAGTCGTCCGTGACCGTCAGCCGCACGGACTCGGCGGGCTCGGCCACCGTGTCCTTGACGGTGGGCACGGACACCTCCGTGCTCGTTGTGCCCGCCGGCACCGACGCCCACACGCCCAGGTACTCGACCTGGGACAGCGGCCGCTCCGGATCCGGTTCGGCGCCGGAGGCGTCCCGCAGCCACGCCGGGTCGACGTCCTTGGTGGACAGCTCCGGGCCGCCCGTCACCGGCACCACCGTGAAGGACGCGCCGATCTCGGTGTCCGCGGGCTCGGACAGCGTGATCCTCCAGCGCAGCGCCTGGCCCTCGGTCACCCGGTCGGCGACCGGGGTCACCGAGATCTTCGGCATCGGGTCGTCGTTCAGGGCGGTCACCCCGCCGCGGTGCGACCCGACGACGGTGCCCTGCACCGCCTTGACGAGGACATCGTGCGCCACGTCGTACGCGAAGCGCTTGTTGCCCTCGACGTGGACGGCCACGGCGATGTCGTCGCGGCCCGGGCGTACCGTCACCAGCCGGTCCCTGGCCTCGCCGGTGACCGGGTCCATGACGTACACCCGCACCTGGCCGGCGCCGTGCCCGGACACCCGCACCGGCACCCGGTAGGTGCGTACGCCGGAGTCGCCCTCCTTGACCGACAGCCGGCCGAGGTCCACCCGGGCGAGCGGGGCCTCCCGCACCGCGGGCGTGCCCGGGCGCCACGCCCAGGCGTCCATCAGCCAGGCCTGCCCGGCCCGTGAACGCGGGGTCAGCTCCAGGGACTTCACGTGCCGCAGGTCGACTCCGGCGCGGGTCGCGGCCGTGAGCGGGACGCGCAGCTCGCGCGCCCAGTAGGAGGCGGTGCGGTCGCTGCCGGGCAGTCCGTCGGCGGCGGCCCGGCCGAGGACGGCCCGCCGGCCGCGGGTGTCGGTGACGGCGACGTCGAGCCGCGTGTCCTTGCTGTTCGGCGGCACGATGACGCGCAGCGCCAGCGACGAGGCACCGGTCAGGGACAGCGGCGTGGCAGGCTGGACGCGGGCCGGGGCCCCCGGCGCCGACCAGCGCAGGGCGACCGCGCGGCGCCCGTTCTCGCGGCCGGTCTCCCACTGGGCGAAGTGCGGGGAGACACCGTGGGCGTCCTCGCCCAGGCAGGCGAGCGCGGGCCTCGGGTCCACCGCCGAGCACAGCCGGGCGCCCGTCACGCTCACCTTGCCGTCGGGCAGGAATCCCGCGCCGCGCTGCGCTCCCACCGCGTGGGTGAGCACCCGCGCGGGGCCGGCGGACGGCGCCCGCCGGCCGGTGCCGTCGAGCAGTTCGCGCACGCGGTCGTCACCGGCGACGAACAGCCGCGCCGCCGCGGCGATGTAGGTCGAGCCGGCCCGGTGCTGCTGGTCGGCGGTCAGCCGGGTGCGGCTGCCCGGCGAGCACACCGGGTCCTTGTGGTCCGGGTCGTCGAAGAAGTCGTCCTCGGCGGGCGCCTGGGCCTTCCCCGGAGTCCACTCGGTGTTGAAGTAGTTGTGGTTGGCGCCCTCCACGTAGACGGCGCTGTGCAGCGCGCGGCCGCGGCTGACCCCGCGGGTGCCGTCGACGTAGACCTCGCCCTGCAGGTCGGACACGTCGCCGTCGCAGCCCGGCAGGATGGTCGCGGACGGGACGTCCGGCACCGGGTTCTGGCCGAAGATCGTCGGGCCGATCAGGACGGTGCCGCGTACGTGCCAGCGGACCGGGCCGCGGTAGCCGTCCTGGGCGGTGGGCGGCGGGTAGAGGCTGTCCATCGCGGCGCGGTTGACGCCCTCGCCGCCACGGGAGTGCCCCACCAGCAGCACCTTCGACAGGTCGGCCTTCGCAGCCTTGCGGATGGCCGCCGGGGCCGCGGCCGGGTGGGCGGCCCAGTCGGCCCAGCGGGCGAGGTGCTGCCGGACCAGCGAGGAGCGGGCCTGCGCGCCGCCGTCCTCGGCCTGCCCGTCCTGGCCGTTGATGCCGTTCGCGGAGATCGACACGGTCACATAGCCCTGGGAGGCCAGCAGTTGCTGGTCGCGCAGATAGCCGCGGTAGCTGGGGATGGGCTTGGTGCCGGCCGGGCAGGGCCAGTCGCCGGTCGCCTCCTCGCCCTTGTAGCAGGTGGCGTGGCGGCCGTGCAGGAACAGGGCCAGCGGGCGCGGGCCGCGGGCGGCGGTCGGCGCCACGACCACCGCGCGCATCTCGACCGGCGCCTTGAAGCCGGGCAGCCGCACGGGCGGCAGGTCGTACTCGCCCGTGGCCGTGCGGTAGGAGCCCGGCGTGCCGGGATCGACGCGGCCCGCCGGAAGCGGGGCCGGTGGCTGCGGGGCGGCGAGCGATGTGCGGCGGTCCTGCCGGGTGCCGTCGGCGGGTGCGTCCAGGCGGCGTCCGCCGGCCCATACCTGAAGGTCCGTCAATTGTGGGGCGTCGCCCGTGTCCAGCTTGAGCCGGAAGGTGTGGCCGTCGGGCGCCGGGGCGGGCACGCCGAGCAGCCGGCCTCCCGCGTGGAACTCGACGCGGGCGTCGCCCATGGGTATCGCGGGCGCCGAACGCCACACGAGGTGGCGGGCGGCGCCCTCGTCGGTGATCCGCCAGCCGGGCGGAAGGGACGTCTGGTGTGCCTCGCGTGTGGGTGCGGCGGCGTGTGCCGCCAGCGGCGATGCCCCCGTCATCGCGAGCACCGCCGTGGCGGCGATGCCTGTGCGCCGGGCCAGTGGCAGCCGGGCAGGTGACAATGGTCTCTCCTTACAACCCCGTGCGCGGGCACCCCGTCGGTCCCGGGGGCCCCTCGCGCCTCGGAGGACGGAGAGCGTTGTCTGTGGGTTGTCTGTGCGAGGGACGGGATCACGTCAACTTCGCGGCTGAGCGCGGAGTGTCGTGGGAGCGTCACATCCGGCCCGAAGGGGACGCCCTGCGGCCTCGCGGGAGCAGCGGGCGGGCGGTGACCCCCTCGCCCCGGGTCCGGTGACTGCCCGTCAGGTCCAGGCCCGGTACGGCTCGTCGACCAGCTGGAAGACCGGCTCGCCGCGCACCGGGTCCTTGATGGTGGACAGCCGTACGCGGTCACCGCTGTGGATGCCAATGGGCGGGCCCATCACCCGGCCCCGCACGACGAAGCCCTCCGCCATCTCTATCAGGGAGACATTGCGCGCGGCGGGGGAGTTGCGGTGTACGACCGTGGAGTGGCGGACCGTGCCGACGCCCTCGCTGCGCTCCGTGTGCAGTTCGCTGCCGCGGCAGACGGGACACAGCACGCGGTGGTACATGGCGGTGCCGCACCAGGCGCAGCGCTGGAAGAGCAGGGCGTCCCGCGTCTCGGCGACCCCCGGGCTGCCGGCCGGGTGGTCGAGGACGCCCGTCGCGGAGCGGGCTACCGGGGACACGGCGGTTCCTGAGTGGTGGTACACGCGGCTCAACTCCCTGCACTCGGCCGGAATCCGGCGTGCGCGGGGCAGCCCGCACACGCGTGTGCCCGGTTCACCGGAGGACCGTGCACACCCTCAGCGTATGGCACTGAGTGCCACGCGTAAAGGTACTGCGTACCACGAAAAGGGAACGAAGACCCGCTAGGCCCTTCCGAGGGCCGATTCGATCTCCTGCACCACCCGCCACAGCGGGGCGTCCCGCCGGGAGACCACGACCACCACGTCGTCGGCCTGCGCGGCCGGCGCCCGCATTCGATCGGGGGCCCAGGCGCGGTCCTCCGCGGTCACGGAGGCGCGGTCCTCCACGGTGGCGGCGGTCCGGTCCTGTGCGGGGGCGGCGGGCTGCTCCTGCGCGGTGGCCGCGGACCGGTCCTGTGTGGTGACGACGGCCCCGGCCCCTCCGCCGAAGGCCTCGTGCACGAAACCGAGCGCGTGGTCCAGCGTGGCGCTCGCGTCCCCCTTCCCCGCGGAGCGCAGCCAGGAGCGCAGCGCGTTGTTGTGCGCCGCCACCACGGCGGCCGCGATCACGTCCGCCCGCAGGATGCCGTCCGGCCGGCCGGCGAAGCGGCCGCGCAGATACTCCGCGAGGGCCCGCTCGTAGCGCCACACCACCGACAGTTCATAGGCGCGCAGCCCGGGCACCTGCTTGGTGAGCCGGTAGCGCTGCACGGAGAAGGCCGGGTTCTCGGCGTACATCCGCAGGACCAGCCGGGCCGCGTCGCACGCCCGCCGCACCGGCTCGTCGCCCGGCGTGCTCGCCGCGAGGAACGCCGTCATGTCCGTCAGGCAGCGCTCGTGGTCGGGGAAGACCACGTCCTCCTTGGACGGGAAGTAGCGGAAGAACGACCGCCGTCCGACGCCGGCCAGCGTCACGATGTCGTCCACGGTGGTCTGTTCGTAGCCGCGTTCGAGGAAGAGCCGGAAGGCCGCCGCGACGAGGGCCTCCCGCATCGGCGGCCGTACCCCGGCCTCCGCCTTGTCCTCGCGCCCGAAGGCGGCACCGCTGGAGCTCATGCGCGGAACGTAACATCTGGGAGCGCATCTTGGCACTCAGTACCCTTCAAGCAGGGTACTGAGTTCCCTCGCGGCTCAGTCGGCGTCCTCCGGCACCCGGATGTCCAGCACGCACACGTCGTCCCGCCGTTCACCCTCCAGCAGGGCGGCGAGCAGCGGCGCCAGCGTGCCCGACGGGTCCGGCGCCGGCGTCCCGAGCGCCGCGGCGAGCCGGTCCAGGCCCAGGTCGATGCACTCGCCGGGCCGTTCGACCAGCCCGTCGGTGTACAGCACCAGCCGGTCACCCGGCCGCAGCGTGTACTCGGCCTCCTCGTAGTACGGCGTGTCCGTCGCCCCGAGCAGCATGCCCGCGGGCCGTGCCAGCGGCCGCGCCCGGCCGTCGCGCAGCAGCATCGGCGGCGGATGCCCGGCCTGCGCCCACACCAGACGGCGGCCCTCGGCCCGGTACCGGGCTAGGATCAGGGTGGCGGTGCCGTGCGGACCGCGGGAGTGCAGCAGCAGCCGGTTGAGCCGGGCGAGCGCCCCGGTCAGCGACGACCCCGTGCTGATCATGCCCTTGGCGGTGAAGCGCAGCTGCGCCATCGTGGCGACGGCGTCGATGCCGTGCCCGGCGACGTCACCGACGACGAACAGTGCGTCGCCGTCGGGCAGTTCGATGGCGCTGAACCAGTCGCCGCCCACGCTGAGCCCCGACTGCGCGGGCAGATAGGCGACTTCGACGCGCAGCCCGGCGAGGTCGACCGGGGTGCGCGGCAGGGGGAGCAGGGCGTGCTGCAGCCGGGTGGCGAGGGCGCGCTCGGCCTGCAGCGCACCGTGCTGTGTCAGCATCGCCCGCTCGCTCTCCACCAGAGCCAGCTCGGCGTTGCGCCGCGCCGAGAGGTCCTGCACGAAACCGTGCACCTCCACGGGGGCGCCGCTGCTGTCGGCCACCGCCTCGGCGACCACCCGCAGATGCCGTATCCCGTCGGGGGTGCGCACCCGGAACGGCACGTCGAAGCGCTGTCCCTCCCGCAGCAGCTGCCCGACGGCACCCGCCAGCGCGGGCATGTCCTCGGGCAGGGCCAGCGAGGGCAGTTCGGCCAGGCGCACCGGTCCGCGCGCGGGGTCGCGGCCGAGCACCCAGAAGGTCTGGGCGGACCAGGTCGCCTCGTGCGTGACCAGGTTCCAGTTCGCCCAGCCCAGGTTGCCCAGCCGCTGCACGTCCGCGAGCCGCTGCTCCTGCCGGTCGGAGGGGTCGTGCCGGACCCAGTTCACCACCAGGCCCGCGCCCAGGGCGGCCACCCGCGGGGCGGACGTGACCAGTTCGGCGACATCGCCCGCCACCACGCGGTGCGCGAGCGGTTCGCCCTCGTAGGGCTCGCCGGTGGCCAGCACCCGCAGGCAGCCCTGCCACAGCGGCTCACCGGCCACGCTCGGGCGGTACTCCAGCAGCCGCAGACCGACCAGCTCACGTCCGGTGCGGCCGATGGCGTCGACGGCGTGCGGGGTGGCCGCGTCGATACGGAAGTCCTCCACCTCGCCCGACCCCGAGTGCAGCGGCGTCAGCAGCAGCGCGGCACCGGGCAGCGTCTCGAACACGGCCTGGACGATGTCTGCGGCCCCGTCGACAGAGGGCTCGCGCGGGGCGTCCAGCGAGCGCAGCCGGCCGGCGCACAGCCGGGCCACCGCCCGCAGGTGCGCCCGGTCGGAGTCGCTGAACGGCCCGGCCCGTCCGCACAGCACGCCGAGCACCGCGTCCGCCCGGCCGCCCACCGACACGGGCAGCCAGGCGCGGGACGGCCACCGCTCGGGCGGATCCCCGATCAGCAGATGGGTGCGGTCGGCCGCCTCGAGGTCCTCGAGCCACTGCTCCTGCTGCGCCTCCAGGCTGTCCCGTGCGGCCACGCCGCGCAGCGGCGGCACATGGTGCCACTGGGTGGCCGTGAGCTCGTCCAGGCCGGCGTGCCCGATCAGTTCCAGACCGCCGGTGTGCGGCCGGTGGTAGATCATGACGGCGGTGGCGTCCACGCGGCGCCCCAGGTGGCGCAGCAGGACCGCGGCGAGGCCCTGGGCGCTGTGCACACGCAGCAGGGCGCGGCCGAGCCGGGCCTGCGCGGTGGAGTCGTCACGGAGCGCCGGCGGTTCCTCCAGGAACGCGGCGGAGTCGGTCCCGGTGCGGGGCCGCCGGGTCCGCGCGGGGCGCGGCGGCGGTGCCGAGAGGGTGCCCAGAGTGATCCAGCACTCCTCCAGCAGGGTGCGTTCGGCGGTCTTGGCCCGGTACTGCAGCTCGTCGTGAGCCGTCTCCGGGGAACAGCCGGTCAGCGCCATGACAGCGCCCTTGGCCCGCTCCAGCACGGCCGAGGCGGCGGCCATGTCGTGCAGCCGGTCCATCTCGGCACGCTGACGGGACACGACCCGGCTCAGGGCGGCCAGGTCGGGCACGTTTCCGGACTCCGCCGGGAGGGCCGGTTCGCTCGTCACGCATCGAGCATTGCACAGGTGAGGTGCTTCGCTCGCGGTCCGGGGACACCTGATCGGTCTCACCGGTCCGGCGGGGGGTACAGCCACAGCCGCATCACCCGGCTGAGCAGCGGCATCACCAGATACGTCAGCACCGGCAGCAGCACCACCGGGAAGACGGCGGCCCGCAGCGGCAGGGGTCAGGCCGGGATGAGCATGAGCACCACCCACGAGCGGCGTCCGGAACCCGTCACCATCGTGGTGACTTGGCGCGTGCGGCCCCGGCACGAGCAGGAATTCGAGGACTGGACGCGGGGGATCTCCCACTGCGCCCGCGAGTTCCCCGGCAACGAGGGCGTCTCCTGGCTGCGGCCCGGGGACGGTGGGCACCGCTTCCACGCCGTGCTGCGCTTCAGCGACGCCGACCGGCTCGGCGCGTGGCTGCGTTCCGGCGAGCGGGCCGGCTGGCACGGGCGGATCGAGGGCATCGCCACCGAGGTCAGCAGCGAGCGGCAGTCCACCACCGGCCTGGGGACCTGGTTCACGTGTGCCACGCCTCGCCCCGCTCATGCGCGGACGCGTGGGCGGCGGGCCGCTCCCGCGCGGGCGGTGTACCGGGGCCCGGCGCGGAACGCCGTCGCCTCAGCGGGGGCCGGTCAGGGCCTCGGTGACCGCGCGGACGCTGCGGGCGATGTGCTGCAGTTGCATGACCTCCGCCGCGTAGAGCTTGATCGTGTGCTCGATGACCGACTCCGGCAGGCCGAGCCGGGGCAGGTCCGCGCGGGCGGTCTGCAGGGCCGTGCGGGCGACGCGGATCTCCTGCTGGACCTGGAGCTGCGCGTGCCGGGCGAGCAGCACCGGGTGCCGGATCAGCGCCGGGTAGCTGGCGTAGCGCGCCGGCACCAGTTCCCGCAGCCACCGCACGGCCGAGCGCTCCCAGTCGTAGGAGCCGGGGGTCTTCACCTGGCACGGCCAGTCCGGGCTGATGCGCGTCGTCGTCAGGGCCATGGGTCGTCGCTTCCGGCGTCGGGTGCGGTGGTTCGAGGGGGGAGGGGGGCGGCCCCGGCCTAGGGGATGACCGGGGCCGCCACGGGCGCTCGCACAGGTGAGACGCCCGAACCGGACTGCCCCTCGCCGCCGTGGGTAGGGGTCGGCGGCGGAGGGGGCGGTGTACGGCCCCGAGCAGTATTTATATATGCCGTCTGCTTTGCAAGACGTATGAAAACATTCATGCGTGCTTTACTGCGGGTCCTCCCGCTGCACACCGGTATGCGTACCGGCCGAGCGCCGGAATGCGTACGGCGGCGCGCGGTATGCGCACCGCCGCCGCTCAGTCCCGCAGGAAGAGCGCTCAGTCCCGCAGGAAGAACTGGTGCTCCTCGGCGACCTGCTCGTACTCCTCCAGGCGGCCCTGGGTGCGCTCCGGACCCGCGTCGGTCATCGCCTGCAGCAGCGCGGCGGCCATGACCCCGGGCGCCGCGTAGGAGTCGAAGACGAGCCGGGAGCCGGTGCCCGTCGCGAAGGTGACGTCGGCCTCGTCCACGACCGGCCCGAGCGCCAGGTCGGTGATCAGGGCGACCTTCAGCCCGGCCCGACGCGCGACCCGCACTGCCGTGAGCGTCTCGTGGGCGTGCCGGGGCATGGAGAACGCCAGCACCCAGGTACCGCCGGCCTCCCGGGACTGCAGCAGCGCGTCGTACGCGACGCTCCCGCCCAGCGTCACCAGCCGCACGTCGGGATGGATGCGCCGGGCCGCGTAGGCGAAGTACTCGGCCAGCGAGGAGGAGATGCGCAGCCCGAGCACGGTCAGCGGCGCCGAGTCCGACAGCATGCGGCCCACCTCGATCACCTGGTCGGGGTCGGCGAAGTCGCGGCGCAGGTTCTCCAGGTTCTCGATCTCGGCGTCGACCGCGGCCTGCAGCTCGTTGCTGCGGTTCACCTCGGCGGGACCGCCGGCCAGCGTGCCGAGCGCGATCGTCTGCAGCCGCTCCCGTAGCGCGGGGTAACCGCTGAAGCCGACCGCGGCCGCGAACCGCGTCACCGACGGCTGGCTGACCCCCGCCCGCTCGGCGAGGTCGGTGATCGACAAGAAGGCGGCCTCGGTGATGTGCTCGATCAGGTACTGCGCGATGCGCCGCTGACCCGGGGACAGCCGCGGCTGGTCGAAGAGCGCCCTGAGCTGGGAAGTCGGGGACGCCTCCACCTCCGGCGCGGTCTTGCCCGAAGTGATCGCCGATGCCTGTGCGCGTGCCTGCTGCGGCGATGGCACGGGTGCGCCTCCTTTGTCTCCCACAGTGCCTCAACATAGCTCACTCACCGTGGCCGACAGGGCGGATGGATACCCCGGCGTCCGCCGGGAACCCGACGCGGGACAAGGTCCGCCAGACACGTCAGGAGCAGTACGCGATGACCGTCCCCGAGGAGAACCGGGCGAAGACCGACACCACCGACGACACCCTCAAGGCGCGGGGCGGCCCAGGCGGCGAAGGACCCCGGGGAACAGCGCGGCGCGGCGAAGGACCAGGGCGCGAGCGGGCGCACCCTGCGGGAGGCGATGGAGGAGGCCCAGCTGCGGCCCGACGACTTCGAGGACAAGTGAGGGGGGAGACGCGCATGGGAGCCCTCAGCGGGCTGGAGCGCGCCCTGGAACAGCGCTGGGACGCGCTGTGGGAACGCGTCACCGGCCGCGAGCCCGTCGAGCTGCTCGCGGCCCTGCGCCGCGAGTGCGACGAACACGCCGTCGTGTGCAGTGAGAACCTCGTCGTGGTGCCCAACGCCTACGACGTGGAGCTCGACGCCTCCGTCCACGACGAGCTGGACCGCCACGGCAGCGGGGTCGGCCAGGCCCTCACCGACACGCTGATCCGCCACGCCGAACGCAACGGATACGCCTGGGCCGGGCCCCTGACCGTGCACATCACGCGCTCCGCCGAGGTGCCCAACGGCCGCTACCGGGTCGCGAGCACCGTGATGCGCCACGTCAGCGCGGAGGGGTTCGAGGCGGCGCACTGAGCCGCTCCGCAGCAGGAGAGGCGCTACCGCCGGAACAAGGTGATGGAGTGGCCGACCTCGTCGACCGGCCGGCCGCCGGCGACGAGCGCGGCCAGCCCGCCCCGGGCCTTGGCCAGCGCGGAGTCGGACACCACCAGCAGCCCGTGCACGTCACCCGGTGGCACGAGCAGCGGATTCGCCGCGTGGACGCCATAGGCGGACGGCACCCCGCTGCCCTTGTACACGAGCCACACCCGCTCCCCGGGATACCGCTCGCGCAGCCGGTGGGCGAGCCGGCCGAGGTCCTGCCCCCAGTCGACGTTGGAGTCGTGCAGCCGCAGATGCGTCTTCGCGGGGCCGCCGAACGCCTCGTTGGAGTACGGCAGGTAGTACGGAAAGGCCCGCAGCGAGCTGACCGCCACGCACAGCACCAGCACGGCGGTCACCGCGGGCGCCCACCGCCCGCGCAGCACCGGCGCGCAGCCCGCCGCCACCGCCAGGAACACCGGCACGAACAGCGCGTACCGCGTGCCGAGGTCACGCGATCCCGTCATGGCCGCCGCCAGCAGCACGGCCGTGGGCAGCAGCAGATACGGCGCCGCAGGCCGCAGCCCGCGCCGCGCCGTCAGCGCGACCACACCCGCGACCCACAGCGCGAGCATGCCGAGCGGCGTCTTCACCAGCAGCGCGGCCGGGAGGTAGTACCAGCGCGAGCCGGTGTACAGCCGCCCGAACAAGAACCCCTGCCAGGGCTGGTTCTCGAAGGCGAACTGCATGCGCAGCCCGTCCCGGTACGCCTGGGGGAGCGGCAGCAGCCGCACCAGCAGCCCGCGCAGCCCGTGCACCACGGGCACGTGCTGCTCCGGCGACCACCGCAGCCGCGGATCGACCACCAGATACGCCGCCCACACGACCGCCACCGCCGTCACGGCCACGACGCCCGCCCCGGCCGCCGCCCGCGCCAGCCGGGCCCGCCGGGGCGCCCCGCACGCGTGCCAAGCCGGCACCGCCCCGCACGCGTGCCACGCCGACACCCCCGCCAGCGCGACCAGCACCGGCACGGCCGGCAGCGCCGACGCCTTGGTCGCCAGCGCCGCACCGAGCGCCGCCCCGGCGAGCGGCAGACAGAGCCGGGGCCGCAGCCGGGCCCGCCACAGCAGCCACACCGAGGTCAGCAGGAATCCGGCCGCGGGGGCGTCCAGCGTGGCGAGCGAGCCGTGCGCGATCACATCGGGCGAGAAGGCGTAGACCCCGAGCGCCACCAGGCCGGCCGCGGGCCCGGCGAGATCCCGGGCGAACGCGAGGACGACCAGCCCGAACAGCAGCGTCAGCACGATCACCGGCAGCCGCGCCCAGAACATCACCCGCCACGGATCGTTCCCCGACCCGTACAGCAGGTGCTGCCCGACCTGCTGCTGGGTTCCGGTGAAGGAGGCGTCGTAGTGCGGCCCGGCGGCCGCCACGCCCACGGCGATCGCCAGCTTGCCCAGCGGCGGATGCTCGGGATTGATCCGCAGGCTGTGCTCGTGCAGATAGACGGCGGCGGCGCCGACGTAGACGGGCTCGTCGACGGTCGGCGTCTGCTGCACGGCGGTGGTGACCATCGCGACGGCCATCTGCCCGAGCAGCACGACCACGACCAGCGGCACCAGCCACCGCCGTCCGCGCCGCGGGCCCTCCCGCGCGGGCGTCCCGCGCACCCGCTGCCGTTCGCTCGTCGCCATGTGCCGCCCCGCGCGGGCGCCACCCCCTCAGGAGCCGTGCGCCGGACCGTCCGCCGCGCCCAGGGGTACGGCCCGCGGGCCCGCCCGGTTCATCCCTCCAGGCACGTCGTCGCGATCACCAGGTCGGCCCGGTCCCGGGTCGCCGCCACCAGGTCGGCGTTGCGCTGGTCCGTGCCCCGCACCCAGGCCACCGCCTCCTGGTGGCCCTTGCCGAATTCCTCGTGCCGGGCGACCAGGCGGCGCACACGCTCCGCCTCGGGCAGTTCGCAGAACCACACCTCGTCCAGCGCGGCCCGCACCCGCGCCCACGCCCCCGTGCCCAGCAGCAGGTAGTTGCCCTCCGTCACCACCAGGCGGGCGGTCGGCGGGACGGGAATCGCGCCCGCGAGGGGCTGTTCCAGGACCCGCTCGAAACCCGGCGCGTACACGATGTCCTCGTCCTCGTCCCGCAGGCGGCGCAGCAGCGCGGCGTACCCGGCCGCGTCGAAGGTGTCGGGCGCGCCCTTGCGGTCCCTGCGGCCGAGGCGGTCCAGCTCCGCGTCGGCGAGGTGGAAGCCGTCCATGGGCACCTGCACCGCCCACGGCTCGCCGTCACCGTTCAGCGCCCGCACCAGCCGCTCGGCGAGCGTGGTCTTGCCCGCGCCGGGGCTGCCCGCGATGCCGAGCACCGCGCGCGTGCGGTGCGTCCGGACCAGAGCGCGGGCCCGGGTCAGCAGATCGTCGAAGGTCGGCACGCAGCGAAGTGTGCCATCTCCTCGAATGGCGCCCTGTGGCGTGTGACACCCCGTAGGAGCCGCTGTGTGGGGAACGGTGTCAAGTATGACGACGGATCTCGGTCTGCCCGACAACATCCAGGCCTGCCTCTTCGACCTCGACGGGGTGGTCACCAAGACGGCCGTGGTGCACGCGGCCGCCTGGAAGGAGACGTTCGACGCGTTCCTGCGGCAACGGCAGGGCGCGGACGCCGAGCCGTTCAGCGACGACGACTACGACCAGTACGTGGACGGCCGGCCCCGCGCCGACGGCGTGCGCACCTTCCTCGCCTCCCGCGACATCCACCTGCCCGAGGGCACACCCACCGACCCGCCCGACGCCCAGACCGTGCACGGCCTCGGCAACCGCAAGAACGAACTGCTGCTGGAGAAGATCCGCACCCAGGGCGTCGAGCCCTACGACGGCACGCTGCGCTACATCGAGGCCGTGCGGGCGAAGGGCCTGCGCACCGCCATCGTGTCGTCCAGCGCCAACACCCTCGACGTGCTGAAGTCCATCGACGCCGAGCACCTCTTCGACGTGCGCGTCGACGGGGTCGTCGCCGTCGAGCGGGGCCTGCCCGGCAAGCCGCGCCCCGACACCTTCCTCGCCGCGGCCGCCGACCTCGGCGTCGAAGCGGGGAGCGCCGCCGTCTTCGAGGACGCCCTGGCCGGCATGGACGCCGGCCGCGCGGGCAGGTTCGGATACGTCGTCGGAGTCGACCGCGTCGGGCAGACCGACGCGCTGTACGCGCACGGCGCGGACCGGGTCGTCAAGGACCTCGCGGAGCTGGGAGGGCAGGCGTGATCACCGAACGGTCGTACACCGTCGAACCGTGGGCCGTCCGCGAGACCTCCCTCGACCTCGACCTCCTCGCGCAGAGCGAGTCCGTCTTCGCCCTGTCCAACGGCCATGTCGGCTGGCGCGGCAACCTCGACGAGGGCGAGCCGCACGGCCTGCCCGGCGCCTACCTCAACGGCGTCTACGAGCTGCACCCGCTGCCGTACGCCGAGGCCGGCTACGGCTACCCGGAGTCCGGGCAGACCGCCATCAACGTCACCAACGGCAAGGTGCTGCGGCTGCTCGTCGACGACGAACCCTTCGACCTGCGCTACGGCCGGCTCGTCTCCCACGAGCGCAAGCTCGACCTGCGCCGGGGCGTACTGGAACGCGTCTGCGAGTGGACCTCCCCGGCCGGCACCACGATCCGGGTGCGCTCCACCCGGCTGGTCTCCCTCACCCAGCGGGCGATCGCCGCCGTCGCCTACGAGGTGGAGCCGGTCGGCGGCCGGGCCCGCGTGGTGATCCAGTCCGAACTGGTCGCCAACGAGAGCCTGCCCGACCCGAACGGCGACCCGCGGGCCGCCCGCGCCCTGAAGTCGCCGCTGGAGCCGGAGGAGGACATGGCGTCCGGCCCGCGGCTGCGGCTGGTGCACCGCACCCGGCGCAGCGGCCTGCGCGTGGCCGTGGCCGCCGACCACCGCGTCGAGGGGCCCGAGCGCACCACCACCAGCAGCGAGTCCAACGTCGACGTGGCCCGGTTCACCGTCACCGCCGTGCTGGAGCCGGGCCAGCGGCTGCGGATGGAGAAGCTCGTCGCGCACGGCTGGTCCGGCGCCCGCTCCCGGCCCGCGATGAGCGACCAGGTCGAGGCCGCCCTCGCGGCCGCCGACCACAGCGGCTGGCAGGGCCTGCTCGACGACCAGCGCGCCTACCTGGACGACTTCTGGGCGGCCGCGGACGTGGAGGTCGACGGCGACGAGGAGATCCAGCAGGCCGTCCGCTTCGCCCTCTTCCACGTCCTGCAGGCCGGCGCCCGCGCCGAGCAGCGCGCCATCCCCGCCAAGGGCCTGACCGGGTCCGGCTACGACGGGCACGCCTTCTGGGACACCGAGATGTTCGTCCTGCCGCTGCTCACCTACACCGCGCCCGGAGCCGTCTCCGAGGCCCTGCGCTGGCGGCAGAACACCCTGGACGCGGCCCGTGAGCGCGCCGCCCAGCTGGGCCTGCGCGGCGCCGCGTTCCCGTGGCGCACCATCGAGGGCCAGGAAGGCTCCGCGTACTGGCCCGCCGGCACGGCCGCCTTCCACGTCAACGCCGACATCGCGGACGCCGTCGTGCGGTACGTGGCGGCCACCGGCGACGTCGCCTTCGAGCGGGAGACCGGCCTGGAACTGCTGGTGGAGACCGCCCGGTTGTGGCGCTCGCTGGGCCACCACGACGCCACCGGCGCCTTCCACATCGACGGCGTCACCGGGCCCGACGAGTACAGCGCGGTGTGCGACGACAACGCCTACACCAACCTCATGGCCCGGCAGAACCTGCTGGCCGCCGCCGACGCCGCCGAACGCCACCGCACGCAGGCCGCCCGACTCGGCGTGGACGAGGAGGAGACGGCCACCTGGCGGGACGCCGCCGTGGCGATGAACATCCCCTACAACGCCGAGCTCGGCGTGCACGAGCAGCACGCGGGCTTCACCCGCTACCAGCGCTGGGACTTCGCCGGCACCCGCGCCGACCAGTACCCGCTGATGCTGCACTTCCCCTACTTCGACCTGTACCGCAAGCAGGTCATCAAGCAGGCGGACCTGGTGCTCGCCATGTACACCTGCGACGGCTTCTTCGACGAGGAGCACATCGCCCGCAACTTCGCCTACTACGAGCCGCTGACCGTCCGCGACTCCTCCCTGTCGGCCTGCGTGCAGGCCGTCGTCGCCGCCCGCGCCGGCCATCTGCGCCTCGCCTACGACTACACCGCCGAGGCCGCGCTGATGGACCTGGCCGACCTGGAGCACAACACCCGCGACGGACTGCACATCGCCTCCCTCGCCGGCACCTGGACGGCCCTGGTCGCCGGGTTCGGCGGCATGCGCCGTGACGGCGCGAGCCTGCGCTTCGCGCCCCGCCTGCCGGAACACTTCAGCCGGCTCGCCTTCCACCTGAGGCTGCGCGAGAGCTGCCTGCGCGTGGAGATCGGCGCCGAAAAGGCCGTCTACACACTGCTGGCCGGGCCACCGGTGACGATCCGCCACCACGGCGAAGAGGTCACCCTGTCCACCGACAGCCCCGCCGTGCGCCCCGTCCCGCCCGCCCCGCACCACCCGGACCCGGAGCAGCCCCCGCACCGCGCCCCGAACGCCCGCTAGGCCGCGCGAAGCGCCGGCGGGGAGGACGGCGGCCGCAATGGTGTGCGCGTCCGCCGCCCGGCCGAACCCGGCGAGCCCCGGGCCGCCCCGCCGGTTACGTTGGCGCTGATCACCGCACGTGCGGCCGGTGTGCCCGGCCCGCGCGCGGACCGGGCGAGGCAGGGAAGGGCCGGCGATGGCCGACAGCGCGCACCGCACCCCCGCCGGCACGCGGCCCGCCCGGCGTCCCCTCACCTCAACCGCGCGGCCCGCGCCGGCCCGGACCGACGGCCCGCTCGCCGTCGTCGCCGCGCTGTTCACGCTCGCCCAGCTGCTGCTCGTCCACCCGTCCATGGGCCTCGGCTGGGACGAGACCGTCTACGTCAGCCAGGTCTCCGGTCACGCCCCGGCGTCGTACTTCAGCGCGCCACGCGCGCGTGGCGTGAGCCTGCTGGTGGCGCCCGTCGCGTCCTGGTCGTCGTCCACCCCGCTGCTGCGCGGCTACCTCGCCGTCCTGTCGGGCCTCGCCCTCTACCTGGCGCTGCGCACCTGGCGGGGTGTGTTCCCGGTCCGTGTGCTCGCCACCGCCGGGGCACTGTTCGCCACCTTGTGGGTCACGCTCCTCTACGCCCCGCAGGCCATGCCCAACTACTGGGTCGCCGTCGGCGCCCTGGCCTGCGCCGGCTGCTTCGTGCGGGGATGGCGCGACCCGGCCGACCGGTGGGCGCCGGCCGGTATCGCGGCTGCGGCCGCCCTCATGGCGCTGATGCGGCCCACCGACGCCGTCTGGACCACCGCCCCGCTGCTCGTCCTCGCGGCCGTGAGGAAGCGGTGGTGGCCGCTCGCCGCCCTGCTGGCCGGCCTCGCCGCCGGCGCCGCCGAGTGGGTGATCGAGGCGTACACCGCCTACGGCGGCCTGGCCCGCCGTCTCGCCGACGGCTCCCGCCTCCAGGGCGGACTCGGCCTGCACCTCGCGGTCGACGACCAGCTGCGCAGCCTGGACGGACGCACCCTGTGCCGCCCCTGCGACGTACCGGCCCCGCACCCGGCGGTGATCCTGTGGTGGTGCGCCCTGCCGCTGCTGGCCGCCGCCGGCCTGGCCGTCGCCGTCCGGGCCGGGCGCACCCTGCCCACGCTGCTCCCGCTGGCCTGCGCGGTCACCGCCGCCGTGCCCTACCTGTTCCTCATCGCGTACGCCGCACCCCGCTTCCTGCTCCCGGCGTACGCCCTGCTGTCCCTGCCCGTGGCCGACGCCCTGCTGTCCCTGGTGACCGGCCCGCGAGGGCGCCCGCGCCCGCTGCTCACGGCCGCCGCCGTCCTCGCGCTCGCCGGGCACCTTGCGGTGCAGTACGCCGTCCTGAGCCACACCGTGCGCCGCACCACGGAGCAGCACCGGGCGTGGGCCCGCACCGCGGCCGAGCTGCACCGGCTCGGGGTGCGGCCGCCCTGCGTGGTCACCGGCCACGACGCCCTGCCGATCGCCTACTACGCGGGCTGCGCCTCGGCCGCCACCTCAGGCCCCAACGCCAACGCCACCGCGGCCGGCATCACCCGCACGGCGCACCGCGTCCCGACCGCCCACCTGGTCACACCGGGCAGCGCGCCCGCCGACTACGCGCGCACCTGGCAGCCGTACCGCTTCAGCACGCTGCGGATCTACGTCGCGCCCACCGCGACGCCGGGGTGATCCAGAAAAACGACAGGTCTCTAACGGCTCCCCGGGGCCGCGGCGACCGCGCGGCCGGCGGGACCGTGCGCCGCTGCGTGGACGGACGGTCACGCGGAGTGTGCGAGTGATGACAGCCCCACCCCTCGCCGCGGCACGACGCTCCGATGGGCGCACGCGGGCCACCGGCCAGGGGGGTTGGACCCGCCCGAACGGGAAACGCAGAACAGGACCGCGCACACACGAGGCGACACGGCACCCGAGGGAGGCACCATGGGCACCCGCCCGGAACCGATGGCCGACGACGCCTACCAGCCGACCGGTGGCAACGAGGAGCAGGAGGACGCCGCGCCCCTGGACATGCAGGACGCCATCGGCGAACGCACCTACGACGACACCCTGGACGAGGGCTACTCGCCCCCGGAGAAACCGCTCGGCGTCACCAAGCACGGCACCACCGCCGCCGAGCAGCACGACGGGGAGACCCTCGACCAGCGGCTCGCCCAGGAGCAGCCGGACGTGCAGCCGCCCACCGGCGACGACATCGGCGACCTGCCCGGCGGCGAGGGCGAACCCGTCGATCCCGAGGCCGGGGCGGACCGCGCCGGGCGTCTCGTCGCACCGGACGAGGGCGCGCGGCCCGACACCGAGAAGGACGCCGTCGCCGCGGACAAGGGCGTCGACGCGGGCGCGGCCGGCGCGGAGGAGGCCGCGATGCACGTCATCGACGACGACCTGACGCAGCCGTAGCGGCCGCGCTCGCCACGACGAGCGGCAGCCGGCCGCGCACACGACGTGGGGCGGTCTCCTCGACGGCGAGGAGACCGCCCCACGGCACGGTCCCGGCGCGAAGTGTCCGGCCCGTCAGGGCAGCAGCTTGTCCAGCGCGGCGGGCCCCTCCCGGTCCAGCTTGCGCTTGGCCCACTCCAGGTTGCGCGGAGTGATGTCGCGGCCCGCGGCCAGCACGACGTCCTCCGCGGAGACGTCGGTACCGGTGCGGGCGTGCAGCAGGCTGTCGGGAGTGGCCCTGTCCTCGGACGGCTTGGACGCCTCGGGCTGTGGTGTCGGCATGGCGGTGCTCCCTCCGGTCCGGATGACTGCGGCGGCCCCGCTGCTCGCATCGGGTCCACTCTCACCATTCATCCATCCGGCGCACCCCGCATCCGGACGGCGCGGGCGGGCGGGCCGCAGCCGTGTGTCGTGCCGCCGGAGTACCGCGGTGGCGCCCGGCGTAACCCCCCGCGCGCCGAAAGCCCGGGATGCCGCGCTCCGGCCCCCGGCGTCTAATGGGAAAGGTCGAACGGGAGAGGCCGAGCACCCCGCCCGGCGTACGCCAGGAAGGGCCGCGCCCATGGCACGCACCCCGCAGCGCGCAGGAGGACGCCACAACGCCGCGGCCGGGGACGCCCCGGCAGTGGGGGGCCTGCGAAGACTGGGGGAGTGGTGCGCACGGCACTGCGTCGTCGTCATCGTGGCGTGGCTCGTCGCCCTGGCCGCCCTCCAGGTCGTCAACCGCAGCTTCGGCGGGGAGTACTCCGACAACTTCTCCCTGCCCGGGGTGCAGTCGCAGAAGGGCCTGACCGTCCTCAAACAGCACGATCCCGCGGCCGGCGGCTACGGCAGCCAGATCGTCCTGCACGACGGCAGCAAGTCGCTGACCACGCTGAGTTCGCAGATGTCCACGACCGTCGCGGACCTGCAGAAACTGCCGAGCGTCCTGTCGGTGCAGAACCCCCTCACCGCGCCCGGCTCCACCCAGGGCAATCCACCGCCGAGCACCGTCGGCCCGCTGTCCACCGACGCGCACACCGCCTACATCACCGTCCGCTTCGACGTGCAGCCCTCCACCCTCGGCGACAGCTACCTGAACGGCGTGGACAAGGCCGTGCAGCCGCTGCGTTCGGCCGGCGCGCAGGTCGAGTACGGCGGACCCCTCGGCGAACTCGCCCGGCCCGCCGCCGACGACCGGGTCAGCGAACTCATCGGCTTCGCCGTGGCCATCGTCGTGCTGCTGGTCGGCTTCGGCAGCGTCATCGCCGCCGGCCTGCCCCTGGTCACCGCGCTGATCAGCGTCATCGGCGGCCTCGCCTGCCTGGGCCTGCTCGCCGCGGCGTTCACCTTCGCCACCGTCTCACCGACCCTGGCCACGATGATCGGCCTGGGCGTCGGCATCGACTACGCGCTGTTCCTGATCACCCGTCACCGGCAGCACCTCATGGACGGCGCGGATCCGGTGCGCTCCGCGGGCGCGGCCGCCACGACCAGCGGGCGAGCCGTCCTGGTCTCCGGCACCACCGTGGTCATCGCCCTGGCGGGACTGTTCGCGTCCGGGGTCGACTTCATCGGGCTGCTCGGCCTCGCGGCCGCCGTCACGGTCGTCTCCGCCGTCCTCGGAGCGCTCACCCTCGTGCCCGCACTGCTCGGGCTGATCGGCAGACGCATCGACCGCTACCGGGTGCGCCGCCCCGTCGCCGAGACCGACGCCGCGCCGGGCGCGACACCGCACGGCACCTGGCACCGCTACGCGCAGCGCGTGGAGCGCAGACCGTGGTACTACCTGGCCGCGGGCGTGGTGACCGTCGTCGTCCTCGCCATCCCGGTCTTCTCCCTCCAGCTCGGCCACATCGGTGACGGCGCCGACCCGACCTCCTTCACCGACCGGCGCGCCTACGACCTGATGACGGACGCCTTCGGGCCGGGCTCCAACGGCCCGCTGACCGTCGTCATCGACCAGAGCACCGTCCCGTCCGGCCAGCGCTCCGCGCTCGCCTCCACGGCGCAGAAGACCCTCGGCGCCGTACCGGGCGCCTCCACCGTCACACCGCTGACGGCCACCAAGGACGGCGACGTCCTGATCTCCACGGTCTACTCCAAGTACTCCCCGCAGAACGCCCGGACCACCGACCTGACCAACCGTCTGGTGAACCACACCCTGCCCGACGCGGTCTCCGGCACCACCGCCAAGAGCTACGTCACCGGCACCACCGCCACCCAGGTCGACTTCCGCGACATCGTCGCGAGCAGGCTGCCGCTGATCATCGGCGTGGTCGTCGCCCTGGCCTTCCTGATCATCCTCGCCGTCTTCCGCGGCCTGCTCGTCGCCCTCAAGGCCGCCGTGCTGAACGTGCTCTCCATCGCCGCCTCCTACGGTGTGGTGGTCGCCGTGTTCCAGTGGGGCTGGGGCGGGCCGGCGCTCGGCGTCTCGGGCAAGGTGCCCATCGAGAGCTATGTGCCGATGATGATGTTCGCGATCATCTTCGGCCTGAGCATGGACTACGAGATCTTCCTGCTCTCCCGGGTGCACGAGGAATGGGTGCGCACCGGGGACGCGAAAGCCTCGGTCGCGCACGCCCTGGAGATCACCGCGCGGGTGATCACCTGCGCGGCACTGATCATGGTGAGCGTGTTCGCCGCGTTCATCGTCAGCGACAACACCGTCGTGAAGATGCTGGGCCTGGGGCTCGCCGTCAGTGTGCTCATCGACGCCACCGTGGTCCGGCTGCTGATGGTGCCCGCGGTGATGACCCTGCTCGGCCGGCACGCCTGGTGGGCACCGCGCTGGCTGGACCGGATCATGCCGCACATCGACGCCGAGGGGCAGTCGGCCGAGCAGCCGGCCGGTGTCAGCGGGCCTCCGGCGTCACCGGCGCGAGGACGAGCATCGTGACGTCGTCGCGGATCTCGGGGCAGAACCGCGCGAGGTCCGCCCAGACCAGCTCCGGCAGCGTCTCCGGGCCGGCGCCGGTGAACCCGGCCAGCCGCTCCTCGAGCGGATAGAAGTCGCCGGCACTGTCCCGCGCCTCCAGCACCCCGTCCGAGGTCAGCAACAGCCGGTCGCCGGGAAGCAGCGGCACCGCGGCCCCGGCCTGCGGGCGCGTGTCGGCCAGCCCCAGACCGAGCGGTGTCCACGGCTTCACCGGCACCTCGCTGACCGTGCGCCCGCGCAGCAGGACGGGCGCCGGATGACCGCAGGAGACGACCCGGACCGCCCGCGTGTCGCGGGTGAACTCCAGCAGCACGGCCGTCGCGAACAGCTCCGCGTGCTCGGTGCGCGCCGAGTCCACCACCAGCCGCCGGTCGAGACGGGCGGCGACCGACTCCACATCCGGCTCGTCCAGGACCGCCTCGCGGAACGCGCCCAGCACGGAGGCCACCGTCGCGACGGCCGCCAGACCGTGCCCCTGCACATCGCCGAGGACCGCCCGGATGCCGTACGGCCCGCTGCGGACGTCGAAGAAGTCGCCCCCGACCAGCGTCCCGCGCTGCGCCGCCCGGTACAGCCCCGCACAGCGCACCGGCCCTACCCGCTCGGGCACCGGCGGCACCACGGCGCGCTGTGCGGCCTCGGCGACCGTGCGCTCCAGGTCGAGCTGGGCGTCACGGCGGCTGCGCACGAAGGACACGAAGACGCTCAGTACGGAGACGAAGGACAGGGTGAGCAGGTCGGTGTTGCCGGGGCGGTTCAGGTGGAAGGCGGGGATGTTGAGCACGGCGAGAGCCGCGCCGCCCAGCAGGGCCGTGGCCAGGGGCCCGTACGACAGGACGGCCAGCGGCGGGATCGCGCCCAGCAGGAAGCCGATGTCCTGGGCCTCGGGAGTGACGAGGGTGGCCGCGCACACGCCGGCGACCAGCAGCACCGGCAGCACCCGCACCCACGGGGGCTGGCGGCGCACCGCGCAGCCAGCCCCGCCGGTCCTGCTCCCGGCCCGCCACCACACCACGCAGCCTCACCACACCCCCACGCTCCTACGACCCACCTGGTCCCGCACCCCGGGTCCGGCCCGCGCGGCGTTGTCAGTGCCGGGTGCGATGCTGGGGCCACGGTGAATTCCCGGGCACGATCGCGGGGCGAGGGGGAGGGGCGTCATGGGTTTCGAGGGCCAGGTGTGGCGGCTGACCGGTGCGGAGGGCGCGATCGGGGAGGTCGTCGTCGAGGAGGCCGACTTCCCGTGGCTGCGTGGGCGGTTCGCCGCCGGACCGGCCTACGGCTCGGTGCGTGAGCTGTTCGAGCGGGAGCTGGCGCTGACCGACGACGAGGACTGGGAGGCGTGGGACCGGGTCCGGGCCGACATCTCCCGCACCGTGACCCTGCACGCCCCGCAGGGCCCCGTCGCCGAGTTCCTGCTGCACATCGAGGACGACCGGGCCTGGTTCCGGTGGAGCGACGAGCCCTTCGACGCCGGCCGCACCGCCGACCCGCCGGAGGCCGGCCTCACGGACGGCAGACCCTGACACCTAGCCCCGGACACTTAGCCCCGGACCCCTAGCCCGCCGACGCCGCCAGCAGCTCTTCCGCCTCGGCGAGGATCCGCGTGACCCGCAGGCCGAAGGCGGCGCCGCAGGGGTGGGGGCGGCCGTCCCGGGCGGCAGCCAGCAGGGCGTCGACGGCCCGGGCGTACGACTGCTGCGCCCCTTGGGTCCGCTCCGGGAGCCGCGTCACGCCCGACTCGCCGCGCAGTTCCACCACGACCCCGGCCGCGGCGGGCGGCGCGGTCAGGCTCAGGTCCAGCGCGCTGGAGGCTCCGCCGGCATGCCGCAGCACGAGGTGCACGGTGTCCTTCGGCCCGTGCGCGGCGGCGGCCACCTGCTCGACGTCGCCCAGCACCGGCAGCAGCACGGACAGGGCGTGCGGGCCCACGTCCCACAGCGCGCCGCGTTCCCGGCGCCAGGGGGAGGCCGCGTAGGGGCTGCCCTCGGCGAACGCGGCGCCCAGCCACTGGACCCGCGCGGTGAACCAGTCGCCCCGGTCCGCCTGTTCGGCGATCCAGGCCTCGGACTCCGGCTGGAACCGGGTGGTGAAGAAGACGACCGAGGCGACCCGGGCCTCCCGCACCGCGTCGGCGACCGCCTGCCCTCCGGCGACGGAGGTGGCCAGCGGCTTGTCGAGGAGCAGGTGGCGGCCCGCCCGCGCGGCCCGCGCCGCAAGCTCGGCCTGCACGTCGGGTGCCAGCGCGACGGCGACGGCGTCCACGTCGGCGAGCAGGGCGTCCATGTCGTCGTAGGCGCGGACGCCGTGGCTCTCGGCCAGTTCCTTGGCCGCCTCGGGCCGGCGGCCCCACACGCCGACGAAGTCGACTGCCTCGTGGGCGGCGAGCGCGGGGGCGTGCACCAGGCGCGCCCAGGGTCCGGTGCCGAGCAGTCCGATGCGCATGCCGCTCCTTCGCAGGGTTGTCTTCGCGGCCCGTGGGCGAGGTCACGCACGAGCGTGGCACATCGCCGGGCCCGCGGGACACCCGCGCCGGCTTGCCGACGACGACGTTCGGCGGCAGCGGCTCACGCCGCCGGGCGTTCGGCGGCACCCGCCGAGTCGGGCGGGGCGGCGGGTGCCGCCCCGGTGCGCTCGGCGCTCGCCCGCCCGCCGCGCACCAGACGCAGATGGCGTCGGCGCGCCGCGTGCCGGTGCCTGGTCGGCATGGAGGTGAACAGCCTCTCCTCCATGCGATCCATGATCAGCAGCAGAACGGACAACAACGGCAACAGCAGTACGGCGACCCAGACCACGGCAGCCCCCTAGGCCAGCTGAATGTCTTCACGGGTGCTCCGAACCGACCCGCTGATGCGTTCGACGCCGGTGAAGAATGCGTGACGATACACGGGAGATGTGTACAAAACGGTGATATGCCACAAAGGCCTCGGGCGCAACACGAGAAGACCGGGCGAGGGTGCCGTGCGCGGTGCGAGCCGACAGGACGCGGCGCACACGTGTCCGAAAGTCACCGTCGTATGTGCGCGAACGGGTCAACCCGCATCCGCCGAGCCAGTACGCTCTGTGCTGCCGGTTTCGGCGACGGGATGCGGAGTTGGGGGCACGGTGGGGGAAGACAGGCAGTTGACCACGGAGATCGACGCCACCGTGCCGACGGCCGCACGCATGTACGACCACTACCTGGGCGGCCGGGACAACTACGCCGCCGACCGCGCGGCGTGCGAGCAGCTCGACAAGGTCGTCCCCAGCACCCGCCGGCTCGCTCTGAACAACCGCCACTTCCTGCAGCGCGTCGTGCGGACGCTCTCCGAGGAGCACGGCATCCGGCAGTTCCTGGACCACGGCTCCGGCCTGCCCACGCAGGACAACGTCCACCAGGTCGCCCAGCGTTCCGACGCCAGCGCGCACGTCGTCTACGTCGACAACGACCCCATGGTGCTGGTGCACGGCCGGGCGCTGCTGGAGCAGGATCAGCGCACCACCGTCATCCACGCCGACCTGCGCGACACGGACCGGATCTTCGACCACCCCGACACCCGGCGTCTGATCGACTTCTCCGAGCCTGTCGCGGTGCTGTTCAACTCGGTCTTCCACTGCATCCCCGACAGCGACACCGACGGACCGCTCGCGGTGGCACGCCGTGTCGCGCGGCGTCTCGTGCCCGGCAGCTACCTCGTGATGTGCCAGCTGGTCAGCGAGGATCCCGAGGTGCGCGCGTTCGTCACCGACTTCATGGACCAGGCGACGCAGGGCCGCTGGGGCCGCGTGCGCGAGGAGAAGGACGTCGCCGAGCTGTTCGAGGGACTGGAGATCCTCGAGCCGGGTCTGGTGGAGGTCTCCACCTGGCGCCCGGACACCGAGGTCGCGCCGCGCCAGCTCACCCACGAGTGGATCGAGTTCGGCGGAGTGGGCCGGGTCGTCTGACCGGACACCGCCCGGCAGGCCGGACAGTCGCGGCCCCCGGCTGCCCGCCGGTTTCCGGCCGGCTGACGGCATCCCTGCGATCAGCCGACAGCCGTCTCATGGTCGCCCGCCGCTGCCCGGCCCCCGCCTTGGATCACCACGCAGGCCGGACCGCCTCGGGCGACAACGCTGCGCCGGTGTGCGCCGTAGTCGCCGGTGTGCGCGTCCTAGGAGTAACGGCTCGTCATGGTGTCGTGCAGCAGCTCGATCGTCTCGCGCGGTTTCAGGGCCTCGTCGGCGAGGCGGTCCAGGGCGAACCGGTATTCCTCGGTCTCGTCGCGGTCCTCGAGGAAGTTCGCGCTGCGGATGTGCTCCAGATAGACCACGTCCGGCAGGTCGAGGCCGTCGAAGCGCAGGTAGGTGATCGGGATCGCGGGCGCCGACGCGTCCGTCACGTCCAGCGGAACGACCTGGATGGTCACGTTCGGGTGGTCCGCCATCTCGATGAGGTGCCGGAGCTGCTCGCGCATGACGTCCTTGCTGCCCAGCACCCTCAGCAGGACCGATTCGTCGAGGACCGCCCACAGCTGGGGCGCATCCTCCCGTCGCAGCAACTCGGCCCGGCGCATGCGCAGCTCCACGCGGCGCTGCACCTCGCCCGCGGGCGCGTTCGGCAGGCCGCGCTTGACGACGGCCTGAGTGTAGGCAGAGGTCTGCAGCAGGCCGGGGACGTACTGGATCTCGAAGGTACGGATGGTGGCCGCCGCCTCCTGGAGCCCCACCAGCCGTTCGAACCACTCCGGCATCAGCCGCTTGTCGTAGCGCTGCCACCAGCCGGGCTCACCGGCCCGCTGCAACAGCCTCAGCAGCACCGACGCCTCGTACTCGTCGGTGCCGTACAGCGTCAGCAGGGCGCGCACATCGCTCTCGGCCGGAGGGCGGCGGCCCTTGCCGGCCTCGATGCGGGACAGCTTGGCGCCGCTGAAGCCGAGTTCCTTGGCGGCCTGGTCCTGGGAGTACCCGGCGTCCTCGCGGAAACCGGCCAGCTGGACGCCGACCAGCATCTTCAGCAAAGTCGGCGCGGGCTCCGACCGGTCCAGATACGATTCCAGCCGGGAGAGGCGATGCGACTGAACGGACATCCTTCACTCCCCGTTGACCGGCAGACCAGGCGGCCAGAATATCGCACTCGTTCCCGATGCGGCCCATCATCCGTCCGATCCGGGGGAGTTGGGTCCGAGCCCGGATCGGCCGAACGGGTCCCGCGTCCGTCTCACACCAGGTGGTCGAACTCGCCGTCCTTCGCGCCCGCCAGGAAGGCCGCCATCTCCGAGGCCGTGTAGACCAGCGCGGGGCCGTCCGGGTCGCGGGAGTTGCGCATCGCGATGCCCCCCTCGGTCAGCGGTGCCACTTCGACGCAGTTCCCCTCGGCGTTGCTGTGCCGGCTCTTCAACCAGCGGGCGTCCAGGGAACTAGCCCGCACTCCGTTGCGTACTGGTGGCATCGCAGTCTCCTTGCCGTGACCGACCCGTCGGCGATTTTTTTAGCGCGCAATTTCTCGTGCAATTGCACGCGGGCGCCGTCTGCGTGGATAATAGCCGTGACGTCAACCCTCGGGTGGACGCCGGGTCCTGATGTTGTTTCAGGGAGAAAACGTGCTCTCACCTGCTCCGACAGCGCCGCGGTCATCGGGCGGCGCCGGGCTGTGCGGGCATGCGAGGCACTCGGCCGGCGAACCGTCCGGCCTCCCGGGCCGACCGGCCCCTGCGAGCTGACCCGACCGCCGTGGAAAGGCCCCACGTCATGCGCACCGCTCCGACCGGACAGCAGAGCACATCGCGCACGGATCGCGACGCCACCGCCGCGGCAGCGGCACGGCAGGCGCCGCTCGCCGGCCTCGGGCAGGTGCCCTGGGCGGAGATCAAGGACTCCACCGGATCCGCGGCGGCGATCCCGTTGCTGCTGAACAAGATCGCCTTCGGTGACCCCGCGACGGCCCGTGCCGCGCTGGAGGATGTGCGGAAACGCATCTGCCAGTACGGCTTCGTGGTGGAACAGGCCACCGCCGTCACCGTCCCCTTCCTGTGGGAACTGGCCCAGCTGCCCCATGTCTCCTGCCGGGCACGGATCATCCAGCTGCTCAAGAGCATCGCCGACGCCCGGCAGTGGGAGAGCACCGCCACCGCCTACCCCAAGCTCCTCAACCACCGTGAGAACCACGTGACCTGGGAGCGGGCCGCCCGGCAGGCCGTGCGCGAGCGGCGCGGTGTCCTGCGCCATCTGATGGCCGAGGGGGACGCGGAGATCTCCCGGGCCACCACCGAACTGGCCCGCGCGCTCGGCGAGTGGGGATCGCACGTCTCGGACAGCGGCCAGCGGGTGTGAGGCCGCCGCGCCCGGTGTAGCCGTGGACCCAGCACGGGCAAGGCCGAACTCACCTCGCTGCGCGGCGCCGTCACCTTCGTGTCCGTCGTACCGCAGGAGTCGATCCTGTTCGACGGCACGGTCCGGGAGAACGTCGCCCCGAGGAGGCGACCTCGGCGCTCGACACCCGCTCCGAGGCGCTGGTGCAGCAGGCGCTCGCCCGGCTGCTGCGCGGCCGCACCACCTTCGTCGTCGCCCACCGGCTGTCCACGGTCCGCGGCGCCGACCGGAGGGTGGTGATGGGTGACGGCAGCATCCCGGAGACCGGCATTAACGACGAACTCCTCGCCCGCGGCGGGGCCTACACGGCACTGCACGCGGGGCAGGCGGCCTGAACGGAGGACCGCACGCGGCCGAGGAGCCGGGCACCGGCCTCCCCGGGAAGGGTCAGGCCGCGCTGCTGCGGTGAGCGTGGTGGCGGCACGTCGCGTCGTGGGCCCGGCCCAGGCTGGTCCACCAGCGTTCGCAGCACGCCGCCTTCAGCTCCGCGCGGACAAGGGCCTCCATGGCGTCCGGATACGCGGGCGGCACCGGGACGCCGACGAGCCCGGGGCGTTCCGTCTCCCGGACCAGGGCGATCAGCGGGACCAGGCTCGCCGCGCTGAAGAGGCAGCCGACCCAGGCGGGGCCGTGGCCGAACTCCAGGACGGCCGTCCAGGCCAGGCCGGCGCTGGTGACGACGTAGAGCGCGCACAGGGCGCGGGCGGACCAACTCATCGGTGGACACCGTTCGTAGACAGGGGGTCATGCGCCCTGTCCAACTGCCGCCCGGCGCGCGAAGAAGCGGTCCGTCGCCACTCGCCCACGGTCGGGTGAATTCGGCGGACGTGCCCGTGCCGTGACGCTTCCGCGACCCTCACGTGACATTTTTGGTCGCCACGGCCCGTCTTGGCCGTAAATCCTGCCAATGAACGGGGAAAGCGTGCATGATCCTGCCAGGGCGGGGCATACGGAGCAAAAAATCGAGAGAGGGGAGCTCCGTGCTGGTTCCGGACCCGAAGGTCGTCAGGCATCTGCTGACGCAGTACGCATCACTCAAGATCGCCCAGGCGGAGAGGGAGAGGCCGGCGACGGCCCGGGAGTTGGAGGACGTGAGCTACACCCTGTGCGTCCTGATGGGCACCACGAGCGTGTACGACGCGATCGCCAAGGCGGACGCCCTGCTTCTGGCCGCGCACCGGCCGCAGCCCCAGACCAGCGAGACGGACGGCGACAACGGCCTGTCTCTTGCGGTTTGACCGCACGAAACACCTGACGACCCGCGCACCGGCCCGAGCGCCGGTGTGCGGGACTGCGGGGTAACGCACCCGGGCGCGGACGAGGACGCCTAGACTCGACCCTCGTGCCCACCACACGGGCCCACGAGAGGAAGAGCGCCGGGTGTTCCACGATTCCCCCATCTACGACCGACTGATCGCCGAGTGCGGAGACGTACCCACCGAGGTGCGCCGGGAGGCCGAGCGCGTGAACAGGGAGCTGGAGATGGTCATGCGCCCCCTGCGCTCTCGCGGCTACCCCGACCCGTCCCCGCGCCCCACCCATCCCGGAGCCGGCTGGCAGCGCACGGCCATGCTGCCCGCGCCGCGCCCGCAGTGACCACCGCACCGGCCGCGACCCGCCCGAGGGTTCAGGGCAGGACGCAGCCGGTGCAGTCGACGTGCCGGGTCCGCCGGCGTGCGGGAGGCCGCCCCAGCCACTCGGCGATGGCGCGGGCGATCGGCTGGCCCGTGTCCACCTCCACGAAGCCGAACTGGCCGGACTGGTTGCACTCCAGGAACCACCACGTCCCGTCGGCGTCCTCGGCGAAGTCGAAGGCGCCGTAGGCCAGTTCCGCCTCCCCCAGATAGGACCGCACCGCCTCCGCCACCCGCGGCGGCACCTCGGCCGGCTGCCACACCGTGCCCGAGGTGTCGAAGCGGACGTCGACCAGGTCGGGGTGCGCGTGCGGATCGGCCGGTTTGCGGGCGGCCAGCAGGCGCTCCCCGACGGCGGTCAGCCGGATGTCGGCCCGCTTGGCGATCCGGCGTTGCAGCAGGGTGGGGCCGTAGGCGACGGCCGAGAAGTCGGTGTCCGGCGCGACCCGGCTGGTCGGCACGGCCCGCGGCGGATCCTGCGGGTGCGCGCCCGACACCGGTTTGACGACCAGGTCCGGATAGCGTTCGGCGAAGTCCCGGGCCGCCTGCGGGAACGTCGTGATCAGCGTGGCCGGCACGGGCAGCCCGCAACGCTGGGCTAGGTGCAGCTGCCAGGGCTTGTGCCGGGCGCGGCGGGCCGCGTCGGGGTGGTTCATCCACCGCGCGTCGCTGCCGCGGAGCATGCCGTACAGCGCCTGCGCGGACTCCTCCGTCAGCCACGCCGACGCGTGCGGCGCCCGTGCGGCCGCGGCGCCGGGTCTGCGCACCCACACGGACCGCAGGCCGTCCAGGCTCACAAGGCGCCCCCCGGACGACAGATGGCCGCGAAACGCCCCGTGGACGTACTCGCCGGAGAGCGCGACACCCCCGGTGAGATCGGCCGGGTCGAGCCGGACCACCGGTATCGCGGCCGCGTTGAGGTGGACCACCACCATGTCGGCGGTCACGTCCTCTTCACAGGTCAGGATCAGCACGGTCATTGTCGGCGGTCTCGCGTTCAGTCGTCGAAGTGGGTCTTGGAGCCCGCCGTCGACGTCGTGGTCCCCAACTCCCTGAGCAGTGCATGGTCGCGGGCGGCGATCCGGCCGTCGATGAGCACGTTCAACTGCAGCCCGGAGTCGTAGGCGTACGGAACGGAGAAATCCAACTCCGCAGCAGGGCGTGCGTAGTTGAGCGCGAACGGTTGCATCGTCTCTCCCTCGTCGGTACTGCATCGAACAAGTGGTGCCGCCGTGCGGCGCCCCTTGGCCAGCGCGGTCCTGCGACCTCCAGTCACTTATACGAATCGAACGGGTGAATGGTTTCCTTACTCTGCGTGATCGGCGCGGAGTTGGGCCTCGTCGC
Organism: Streptomyces sp. NPDC097129; assembly: GCF_055668065.1. Classification (NCBI taxonomy): domain Bacteria; kingdom Bacillati; phylum Actinomycetota; class Actinomycetes; order Kitasatosporales; family Streptomycetaceae; genus Streptomyces; species Streptomyces sp. NPDC097129. The sequence goes on along the minus strand of NZ_JBVOQE010000009.1, from coordinate 99,625 downwards.
CCGTCGTGACGCGGTGGTGAAGAGGATGTGCGGGCCGGGGGCTCCCGGTGGTCAGCTCGCCGGTGCGGCGCGGTGCGCGAGAGAGCGCGGGAACCGCGGTGCGCGCAGGAGTACGGCGATGTCGTCCGGATGGAGGGCATCGGGCAGAACGTCGGCCGGCAGGACGGCGCGCGTGGTGGTCGTGTCCACGAGTCCTCCCCTGTGCGCGGAACGCCGCGCCGCGTCTGCTCTTCCCCCGCTTTCGATTGACGGATTCCCGTTTCCGGGCGCGGTTACCGCCTCGCCGGGAGAAACCGTTCTCGCGGGCTTCCCCTCTGGTGGGCGCCCGCGTCCCGCGCGTCCTCCGTCGTCACACGGGTGCGCGAATGGAGTGGCGGGCCGGACTGCCACCCCTTAGTAATGGGCAGGGCAAGCCGCGTGTCGCAGCTCGGGGGCCGGGTGCGACCGCACCCCTCAGAGAGGGCCCATGATGATCACCCGCTCTTCACGGCAAGGTCCGGACCGTCCCCACACCGCCCTGACCGACCCCGCCGAGGCTCAGGCCGCATCGCCGGGCCCGGCGCCCGGGGCCTTTCCCGCCGGTCCCGATCCGGGGCCCGCGGCCGACACGGACCCGGCGCGTGACGCCGGTCCGGCTCGGGCCGCGGAACCGGCGCGGGTCGCGGAACCGGCGCGGGTCGCGGAACCGGCGCGGGTCGCGGAACCGGCGCGGGTCGCGGAACCGCCACCCGAGCCGGCACCGCAGTCCGCGCCTACGCCCGCGCCGGCTGCCCACCCCGGCGCGGATGCCATGCCGGCGGCCTACGCGGCGGGGGCGCACCCCGTGACAGGGGTGCACTCCGCTGCGGCTGCGGATGCCGCTGCGTTTGCGGATGCCGTGCCCGCTGGGGCCGGTCTGCCTGCGGCGGACCTCACCGGCGGCGGCGCGGGCGCCGAGCCCGGCATCGGTACCGCTTCGGGCATGAGCGCCGTGTCCGGGGTGGGCGCCGTGTCCGGGATGAGTGCCGTTTCCGGCATGGGCGCCGCCTTGAGCGCGGGAGCCGCGGCGCGTGCGGGCGTCGAGGCGGGCACGGAGGCCGCGTCGGCCTCGGGCGTCCCGTCAGAAGCGAACGCAGCGCCGGGTGCCGACGCGCCGTCCAGCGGCGGTGTCGGGCCAGGCCCGGACGCCTCGGGCACGGACGTCACGTACGGCACGGGCGCGGCACCAAGCCCGGGCTCGGGCCTGGACACGGCGGTCCCGTCCGGCGCGGGTGTTCAGCCGGATGGGGTGGCCCCGTCGGGCGCGGGTGTCCAGCCGAACGTCGAGGTCCCGTCCGGCGCCGGTGTCCAGCCAGGCGCGGCGGTCCCCTACGGTGTGACCGCGCCCCAGAGTGCGGATGTTCCGCCCGGCTCGGGCTCGTTCCCGGGTCCGGATGTCCCGCAGGGCCCCGCCTCGTCCCCGAACCCGGATGTCCCGACCGGCGGCGACCCGTCCCCGAACCCGGATGTCCCGACCGGCGGCGACCCGTCACCGCACGCGCAGGCGCACGCGCACGTGCCGTCCGGGGTGAGTCCCCGTCCGGGCGCGGACGTTCCGTCCGGCGCGGGCGGCGGCCCCGGCGAGCTCGCAACGGACGGGGTCCCCGGTGAGGACGCCGCCCCGGCCACCTCCGCCCCCGCTCCCGCCTCCGCCGAGGCGGATCCAGGGCGTGGCGCGACCCGTGGCGCCGACCCGGTCGGTGGCCTGCTCCACGTCGCCGCCGCGCAGCGGCCGTTGGAGGACATCGTCCAGCTGATCACCCTCCTGCAGCAGTCCGGGGAGTACGCGGGCACGGCGGCCGACGTGCTGCGTGCCGTCGGCATCGAACGGCCCGTGGAGGACGTCAGCCGCCTGGTCGCCGTGTTCTCCCGGCCCCCGTACCGCGCCGGGGACGCCGACGAGATGATCCGCGCCGCCGCCGAACACCGCCCGGTCGAGGAGGTCACCCGGCTGATGGAGCTGCTCTACCGCGAACCGGCGGAGCAGCACTGCGGCGACGAGGCCGTACGCGCGGCCGCCACCGGCCGCCCCGTGGAGGAGCTGGTGGAACTCGTCGGGCGGCTGGCCCGCGAGCGGGCGCAGCGCGCCACGCAGGCGCCGCCCGAGCCGTCCGCCGCAGAGCAAGCGCCGCCGGACGCAGCGGACAAGGCGGGCGAACCGGCGGCCCGTGAGGACGGCCCGTCCGCCGTGCTCGCGTCCTGGGCGGCCCGTCTCGCCGCCCTGGTGCTCGCGCTGTGCGGCGCCGCCTGGTTCCCGCTGCACCGCGCCGGCGCACCGGCCCGGGTGTACGGCCTGGCCTTCGGACTGTCGGCCCTGTGCCTGCTGCTGGCGCTGCTGCTGACCCGCCGGCGCCCGGCGCTGCCCGTGCTCGGGGCGGCGGTGGCCGTACCGGCGGCCCTCGCGGCGCTACGGCTGCTGGTCGGCCGGATCGACGTGGCGGTCCTGTCGCGTTCCCTCGGGCTGACGGCCGCACCGCCCTGGATCACCGGCCCCCTGGCGCTCGCCGCCGCCCTCATCGCGCTCGCGGCGCTGTGCGTGCGCCCGGCCGCCGCCCGCCCGGCCCCGCAACCGGCGCCGGTCCCTGAGGCGGTGGGGGAGCGGATGTCCCCCGAGGCGGTGGGGGAGCGGGTCTCCTCCGAGTAGAGGCGAGTTCGCGGAAACGCGCAGCGCGACGGCCGCCGCCAGGTCGCAGTGGACCCTGGCAGCGGCCGTCGCCGTCGTGGAGCCCGCAGGGCCCGTCCGTGTGTGGCCCGCGCGCTCAGCCCGGGCCGGTCAGCGCCCCCAGCACCTTGTCCGGGGTCAGCGGGAGATCGCGCAGGCGGGCGCCCGTGGCGTGGTGGACGGCGTTGGCGATGGCCGCCGCCGTGCCGACGATGCCGATCTCGCCGATGCCCTTGTTGCCCATGGGGTTGAGGCGGGTGTCGTCCTCCTCGATCCAGTGCGCCTCGATGTCGGGCACGTCGGCGTTCACGGGCACGTGGTAGGACGCCAGGTCGGACTGGACGAAGTCACCGAACGCCGGGTCCACGGTGCTGTCCTCCGTCAGGGCCATGCCCAGCCCCATCGTCATCCCGCCGACGAACTGCGAGCGCGCCGTACGGGCGTTGAGGATCCGTCCGGCCGCGTACACGCCCAGCAGCCGGCGCACCCGGACCTCGCCGGTGACGGTGTCCACGGCGACCTCGGCGAAGTGCGCCCCGAAGGCGTGCCGGGAGTACGGGCTGTCGGCGTCGGCCGCACCGGACGTGTCGGCCTCGGCGGTGAGTCCCTCGGACGGCACCGGCTCCGTCCGCGTGGCGAGCCGCTCCGCCAGCCGGGTGCACGCCTCGTGCACCGCCCAGCCCCACGAGGCGCTGCCGGAGGACCCGCCGGCGAGTGAGGCGTACGGCAGGTCACTGCTCCCCACGTCGGTGCACACTCGGTCCAGCGGTACGCCCAGTGCGTCGGCGGCGATCTGCGCGAGCACCGTCCGGGCGCCCGTGCCGATGTCCGTCGCGTTGATCTCGACGAGGAACGTGCCGTCGGACCGGGCGTGGGCCCGCGCGGTCGACGGCTGCATCAGGACCGGATACGTCGCCGCGGCCACCCCGGTGCCCAGCAGCAGCGGTCCCTGCCGCCGCGCCCCCGGCCGCGGGTCGCGCTGCGCCCAGCCGAAGCGGCGGGCGCCCTCGCGCAGGCATTCCACGAGGTGCCGGCTGCTGAACGGCTTGCCGCTGTCCGGCTCGGTCTCCGGCTCGTTGACGATCCGCAGCTCCACCGGGTCCATGCCCAGGGCGCAGGCCAGCTCGTCCATCGCCGACTCCAGCGCGTACATCCCCGGCGCCTCACCGGGCGCCCGCATCCAGGACGGGGTGGGCACGTCGAGCCGGACGACACGGTGTGCGGTGCGGTGGCCCGGGGCGGCGTACATGACGCGGGCGGGTACCGCCGCCTGTTCCACGAACTCCTTGATGCGCGAGGTGTGCGTGGTGCTCTCGTGCAGCAGCGCGGTCAGCCGGCCGTCGGCGTCGGCCCCGAGCCGCAACCGCTGCACGGTCGGCGCGCGATGGCCGACGGCGCACGGCAGGAAGCGGCGCGGGTACGCCATCGTGACGGGCCGTCCCGTGGCGCGCGCCGCCATCGCCGCGAGGACGACGTCCGGGCGCGGGGTCCCCTTGGAACCGAAGCCTCCGCCGACGTGTTCGGCCACCACCGAGATCCGCTCCTGGGGAAGGTCGAACAGCCCGGCGAGCACCATCTTCACGACGGACGTGCCCTGGCTGGAGGTGTACACCGTGAGCCGCTCGCCGTCCCAGTGCGCGGTGCTGGCGTGCGGTTCCATGGGGTGGTTGTGCAGCGGCGGCACCCGGTAGGTGGCGTCCACGCGCACGGCCGCCGAGGCGAACGCGCCGTCCGGGTCGCCGTGTTCGCGCACCGCCGGGTACCCGCCGTTGGCCTTCTCGGGGACGTACGCCTCCGGATGGTCCTCGGTCAGCGTCACGTCGTACGGCTCCTCCGCGTACGTCACGCGGAGCGCGGCGGCGCCGGCCCGGGCCGCCTCCAGGGTCTCGGCCACCACCAGCGCCACGCACCAGCCCCGGTGCGGCACCCGGGAGTCCTGCAGCACGGCGAGCGCCGGATCGTCCGACTCGCCCAGGCGGGGCGCGTTGTCGGGGGTGAGCACCGTGACGACGCCGGGCGCGGCGAGCGCTGCGGCGGCGTCGACGGCGGTGACCCGGCCGCGCGGGACGGTGGCCGGCACCGGGCGGGCGAACAGCCGGCCCGGCAGGTCGTGTTCGGCGGCGTAGCGGGCGGTGCCGGAGACCTTCAGGCGCGCTTCCCGGCGTTCGGCCGGCGCGCCCACGGCGGTGGCGGTCATGCTTCCTCCTGGCGGATGCCGGTCAGAGCCCCGAGGGCCGGGCCAGGCCGGTCAGGACGTCCACGGCGAGATTGCGGGCGAGCGGCACCTTGAACGCGTTGTCGCGCAGTGGGCGCGCGTCGGCGAGCTCCAGGTCGACGGCGTGCTCGAACGCGGCCACGGTCGGCGCCGCGCCGCGCAGCACCTCCTCGGCGCGGCGGGCCCGCCACGGCCGGTGCGCCAGCGCCCCGAAGGCGATGCCGGCCCGCTGCACGACCCCGTCCGCCACGTGCAGCACCGCCGCGACGGATGCCAGCGCGAAGGCGTACGACGCCCGGTCGCGGGCCTTGCGGTAGCGCGAGGGCAGTCCGGCCGTCGCCGTCGGCAGCAGCACCCCGGTGATCAGTTCCCCCGGCCGCAGCTCGGTGTCCTGCTCCGGATGTTCCCCGGGCAGCCGGTGGAAGACGTCCGCCGCGATCTGCCGGGCGCCACCGGGGCCGTACACCTCGATCCGCGCGTCGAGCGCGGCCAGCGCGACCGCCATGTCCGAGGGGTGGGTGGCGATGCAGTGCGCGGAGTGCCCGAGGACCGCGTGGTCGCGGTGGACGCCGTCGAGGGCGCCGCATCCGGTGCCCGGTTCACGCTTGTTGCACGGCTTGGACAGGTCCTGGAAGTAGGGGCAGCGGGTGCGCTGCATCAGGTTGCCGCCGGTGGTGGCGGCGTTGCGCAGCTGCCCCGAGGCGCCCGCGAGCAGCGCCTGCGAGAGCGCCGGGTAGCGGTCGCGGACCAGGGGGTGGGCGGCGAGGTCGCTGTTGCGGACGAGGGCGCCCACCCGCAGGGAGCCGTCCGCCAGCTCCTCCACGCCGGCCAGCGGCAGCCGGGTGACGTCGACCAGGACGGCCGGCTGTTCCACGCCGAGCTTCATCAGGTCGACCAGGTTGGTGCCGCCGCCGAGGTAACGGGCCCCGGGGTGGGCGGCGTACGCCTCGGTGGCCTCCGCGACGCTGCCCGCCCGCACATAGCCGAAGGGCTTCATGGGATCACGTCCTCCACGGCGTCGACGATGCGTGGATACGCTCCGCACCGGCACAGGTTGCCGCTGAGCCGCTCGCGGATCTCCTCCCGGGTGAGCGGCACGGGCCGGCCGGACGGCGCCGCCGGGTCCGTGACGTGGGAGGGATGCCCGGCCTCGGCCTCGGCGAGCGCGCCGAGCGCGGAGCAGAGCTGGCCCGGTGTGCAGTATCCGCACTGGAAGGCGTCCCGCTCGGCGAACGCCCGCTGGAGCGGGTGCGATGCCTCGCCGTCGCCCGCGAGGCCCTCCACGGTCGTCACCTCGCAGCCGTCCGCCGCCACCGCCAGCAGCAGGCAGGCGTTGACGCGGCGGCCGTCCACCAGGACCGTGCACGCGCCGCACTGGCCGTGGTCGCAGCCCTTCTTGGCGCCGGTCAGGCCCAGCTCCTCGCGCAGCAGGTCGAGCAGGGTGCGCCGGTGGTCGACGGTGAGGGTGTGCGGTTTGCCGTTGACCCGGAGGGTCGTGTCGGAACGGTACGCGGCCGGCGGTGCGGGGTGCTCGCTGCCCATGTCGTGTTCCCCTCCGGACGGGGGCGTCGTGTCGTCCTGTCCGCGTATCCCGACCGCGCCGGGCGACACCTGCCGATGGCCGGAAACCGGTGGCGGACCGCCGGGGCGCGCTGCCTAGGCTCGCCCCATGACAGGCGATCACCGGGACGGCACCGGCCCCGTCGACGCCCTGCGCGCCTCCTACCGGGCCTTCGCAGCGGTCGTCGCGACGCTGGACGACGACGCGTCGTGGTTGCCCACCGGGTGCACCGGCTGGGCCGTGCGTGACCTCGTCTTCCACTGCCTCTCCGACGCCCAGCGCGCGCTCGTCGCCCTGCACACGCCCGCGACAGCGCCACCGGACCGGGACGCCGTGACGTACTGGCACGACTGGGCGCCGGATCCGGTCGGCGCGGCGAACGGGCGGCGCTGGACCCGGGTGAGCGCGAGCATGTTCCTCGGCTTCGGTCAGCTGCGCGAGCTGTACCTGGAGACCGCGGCCGCCACCGTCACCGCCGGCGCGGAGGCCGATCCGGCGCGGGCCGTACGCACCCAGGGTCACGTGCTGACCGTGGGGGACCTGCTGACCACGCTCGCCGTCGAGGCCACCGTGCACCACCTCGACCTCACGCTGTCCCTGACCGGGGCCCCGCGACCCGCGCCGGAGGGCCTCGCCGCGGTACGGGCCACCCTGGACGGACTGCTGGGCCGCACCGTGCCCCTGAACTGGAGCGACGAGCACTACGCGCGTGCCACGACGGGCCGCGTGCCCCTCACTCAGGAGGAGCGGCGCACACTGGGCTCCGACGCGGAACGGCTGCCGCTGCTGTCCTGAACCGATTGGCCGACGGCGGCGGGCTCACCCGTAGGAGCGGTCTCCCCGTCGAGGGCGGGTTCACGCGGAGGGGTGATCTCTTCTTCGGAGGCGGGGCCACCTCGGGAAGCCGCCTCCTCGTCGAAGGCGGGTTCGCGTGACGGGAGGATCTCCTCGGAGGCGCGCTCCGCCGCAGCGGCGGGCTGACCGGGAGCCGGCGGCTCACCCGTGCCGGAGGGCCCCGCGAGAACGGGCTCGGGGGAAGGCGCGGGCCGCAGGGAGCGGCCGGAGATCTTCAGACGCTCGAACGTCCGGGTCAGCTGCTGCAGCGGGCCACCGGCGGCCCGCGCCGGCGCCGGCGGGTCCCCGGCGGTCGCCGCGGCGCTCTCCCGGTACGCGGCCAGCGCCTCGTGCGCCCGTTCGGCGGCCTCCCGGTACAGGTCACGGGAGCGCGTCATCGCCTCCAGCGCGTCGGCGTACATGGCGACCAGCGCGCGCTGGCGCTCCAGCTCCTCCTCGAGCGTGTACAGATGCCACTCCTCCCGCAGCGCCGCCAGCTGCTGTGCCGCGTCGTCCGGGAGCGGCCGCGCCAGTGCGGCGGACCGGGTGACCGCGTTGATCAGTTCCACGGGCGCGGAGCCGTCCAGGAACACGCTGCGCACCGAGAAGTCGGCGGCGCTGAAGCCGTGGGGAACCGGGGCGCCGGGCAGCACCACAGCACCGCCGCGCGGCACCTCCACGCCCGCGTCGCGCAGCGCGTAGTTCAGGGCCCGCAACTGGTGCGGGGCGGCCCGGTGCTCCACGACACGGTGGTGCAGGCCCGGCGGCAGGAAGGGGGTGAGCGGGCCACGGCCGCGCTCGTCGGGCGTCATCGCCTCGTGGACGACGACATGGATGCTCCAGCGGTCGCGCAGGGCGTCCTTCAGGACCCGCCGCAGCGCCTTGTCGTCCTCCGGCAGCGCGTTGGCCTGGCAAAAACGCAGTCCCGTCACGGACTCGTGCGCCCAGCCGCCGTTCGGGTCGTCCGGCCAGAAGACGCCCGCCGGTGACGGCCAGCGCAGGTCCCACGGCCGCTCGGACTCGGCGAGCAGCAGCCATTCCTGGCCGTGCTCGGCGCCCATGGCGACGGTCAGGCGTGCCCGGACGGTCACCGCGTCGGCCACCTGCCAGCGCGCCTCGAAGACGCGCCGTCCGGCGGGAGACTCGTCCTCGGGCAGTTCCAGGAAGTCCTGGACGGCACCCTCGTCCTTCAGCCGCTGCAGGTGTCGGCGCAGCACACCGGCGGCTGCGGACCTCAGAAAGCGGCCGCGGGCCGGCCACAGCGTCGGGGGTGTCGTGGAGGGATCGGGGCGGTCCGCGGGCGAGGTCGGCATGGGTCCGTTCGTGAGGGCGGGGACGACGTGCACTGCCAGTATCGTCGCCGCGACCCCCGTGGAGCACACGGGGGTGAGGGCACGGACCGCGTGTCGGCCCCGGCCGGCGGTCGGCGGTGTCACTCCTCGCGGTCGGGGTGGGGTTCCAGGCCGGCCACGATGTCCGTCACGCCGGCCTCCTCGTCCGCCTCGTCCGGGCCCGGCCGGGCGTCGGCGCTGCGGGTGTTCGGCTGGCCGCCGCCCGTGGTGCCGTAGCCGCTGGGCACTCCGGGGACGCTCTCGGCATCGGCCTGTTCGCGGCTGATGTGCCGGGTGGCGCGGACGCCGGCGCGCCGTTCGCCGTAGGGGTAGCTGAAGGGGCGGGACGCGGCCCGCTGCTCGTCGGCGTTCTCCGCCGTGCGGGCGGCCTCCTGCGGATCGGGTGTCTTGCGCTCGTTCATGCGGGCCGGGTACCCGGGGCGTGCGGCGGCATGTCGGCGGGTGATCCGGGTGATCCCCGTGTCGGCCGTCGTGCGAACGGAGGTAGGCGGGGGAAACGGAGGCAGGCGGGGGAAACGGAGGCAGGCGGGGGAAACGGAGGCCGGCCGGGAGCACGGGAGGCACGTCGGGCACGGGGAGGGCGCCGGGCGAACGGGACGCGCGCCGCGCACACGGCGTGTGCGCCGTTCACCCTGGTCGGCGGCGCGCACGCCGTGGTTCGGGCCGGGCCCCGCCCAGCACAATCGTCGGGGCGGACAGGGCCCGTCCACCATCCGCATAGGGACGGGTCCTGTCCGTTTCGGCCACGCGGCGCCTCGTCCGCTCGGGCTGTCGCCGGGTGGCCCCTCTGCGCGGGCGCCGGACCGCAGCGGGTGGCCGTTCAGCCGTTCAGTCGTTCAGTCGTCCAGCCGTTCAGTCGTCCAGCGGCCGCCAGGCCGGACCCTCGCCGTCCGGTCGTACGACTCCGAAGACCACGTCGGCGAAATGGACGCCGAAGCCGATCGTGCCGGGCTCGGCCAGCTCGGCGACGAGCCGGCGCCGGTGGCGGGCGGCGAGGGCGGGATCGTGGTCGACCGCGGCGGACCACTCGGGGTGGTCGACCTGGACCGGTGAGTGCAAGGCGTCGCCGAAGGCGATCAGCCGTCGCCCGCCCCCGCTGATCACGTACTCGGCGTGCCCGGCGGTGTGACCCGCGCTGACGCGCATACGCACTCCGGGGAAGACCTCCTCGCCGTCGGCCGGTGTGCGCACCCCGGCCCTCGGCGTCAGGACCGGGCCGTGCGCGGCCCACTCCGGCGCGGACAGCAGATGCTCGGCGTGGTCGAACGGGGGCCGGTCCGCGCCCGGTGCCGGATGCAGGGCCCAGCCCGTGTGGTCGGCGTGCAGATGGGTGAAGGCCACGGCCTCGATCTCCTCGGGGCGGCGGCCGAGCGCCGCGAGGCTGTCGAGGAGCGCGCCGCCGCGAATGGCGCCGCGCGGGGTGTCCGGGTCGGGCGGCAGGGACCGCGGCCCGAAACCGGTGTCGATCAGCAGCGCGCGGTCGCCGTGCTCCACCAGCAGGGAGCCGATGCTCGCCACGAGGTGGCCGGTGTCGTCCAGGTACTGAGAGTGCGTGGACCACACCGAGTCCGTGGTGTCCGGCAGCCAGCCGCTCGGTGGAAGCAGCCCCACCCCGTCCGGGACGTAGGACACGCGCAGCTCGCCCAGGCGCAGTGACCGTATCCCGGCCGGCCGTCGCAGCCGTGTGTCCTCGTCGAGCGTCAAGTCCCCCATGAGTCCTCCCGGTTGGTGCCGAACGCCGCGGCGGGTGCCGTCGGCCTGGCCGCAACCATATGCATCAAGCTAGAAACATTCAAGCTTGAAAGGTAATGACTTGATGGAGTCTTGCTAGCATCGGTGCATGACCACGTCCCCCGAGCGGCGCACGGCCCTGTCCACCGAAGGGCGCACGGCCCCGTCCTCCGAGCCGCAGGCCGTCGCCGAGCGGCGGCTGTGCGGTCTGGTCAACGGGCTGGCCCAGCAGATCGCCGACCATGTGCGCGAGCGCGCCGAGGCGCTCGGGCTCACCGCGCCGCAGGCGACCGCACTGCGGGAGATGACCGGTCCGCTGACCATGCGGGAACTGGCCGAACGCATGACCTGCGAGCCGTCCAACGCCACGTTCGTCGTCGACAGGCTGGAGAAGCAGGGCCTGGTGGAGCGTCGCCCGCACCCCACCGACCGACGCGCACGGCACCTGGTGCTCACCGAGCAGGGGCGCGCCCTGCGAGGCCGGCTCCTCGAACTCCTCGAACAGGACTCGCCGTTGGCCGGCCTGAGCGGGGAACAGCAGCGCACGCTGCAGGGCCTGCTGGAGCAGGCCCTCGCTCGTCCCTGACCGCGGCTCAGGTGCTGCCGCTGCCCTCCCGTGCCGGACGGCCGCGGCGCCGGCCGGGCCGAGGGCGTTCTCGTGGCATGGGTACGGCGTCGGCCGGGGGCGCGCTGAAGCCGCCCGGGACGAACGGCGCCGCCACCGGCCCGGAACGGGGTGCGGGCCGGTCGCCGGCGGCCGGGTGGGCCCCGGTGGCCGACGGGCGCGGTGCGGGCGGGGCCGGCCGGGCCGCGGCCCGGGCCACCACGCGCGCGTGGCTGATCAGCGGCGCGCACGCGGAGCAGACCTCGCTCAGCGACCAGACCTGCCCCACCGCCGGATCGTGGCGCAGCACCAGCAACACCGTGCCTCCGCAGGAGACCCGGGTGTCCTCGTGCGGGGCGCACCGCTGATGGCGGCACCAGCAGGCGGCGTCGGCGCGCACGGCCGCGGCCCGGGCGTGCGCGAGGGCATGCGCCTCGGCGAACCGGCGCAGCGCCGCGAGGTCGCGGGAACGGGCCGGCATCACACATGCCGAGGAGCAGGTGACCGAGGCGCTGCGGTCGCGGTGACCGACGACCCGGATCGTCCAGCAACGACCCGGGCGGCGCGCCGAGGGAGCGTCAGGAATCGTCAGAGACAAGAGTGGTTGTCCTTCGTGGGAGCCGATCAGGCGGGCAGGTACCGAGGAAGATCCACCCGGTGCACCGGAAGTGGCCTCGCTCACAGCATGCCCACGCTCCGCCCGCGCCATCCGCCTCCCACGCGCTGCGGGGGAGTGTTTCGCGGCGCGAAGGGGTGAGTGGCGGGCGTGGGGGACACGTTGGACGGCGTGCTCGACCGGCTGACCGCGGACGGTCCTGGACCGCGAAGAGGTCCAGCAGGGCCGGCTCCGGCGCTACTACCGCCTCACCGACGACGGCGTGCGCACCCTCGACACCGAGGCCGAGCGCATGGCCGCCGGCGCGAGCGCGGCCAAGCGGCGTATCGCCGAGGTCCGCCGCGCCCTCGCACCCCTGCCGACCGCCCCGCCGCCGCGCCCCCGCACCCCCTGCCGACCGCCCCGCCCGCCGCGGGACCCGGACTGGCCGGATGTCCGGCATGACGACACTCCTCGAGGCGCGCTACCGAGCCGTCCTGCCCCTGCTCCTCGCCTACTACCGCGCGGAGCGCGAGGAGGAGATCGCTCGCGCTGCTGGGCTCCGCCGTACGCCGGTTCGCGCTGTTCGCCGTCCTGCTCCAAGCGGCCGCGGCGGTCGCGGACCGGCTCCTGACGGTCACCTGGGCGGCGACGCACGGGGCCGCGCAGTGGCGCATGTTCCTGTCCGGATTCGGATTCACCGGATCGGGCGGACGGTCGGCAGCGTGGCGGCGCTCGCCCAGTGGACCCTGCCACTGCTGTGGACGGCCGGCTACTTCGCCCTGCTGCGGGAACGCAGGCGGCTCGCCCGTGCCGCGGTGCTGCTCGCCGGACTCCTCGCCCAGGCGGGGGCTGTGCTGCTGCTCACCGCGACGCCGGCGGTGGCCGGCGGCCGGCGGCTCCGCGCCCGCTGAGGCGTGCTCGCGCCGAGAGGCCGGCGACCTCGTCGGTCACCGGCCCCTCGGTCCGCGCGCGGGCGGCCGGACGCTTACGCGCCGCTCGCCTTCAGCATCTCCTCGCGTTCCACGATCTTCACGCGCTCGCGGCCCTGAGGTTCGCCCAGCGCCTTCTCGGCGGCGTCCAGGGCGTACCAGCCGTCCCAGGTCGTGAAGCGGACGCTGCGCTCGGCCAGGAAGGCGTCGACCGCCTCCGGGGCGGGCGAGGCCGGCGTGTGCAGACGGCCGTTCGCGTGGTCGTCCAGCAGGTTGGCCACCGTCTCGTTGGCGTCGCCCTTGGTGTGGCCGATGAGGCCGATCGGGCCGCGCCGGATCCAGCCGGTGACGTACACCGACTGCAGGTGGCTGCCGCTCTCCTCGATGACCCGGCCGCCCTCGTCGGGCACCGTGCCGCTGTCCAGGTCCCAGGGCAGCTTGGGGAGTTTGTCGGAGAGGTAGCCGACCGCGCGGTAGACCGCCGTCACGTCCCAGTCGGTGAACTTGCCCGTGCCGCGCACGTTGCCGGTGCCGTCCAGTTCGGTGCGCTCGGTGCGCAGGCCGGCCACCCTGCCGTCCTCGCCGAGGATCTCGGTGGGCGACTCGAAGAAGTGCAGGAACAGCTTGTGCGGGCGGTCGCCGGTGTCGCGGATCGCCCAGTTCTCCAGGGTCTTGGCGACCATGTCGGCCTGCTTGTTGCCGCGCCGGGTGGCGATCGAGCCCTCGTCGTAGTCGATGTCCTCCGGATCGACGATGACCTCGATGTTGGGGGAGTGGTCCAGCTCGCGCAGCTCCATCGGGCTGAACTTCGCCTGCGCCGGGCCACGGCGGCCGAACACGTGGATCTCGACGGCTTTGTTGGCCTTCAGGCCGTCGTACACGTTCGCCGGTATCTCGGTCGGCAGCAGTTCGTCCGCCGTCTTGGCGAGGATGCGGGCCACGTCCAGGGCCACGTTGCCCACGCCGAGCACCGCGACCTTCTCCGCCTCCAGCGGCCAGGTGCGCGGCACGTCCGGGTGGCCGTCGTACCAGGAGACGAAGTCGGCGGCGCCGTAGGAGCCGTCGAGGTCGATGCCGGGGATCGGCAGCGCGCGGTCGGTCGTGGCGCCGGTCGCGAAGATCACCGCGTCGTAGAAGGCGCGCAGGTCGTCCAGGGAGATGTCGCTCGGGTAGTCGACGTTGCCGAAGAGGCGGATCTGCGGCTTGTCCAGCACCTGGTGCAGGGCCGTGATGATGCCCTTGATCCGCGGGTGGTCGGGGGCGACGCCGTAGCGGATCAGGCCGAACGGCGCGGGCATGCGCTCGAAGATGTCGATGGACACGCCGGGCTCGGCGGCCACCTCGGACTTGAGGAGCGCGTCGGCGGCGTAGATCCCGGCGGGGCCGGAACCGACGATGGCGACCCGCAGGGGGCGAGGCATGACGGGTTTCCCTTCGAGCGGCGAATGATCGACTCGACGGGAAGCCTAAACTAAGGCAAACCTAAGTCGGTACGGGGGTCCGCTCTATGACCTCATAAGCGCGCCTTATGGGAAGTCAAAGGTCCGCTTGATGGGTGCGACGCCGGGCTCACGGCAGCGGCTGCTCCGCCCAGATGATCTTCCCGTGCCGGGTGTAGCGCGTCCCCCAGCGTTCCGTCAGCTGCGCCACCAGGAACAGACCACGCCCGCCCTCGTCGGACAGGGCCGCGTACCGCAGGTGCGGCGAGGTGTTGCTGCCGTCGAAGACCTCGCAGATCAGACTGCGGTCGCGCAGCAGCCGCACCCGCACCGGGGCGCTGCCGTACCGGATCGCGTTGGTGACCAGCTCGCTGAGGATCAGCTCCGTGGTGAACTCCAGCTCCTCCAGTCCCCACTCCGCCAGCTGCCGGGTGACGAACGCACGCACCTCCTTGACCGCCGACGGCTCCATCGGCACCTCCCGCTCGGCGACCTGGCCGGGGCCCAGCGCCCGGGTACGCGCGACGAGCAGCGCGATGTCGTCGGCCTGCCGGGCCGGCAGCAGCGCGTCGAGGACCGCCCGGCAGGTGTCCTCCGGCGAGGCGCCCGCCCCGGCCAGCGCCCAGCGCAGCAGCTCCAGACCACTGTCGATGTCCCGCTCCCGGTCCTCCACCAGCCCGTCCGTGTACAGCACGAGCCGGCTGCCCTCCGCCAGGTCCAGCTCCACCGCTTCGAACGGCAGGCCGCCCAGCCCCAGCGGCGGACCGGCCGGCACCTCGGCGAACTCCACGCCGCCGTCCGGCCCGATCACCGCCGGCGGCGGATGGCCGGCTCGCGCCACGGTGCAGCGCCGCGCCACCGGGTCGTACACCGCGTACAGACAGGTCGCGCCGGTGACCGGGGCGGCGGTGCCGTCCGCCGCCTCGTCCTGGTCGATCCGTCCCACCAGCTCGTCCAGCAGCGTCAGCAGTTCGTCCGGCGCCAGGTCCAGCGCGGAGAAGTTGTGCACCGCGGTGCGCAGCCGGCCCATGGTCGCCGCCGCGTGCAAGCCGTGGCCGACCACATCGCCCACGACCAGCGCCACCCGCGCGCCCGACAGAGGCAGTACGTCGAACCAGTCGCCGCCCACCCCGGCCTGCGCCGGCAGATACCGGTAGGCGATGTCCAGCGCGTTCTGCGCCGGCAGGCTGCGCGGCAGCAGACTGCGCTGCAGCGTCACCGCGAGGCCGTGCTCCCGGGTGTAGCGGCGCGCGTTGTCGATGGCCACCGCCGCCCGCGTGACCAGCTCCTCCGCCAGCGCCAGCTCCTCCTCGTCGAAGGGCTCGGGCCGCTCGGCGCGCCAGAAGGTCACCACGCCCAGCACCCGGCCGCCCGCCCGCACCGGCACGGTGATCAGCGAGTGGATGCCGTACTCCACGACCAGCGCCGAACGCTCCAGGTCCTGCGCCTGCCAGCCCGCCGCCCCGGCCAGGCTCGGCTCGCTGACCGCCCGGCCCGTCCGCAGACTCACCCCGTGCGGCGAGGAGTCCACGAACCGCAGCTGGTGGCCCAGCGGAAACAGCGGCGTTTCCGCACGTACCCCGCTGACCGCCGTCCGGCGCAGCGCGCCGCCCGGCTCCGGCTCCTCCCCGGACAGGACGGCGTCGAAGAGGTCCACGGTGACGAAGTCGGCGAACCGCGGCACGGCCAGCTCGGCCAGCTCCTTCGCCGTGCCGGTCACGTCCAGGCTGGTGCCGATGCCCACGCCGGCGGCGTACAGCAGGTCCAGGCGCTCGCGGGCCGCCTCCGCCCGGCCCAGCAGCGCCCGCAGCTCGGTCGAGTCGCGCAGGGTGGCGACGCTGCCGGGCGGGCCGCCCTCCAGGTCGGTGGGCCGCTGGTTGATCGCCAGCAGCCGGTCGCCGACCAGGTGCACCTCGTCGGTCGCGACGCGTCCCGAGGCCAGCAGCTCGGCGGTGTCCGCGTCCAGACCCAGGTCCAGCACGTGCCGCCGCTCGGCGTCGGCGGGCAGGCCCAGCAGCCGGTGCGCCTCGTCGTTGGCGAGCAGCAGATCCCCCTCGCCGCTGACGATGAGCACGCCCTCGCGCACCGAGTGCAGCACCGCGTCGTGGTGCTCGTACATGCGGGTCATCTCGCGCGGGCCGAGGCCATGGGTCTGCCGCAGCAGCCGCCGGCTCACCAGGGCCGTGCCGCCGGTGGCCAGCGCCAGCCCGGTGGCCGCGGCCGCCAGCACCAGCGGCAGCTGGCGGTCGGCGGCGCCGCCCACGTGCGCGGTCGTGATGCCGGCCGACACCAGCCCGACCACCTTCCCGTCGGGCGCCTTGACGGGCACCACGGCCTGTACGAGCCGGCCGATCGTGCCGTTGATCTCCTCCACCACGGTGCCCCCGGCCAGCGCGGGGGCGATGGTCCCGACGAACTTCTTGCCGATGCGGTCCGGCTTGGGGTGGGTGTAGCGGATGCCCTCGGTGTTCGTGACGACGATGAAGTCCACGTTGGCGGCTACGCGGGCCGCCTCGGCGCGCGGCTGCAGCACCGCGGTGGGGTCGGGGCTGCTGAGCGCCTCCCGGGTGCCGGGCGCGTTCGCGAAGGTCTCGGCGACGGCGAGAGAGCGGTTGCGGGCCTCCTGCGTGGTGTCGTTGCGCACCTGCAGCAGCAGCGCGACCACGGCGGCGACGACGAGCAGCAGCACGATGACGACGTTGAGGACGAACACCTGCCCCGCCAGGCTGCGGCCGCCGAGCCTGGCGCGCAGCCCCGCCGCCGGCTCGCGGCGGGTGCGGCCGGGCCCGGTGCGCCGCGCGGCGGGCGCCGACGCCGCGGCCATCCGCCGCAGGCGCTCGCCGCTCGTGCGGGGCACGCCGTCATGGCCGTGCGGATCACGCCGGCTGCCGGGACGCCGGGGCGAGCGGGTCCCGGATCGACCCAGAAGTCGGACCATGTGCCCATGTCTACACTGCCACGCCGCGTGAGGCGAGGGGCGTCACACCCCGGCAGCGGCGGGTGGGGCGAGCGGGGAGGTACGTGTACTGGGTCGCCGGTGTCATGCCGGCGCGGCGGCCCCGGGCCGCCTGGGGCGGCCGCGCCCGCGCGGGGTGAGCGGGGCGCACTCGCGCCCGCGCAGGGCCCCGGCGAGGTCGGCGGCGGTCGCCCGCCCCAGGCGCCCCGGGGTGAGCGGGGACGATTGCGTGCCGCGTCGTGGGTGTCGCGCGGGGCGCGGCGGCTCGGTCGGATAGGCGGATGTCGCCTGCGCGAGGCGTCGGTGGGTGAACACGGCCGCAGTCCTGGCCGCGCAGTGCCCCGGCCTGGTCGGCGGCCGTCGCCCTGCCTCCGGTGGGCCCCGGGAGAGGCGGGGACGTTCGCGTGCCGCGGCGTCGGTATCACGTCGGCGCGGTGGCCCGGTGGCCCGGCGGGACGGGCGGACCGTCTCCCGCGCGCCGCGCCCTCGGCGTGAGCGGGACGCACGCGTGCCGCGTCGCACCGCCACGTCCGCGTGGTCTCCCGCCGCGTCGGCGGCCACCCTGACCACCTCCTCGCCGGTCGGCGGACCGTCGCCCACGCGCCACGTCCTCGGCGCGGGCGGAACGCACGCGTGCCGCATCGTCACCCCTACGTCCGCGCAGCCTCCCGCCACCTCGGGGCGTAAGGCTGCGCATCGACGGCCGCCACCCGCCCGCCGCGCCCCGCCGCTCGGCAACTGTCACCCCGGCCCCCTCACCGGTCCGCGCCCCTCACCCACAGCCGCCCCTCACCGACCCGCGCCGCTCACCCACCTCCGCCCCTCATCCGCCCGCCCCCGCCCCGTCAGCCGCCCTCACCGCCCACGCTCGCCCCCCGCGTGAGCGCTGCCAGTAGGAGGGCGATGTCGTCGGGGCGGTCTGCCGTGTGCCGGGCTGTCGCTGTGAGGTGGTCGGCCAGATCCGGTAGGGAGCGGCCGCCCGGGGGCGGGCCCGGCGCGCCCGCGCGGGACAGGGCGAGGCGGAGCGCCGTGATGCCGTCGTCGATGTCGAAGCCGGGCCGCTCGACCAGTCCGTCCGTGTACAGCGCGAGCACCGCGCCCGGTGTCATCCGCAACTCGGACACCGGGTAGCGGGCGGCCGGGTCCACGCCGAGGACCACCCCGCCCGGCAGGTCCACGACCCGGGTCCGGCCGTCGGCCTCCCGCAACAGGGGCGGCGGATGCCCGGCCCGCACCACCCGCGCCACCCCGCTCACCGGGTCGAGCCGCACGTAGCAGCAGCTGGCGAACTGGCCCGGGTCGAGATCGATGAGCAGCCGGTTGGTGCCGCCCAGTACCTCCTGCGGCGGCCGGTCGCTCAGCGCGAACGCCCGCACCGCGCTGCGCAGCTGCCCCATCGTGGCCGCGGCCTGCACCCCGTGCCCCTGCACGTCCCCGATGACCAGCGCCAGCCCGTCCCCGGACGGCACCACGTCGTACCAGTCGCCGCCCACGTCCATCCCCTCGGTGCCCGGCAGATACCGCCCCGCGGTCTCCACGCGGGGATGCGCCGGCAGGCGGCGGGGCAGCAGCGCCTGCTGCAGCCCGTGCGCGAGGGCCGCCTCGGTGTCGTACCGCTGCGCCTTCTCCATCACATGCGCGATCAGGCCGGCGAGCGCGGTGAGGACCGTGCGTTCCTCGGTGCTGAAGCTGCGCGAGCGGTCGAAGCCGAGGATGCAGGAGCCGACCGGGCGGCCGGAGGCGATCAGCGGCAGGAACGCGCGCGAGCCCTCGGCGGCGTCCAGCGGGATGCCCGGGTAGGCGGCCTCGAGCTGCTGCATGGAGTCGAAGAACAGCGGCCGGCCCGTGACGAGCGTCTCCACACCCGGCAGCCGCGCGTCCAGCGCCACCCCCTCGAAGGGCGTGAGGAAGCCCTCAGGGAAACCGGTCTCCCAGGCCAGGTACAGGTGCCGTTCCTGGAGCAGGTAGATCGCCAGGCGGCGACCGCCGAACGCGGGCAGCAGCTCCTGTACGACCACGGCCGACACCTGCCGCGCCGTGACCGCCTCGGACAGCGCGATGGCCAGGGCGATCGGACGGTACTGCGGGGCGGTGGCGGCCGCGGCGGTCCGCGGTGCGCCGTCGGTGGCGGCAGTCGGCGGCGGGGACTCCGGGACCCGGTTGGCGGGGACGACCGTGCACGTCAGGATGTGCGGGCCGGGGTGCACGGACACGGCGAGCCAGTCGCCCTCGTAGGTCTGACGCGCGTGCGCGGGCGGCCGGCGGACCTGGAAGTCCACCGTTTCCAGGGACAGCAGGGCATGGCGCAGCTGGTCCTCGCAGCCCGGCTGGTCCAGCCACGGCACGGCCTCCCACAGCGGACGGCCGAGAAGCCCGTCCCGCTCCGTCCCCAGCAACTGGGCGGCGCGGGGATTGGCGTAGCCGACCACGCCCAGCCGGTCCAGGCAGAACACCCCCTGCGGCAGCAGATCGGCCGCACCGTCGGCCAGCGCACCGGACCCCGGTTCGAGGACGACGCCGTCGACGGACCGCGCCCGCCCGCCGGCCGCCGTCCGCGGCGCCCACAGCAGTACCAGCCGCTGTGTGCCGTCCGCGCCGCGCACCGGCACCGGCATGGGCGGGGGCCGGCCCTGGGCCGCCTCCCGCAGTAGCGCGGGCAGCTCCGGGACGGCCCGCCGCAGTGCGTCGAGGGCGCCGGGGAGCGGGCCGGACGGGGTGCCGAGCAGGGCACGCGCCGGGCCGTCGGCGGTGAGGAGGTCGGCCACCGGATCCCAGGACAGGCACCCGACGCGCCCGCCGGCCGGGCCCGGTCCCGGCGGCCGCACGTCCAGCGGCGCGGCGTCCCAGACGACGTCCGGAGCCGGGGCCGCCGGGCGGTCGTCCAGCGCCGTGGCCAGCCGGCCGGCCAGCTCCTCCAGCGACTGGCGTTGCGGGACCAGCTCGGCGGCGTCGGCCACGGATGGGACGAGCACGGCCAGCACACCGAACGCCCGGGCGCCCCGGGCGACCGGCACGCACAGCGAGCCGAACGGGAACGGCAGCCCCGCCGCGAACTGCGGATAGCGGCGCATCGTCTCGGCCGGGTTCGCCAGCGTCACCGGCACGCCCAGCTGGTGCGCGTCGGTCACCGGGAACGGCCAGTCGACCTGCAACCGCCACCACGGTCTGAACAGCACCCCGGGCAGCCCGCAGAGCGCGGCCAGCTGCAGCAGCCCGGGCGCGGACGAGCGCAGGTACACGGCCGCGACCCGGCCGTCGGCCGCGCGTGCCGCCTGCGTCACGGCGTCGGTCAGCAGCGCCGCCGGCCATCCCGGCGGCCGCCGTCCGTCCCCGGCGCTCCCACTCATGGCCCTACCTCGTCGGTGCGCCGCCGCGCGGGCGGGCGGCACTACACAGCAAGAAGACACAGCAAGAAGACACAGCAAGAATGCGCCTCCCGGAGGGGGCGCCGCATCCGCGCGCAACGGTTGCGCGACTCGGAGAGGGCACGGCGACGGCCCGCCCGCCGCCCGCGCGGGCGGCGGGCCGGCGGAGTGACGAACATCCCTCTGCCGGCCCGCATGGTTTGCGTCTGCCACGAGCGAGCAGGCGATCTTGCGGTTGTCCCTGTCCGCAGGAGTCCGCAGGAAAGGAGCCCCCATGGTGCCCGGCGTGCCCGACACCTTCGAGGAAGCCGCCGACCCGGAGGCCGAACGGCGCCACCGCGCACTGTTCCGCGCGGCGAGACGGCGCCGCAATCCACCGCTGCGTCGCACCGACATCACGGTGACCGACGAGCAGGCCGTGCAGCGCGCGGTGAAGGCGGCCTCGCTCGGCAACGCCATGGAATGGTTCGACTTCGGCATCTACAGCTATCTCGCGGTCACCCTCGGGCATGTCTTCTTCCCGTCCGGGAACGACACGGTCCAGCTGCTGTCGTCGTTCGCCACCTTCGCGGTGTCCTTCCTCGTACGACCCCTCGGCGGCATGGTGTTCGGCCCGCTCGGCGACCGGATCGGCCGCAAGAAGGTGCTTGCCATGACCATGATCATGATGGCGGTCGGCACCTTCGCGATCGGGCTGATCCCCTCCTACGCCGTGATCGGCTTCTGGGCGCCGGCCCTGCTGATCCTCTTCCGGCTGGTGCAGGGCTTCTCCACGGGCGGCGAGTACGGCGGCGCGTCCACCTTCATCGCCGAGTACGCGCCCGACCGGCGGCGCGGCTTCTTCGGCAGCTTCCTGGAGCTCGGCACCCTCGCCGGGTACGTCGGCGCGGCCGGTCTGGTGACGGCGCTGACCGCGTGGCTCGGCGACACCGGCATGCAGGACTGGGGCTGGCGGGTGCCGTTCCTGGTCGCCGGTCCCATCGGGCTCGTCGGCCTCTACCTGCGGCTGCGGCTGGACGAGACGCCGGCCTTCCGCAAGCTGGAGGACGACTCCGTGCACCGCGCGTCGGAGGCGGCGTCCGGTGTGGAGACGAGCGCGCGCGGTGACCTGGCGAAGATCTTCCGGGAGCACTGGCGGACGCTGATCCTGTGCGTCTGTCTGGTCG
The DNA here is from genome assembly GCF_055668065.1 of Streptomyces sp. NPDC097129. Lineage (NCBI taxonomy): Bacteria > Bacillati > Actinomycetota > Actinomycetes > Kitasatosporales > Streptomycetaceae > Streptomyces > Streptomyces sp. NPDC097129. Next base: position 78,195 of record NZ_JBVOQE010000009.1, on the reverse strand, counting down.
GCGCGTACAACATCGCCGACTACATGCTGCTGTCGTACATGCCGACCTACCTGTCGGACGAGATGGGCTACTCAGAGGCGCACGGCCTGCTGATCCTGATCGGCGCCATGGTGGTGCTGATGCTGCTCATCAACCAGGTCGGCCGGCTCTCCGACCGGGTGGGCCGCAAGCCGCTGTTGATGGCCGGCATGCTCGGCTTCCTGCTGCTGTCGGTCCCCGCCTTCCTGCTGGTCGGTCAGGGCAGCCTCGGGGCGGTCTCGGCGGGGATGCTGATGCTCGGCCTGTCCCTGGTGTGCCTGCTCGGCACGATGTCCGCGGCGCTGCCCGCGCTGTTCCCCACCCAGGTGCGCTACGGCTCGCTGTCCATCGGCTACAACCTCTCCGCCTCCCTCTTCGGCGGGACGACCCCCCTCGTCATCACGGCCCTGATCTCCGTCACCGGCAGCGAACTGATGCCCGCGTACTACGCGATGGGCGCCGCCCTCGTCGGCGTCGTCGCCGTGGCGTGCATGAAGGAGACGGCCCGCCGCCCCCTCGACGGCTCCCCGCCGTCGGTCGAGACCGAGGAGGAGGCGGCCCGCCTGGTGGAGGAACAGGCACCGGTGCCGCGCTTCTGACGGCCTGTCGGCCGCGTCGTAACACAGCGGGGTGACTCCTGATCAGGAATCACCCCGCTGTCGCGTGCGTCCGGGTGCCCGACCGCCCCATGTGCCCGCCGTGCCGGGGTAACCGGCCGCCATGGGTGAAATTCTCGTGGGAACGTGCTCATGGACCGACCGTGCACTCGTCGGCAGCGGCTGGTACCCGGCCGGGCGGCGGGACCCCGAGGGGCGGCTGCGGTACTACGCCGAGCAGTTCCCCGTCGTCGAGGTCGACGCGACCTACTACGCCCTGCCCTCCGCGCGCAACAGCCACCTGTGGGCGGAGCGCACCCCCGACGGTTTCGTCTTCGACGTCAAGGCCTTCTCCCTGCTGACCGGGCACCCCACCCGGGCCGCCTCGCTGCCCGACGGCCTGCCCGCCGACAGCCGGGACCCGTCCGTGCTGGACGCGGTGTGGTCCCGCTTCGCCGACGCGCTCACGCCGCTGCGCGCGGCCGGCCGGCTGGGCACGCTGCTCTTCCAGTTCCCGCCCTGGCTGAAACCCGGCGCCCGGGCCGAGGAGGTCCTCGCCGACTGCGCCGCGCGGACCGCCGGCTGGCCCGTCGCCGTCGAGTTCCGCCACCCGCAGTGGTGGAGCGGCGAACAGTACGACGCCACGCGGCTGTTGCTGCGGCGCCACGGGTTCGCCGCGGTCGGCGTCGACATGGCGCAGGACCTGCCGGCCTCCGTCCCGCCGGTCACCCCCCTCACCTCGCCGGAGCTGTCCGTCGTCCGCTTCCACGGCCGCAGCCCCGCCTGGGGGACGGGCACCAAGGAGGACCGCTTCCGCCACGCTTACACGGACGCGGAACTGAAGGAGTGGGTGCCGCGGCTGCGGACCCTCGCCGACGGCGCCGACCGGCTCCACGTGCTGTTCAACAACTGCTGCGGTACGGCCGCCGTCGACGCCGCCGCCCGTATGCGGGACCTGCTGGACGTGTGAGCGCCGGGCCCGCGCGCTCTCTGGGCTCAGTCCCGCTGCGCGGCGATGAAGTCCCGGTACCACCGGTAGCTGTCCTTCGGCGTGCGCCGCTGCGTGGCGTAGTCGACGCGTACGATGCCGAATCGCTTGCCGTAGCCGTGCGCCCACTCGAAGTTGTCGAGCAGGGACCACACGTAGTACCCGCGCACGTCCACGCCCGCGTCCATCGCGGCCCGCAGCGCGCCGAGGTGGTCGCGCAGGTAGGCCACCCGGTCCGCGTCGTGCACCACGCCGTCGGCGCCGGGCTCGTCGTGCTCGGCGGAGCCGTTCTCGGTGATGTGCACCGGCGGCAGTGTGTCGCCGTAGCGCTCCTTGAGGTCCACCAGCAGGTCGGTGAAGGTGTCCGGTGCGACCGGCCAGTCCATCGCCGTGTGCCGCAGGGCCGCCGGCCGCACCTCCGCGTACCGGTTGTCCGTCGCCACGCGCCGGGCCGGGCCGGCCTCCCGGTAGGGGGCGTCGGCGACCACGATCGGCCGGTAGTAGTTGATGCCGAGGAAGTCCAGCGGCTGCCCGATCAGCTCCAGGTCGCCGTCGCGGCGGAAGTCCTGACCGGTGATCAGCTCACCCCAGGTCTCCTCCTCACTCGCCGGGTAGCGGCCCGCGAGCAGCGGCTCGGTCCACACCAGGTTGTGCTGGGTGTCCGCGCGCAGCACCGCCGCCCGGTCGGCGGGGGAGTCCGAGGCCGGCAGGTTGCGGTCCAGGTTGAGGGTGATGCCCACCTCGCGGACCCCGGCCGCCCGCAGCGCCTGAACGGCCAGCCCGTGACCGACCAGCAGATGGTGGGCGGCGGCCAGCGCGCCGCGGCCCTCGCGGGCGCCGGGCGCGTGGCGGCCGACGGCGTAGCCGAGGAAGGCGCTGGACCAGGGCTCGTTGAGGGTGATCCAGCGCGGCACCCGGTCGCCGAGCCGCTCGGCGACGGCGGTGGTGTACGCGGCGAAGTGCTCCGCGGTCGCGCGCACCCGCCAGCCACCGCGGTCCTCCAGCACCTGCGGCAGGTCCCAGTGGTAGAGGGTGGCCGCGGGTTCGACGCCGGCGGCGAGCAGTTCGTCGACCAGCCGGTCGTAGAAGTCCAGGCCTTTGGGGTTCACCGGGCCGGAGCCGTCCGGCACGACGCGCGGCCAGGCGATCGAGAAGCGGTAGGAGTCCACGCCCAGGTCGCGCAGCAGCGCCACGTCCTCGGGGTAGCGGTGGTAGTGGTCGCAGGCGACGTCGCCGGTGTCGCCGTTCGCGACCAGGCCGGGGGTGTGGCTGTAGGTGTCCCAGATGGAGGGGGAGCGGCCGTCCTCGCACACGGCGCCCTCGATCTGGTACGAGGCGGTCGCGGCGCCGAGGACGAAGCCGGGCGGGAAACGCGGGAAGTCGGTCACGGTGGCTGCCTTCGCGGTCACTTGACGGAACCGCCGGTGAGGCCGGCGGCGATGTACTTCTGGGCGAGAACGAGCAGGACCGCGGCGGGGATCGCGGACAGCACCGAGGCCGCCATCACCGAGCCCCAGTCGCCGACGTGCGCGCCGATGTACTGGTAGATGCCGAGCGTGACCGGCTTGACGTCGTCGGTGGTGTTCAGGGTGAGCGCGAACATGAAGTCGCTCCAGGAGAACAGGAACGCGAACAGCCCCGAGGTGATCAGCGCGTTGCGGCTCATCGGCAGTACCACCTGGACGAACGTGCGCAGCCGGCCCGCCCCGTCCATCTGCGCGGCCTCGACGACCTCGCCCGGGATGGACACCATGAACGAGCGCATCAGCACGATGGAGAAGGGGATGCCGAGCGAGGCGTCCGCCAGCATCAGCCCGGCGTAGGAGTTGACCAGGCCCAGATCGACGTAGGTGTTGTACAGGGCGTTGGCGATGACGATGCCCGGCACCATCTGGGTGATCAGTGTGCCGAAGACGATGCCGCGGCTGCCGCGCAGCCGGAACCGCGCCAGCCCGTAGGCGGCCGGGGCGGCGACCGCCAGGCAGATCACGACCGCGCCCAGGGACACCACCAGCGACGTCAGCAGATGCCCGCCCTGGTCGCCGAGCGCCTTGGAGAAGCCGGACAGATCCAGGCCGTGCGGCACCGGATCGACCTCCAGCAGCCCGGCCTCGGGCTGCAGCGCGGTGTTGAGCATCCAGTACAGCGGGAACAGCATCACGCACAGCACCAGCACGCCCACGACGGTGGAGCTCCAGTGGCGCTTCGAGGCGTGCTGCCTCACCGCGGTCTCGGTGGCCATCTTCACGTCACTTCCCCTCGGTGCGGTTGGCCCGCAGGTAGAACACCGCGAACACCGCGGAGATCAGGATCAGCACGTTGCCGACGACCGCGCCCGCCCCGAAGTCCAGCTGTACGAAGGAGTTCTGGTAGGTGAGCGTGCCCAGGGTCTGCGTCGCGTCGGCGGGACCACCGTCAGTCAGGGCGAGGATCAGGTCGAGGATCTTGACCGTCGACATGAAACCGAGGACCAGCACGACGGTGATGACGGGCTTGAGCATCGGCAGGGTGATGGACCGGAACGTCCGCCATGCCGACGCGCCGTCAAGAGAAGCGGCCTCGTACAGCTCCCCGGGAATCTCCTGCAGACCGCCGTACAGAATGACCATGTTGAACGGGATGCCGATCCAGATGTTGACCACAATGACCGACAGCAGGGCCATGTGCGGACTGGTCAACCATGGAGTGTGGCTGCCGAGGCCGATCGTGTCCAAGAAGGTGTTCAACACACCGGTGTCCTGGTCGAGGATGCGGCGCCACACGATGCCGGACACCACCATGGGCACCAGCCAGGGCAACAGGATCAACGACCGCAGGACACCGCCCAGCGGAAAACGCCGGTTGAAGAACACCGCGAGGGCGAGACCGATGCCGAACTGGCCGAGCAGCGAGCCGGCCGTGAAGACGAGCGTGTGCCACAGCGCCTTGCCGAACAGGGCGTCCTTGAAGACGTTCGACCAGTTGTCGGCGCCGTTGAAGGGCGCCTCACCGGTGAAGAACGTCTTCGGCGTGTAGTGCTGGAAGCTCATCACGACGTTGCGCACGAGCGGGTAGCCGAAGAACAGCAGCATGAAGACGACGGCGGGGGCGACGAACCCCCACTGTGCGAGGCGGTGCCGCAGCCCGCGCGGAACCGGTGCGGTGTCCGTCGGACGGGCGGCGGAGGGCGCCGGGGCGGTGACGGTGGACGTGGTCATGGATCGCGTACCTCAGTTCCCGCTCGTGGCGCGCTGCTGGGCACGCTGGAGGGCGGACTCGCTGGACTGCCCGGTCAGGGCGGACTGGAAGGCGCTCTGCAGGGCGAGCGACACGCTCGACCAGCCGGCGCCGAGCTCGGCGGTCCGCGAGCGGGCCTGGGCCACCTGGTCGGCGAGCGCGTCGAGTTCCGGCACGCGCGTGCGCCACACGGCGGCGGCCTTGGCGTTGGCCGGCACCATCCAGCTGTTGAGGGCGTAGGTGAGCTGCTCCTTCTCGCTGGACAGGCAGGCGACGACGCGCCCGGCCGTCTTCTCGCGGGCCGTGTCACCGGTGTTCGGGACGGTCAGCACCGCGCCGCCGAGCGGGCCGACGGACTTCTCGCCCGCCCTGGGAACCGGGATCCGCGCGATGCCCCAGTGCAGCGACTTCTTGGTGTTGAGCGTCTCGACCTGCCACGGTCCGTTGATCATCATCGCGGCGTTGCCCGCCATGAACTGGTCGTTGACGTCCGCCTGTGTCCAGCCGACCGTCGACTTCGACAGCGAGCCGTCCTTCAGCAGCGCCTTCCAGAAGTCCAGGGCCTGCACGACCTTCGGCCCGTCCAGCCGCCTCTCGTCGCCGCCGTTGGACCACATGAACGGCGTGAACTGGAAGACGCCGTCCTCCGCGCCGCCCGCGCTGAGGGCGATGCCGTAGCGCTTGCCCGCGGTGAGCTTCTTCGCCGTCACGCGCAGCTCGTCCCAGGTGGCGGGCACCTTCAGGCCCGCCCCGGCGAGGAGGTCCTTGTTGTAGAACAGCGCGAGCGTGTTCACCGAGCGGGCCGCGCCGTAGTAGGTGCCCCGGTAGGACCCGAAGTTCACGATGCCCTGCGGGACGCCGTCGCCGCTCAGCCCCAGCGTGCGCAGGTCGACCAGCCCGCCGGCCTCCGCGAAGGTCGGCATCTCCGAGGCGTCGAACTGCACGATGTCCGGCAGCGACTTCGAGGACGCCATGCGCAGGGCCTTCGTCATCACCTGCGCGGCCGGGACGCTCTGCTGCCTGATCGTGACGCCGAGCTGCTCGCTGCAGCGGGCCATCGCCTGGGCGTCCCAGCGGTGGTAGGACTCGTCGGTCGAGGAGTTCAGGACGGTGTAGACACCGCTGTCGCGCTGCTGGCCGCAGCCGGTCAGGGCCGTACCGGCGAGCAGCACCAACACCGCGACGAGCGAGTTGTTGAAGCGCTTCGACATAGGGTGGACCTTGCTGTCGTCCGCCCGGTCACCTCGCCGGACGAGTTTGTTTTCTGCGATGACTAATACGGCAATCCTGGCTCCGGCGCCAGACCCTGTTCCGTGTTCGTTCGGTTACCGACCCCACCCGTGGCTCGTCATCCACGGCCTTTATGTACGATCCACACCCTCGGGCGACGCACCCTGCGGGCCCTTTTCGACCTCCGCCTCCCCTTGCGAGGAAGACCATGAAGTTCACCGACGGCTTCTGGCGCATCCGTTACGGCGTCCGCATCGCGTACGCCACCGAGGTGCGCGACGTACGCGTCGAATCGAAGCGCTTCACTGCCTCCGCCGCCGTGCAGAAGGTGACGCGCAGAGGGGACACGCTCAACGCACCGCTGCTCACGGTCGACTGCTTCTCGCCGGCCGAGGGCGTCATCGGCGTGCGCGTCACCCACCACGCGGGCCGGCGCGCCCCGGGCCCCGACTTCGCCCTCGCCGCCGACCCCGGCGGCGCCGGCGAGGTGCGCCAAGACGGCACGCTCACCGAGCTGACCAGCGGCCCGCTCACCCTGCGCCTGGACCGGGCCGCCCCCTGGACGCTGAGCTTCCACGACGCCGAGGGCCGGGAGCTGACCCGGGCCGGCCGCAAGGGCACCGCCTTCGCCACCACCGACGACGGCGCCCACCACGTCCTCGCCCAGCTCGCGCTCGGCGTCGGCGAGCAGATCTACGGACTCGGCGAGCGCTTCACGCCGTTCGTCAAGAACGGCCAGGTCGTCGACATCTGGCAGGCCGACGGCGGCACGAGCAGCGAGCAGGCGTACAAGAACATCCCGTTCTACCTGTCCTCACGCGGCTACGGCGTCTTCGTCAGCCATCCCGGCGCGGTCTCCTTCGAGGTTGGCTCCGAGTCGGTCGGGCAGGTGCAGTTCAGCGTCGAGGACCAGACGATCGAGTACTACGTCGTCGCCGGCCCCACCCCCAAGGACGTCCTCGCCCGCTACACCGCCCTCACCGGCCGCCCCGCCCTGCCGCCCGCGTGGTCCTTCGGGCTGTGGCTGACCACGTCCTTCACCACCGACTACGACGAGGCGACCGTGATGTCCTTCGTCGACGGCATGGCCGAGCGCGGCATCCCGCTGTCGGTCTTCCACTTCGACTGCTTCTGGATGCGCGAGTACCAGTGGTGCGACTTCGAGTGGGACCCCGAGGTCTTCCCCGACCCGGAGGGCATGCTGGCCCGGCTGAAGGCCAAGGGTCTGAAGGTCAGCGCCTGGATCAACCCCTACATCGCGCAGAAGTCCCCCCTCTTCGACGAGGCGGCCGAGCTGGGTCACCTGGTGCGCCGCGCGAACGGCGACGTGTGGCAGTGGGACCTGTGGCAGGCCGGCATGGGCCTGGTCGACTTCACCGGGCCCGACGCCCGCGCCTGGTTCCAGGGCAAGCTCAAGACGCTGCTCGACCAGGGCGTGGACTGCTTCAAGACCGACTTCGGCGAGCGCGTCCCCACCGACGTCGTCTGGCACGACGGCTCCGACCCGCAGCGCATGCACAACTACTACACGCACCTGTACAACCGGACCGTGTTCGAACTGCTGGAGAAGGAGCGCGGCCAGGGCGAGGCCGTGCTGTTCGCCCGCTCGGCGACCGCGGGCGGCCAGCAGTACCCGGTGCACTGGGGCGGCGACTGCTGGTCCTCCTTCGAGGCCATGGCGGAGTCGCTGCGCGGCGGCCTGTCCCTGTCGCTGAGCGGCTTCGGCTTCTGGAGCCACGACATCGGCGGCTTCGAGGGCACCCCCGACCCGGCCGTGTTCAAGCGCTGGCTCGCCTTCGGCCTGCTCTCCTCGCACAGCCGGCTGCACGGCTCCGACTCCTACCGGGTGCCGTGGCGCTTCGGCGAGGAGGCCGTCGAGGTCGCCCGGCGCTTCACGCTCCTCAAGCACCGCCTGATGCCGTACCTGTACGGCGCCGCCGCCGAGGCGCACCGCACCGGTGTGCCGGTGATGCGCCCGATGGTCCTGGAGTTCCCGCACGACCCGGCGTGCCGCCCGCTGGACCGCCAGTACATGCTCGGCCCGGATCTGCTGGTCGCGCCCGTCTTCACCGAGGACGGCGAGGCCGAGGTGTATCTGCCCGCGGGCGCCTGGACCCAGCTCCTGACCGGCGAGCGGGTCACCGGCCCGGTCTGGCGCACCGAACGGCACGGCTACGACAGCCTGCCGCTGTACGTCCGTGAGGGCGCCGTCCTGCCGCTGGGGTCGGACGGCAGCCGGCCCGACGGCGACTGGCTGGACGCGCCGACCCTGCTGGTGCACCCCACCGCCGACCCGGCGTACCGGGCCGAGGTCACCGTCCCCGACCTGACCGGCACCCCGGCGGCCGGCTTCGAGGTGCGGCGCGACGGCGAGCGGCTGCGCGTCACCGCCCACGGCACCGACCGGCCGTTCACGGTGCGGGTCGCGGGCGGTGCGAGCGCGACCGGCGTGGGAGAGGTGGCCGTACCGCTGGGCTGAGCGGCTGAGGCCGGGACCGGCTCGGGCGGGGCCCTCGTACCGGCCGGCCCGGGTGGTCAGGCCGGGGTCAGGAACTCCCGCACGGCCCGGGTGAAGTCGGCGGGCGCCTCGTCGTGGATCATGTGGCCGGCCGGGATCGTGATCATCCGGGCGTCCGGGATGCGCCGGGCCAGCTCCGCCACGCCGTCCTGCGCGAGGTGGCTGGCCGGCCCGCCGGCCACGACGAGCGTCGTGGCGGTGATCCGGGCCAGCCCTTCCAGCCAGGCCGGATCGGGCGTGTCGAGCTGCGGCCGCACGGCCGTCACCACGTCCCAGTCGAAACCCAGCTCCCCGTCCGGGCGCACCGGCACCGCCGGGGTCCGGGGCCGTGGCGCCGGCACCTCCTCCAGCACCAGCCGCGCCACCCGGTGCGGATGCTCCTGAGCCAGCAGATGGGCGACGACCCCGCCCAGCGAATGCCCGACCAGATCGACGGCGCCGAGCCCGAGGGCGTCCAGGAAGGCGAGCACGTCGGACGCCATCAGCTCCAGCGTGTACGTCCCCGGCCATGCGCTGCGGCCGTGCCCGCGCAGATCGAGGGCGTACACCCGCCTCTCGGCGGCGAGCGCGCCCGCCACCGCGTGCCAGCCGCCGGCGCGCTCACCGAGTGCGTGCAGCAGGACGACGGGCGGGGCGTCCGCCGGGCCGGACGCCTCGTAGGCGAGCCGGATGCCGTTCACGTCGACCGTGTGATGATCCACCATGCCCGCAGGCTAGCCGTGGCGCAGCCGCCCCCGGCCCGCACTTCGCTGTCCGCAGAAGCGGCTGTCAGGGGGCGCTCACCAACGGCGGCTGGCCGCGCGGGAGGCTGAGTGCCGCGCGCAGCGCCGCGGCCGGCTCCGCACCGATCCGCTGGGCCAGCACCTCCTCGATCCGGGCGAGGGTGGCCTGGGCGCGGGCGTGCACCCGCTCGCCCTCCGGGGTGATACGGATCAGCCGGGTGCGGGCGGAGGCGGGGTCGGGCACCTGCTCCAGCAGCCCCAGCGCGACCAGGCCGTGGACGGCCTGGTGGGCGGTCTGCCGGGTCACCCCGATCCGGCGGGCGAGGTCGGACACCGTGGTGCCCTCCGGGTCGAGGCTGGCGAAGACCAGCCCCTGGGCGCTGGTCACCGGCTGTTCGCCGGCGGCGCGCATGCTGGCGAACAGGGCGTCCTCGAACCAGCGGCGGGCGTCCGCGAGCAGCAGCGCCATGTTCGGTGCGGGGTCTGCGGGGTCGGTCATGGCTCCTCGGGGGTGGGTCGGAGACCGAGCATACGGGCCGCGGGTGGCGCGAGGGGGATTGCCATCCACAGATTGTCAGGTACCCTGACGTCTACTTGTCAGGCCGCCTGACATCGCTGTTGTTCTTGGAGGCTCCCCATGACCATCGAGTTCGCCGGCCGCCGGCGCACCGGCTCCCTGATCCCGGCGGAACCGGGCACGCCGTACTTCGTCGAGAAGGGGATGGGCGACCGCGCCCACCTCTTCGGCGACCTGGTCACCGTCTACGCGGGCGGCCCGCAGACCGAGAACGCCTTCAACTTCTTCACCGTCGAGGGCCCCAAGGGCGACCTCATCCCGGCCCATCTGCATCCCGAGACCTACGAGGTCTTCTACGTCACGCACGGCGCGATCCGCGTCTTCGTGGAGGACCTCCGGGGCGAACAGACCGAAAAGCTCCTGACCGCCGGCGACTTCGGGTTCGTCCCGAAGAACTGCCCGCACGCCTACCGCATCGAGCGTCACCACAGCCAGGTCGTGGGCGTGGCGGCCGGGCCCGGCGGCACCTTCGAGCGCTTCTTCGAGTCGCTCGGCACGCCCACCGACGAACTCGGCCTGCCCGCCCGGCCGTTCGTGCCCGCCCCGGAGAAGTTCGCCACCGTGCCGCAGCGTTACGACGTCACCTTCCTGCCCGGCCACCAGTGGCGCACGGGGAGCTGACCGCCGTGTCCTTCGCGCGCGCCCTCGGCGCCGGCCTCGTGGTGGGCCTGCTGTACGCGGCGCTGCGGGTGAGGTCGCCCGCCCCGCCGCCCGTCGCCCTGTTCGGCCTGCTCGGCATGGTCGCGGGGCAGGCCCTCCTGGCGGCGCTGTGACGTCGCCCGGCCGCGTCCTCCCGGCCGGCCCCGTGAAGGGCCTCGGCCACGCCCGGCGCGCCGCCGTCGCCTTCGCCGCGGGCGCGGTGGCGGGCGCCGTGTACTGGGCCCTCGACACTCCGTCACCCGCACCGCCCCTGCTCGGTCTGACCGGTCTGCTCGGCATCGTGATGGGGGAGCGGGCCGGAACCGCGTGGCGCGCACGCCACGCCACGCCTCGCCCGAAAGGAACCCCATGACCCCCACTGACCGCCCTGACAGCCCGGGCGCACCCGGCTTCGTCGACGTCCACGCGCACTTCGTCACCGACTCCTACATCCGGCAGGCCACGGCGGCCGGACACGTGCACCCCGACGGCGTCCCCGCCTGGCCCGCCTGGTCGGCCGAAGCACACCTGGCCCTGATGGACCGGGGCGGCATCGACACGGCGATCCTGTCGGTGTCCTCGCCGGGCGTGCACTTCGGCGACAGCGTCGCCGCCCGCCGCCTGGCCCGCGAGGTCAACGAGGACGCCGCCGGCATCGTCCGCGACCACCCGGGCCGGTTCGGCTTCTTCGCCTCCCTGCCGCTGCCCGACGTGGACGCGGCCCTGGCCGAACTCGCCCATGCCCTCGACGTCCTGGACGCCGACGGTGTCGTCCTGGAGACCAACAGCCACGGCGTCTACCTGGGCGACCCCCGCCTCGAGCCGCTCTTCGCCGAGCTGGACCGCCGCGCGGTGACCGTCTTCCTGCACCCCACCTCCCCGGTGTGCTGGGAGCAGTTCGCGCTCGGCCGGCCCCGGCCGATGATCGAGTTCGTCTTCGACACCGCCCGCACGGTCACCGACCTGCTCCTGGCCGGCGTCCTCGAGCGCCACCCGGACCTGAGGGTGATCGTGCCGCACTGCGGCGGCGCCCTTCCCGTGCTCGCCGACCGCGTCAACGGCTTCCTGCGGCTCTTCCAGCCCGACCGGACCGACACCCCGGACGCCGTGACCCAACTGCGCCGCCTCTACTACGACATGGCGGGCCCCGCCTTCCCGCGCCAGATCCCCGCGCTGCTGAACCTGGTCGGCCCCGACCGCCTGCTCTACGGCAGCGACTACTGCTGGACCCCGGCCCACGGCGTCGACGCGCACCTCGCGTCCGTGCGCGCCGCCGAGGTCCCCGTCCCGGGCGCCACCTGGCAGTCGCTGACCACCGCCAACGCCCGCCGCGCCCTGGCCCGCCCGCCCCGCTGACCCCTGGAGCCCCCGTGCCCGCACCCGAGGTCGCCGCACACCTGGCGCCCCCCGACCCGGCGACCCTCCCCCTGCCGCCCGCCGTCCCCGCCGAGGAGGGCGTACGGCTGCTGCGTGCCGTCCCCTACTGCGTCCGCGACGGCAGCCGCCCCCTGGAACTCGACCTGTGGCTGCCCGCCGGCCCGCCCGCCCGGCCCCTGCCGGTCGTGGTGTTCGTCCACGGCGGTGCCTGGCGCACCGGACTGCGCGACGACATGGGGCCGCGGCTGCGCGCGTGGCGGCCGTCGCCGTTCGCCCGTCTCGTCCGGGCCGGGTTCGCCGTCGCCTGCCCCGACTACCGGCTCAGCGGCGAGGCCGTGCACCCGGCCCAGCAGGACGACCTCGCCGCCGCCCTCGCCTGGCTGCGCACCCGGAGCGGCGAACTGGGCGTGGACGCCGGGCGCCCGGTGCTGTGGGGGGAGTCGGCGGGCGGCCATCTGGCGGCCCTGCACGCCCTCACCGCCGCCGGGCCGGTCGCCGGATGCGTGGTCTGGTACGGCCCCGCCGACCTCACCGGCGCGGCGGCCCACAGCCCGGAGGCGCTGCTGCTCGGCCACGCCCCCGCCGACGATGCCGGCCGCGCCCGGGAGGCGTCCCCGGCCGGCCACGTCACCGGGGAGGCGCCGCCGTTCCTGCTGCTGCACGGCGAGGACGACTCGATCGTCCCCGTCGCCCAGTCACAGGCGTTCGCGGCGGCCCTCGGCGCGGCCGGCGCGGACGTGACCTTCCACGCCGTACCGGGCGCTGATCACCTGTGGATCGGGGCGCCGGAGACCGTCGTGGAGGAGGTCTTCACCCAGTCCGTGGCGTTCGCCGCGCGGGTCGCACGACGACGCTGAGGCGGCGGCGTCGAGGAGGCGTACCGGGGGAGACGCACCGGGGGAGGCGCACCGACGCCGCGGCATCGAGGGGCGTAACGAGGCCGCGGCATCGAGAAGGCGTAACGAGGCCCCGGCATCGAGGCGGAGTCAGCCCACCTTGGCGCGCAGGGCAGCCGCGGCCGCCGCCGGCCGGGCCGTCGCCCGAGCGGTGCGGCGCACCAGATGCGCCTCGCGGCTCAGGTCCCGGGCGCCGTGCCGGCCACGCCACAGCAGCGACGGGGCGCTGCCGGTGTCGTCGGCCGCGATGAGCAGCCCGCCCAGCATGGACAGGTTCTTCAGGAACTGGATGCGCTGCTGCGCCCGCTCCCCGGGGTCCTCCGCCTCCCAGAAACGGTGTCCGGCGAGCGTGGTCGGCACCAGCGTCCCGGCGATGGCCAGCGCCGCCAGCCGGGGCATGCGCGCGGTGGCCAGCATGAGGCCGCCCACCACCTGCACCGCGCCGCTGAGCCGTACGGCCTGCTCGGTGCGTTCGGGCAGCAGCGGCACCCGCTTCTTGATCGGACCGACGACGGGCTCGGCGGCCGGGGCGACCTTCTCGGGGGAGCGCAGGGAGTTCAGTCCGCCGGAGACGAACATGGACGCGAGCAGGGGACGGCCGACCAGGCGCAGCACACTCATGGCAACTCTCCAAAGGTGGGACGGACAGTGATCACCGGGTTCCCGGCGGCGGACGGGGCCATGCGCGCGCCCCTCGTCACGTCGCATGGGCGGGCTTGCGTTCGCGGCTGCCGGGATGCCGGTGCCGCCAGGTCCAGAACACCGCGCACGACAGCAGCGCCCACCCGGCCAGCACCAGGAACGGGAACGCGTGCTGGTGCCCGGCGAAGTACACGGCCGTGTGCTGGGCGCTCACCGAGGCGCCGGGCGGCAGCCAGCGGCCGATCGTGCCGAGCGGGGACGGCAGCAGCGGCCAGGAGACCGCGCCGCCGGACGAGGGGTTGCCCAGCAGCACCATCAGCCCCCACGTCGGCAGCATGGCCCAGCGCCCGATCAGTGTGTTGAACATCGTGAAGACCATGCCGGACGCGAACATCGTCAGCGCCAGGATCAGCCACGACTCCAGGAACGGCAGATGGACGGCGTCGAGCAGCCAGTCCACGACGGCGGCGATCGCGAAGCCCCCGAGCAGCGCGTACCCGACGGTGAACGCGATCCGCTCCACCGGGGTGAGCGCCCGCGCGTGCACGCTCAGCTGGATCGCGCCGACGAAACCGATGATCACGGCCGCCAGGGAGATGTAGAAGATGGCCAGCCCGCGCGGATCACCCTTCTCCAGCGGATTGACGTCGCGGACGGTGACGGCCACCCCGGTCGTGCGCCCCACCACCGGCGCGGTCTCGGACAGCACCTGCGCGACGGAGGCGCCCGAGGCGCCGGAGACGTCCAGCGTCACGCTGCGCCCGTCCCCGCGCACGTCGAAGATCGCGAACACCTTCTGCTCGTCGAGCGCCTGCCGGGCCTGGGTGACCGTGCCGTAGGTGTGCACCTTCACGGAGGCGTTCAGGGCCTTCTCCATGCCGTCGAGGAAGGCGCGGCCCCGGGCCTGCTGGTAGGAACCGACGACGGCCGAGGGGATGGAGTGCGGCGTGGGGTTGGCCATCGAGTACGTGTAGGAGCCCGCGAACAGCCCGGCGGCGGCCGCGAGGATCAGCAGCAGGACGGACGCCGGCAGGAACGGGGAGTGCCGGAACGCGTCCCAGCGCTGCGCACGTGTCGGCGGCCTGCCGTGACCACCGTGGGGCGTGTCGGCCATCCCGCGCACCCTCCCTCCAGCCAGGCACGACCCTGACACATCCGGGACGGACCGGCACGAGATGGCAGTGCATTGGAGGGGCGCCGCGCGCGTACGGCGGGCAGGTCGCGTGGGTGGTCAGCCGCTGTCCGCCTTCCCCGCCACACTGGGCAACCGGGACCGGTCCGCCTCGTCCTGCACGAGCAGCGAGAGCAGCGAGGCCACCGTCAGCCCGGCCTCGGCAGGGTGCCGCAACACCTTGGCGGGATCGATGCTGTAGATGTTGCCGCGGCCTTCACGGGTGTGCGAGAGGTAGCCGTCCTGCTCCAGGTCGGCGATGATCTTCTGGACGGCTCGCTCCGTCAGCCGGCAGTGCGCCGCTATGTCGCGGATGCGCGCACTGTGATTATCTGCGATGGCCGCCAGGACCCGGGCGTGATTGGTCAGGAACGTCCACCCGGTGTGCGGCTCAGGCACTCCCTCCATGGGGCGATTCTAGGGCCATCGGTTCGTGTATTCAAAAACCCGAAGCAGATTTCGTGTATAGGTTGACGTGTTGCTGTGTTCGGGGGAGCCTGGAGCGAGAGACGGTCATCATTGACCGGGGGAGGCGGTCATGCCGGAGCCTGCGTACGAGGAGCGGTCCTCTGCCGGGAACGGCCTCGGGTACACGGTCGCGACGGGCGTGTCACCCGCGCGCCCCCAGGGTCTGCCGCTCATCGACGTGCGTACCGAGGGTGAGCGCGTACGGGTCACGCTGCGCGGTGAACTCGATCTCGACGCCGACGACGAGCTGGACCGCGCGCTGCGTGCGGCCCTGGCCCTGTCCTTCGGAGACGTCGAACTGGACCTGTCCGGGGTCGACTTCTGTGACTGCTCGGCGCTGAACGTGCTGCTGACCCACCGGCGCCGCGCCCTGGACGAGGGGAAGTCCCTCGTGCTCGCCGGCGCCTCACCCGCGGTCCTGCGGCTGATGGAACTGACCGGCACCCTCCCCCTGTTCGCCGAGGACGACGACGTGGAGGAGTCCGCGACAGCGGACGACGAGACCCTGGAGGACCTCCGCGTCGAGGTCGTGCAACTGCGCCGGGCGATGCAGACCCGGCCGGTGATCGACCTCGCCCGCGGCATCCTCATGGCCTCCTTCGGGCTCAGTGCCGAGGACGCCTGGACGGTGCTGGTCACGGCCTCCCAGAACACCAACACCAAGCTCCACCATCTGGCCAGGGATCTGGTGGACACGGTGCACGGCGAGGCGCTGGCCGACCCCGTCCAGCAGCAGTTGTCCGCGGCCGTCGCCAAGGTCACCTCATCCGCGCCCGGCGAGACGCCGAAGCCCCTGAAGGGCTGACGAATCGTCAGCTCGAAGGCGCGTGCCGGCCGCACGCGCCTTCGAGGCGCGCGCGGGCCGCACGGTTCCCGGGTGACGTCGTGACGCGTTGATCACGCGCGCAGCTCCCGGCTTTGTCCGATCACACGAACTTCACCGCCCCCGGGTTACGGGCGAAGCGCTCTGATAGTAAACCTTCCTATCAGTGGCACCACGGTTCAACTCCCCACCCCCCACTTTTCCTTGGAGTCCCCGTGACGCATCCCCGCCCGGAGTCCGGCCTGCGCCGGCGTACCCTTCTCGCCATGACCGGCGCCCTCACCGCAGCCTCCTTCTTCGGCGTCTCCCGGGCCACGGCGGCCCCGGCGTCCGCCACCGGGCTCGACGACCCGGCGAAGAAGGAGATCGCCATGAAACTCGTCTCGAGCGCGGAGAACTCCTCGCTCGACTGGAAGGCGCAGTACCAGTACATCGAGGACATCGGCGACGGCCGCGGCTACACCGCCGGCATCATCGGCTTCTGCTCCGGCACCGGTGACATGCTCGACCTGGTCCAGCTCTACACCGACCGCACGCCCGGCAACGTGCTCGCGCGCTATCTGCCGGCCCTGCGGCGGGTGAACGGCAGCGCCTCGCACGCGGGCCTGGACCCCGACTTCCCCGGCGACTGGCGCAGGGCCGCCCGCGACAGCGCCTTCCAGCAGGCGCAGAACGACGAGCGCGACCGCGTCTACTTCGACCCGGCCGTCCGCCGGGGCCAGAGCGACGGGCTGCGTGTGCTCGGCCAGTTCTGCTACTACGACGCCCTCGTCATGCACGGCGACGGCGACGACCCCACCAGTTTCTCCGGCATCCGCAAGCGGGCCCTGCGCAAGGCCGAGCCGCCCGCGCAGGGCGGCGACGAGGTGCGCTACCTCGACGCGTTCCTCGACGCGCGCGTGTGGGCCATGAAGCAGGAGGAGGCCCACAGCGACACCAGCCGTGTCGACACCGCGCAACGGGTCTTCCTGCGCCAGGGCAACCTCGACCTCGATCCGCCGCTGGACTGGAAGGTCTACGGCGACAGCTACCACATCGGCTGACCGGCGGGCGGCTCACACGGTCCCGTCCGCGCTGCTCCGGCCGGCTGCCTCACGGCGGATTCACGGCAGCTTCACGAAGGGCGACAGGAAGGCCCGGGCGCCCGGAGTGTCCAGCCGGTAGGTGACGTTCGTGGCGTAGCACGGGGTGTCACCGGTGATCGTCGTCGACGTCAGCACCCGCTTGCCGCCGAGGACGGCGAAGTTGGGGCCGCCCGAATCGCCGTAGCAGGCGCCGCCGTTGCCCTGCGGCGCCGTCATCCCGAGCCGCACCCACGCCTTGTTGAGCGCGTTGAAGGACACCGGTGCCTTCATCCGGACGCCGCCGCCCGGGTGGGTCTGGCCGCCGGGTCCGTTGACCGCCTCCTGGGTGCCGTACCCGGCGACGAGCCAGTCGGCGGCGTTCAGTTCCTGCGGGCCCAGCGTGTCCAGCTGGTTCGCGGTGGGCAGGGTGGCCGGGGTGAAGCTCCAGCGGGCGGCCGCCCCGGCCGCCGGCAGTTCGATCACGGCGATGTCGTGCGGGTCCGCGGCGGGTCCCGGGTAGTCGGGGTGGGTGTGGGCCGTGCCCTCGATGCCGACGGCGCGGGCTTGGGCGGCGGGGGCGCCGGGGTACTTCCGCGCGGCGGCGTCCAGGCCCGACTGCACGTCCTGGTCGAGGGAGACGTAGAAGCGCACGTCGTCGGGCCAGTCGGTGGTGCAGTGCGCCGCCGTCAGGAAGGTGTCGGCGTCGATCATCGTGCCGGAGCAGACCCAGTCCACCCGGTCCGGGGTGCCCGGGTCGCCGTCGTCGTCCCAGGTGGCCACGAGCGCGCCGACCTCGGTGCGTTCCGGCGCGGGCGCGGCGTTGTAGGAGTTGATCGCCGAGGACGGCACGGCGACGGCGAGCACGGTGGCGCAGGCCGCCGCGGTCACGGCGGTGATGCGGAGCGCGGTCAAGAAGAACCCCTTCGCTGGGTGTGGACAGGCGTTCTCCTGTGGGAGGTGAGGGAATTGAATCGCCTGGGCGCGCCGACGGCAAGACATGGACACGACCGATCCGACCCGCTCTCATGGCTCGGGCCCAGTCCGCTCTCATGGAATCTGGGCCCGTCCGCGCCGTCTCGTCCGCCGTACGTCAGGTCCCGTCCGCGCCTTCCAGTTCCGCCCGTTTCGTCGCCGCCGTCATCGCGCGGCGCCGTGCCTCACGCAGGCGGCGCTCCGCGGACCGGGCCCGCTCACGGGCCTCGCCTTCACGGGCGTGCGCCTCGCGCTGCTCCTCCTCGGCCTGCTGCAGGCGCTCGCGCAGCTCGCTCACGCTCCGGCGCAGCTCCTGTGCGCGCTGTTCGGCGGCGTCGGCCTGCGAGACGAGGTCCGCCGCCTCCTTCTCCGCCGCGTCCAGTTCCCGCTGCGCGCCCTCCGCCTCCTTACGGGCCCGTTCGAGCAGGCGGCGCCGCTCGGCCTCCCGCGCCTTGTCCTGGCAGGCCGGGGCGGGCGTCCGTTTCGTCGTGCCGCCGGCCGTACCCCCGCCCGTGTCCTCACCCGCGTCCCCGGTGCCGGCCGGGACGGCGGTGGCCGCCCGGCGTACGGCAACCGGGCCCGCGGTGGCCGCCCGGCGTACCGCATCCGGGCCCGCGGTGGGGAAGCCCACCGGCTGCTCCAGCGCCTTGACGAGGTGCCCGGCGGCCCACGCGCGTGCCGCGTCCGGGTCGGCGAGCACCGCGTGCAGGGTGGCCTCCACCTCGCGCTGGGCGTCGTCACCGATCGGATGCCCGGCGTCGGCGGTGAGCTGCCGGGCCTGCCGGGCGAGCGCGCCGACGAGTGAGCGCTGCCGGCGCGTCAGCTCACGCAACTGCCCGCCGTCCAGCTCGCGGTGCGCCTGCCGCAGCCCCTCGCCGAGCTCCAGCAGCGGCGCGACCGCGTCGGGCCGCTCACGCACCAGCAGATTGGCGGCCCACGCCGACAGGCTCGGGCGGCGCAGCCGGGCGATCTCACCGGCGAGCGCCCGGTCACCGGCCGTACGGGCCGCCGCCGCACGGGTGTTGCGGGCGGCGGTGAACTCCTGCGGCCGCAGCCCGTACAGCTCGTCGGCGACGGTGTCCAGGTCCACCGGTGCGTCCCTGCGTCAGCGCGCGGGTTCCGCCCCCGCGGAGGCCGGCACCCGGTCCGGCGCGGTCAGGTGGTACACGTGGAAGGCCCGCCCGATCACGGGCTGGGCGACGTTGCGCACCCGCACCCCGCCGCTCGTCATCCCGTGCTCCGTGCCCGCGTGCGCGTGCCCGTGCACCGCCAGGTCGGCCCCCGCCTCGTCGATCGCCTCGGCCAGCAGATAGCTGCCGAGGAAGGGGTAGATCTCCAGCGGCTCGCCGGCGAGCGTGTCCGGCACGGGGGAGAAGTGGGTCAGCGCGATCCGCACGGCGCAGTCCTGCCCGGCGAGCCGCTCCAGCGCCGTACGCAGCCCGTCGGCGCAGCGGCGCGAGTAGCGCACGAACTCCTTCATCAGCGGTTCCCCGAACTCCCCGGCGTTGCGCCCGGCGAAGCCGCCGCCGAAGCCCTTGGTGCCGGCCACGCCGATACGGCCGGCGGGGCAGTCGACGACGGTCTCCTCGCCCTCCAGGACGTGCGCGCCGCCGTCCTTCAGGATCGCCGTGACCTCCTCGGGCCGTTCGTCGTGGTGGTCGTGGTTGCCGAGCACGGCGACCACCTGAACCCCGACGTCCGCGATCTCCCGCGCCACCACGCGGGCCTCCTCCGGCGTGCCGTGCCGGGTCAGGTCACCGGCGAGCAACAGCACGTCGGCGCAGTCGGGCAGGGTCTCGAAGGCGGGCCGCAGCACGCCCTGGCTGTCGGGGCCCATGTGGATGTCTCCGACGGCTGCGATGCGGATCATGCCAGCTCCTCCGCCTGGTCGGGGGACGACGCCTCGGCGACGACGAGGTCGCAGTGCACCGTGAGGCCGTCCAGTGCCTCGCCCACCAGACGCGCGACCTCGTCGCGGCAGTGCGCGGACGGTACGGTTCCGGTCACCAGGACCGACTCGCCGTGGACGACGACCTGCACGCCCAGCTCGGCCAGCGTCCCTTCGGCGAGACGTTCGCGCAGATGCGCGACGCGGTAGTCCATGGTGCTCATGGGTGCTCCTTCTGCGGGGCGATCACGTTCAGGCGTTCGAGGAGGAAGAGGAACGCCTCGGGCATCGGCTCCTCGCCGCACTCGCGCCGCACCTGCTCCCAGTCGACCTTCTCGCGCAGCGCGCGGGCCACCGGCAGGACCGCGCCGAAGTCGCAGTAGTGCTCGGAGAAGGCGGAGACCAGGCTGGAGACGAGGTCGGTGGCCGACAGCACCGGCATGACGACCGACTCCACCGGGATCTCCGCGGCCCGGTCGAGCATCTCGGTGGTCACCGGGCGGTGCGCGAGCGCGAAGATGATGTCGATCGACTGCCCGAAGCACTCCGTCTTCAGCAGCCAGTCCTCCGGCGGGGTGAGCACCTCCAGACCACCCTCGCGCAGGGTGGCGGCGACCGCCTCGGCGTCCTCGGCGCGGACGCAGAAGTCCGCGTCGTGCTGGAGGTTGGTGCCGGCGCCGTGCGCGTAGGCGGCGACGCTGCCGGCGAGCGCGAACCGGTGGCCCTGCTGCTTCAGCAGCGCGCCCACCTGCTTGGTCGCCTCCAGGATCGCCTGGGTACGGTCCCGCGGCAGGTCATGCGTCCCCGTGACCTCGGGCGGCAGCACCGTCGCCAGCCGCAGGCCGGCGCCCGAGGTGTGCCGGGCGGGGGCCGGGTCGTCACCGTGCTGCGTCATCACCACTCCCTTCGGCGCGGCGGGGTGCACCGCGCCACCCCGCTCGTCGCACTCCGTAGCGGATTCCAAGTACCCGGGGCTCCGGCCCCGACACGGATCACGGCCGGGCCACCACCCTCAGGGTCGCCACCGTCGAGTCGGCCGCGTCCGGGATGAGCATCCCGTGCTCGACGCCGCTGCGCAGGTAGTCCAGCACCGCGTCGGTGATGACCTCGCCGGGCGCGATCACCGGGACACCCGGCGGGTACGGGCTGATCGTCTCGGCGCAGATCCGCCCCGCGGCGCGCTCGGCGGGCACGTGTTCGACCGGTGCGAAGAACGCCTCACGCGGCAGCATCGCCTGCTCCAGCTCCAGCGTGGACGGCGCGGGCAGCCGTACCGCCGGCTGCCGCTCGATGGTGTCGGCCTTCTCGACCAGCGCCCGCAGCGAGTCCAGGAGGACCTGCTCGGTGGTGTCGTCGTCGGCGTGGGTGATCGAGGCGCTGATCCGGCAGGCGTCGGAGCCACCCATGTCCACGTGCCGGTTCGCGCGCAGCCACTCGTTGGCCTGCATGCCGCTGATGCCGAGCTCGCGCACATCGATCACGATCTTGAGCGGGTCGAAGGCGGCGGCCAGCCCCTCCTCGACGATCTCCTGCCCCATGACCCGCAGCCCCGGCAGCTCGTCGGCCGCCTCACGAACACGCCGCGCCCGGCGGAGCGCGCCCTCCAGCAGCTCGTGGCCCTGTTCCACCATCTGCCGTCGCCAGCCGTCCAGCGTCGCGAACACCAGCGTCGAGGCGCTGGTGGTGCCCAGCAGGTCCTCGCGCTGCTTGAGCGCCTCGCTGGAGATCCGGTCGTACTGCAGATGGAAGACGGAACTCTGCTCGATGGCCCCGCCCATCTTGTGCACGCTCGTCACGACCAGGTCGGCCTCGGCGTCCATGCCCCAGGCGGGCAGCCCGGGATGGAACGGCAGATGCGCGCCCCAGGCCTCGTCCACGATGAGCGGCACGTCGAACTCGTGACACACCCGGGCCACGCCGGCGATGTCGGCGCAGGAGCCCCAGTCGGTCGGGGTGATCAGCAGCATCCCCTTGGCGTCCGGATGCTCGCGCAGCTTCCTGCGCACGTCGTCGGGCTCCGGCGGATGGGCGAGATGCCGCTCGGTGTCGAACTTCGGGTGCACCCAGATCGGCTCGACCCCGTTGACGACGACGGCCGCCACCACGGACTTGTGCGCGTTGCGGGAGATCAGCAGCTTCTCGCCGGGCCCGGCCGCGGCGAGCATCGCGGTCTTCACCGACAGCGAGCTGCCGCACGTGGAGAAGAACGCCTCCGTCGCACCGACCGCGTCCGCCATGAGTTCCTGCGCCTGGCCGATCACGCCCTGCGACTGACGGCGGTCGTCCAGCCCGTTGAGGCTGAGCACGTCGGAGCGGAAGACGTCCATCCCGACGACGTCCACCACGCGCGGATCCGCGCCCCGTCCCTGTTTGTGGCCCGGCGGGCCGTAGGCGATGTCGCCTCGGCGCCGGAACTCCTGCAACGCCTCCAGGACAGGGGCACGTGAATGGTCCATGGTTCCTCCCGGTCGCACGGGTCACCGGCCGTGGGCCGGTACGGCCGCTCGGAGCGGCCGTACTCACCGTGTTGCACCGCCACGGCGAGTGAAACTCCGAGGGTGTCAGCGCGGCGCACCCTGGAACCCGTCCCGCCACGACCGCTGCCCCCGGAAGGACGTGTGACTGTGACACCGGACGGCGTCCACGACGCCCTGCGCGCCGACGTGGCCCGACGGGCCGACGCCCTGTGGGACGTCGCCCTGCGGCTGCACGCGGAGCCCGAGTACGCCTTCGCCGAACACCGGGCCGCCTGCCTGCTCACCGGCGAGCTTGAGCGTGCCGGGCTGAGCGTGCGGCGGGAGGTGGCGGGCATGCCGACCGCCTTCACCGCCCGCTCGGGCCACGGCAGGCCGACGGTGGCCCTGCTGCTGGAGTACGACGCGCTGCCCGGCCTCGGCCACGCCTGCGGCCACAACCTGATCGCCGCCGCCGGCCTGGGCGCCACCCTTGCCCTGCACACGGTGCTCGGCGGGGCGCACGGCAGCGTGCTCGCCGTCGGCACCCCGGCCGAGGAGGGCGGCGGCGGCAAGGCCCTGGAGGTGGAGGCGGGCGTGTTCGACGAGGTCGACGCCGCGCTGATGTTCCATCCGGGGGTGTACGACTGGGCGCGCGCCCCGCTGACGGCGCAGGTGCAGTACCGGGTCGGCTTCCACGGGCGCGCGGCCCACCCCACCGGCAACCCGACCGAGGGGATCGACGCGCTGGCCGCGCTGATCGAGCTGTTCAACGTGGTGCACGCGCTCGGGCGGCGCCTGCCGCCGGCCTCCCATGTGCAGGGCATCGTCACGCACGGCGGCACCGCCACCAACATCGTCCCCGAGTACGCCGAGGGCCGCTTCGGCCTGCGCGCCGCCACGGCGACGGAACTGGACGCGCTGGTGGACCAGTTGAGGGAGTGCGCCGAGGGCGTCGCGCGGGCCACGGGGACCCGTGCGGAGATGGAGCGGGTCACCGTCCGCTACGACCACTTCCAGGACAGCGAGGTCCTCTCGCAACGGTTCGCCGCGCACGTCTCGCGGGCCGGCATCACCCTCACACCGCCCGTGCCCGGCGTCCAGCTGGGATCGTCGGACATCGGCAACGTCAGCGCCCGGGTGCCCGCCATCCACCCCTTCGTCGCGATCATGGACGCGGACGGCTCCGACCACACCCCCGAGTTCGCCCGGGCGGCCGCCTCGCCCCGGGCCCGCGCGGTGCTGACCGCCGCCGCGCAGGCCCTCGCGTGCACGGCGGCGGACGTCCTGCTCGACGCCGGCCTGCGGACGTCCGCATGGGCACGGCACCGTAAGGACGACGCAAGTCAGCCGTCCGCGCGCGGGCCGCACGGCACGGCGGGCGTCAGCCCTCCGCCTTCGAGCAGTACAGGAAAAGATGCGGCTCCGGCACGGCCGAGGCGTGGGCCGGGGTGAACTCCCGGGCGTGGCGGGCCAGGACGGTCAGGCCCGCCGAGCGGACCAGCGCGGCGAAGTCCTCGGCGCCGAAGCTGGTCGCGCGCACGGGCTGCCCCATGAAGTCGATCGGCACGTCCTCGACGTCCGCCGGGACCGTGGCGAGCACCATGCTGCCGCCGGGGCGCAGGGCCCGCGCCAGCCTGCCGACCACCTCGGTCTGCTCCCGCCGGGACATCTGCAGCAGTGAGAAGTACACGCACACGGCGTCGAACGCGGTGTCCTCCAGCGGAAGTTCCCGGATGTCGGCGTGTCGGAAGCGCGCGCCGGGGACCTGCCGGGCGGCGAGGGACACCATGATGGGGGAGACGTCGACGCCGAGCACCTCATGGCCCGCCCCGGCCAGCGCGGCGGCGGTGGGCCGGCCGGTGCCGCTGCCCACGTCCAGCACGCGGCTGCCCGGCGCGAGGCGCCCGAGCAGCCAGTCCAGCGACGCCAGATGGGCCCGCGACGCGGCGAACGCCTTCTCGTAGTCCGCGCCCAGCGCGTCGAACACCACCGCCGCCGGTGGCCGTTCCTCGGAATCGCTCACGGTGCCTCCTGACTGTGCTGCCGGATCCGCCGGGTGCGCACCGGATCTGCCCACCCCCGGGGGACCCTACGCGCGTGGAGCCCCCGGAGACCGGCTCGAACGGATCCCGGCCCGGCTGCGCTCCCCGGGCGCGGCGCTCGCCCGGCGGCCCACTGCTGCGCGTACGTGTGGGTGAGGGTCGTCGTGGGCCACCTTTACGACGACGCCGAGGCCGCGTCATGGACGGCCCCGGGCCCCGCTCTTCCCCTCGCGGCCCCCGTCGACGCCGGCCCGCCGCCCGCGCTGAACCGGGCCGCCTACTGCACTTGCCGTCTCTTGCGTCCCCCATCGCGGGAAACCCCTCCGCCGGCGCCATGCGGCGCGGACGTCGTGGCAAAGCCTATGGCCACGACGTCCGACGTCGCGTACCCCTCGTGTGAGCCCAAGGAGGCCCTTCGTATGGTCGGCAGACACACCGCGCGCACCGGCCGCGCCGCCCTGGTGGCGGCCGGCGCTCTCGCCCTGGCCGCGGTCCACCCCGCGGCGGGCGCCACGCCGCCCGCCCCCGGTCCGCTCCCGTCCGCGGCGCAGACGCTCGGGGCGGACCGGCCCTCGGCGGCGATGCTGCAGGCACTCCAGCGTGACCTGAGGCTGACCCCCGCGCAGGCCACGGCCCGCCTGGTCAACGAGGCCGAGGCCGGCACCCGGGCGGGCCGGCTGCACAACGCCCTCGGCGCGCATTTCGCCGGCGCCTGGGTCAAGGGCACCACCTCGGCCCAGCTGACGGTCGCCACCACGCGCTCCGCGGATGCCTCCGCCATCCGCGCCCAGGGCGCCAAGGCCGTCGTCGTCAAGACGTCGCTGAGCGACCTGCGGGCCGTCAAGGACAAGCTGGACCAGGCCGCCCTGCGCGCGAAGGCCGTGGCCACGCCGGTGCGGTACGTCGATGTGCGCACCAACCACGTCGTCGTCCAGGCCACCACCCGTCAGGCCGGGAACGCCCTGGTCAAGGCCGCTGGCGTGCCCTCGAAGCAGGTCACCGTGCGGGTGTCGAAGGAACGGCCCCGCGCGCTGGCGGACATCGTCGGCGGCGACGCCTACCACATCAACAACGAGTTCCGTTGTTCCATCGGCTTCTCCGTCACCAAGGGCGAGCAGAACGGCTTCGCCTCCGCGGGCCACTGCGGCAAGCCCGGCGACACGACCACCGACCCCAACGGGACCGAGCAGGGCACCTTCCAGGCCTCCACCTTCCCGGGCAAGGACATGTCCTGGGTGGGAGTCACCAGCGGCTGGACCGTCACCCCCACGGTGCGGGGCGAGGGCGGGGCGACGGTGAACGTCGCCGGGTCCGTCGAGGCGCTGGTCGGCGCGTCCGTGTGCCGTTCGGGTTCGACGACCGGCTGGCACTGCGGCACGATCCAGGAGCAGAACGCCACCGTCACCTATGAGGAGGGCACGGTCAACGGCCTGACGCGCACCACGGTGTGCGCCGAGCCCGGTGACTCCGGCGGCCCGTACATGGCCGGCGCGCAGGCGCAGGGCACGACCTCGGGCGGCTCGGGCGACTGCACGAGCGGCGGCACGACGTTCTTCCAGCCGATCAACCCGACACTGAGCGACTTCGGGCTCACCCTGGTGACGGCCACGGCCCAGAACAACGCCCCCCTGCCGCAGGACACGGCGGCCGACGCGTGGGCCACGGGCCGGGTGTACGAGACGGGCGCGACCGTGACGTACGGCAAGGTTCGCTACCAGTGCCTGCAGTCCCACCAGGCGCAGGGCGCCTGGGCGCCGGAGAACACCCCGGCGCTGTGGCAGCGCGTGTGAGCGAGGCCTGACCGGTGCGGCACCCCGGGAAACCGGGGTGCCGCACCCATGCCGGGCCCGGGCCCCGCCCATGGGCTCGGGCCTCACCCATGGGCTCACGCCTCGCCGTTGGGCCTGGGGTTCTGCGGCGCTGCGCTCACCACTCGTCGTCGGCCAGCAGCGCGTACGCCGTCGCCACGAACGGGTCGCCGGGGCGGAACCGGCGGGTGCACACGGCGGCCAGCGCCGTGCCGGTGTCCGGCCGGAACCCGAGGAACGCCTGCTGGCCCAGGGTGGCGCCGCCGTGGAAGTACATCGGCCCGCCGTCCGTCGGATGCCGGAACCAGGTGAGGGTGTGCGTGTGCCGGTGGCCCAGCCCCCTCCGCAGCATGGGCACCCGGACCGCCGCCAGCGCGGCGCCCAGCGGTGAGCCGGCCGGTTCGAGGTGCGCCTCGAGGAAGGTGAGCAGGTCGTGCGGGGCGGCTCGGACGGCACCGGCCGCGGGGAACCCGCCGGGGTCGAACGCCGCGACGAGCGTCCGGCCGTCCTTGGTGTACCCGACGGCGTCGGTGTCCGGGGAGCCGGCCCGCAGCGCGGTGTCGTGCAGGGCCAGCGGACGCAGTACGTGCGTGGTGACCAGCTCCTCCCACGGCGTGCCGGTGGCGGCGGCCAGAGCGTGGCCGAGCACGGCGACCCCGAAGTTGGAGTAGTGCCAGCGGGTGCCGGGCCGGTGCCGGGGCCGGGCGCGCAGGAACGCCTCGACGACCCGCTGTGACGGGTAGCGGGCGTAGGGCCCGGTGCGCCAGGCGGGCAGCGCGCGCGGGAGGAAGTCACGGGGCAGGGCGGGCAGTCCCGAGGTGTGGGTGATCAGATGCGTGAGGGTGATCCGGTCGGTGTGCGTCGCCCGGCCGGGCGCCAGGAAGGCGGCGGCCGGTTCGTTGCCGGTGAGCGCGCCGCGCCGGATCAGGTCGGCCAGGAGCAGGCCCGTGAAGGTCTTCGAGGCGGAGCCGATCTCGTAGCGCAGCTCCTCGCGGGCGGTGGCACCGGTGCGGTGGCCGCCGCTGTGGACGACGCGCTGCCCGTGCCGGGAGAGGGCGAACACGGCGTCGGGCGCGTCGGAGGCGTCGACGGCGGCCGCCAGCCGTTCGCGGACGCGGTCCTCCTCGTCACTGGGCACGGCGGGACGGGCACGGCCCTGTGGTTCGTCGGAGGGTGCCGTATCGGGCCACCGCGTGCGGTGTTCGCCGTTCATGACGCGTGCGCCAGGTCGGCCAGGGACCTCGACAGCGCCAGCGTGGAGGCGAACGCCGCGACCAGCGTGGGGTGGTAGACCATGTCGAACACCTCGTCCCGCTCGCCCTGCGGCATGGCGCGCACCGCGGGCACGGCGCCGTCCGGCTGCTGGGCGTCGGCGAAGCCCTCCCAGGCCCGGGCGTCCAGGGTGGGCCGGGGCAGGCAGGCGTCCACCACGAGCAACTCGCCGAGCAGGTCCCAGCGTTGCAGGTCCAGCCAGTCGTCGAGCCACACCGGCAGCCACAGGGTCAGGTAGTCGGCCGCCTCGGCGGGCAGGCCCTCGGGGTGTTCGCCCCAGTCGGTGAGGTGGAACACCGTGTGGGTGATGTCGTAGGCGATGTGACCCTCGACCGTCCACGGTTCGGGCCGGTGGGCGAGCCAGGTGGCGCGGAAGGCCTCGGCCTCCGCCGTCCGCGGGGTCAGTCCGAAGCGGCGCTGGAAGGCGGACAGGCCCAGCCGCCGGGTGGGGCTGGTCTCGAAGGCGGACCAGCTCTCCAGCCGGTGGTTGAGCGCGGTGGCCCGCTCGATCTCCGGCCGGCGGTAGCCGAGTTCCCAAAAGGCCAGGTACACCTCGAACGGGATCGGCGAGATCGGTTCGGTGCGCTGCCCGCGGTCCAGCATGCGGCCGCCGTCGAGCGTGTCGCGCCACACGTGGTCGAGCAGCCTGCGGGCCAGCTCGGTCTGGCGCGAGCCCGCCACCCCCTCGCGGAAGAGCACACCGCACACCAGGGCGAGTTCGCCGAGGGGTTTGAAGCGTTCCAGGAAGCCCACCTCCGGGTCCACGTCGACGTCCAGGCGGAAGCCGTCGCGGTGGGCCCACAGCCATTCGAGGGCACGGACCCCGACGGTGTGCATCAGGCGTGCACCGGTCATGCGGGTGCTCCTTGTCGGCCCTGGGGGACCTGGGGGTCCCCGTCGAGGCGGCCGAGGGCCAGCACGCCCGCGAAGGCCGCCATGAGGGTGGAGTGGTAGTGGCCGGGGAAGTCGGGGGCGTCGTTGGGAGCGGCCGCGCCGGCGGCCTCCTCGGGCAGGGCGCCCGTCGGGTGCCGGGCGGCGGCGAGCGCGGCCCACGCGTCGTCGTGCCCGGCGGGGCCGGACGCGGACGGCACGCTCGCCGCCACGGCCAGCAGTTCGCAGGACAGGTCCCACATGCCCGCGTCGAGACAGGTGTCGAGCCAGGCCGGCAGCCAGAGCGCCAGATAGCCGGCCAGGTCGGGCGGCAGGCCCGGGCCGCCGCGGCCCCAGTCGGTGAGGTGGTAGACGACGTGGGTCAGTGTGTAACCGGGCAGCTGTTCGAACGTCCACGGTTCGGGCAGGCCGCCGAGCCAGGTGCGGCGCAGCACGTCCGCGATCTCTGCGTCGGGCTGCGCTCCGCAGTACCGTTCGGCGCACAGGACGCCCAGCCGGCGGACCGGCCACTGCTCGACGAGCCGCGCGCCGCGGGTCCGGACCAGCCGGCCGGCCAGCGCGGCGAAACCGTCGTGGCGCAGGCCCGCGGAGGCGAAGGCGGCGTACACCTCCAGGGGGTACGGCGCGAAGGGCTCGCGGCGCTGCTGACGCACGAGCAGCTCCCCGTGCTCGGTCTGCTTCCAGGCGTACTCCAGCAGATCGGCGGCGTGGACGTGCAGCGGGTCCCCGGGTGGGGTGCGGGCCAGGGTGGTCGAGCAGACCTGCGCGAGTTCGCCGAGCGGCTTCCAGGTGCTGTTCACCGTCCGGGGGTCGTCGAGCGCGCCGTCGCCCAGGGTGAACCGGTCGCGTTCGGCGGACACCCAGGTGAACGCTGCCTCGGCCACCTCGCGCACGCGGGCCGCGTTCATGCCGCCACTCCGGCGCGCATCAGCCGGGCGGCCGCCACCTGCAGCGCCACGCACGCGTCGTCGCCGCCCATCAGTTCCACGAAGTCCAGGCCGGCGTCCAGACCCAGGGTCTCGGGGACGTCGTCCAGCACTGCCAGCCAGCGGCCGGCTCCGGCGGCCTGCCGCCAGTCCCGGCGGCGCACGGCGCGCACGAAGCCCCGGCTGACGTCGACGACCCGCTGCTGGGCGCCGCGCGCCACGGCGCTGTCCTCGCCCGGTACGGCGAGCGCCGCCAGGACCGCGAGCCGGTGGGTCAGGGTCTGCCAGGAGTCGTCCCGCAGCCAGCCGCTGCCGGGTTCGGCGGCGAGCGGCTCGGTGAAGCCGGGGTCGACCGCGCGCAGGGCCCGGGTCATGCCCCAGTGGCTCCACGCCACGGCCGGTGCGGCGCCGGGGCGGGGCGCGAAGGCCTGGGCCGCCGTGCGGGCCGCCGTCAGTTCGTGCGGGGCGGGCTCGGTGCGAAAGAGGACGGAGGGCAGGAGCAGGTCGGCTCCCAGCACCCTGACGGCGGCCAGGGCCACGCCGTCGGCCTGCGTGTCCCGGGGCGCCTCGCCCGCCAGGGGGGCGTGGCCCCCGCCGCGGAGGGCGGAGGCCACGCCGGAAGCGAGGTCCTGCACCACGCCCTGGAGAAGGGCGGAAGTACCTGACTGCTCCATGTGGTGTTCTCCCGTCGATCCGTCAGCCCTTCTTGGGGCGGGGGGCCGGCGGGGACAGCAGCAGGCTGCCGGAGCCGCTCGCCAGCGCGAGTGCGGCGCACTCCCTGCTGTCGCGGTAGACACCGTCGGGCTCAGCCGGGTCCAGGACTTCCTCGAGGTCCACGTCGACGAGTTCGTCGAGCTTGCGGTCGGTCGAAGGCATATGACCATCTCCCTGTGGATTGAGCGGATACCCACCTCACTGGTTCACCCATTTCGCGCCAGTAATGCAGAAAATCCCAGAAATTCCTTTTCGTCACTTCTTCAACTTCAACGCCCCCTGTATCAGCGCCACCGCAGGCCGGCCCCGCGCGGACGGCCGGTAGGTTGCCCGCATGACGGACTCGGAGCACAGCGCCGCGGTGCGGGCGGCCATGGACGGTGAACTGCGGCTGCTGGACCCCCGGGTGCGCGCCGCGCCGGAGCTGGTCGCCGTGCTGCTCGACCCGGAGTTCGTCGAGTTCGGGGCGTCCGGCCGCCGCTGGGACGTGCGGACGGTCCTCGAGGCCACCGGCGCGGGCGACGTCACGGCCGACGCCCCCGTGCGGACCGACCGGATGTCCGCCGCCGAGCTCGCCCCCGGCGTCGTCCACCTCACCTACCTCGCCGAGCACGCGGGCCGCCGGTCCTGGCGCAGCTCCCTGTGGCGGCTCACGGACGCCGGCTGGCGGCTGTACTTCCATCAGGGCACGGCGATCGGTTGACCCCGGCTCGGGCGCAACGACCCCTGTGCGCCGGGCTGTTGGGGACGGTGACGGCATCGGCCCTGGGCGCGCGGCAGTTGGGCGCATACTTCACCGTGACGCGAACGGGGCCCCGTCGCGCCGGCCTGGCGCGCTGGCGCGCTGGCGCGCTGGTGCGGCGCGACGGCCTTGCGGGGGGTGCGGCCGTCGCGGAGTTGTCAGTGGTGGATGCGACGCTGTGGCCATGGACGAGACGGAGTTCATGCGAGGCCGTGTGTACGGCGCCGACCATGAGGACGCCGCGCCCCGCCCGGGCCGCGTCTACGCCGAGCTGGTGGGCGGCCCGCTGGACGGACTGCTGCTGGACGTCACCGAGGAGCCGCGGCGCCATGAGAGCCAAAGCGTGGCCCTGCCGACCGAGATAGGTCGCTACGGCCCCGGCGGCCGGGCGGTGTACGCACCCCGCGAGCCCGCCCCGCACCGCTTCGACTGGCAGGGCGACATCCCCTGATCCGACGCGCCGACGGGCAGGGCGACCGCTCGGTCCGGACCCCGGTGATCACTGTCCGTATGCGCAGGGCCGTGCGGAGCGGACTTTCCAGTACCGCCAGTAACATGATCACCTTGTCTCCGGGTGCACCGTACAGTCAATTCCGGCGCTGTCTGAAGCACGCGCCCCCATCCGGAGATTTGTCATGCCCTCTGAGAATGCGGCCCTCGAAGAAGCCCGCGCGACCTACCAGCAGCACATGCGGACGTGCCGTCAGTGCCATGCCGACGGAGCAGCCTGCGCCGTCGCGAAACACCTGATGCGGATCTACAACAACGCCCGCCGGCTGCACAACGGCCCCACGCCGCCCGAGCACTGACATGGCGTCAGCCGTGCCCCCGCCGCGGCACGGCCGTCCGGCCCACCGACGCGGCGAGCTTGCGCACCCGCCGCCAGTTCAGCCGGGGCGGCGGCTCGGGCACCCCGGGGCGCTGCCGGGGCACCCGCACCCGCAGCGCGCGGCGGGCGACGCGGCAGTGCACCGGGGTGGTCAGCACATGCGCCTCCCCGTCGATGCCGACCTCGATCACCGGCTGGTCCGCGTCCACGGTCACCTCGCGCGCGGCCGCGATCGTGAGCCCGGCGGGCTGCGGATCCAGCAGCAGCGCCGCCGCCTCCACCGCGCTGTCCACCCGGACGCCCAGCACGCCGAGCGTTCCCGTGTCCAGCCGGTCCCGCCGGCCGAGCCCCAGCGGGTCCCCCCTGCGGTAGGGGTTGTTGCTCACCAGCACCGCGTGCGGATCGCGCAGCGCCAAGGCGTCGGCCGGGGCCCCCCGCAGGCGGGCCGTCAGCCGCGGACCCTCCTGACGGGTCAGCAGGTCGGGCAGCATCTCCAGCGCGGTGCCCACCTTGTCGCCCCGGTACGACGGGTTCTGGATGACCGCGGCGTAGGCGCCGAACGAGGCGTTGTTCACGAACGGATGCCCGCTCGCGAACCCCAGGTCCACCCGCAGCTCCACCCCGTCGACGAGGGCGTCCAGACCGGCGGCCGGGTCCTCCCGGTCCAGCCCGAGATCCATGGCGAAGTGGTTGCGGGTCCCCGCGCTGATCACCAGGAACGGCAGGCCGTGCTCGGCGGCCACCGCCGCCACCAGCGCCTGCGTGCCGTCCCCGCCCGCCGCGCCCAGCAGGTCCGCGCCGCGCCGCACGGCCGCCTGCGCCAGCGCGGTGACGTCCTGCTCCTCGGCCGGGTCCAGCAGAACCACCTCGGCGCCGAGCGCCTCCGCCTTCTCCTTCAGGCCGAAGCGACCCACCTTGCCGTCCCCGGAGTGCGGGTTCATGATCAGGAACGGCCGGCGCGGCGGATGCGCGACGCGTTCGCGCATCCGGGGGGCGTGCTCACCGGTGCTGCGCAGGGCGTACCGGCCGCACCACACGGCCACGCCCCACAGCGCCGGGGAGACGACGAGCGCCCACAGGAAGGTCGCCGCGAACAGCGCGACGACGGCCGCGGGCGTGATCACCGCCAGTGCCGCCGCCGCCACGCGCGCCGGGCCCCGCCGGGACAGCGCCCACCACAGGGCGGCCGCGGTCACGCCGAGCCCGGCCGTGCCGGCCAGCATCAGCAGCAGCCCCGTGACGCCGCCGATCAGAACGGGCAGCAGTACGGCCGCCGCGGCCGCCGCCAGGGACGCACGCGCGGCCCACCGCTGTCCCCAGGGCACCTGTCCGCCGAAGTCCACGCCGCCCGCCTCCTCCCACACCCGGGCTCATCCTAGAGGCGGCGCCGCTCACGCGGTCCGCGCGGGCCGGTCGTCCAAGGCGTCCAGGACGTCGCCCAGGCCGACGAACCTGAAGTCCGTCGCCGCCCGGCCGCCGTCGCCGGGGATGTTGTGGCCGTCCTGCACGACCAGCAGAGCGTGCGGGAAACGACGGCCGAGGGGCTGGCTCAGCGCCGCAGCGCCGTCACACTCCTCGGCTCCGTCCGGGCCGGACAGAGCCGGAACGACGCGGAAGCCGCCGTCGTACCACGGTCCGGTGTCCGATGTGTCCGCCCGCCGTCGGGGTCGGCTCCAGCAGAGGGAGCGTGGTGCGCTCGCGCCGGCCGACCAGGGCGCAGGAACGGCCCGAGGCCGCGTCGGTCCAGGTGGCCAGGCCATAGGCGGTGCGCTGCTCGTCGATCTCGGCCTGGTCGGTGGAGGCCACCGGCGGGGCCGCCGGGTCGGTGACGTCGGTGAGGGGACCGTTCGGCGCGGAGGGGTCGAGGCGGTAGACGCGCAGCCGGTCGTTGCCGCGGCCGGTGGTCACCGCGAGGCCGGCCCCTGCGCCGGCCAGCGGCATGCGGTGCGCCAGGTCGACGTTGTTGAAACGGCCGGGCGCGTCGCCCGGGTGCGCCGGGACGGACTCCACGACCCGGCGCGCTCAGGTCGTACACGCGCAGTCCGCCCTGCTCGGCGTCGGCCTTGCCACCGGGGGCGGCGTGTTGATCTTGCGGACGTCGTGGGTCGCCCCGACGGACGCGCGCCGGCGCCCCGGCGACCGGGAAGCAAACCCGCGTGCCGTGCGCGGGGCGGCTTGGGTCGCGTCAGGAGGGGCACGCGGTACGAGGCGTAGCTCCCGACTTGAGGAACGGTGCAGCGATGAGCGAGTACGAGCGTTCGCGCACGATGCCGGCGCAGCCCGAGCGCGTCTTCGACCAGGCGGCGCAGGTGGACCAGCTGGACGCCTGGCTGCCGGGGGCCCTGCATGTGCGGGCCGAGGACCTGCCGGCCGTCACCGTGCACGAGGACGGCAGCGGCCAGGACATGGCCGCCCTGCTCAGGCCGCGGCCCGACCAGATGCGCCTGGAGTGGGGCACCCGCGACCAGGGCGAGTACGCCGGATGGCTCCAGGTCGCCGGGATGGGCGGCGGTGCCAGCGAGGTGACCGTGCACCTGTCGTTCTTCGACGAGGAGCACGACCCCGGCGAGCAGCGGGTGCAGGAGGCCCTCGACGCCAGCCTGCAACGCCTGGAGCATCAGGTCAGGCTGCGCGAGGACAACGCGGCCGGCTGACGGCACCGGCAGGACGCGGAGCGGCGCGGGACCCTCTCAGGGCTCCCGCGCCGCTCCACGTCCACCGGCGCCCCGGCGTGCCGCACCAGCGGCCGCACGAACAGCCGAGCGAGCGGGGGCCGCGCGCAGCACCTGCTGCGCGCGGCCCCGGACGGTACGGTTCAAGGCCTCCGGGTACGGCTCAGGCGTCCCCGGTGAACCGTTCCCACACCCGGTGGGCGCCCAGCAGACGGGTGACCTCGCTCAGCGCCGCCGTGGCGCTGTCGGCGCGGACCACGCCCGGTGCGTCGGCGGGCACACCGGCCGCCTGCAGCACCCCTTCCGCGCCGTCCCACACGGCGATGGCCTTGCCGTGCCGGAACGCCTCCGACAGCAGTAGCGCCACCCTCGGGTCGAAGGACTCCCGCGGTACGGCCGCGGGGGCGCCCTTGGCGTCCCGGGCGCCGTAGGCGTCGGCGCCCACGCCCGGCGCCCCGGCCACCAGCACCGCGTCGAACTCCACGGAGCGGGCGGTGGCGTAGCTGCGCTGCACCGTCACCGCGCCGTCCCCGCTGCCGAGGACGCCGCCCGTCGGCGCGACCACCAGCGGCACCATGCCGCCGTCGAGCACCGCCTCACGTACGGCGCGCACCCCGGCCAGGTCGCCGTCGCGCCCGGTGACGATCCCGACGACACGGCCGTCCGTCGGCCAGGTCTGCCCGACCTGGGACAGTGCCGGGCTCGGCTCCACGTCGGCGAGCGGCACGGTCGGCTTGGGCTCGGGCAGTCCGAGACCGGCGGCGACGCCCGCGCACAGCTCGGGGTCGATGTTGGCCAGCACCTGCAAAGCCCGTTCCTTGACGGCCTGTTCGTAGCACTTGCCGAGCTCGAAGGTGTACGCGCCGATGATGTGCTCGCGCTCCAGCGGGCTCATGCTCAGCCAGAACCGGCGCGGCTGGCTGAAGTGGTCGTCGAACGACTGAGGAGCCTCGCGCACCTTCGTCGCCTCCGGCACCCGCACGGGCGTCTCGACGTAGGCGGCCATGTCCGCGCCCGCGGCGAACGGGCAGCCCCCGTCGAGTGAGTTGGGCCGGTAGGGCGCCGCGCCTCGGTGCACGGCGGTCTGGTGCATACCGTCGCGCAGCATGTCGTTGACGGGCGCGTGCGGCCGGTTGATCGGTACCTGCGGGAAGTTGGGGCCGCCCAGCCGGGTGATCTGCGTGTCCAGGTAGGAGAACAGGCGTCCGGAGAGCAGCGGGTCGTCGGTGATGTCGATGCCGGGCACGAGGTGCCCCGGGTGGAAGGCGACCTGCTCGGTCTCGGCGAAGAAGTTCGACGGGTTGCGGTTGAGGGTGAGCAGGCCGATCGGCTGCACCGGGGCCAGCTCCTCCGGCACCAGGTTCGTCGGATCGAGCAGGTCGATGCCCTCGAAGGTCTGCTCTGGGGTGTCCGGGAAGGTCTGGATGCCCAGCTCCCACTCGGGGTAGGCGCCGGCCTCGATCGCGTCGGCCAGGTCACGCCGGTGGAAGTCCGGGTCGACGCCGCCTGCGATCTGCGCCTCCTCCCAGACCAGGGAGTGCACGCCCAGCTTCGGCTTCCAGTGGAACTTCACCAGGGTCGACTTGCCGTCGGCGTTCACCAGCCGGAAGGTGTGGACGCCGAAGCCCTCCATCGTCCGGTACGACCGCGGGATGCCCCGGTCCGACATGTTCCACAGGGTGTGGTGGGTGGCCTCGGTGTGCAGGGTGACGAAGTCCCAGAAGGTGTCGTGCGCGCTCTGCGCCTGCGGGATCTCCCGGTCCGGGTGCGGCTTGGCGGCATGGACGACGTCCGGGAACTTGATCGCGTCCTGGATGAAGAAGACGGGGATGTTGTTGCCGACCAGGTCGAAGACGCCCTCGCTGGTGTAGAACTTCGTCGCGAAGCCCCGGGTGTCGCGGACGGTGTCCGACGAGCCGCGCGAGCCCAGGACGGTGGAGAAACGCACGAACACCGGCGTCTCGGCGTCCTTGGCGAGAAAGGCCGCCCTGGTCACGGGCGCGGCGGTGCCGTAGCCGCGGAAGATGCCGTGCGCCGCGGCGCCCCGCGCGTGCACCACCCGCTCCGGGATGCGCTCGTGGTCGAAGTGCATCACCTTCTCGCGCAGATGGTGGTCCTGGAGCAGCACCGGTCCGCGCGGCCCGGCCTTCAGGGAGTGGTCCGTGTCGTACAGCCGGGCGCCCTGCGCGGTCGTCAGATAGGCGCCCTGCTGGGCCATCGCCGCCTGGTCGGCGCCCGTGGGCACGCCGGTGGGCGAGTAGGTGTCCGGGCCGGTCTGGTCCGGCTTCGGCGGCAGCGGCTCGTGCGCCTCGGTGGGTTCCTCGGCCGACGGCGGCTCGGGCCCGGGCCGCCCCGGGATACCGTCCGCCGGCCCGGTGTCGCCGCCGAGGATCTTCTCCGCGGCCTTCTTCAGGGGGTTTTGGGGGGTGCCTTCGCTCATCTGTCAGATCCCTTGTCTCCGGCCGGGCCGCCGCGCGGCGCGACCGGGCCGACCTGCCGGTGGATGACGTCCGCCGCGCCGGACCGCGCCGCCCGCACCGGGCGGCACCGCGCCGTGCCCGTACGTGGGCACGGCACGGGCCGGTCCGTGCGGAAGAGGTCCCGCACGGACCGGTACGACGTGCGATCGGCGCAGAAAACGTCACGTCGCCCCTCAGGGGCGCAAGCTCTGCCAACGTCCCACGGCGCGGAACGCGGCGCACGGGGCACGTGCCGCGCGGGTGAACCGGCGCGGCGCCCCGGGCGGGGGAGGCGTCACAGTGGCGTCACAGCGTGGTGCCGGGGTCCCCGGGCTGGATGCGGCCGCGCCACGACCCGGACTCGGCGCCGCGCTCCTCGATGTACTGCTTGAAGCGCTTCATGTCGCCCTTCACGCGGCGGTCGATGGTGCCCATCAGATCCGCCACCTTCTCGGCCGCGCCGCCCGGCTCGACCTCCATCACCAGCTCCACACGCGTGTGCGTGTCGTCCACGCGCTGGAAGCGGACGCTGCCCTTCTGGTCCGTGTCGCCGCTGGTCGTGCGCCAGGTGATGCGCTCGTCAGGGAGCTGGTCGACGATCTCGGTGTCGAACTCGCGGGTGACACCGCCGATCTTCGTGGTCCAGTGGTTGTGCCGGTCGTCCAGCTGCCTGACCTCCTCGACGCCCTCCATGAAGCGCGGGAACTGCTCGAACTGGGTCCACTGGTTGTACGCGGTGTGGACCGGGACGTCGACCTCGACGGTTTCCTTGACCGTGCTCATCTTCGTTCCTCCGTGTTCAGGGCGTGACGGATCGGTACGCCGCGACGGGTACCCGACCGGCGCCGATCTTCACGTGGGACCTCGGTCGTCTTCCTGGGCCGGGGCTTCGGAGGCCTCGAGTTCCGCTTCGGGCTCCTCAGGATCGGCTTCGGGACCCCGCGCGGGGGAGTCCGCGGCCGACGGTCGCCGTCGCGCGGAGCCGTCTTCGCCGTCGCGTGTGTGTGCCCGCGCGCGCCGGGCCCGTACGGCCTCCCACAACAGGGGCGTCAGGGACGCCACCACGATCGCGCCGACCATCGGGATCAGATAGACGTCGACGTGCGCCACGGACGTGCCCAGCAGATAGCCGGCGAGCACCAGCGTCTGGGTCCACAGCACGCCGCCGACCGTCTGCCACAGCGTGAAGGTCCCCACCGGGACGTCGAGCGCGCCGGCCACCGGGTGCAGCACGGTCCGCAGCATCGGCACGAAACGGCCGAGCACCAGCGCCTTGCCGTAGCCGTAGCGGGCGAGGAACCGTTCCGCCCGGCCGGCACCCTCCCGCAGCCGCCGGCTGGAGGGGCGCGCGAGCAGGGCCTTGCCGCCGTGCCGCCCCAGCAGATAGCCGACCTGTCCGCCGGCGACGGCCCCGACCGCGCCGCACAGCAGCACCTGCCACAGCTGGAGCCGCGCCCCGTGCCCGGAGCTGTCCGCGCACAGCACGCCGGCCGGGAAGAGCAGGGTGTCGCCGGGCAGGAAGAAGCCGAAGACCAGCAGCCCCGACTCGGCGAAGGTCACGACCAGGACGCCGAGTGCGCCGAAGGCGGCCAGCACCGAGGCGCTGTCCGTCGGGTTGACGGCGATCACGGCGTTCGCCTCCCGGTCGTCGGGCGGATCTCCTCGGGGCGACCGCACCGGCCACCCCCACCAGCATCGCGTGTACCGGGCCGACAGGCATGGGCGGCGACCGGCGCTGAGTCCGGTCGTCGCCCAGGGGGGAGGGGCGGGAGTGGGGCCTACGGCTCGTCGACGACGAGGGCCGGGGTGCCGGCCGTGAGGATCTCGCCGCGGAAGAACGCGGGGCTGCGGCGGCGCATCACCAGCATGATCACCACGCCGAGCAGCAGCAGGCCGACGCCGATCACGAAGACGGAGCCGACGCCGAGGACGGAGGACCCGCTGCCGTACGCCGGATTCCACATGTCGTAGAGCGTCTTGCCGAAGACGGCGGTCAGCAGGACGCCGCCCAGCACGGGGAAGAGGCCCTTGAAGACGGCGTCGCGCACCGAGCGGGTCAGGTCGCCGCGGAAGAACCAGGCGCAGGAGAAGGCGGTGAGGGCGTAGTAGAAGCAGATCATCAGGCCGAGTGCGTAGATCGTGTCGACCAGGACGTGCTCGCTGACGAGCGTCATGGCGGTGTAGAAGACGGCCGTCGCGGCGCCGGCGACGACCGTGGCCCGGCCGGGGGTGCGGAACCGCTCGTGCACGCGCGCGTACGACGCCGGCAGGGCCTCGTACGTCGCCATGGCGAGAACCGTGCGGGCGACCGGGATGAACGTGGTCTGCAGGCTCGCGGCGGCCGAGGCGAGGACGGCGACGAACAGCAGGATGCCGAGGGCGTCGCCCATGACGGGGCCGGCCAGCGCGGCGAAGACGTTGTCGGAGGTGTCCGGGTCGGCCAGGCCCAGGCCGGACGTGCCGGAGCCGACGGCCATCTGGGCGGCCACCGCGGTGGTCAGGTAGGAGCCGACCAGCACCACCATCGCGATCAGCGCGGCCCGGCCGGGGGTCTTGTCGCTGCCGATGGTCTCCTCGTTCGCCGTCAGGCAGGTGTCCCAGCCCCAGTACATGAAGATCGACAGGGACAGTCCGGCGCTGAACGACGCGAAGGACTTCACCTCGAAGGGGTTCAGCCAGGACCAGGAGAAGGAGAGGTGCCCGGCGAAGGAGCCGGAGTGGGCCGCGCGCAGGGCCATGACGACGAAAAGGGCGAGCACCACGAGCTGGATGCCCACCAGCGCGTACTGCACGCCCTTCGTCGTCGTCATGCCGCGGTAGCTGATCGCGGTCGCGGAGCCGATCAGCGCCAGACAGGTGACGATGTGCACGGCCTTGTTCCCGTCCAGGCCGGCCACCGCGTCGCTGCCGGAGAGCTGGCCGGCCAGCAGCCAGAAGTACGAGGTGGCGACCCCGGCGAGGTTGGACAGCACGATCACGGTGGCGATCACCAGGCCCCAGCCGCACATCCAGCCGACGTGCGGGCCGAACGCCTTCACCGTCCAGGTGAAGGAGGTGCCGCAGTCCGGGACCGCCTTGTTCAGCTCCCGGTAGGCGAAGGCGACCAGCAGCATCGGCAGGAACCCGGCGAGGAACACGGCGGGCATGTGCACGCCGACCTCGCCGGCGGTGGAGCCGAGGGTCGAGGTGAGGCAGTAGACGGGGGCGACGGTGGAGACGCCGATCACCGCGCTGCCCAGCAGACCGACGGAGTTGCCGCCCAGTCCCTTGCCCCGTACGCCGTCGCCGAGGGCCGTGCCGTCGCCCGGTGGCCGTGTCGCGGCCGGGGGCTGTGTCGCCGTGTCAGTCATGGACGATGACGCTAAATCATGCGATATCCGTACATACCGCTGTTGTTGAGGCAACCATCAGCCTCATATTTATAGGTCATCAAGTGAAGAGACCGTTAATTGCGTGGGTGAAGCATCATCACGGCCTCGCGAATGAAGGCAACCCGCCTCCCCCTGTGGGTGCGGTAATCGTGCACCCGCCAGGAATGTCCGGTTCCGTTTCTTCCGTGTGATCTACACCGCTCCGGCGTTGTCCGCGTCCAGTGCCGCCCGCAGCCAGGCGTCGGCGGACCCCGGAGTCGGCTCCGGCCGGCCGCCCGGAGGGGAGATCACCACGGCCGTCAGCTCCCAGTACCGGTCCAGGCGCGGCTCGGCGGCGAGCAGCCCGGCCAGCCGCCGGCGGAAGTCCCGGGTGTCCCGGCCGCCGTACGCGCTCGCGTACGCCGCCACGTAGGCGTCGAGCGCCTCACCGGGCCGCGGCGCCCGCTCCCGGCGCAGGTGCGGACCGGCCAGCTCGTAGGCCTCCGCGAGCCGCGTGTACAGCGCGGCCGCCCCGCCGGGACCGGCCACCCGGTGCACCTCCGGCCGGGGCCGGCTACCGCCCGGGCAAGGGCTGCTCGTCATCGCGTGCAACCGGGCGAAGGCGAGCACCTGCTCCGGAGCGGGCTCGGCTGGCGGCTGCGGAACCGCCACCTCCAGGAACGCGGCCGTCACCCCGGCCGGCATCCGCGCCGGCAGCCAGCCGCGCCAGAACCTTGCCAGCGGGTCGGTGCTCGGCGGGCCGGGCACCGCGCCGAGCAGCCGCAGCCGGTCGGCCCGCTCGTCGGGCGGGCTGTCGTGGACCAGCCGCAGCGCCGCCTCCCGCCAGCGCAGCGCCCGCAGCTCGGAGCCGAGCTCGCGCAGCCGCCCCGCGACGGCGTCCACCAGCACCGGGCCGGCCGCGTCCTCGTCGTCGAGGACCCGGCGCACCTCGGGCAGCGGCAGGTCCAGGGCGCGCAGGGAGCGGATGAGCCGCAGCCTCTCCAGCGCCTCGGGACCGTACCGGCGGTGTCCGCCGCCACTGCGGCGGGCCTGTGGCAGCAAACCCTGGTCGGAGTAGAAGCGGACGGTCTTCACGGTGACGGCCGCGCGCTCGGCCAGCTCGCCGATACTCCACACGTCCTCGTCGGATGCGGACAGTTGAACCTCCCCCCAGAGGACTTCCTACGGTACCGGCCGCACACCGGCAAGGAGACGATCATGACCGGCGTTCATCATGGTGGCGGGCGGCGCGTTCACGGGCGCCCACGTCCGGGAGAGTACGGCCGCACGGCTCGCCGGGGCGGGCGCCGAGGCGCACGCGGTCCCGCTCACCGGACTCGCCGCGGACCGGCCCCGGCGGGGGTCCCGGGTCGATCTGGGGACGCACATCGCGGACGTGCTCGCGGCGATCGACGCGGTGGACCGGCGGCCGGCCCGGGAGATCGTGCTCGTCGGCCACGACTACGGCATCCATCCGGTACTCGGCGCCGCCGACCGGCGCCCGGAGCGCATCTCCCGCATCGTGCACCTGGACGCCGGGATGCCGCGGAACGGCGTGGCCGCCCTGGCCGACCGTACCGGATCAGGAGCTGCGTGCATGGCTGGCCGAGCCGGCCCAAGGGGGCCTGCAGGCTGGTGAGTTGGCGCCTCCCACGGCCCGTGCGCAGTGCCCAGGTGCTGGCGCAACCGAGGCGCGTTCGTCGGCGAGCTGCTCGCCCATCCGCTCAAGGACTCGCTCAGCGACGGCGAGTTCATCCCGCTCGGCCCGTATCACCGTCAACTGCTTGGCCAGGTTGCTCTTCGAGTTCGTCCCGTTCCGCGCGCCGCGCGGTGATCCGTTCCAGCAACTCGGGATCCAGCATGCACAGATCGTAGAAGCCCGTTGATGGGGTTCTCCGGAAAAGGGTGTGATCGAGTGG
The DNA here is from genome assembly GCF_055668065.1 of Streptomyces sp. NPDC097129. NCBI lineage: Bacteria > Bacillati > Actinomycetota > Actinomycetes > Kitasatosporales > Streptomycetaceae > Streptomyces > Streptomyces sp. NPDC097129. The sequence continues at coordinate 36,310 of NZ_JBVOQE010000009.1, read as the reverse complement.
CTTTGTTAACGAGCCGACAGCACCTGGACATGACTTCTGGTATCACTCGAAGCTCTGCAGACGTCGAGCAATTCATTGGCTTCGGGCACCACGGGTCCCTGCCAAGACTCTGGCAGGGACCCGTGGTGCAGAGAACCGAGGAGGGCCGGGACCTGTCCCTGGATGAGCAGCATCCTGGCCCGCACGGCTACCGTCTGCTGGTGGCCTGACGGCCCGGCGTCACTTCAGGTGTCGGGTGAAGAACTGGGCCGCGGCGTCCCCCGCGAACTGCGGGACGCCGGTGTGCCCGCCCATATTGGCGTGCAGCGTCTTCTCCTTGGAGGCGAAGGCGTCGAACAGATCCAGGGCTGCCTGCCGGTCGTTCCCTTCGTCGTCCCACTGCAGCAGGACATGCAGAGGAATGGTGACCTGGCGGGCCTCCTCGAACATGGCCCGGGGGACGAAACTCCCGGCGAACAGAACGGCGGCCGAGATGCGCGGCTCGACCGCCGCCAGCCGGGTCCCGATGGAGATCACTCCCCCCGAGTACCCGACCGGGCCGCTGATCTCGGGTAGCGACAGGAGGGCGTCCAGGGCGGCCTGCCATTCCGGGACCGCCTTGTCGACCAACGGGAGGATGAGGGCGTCGATGATCTTGTCGGTGACCGGCTTGCCGGCCTCCATCGCCCGGCGCAGGTCGGCGAGGGCCTGCTCGGCGGCGGGCCAACGGGGCCGGTCGCCCTTTCCGGGGAGCTCGATGGTGGCCGTGGCGAAGCCGTCCGCCGCAGCGTGCCGGGCCCGGGCCACCAGCCGGGGGTACGTCTTACGCAGCCCGAGAGGAGGGGGGCCGAGCAGGATCAGCGGCGCCGGCGCCGGCGCGGACGCGGATGCGGGCGTCCACAGGATGCCGGGGATCTCGCCGAGGGTGAACTCGCGCTCAAGGACAGCGTCGTCGAGACGCTGTTCAGAGGTGAATTGCATGGTCATGCCTTTCGGGAGTGCCATTGAACGGCGCTCCCGGACGACCTATCGCCCGACCATGACCCCGGAGAGGAGCACCCATGTCGATACGCTCACGGATACCACCTCCTCGCTCTCTTGCACGGCCTCCGGAAACGTAGCAGTGGCTGCCGTGGTTCCGCCAACGGGTTTTGCGGAAGCTCTGTGGCCGAAACACCACGGCGTCGGAGTCACGCCTGTCACTGGTCTGGAAGCGCACGTCCGCCACCGATTCGAGCACCGAAAAAGCCGGCAATCAACCGATGACGGACGATCTACTGCGCAAGCAGCCGCTCATGACCAGCGTGAGCACTCTGAGCACTGGTCACACCAGCCCTTTGCCCTGCGACTTCAAGTTGGCGGAGGCTCACGGCCGCACCGTACGGCCGCACCGCGCGGCCGCGTCACCGCGGCCGAGTGCCGGGTCAGCCGAGGCCGAGGTCGCTCATCGTGCGTTCGGCCATGCGCCGTTCGCCGAGCGCGTTGGGGTGGACCGGCACGATGTTCTGCCCGAACAGCAGCGGCTCGATCCACCGCGTGCCGGGGGCCTGGCAGGCGTCGTGACCCTCGGACGCCGCGCCGAAGTCGACGTAGGCGGCGCCGGTCTCGCGGGCGGCCCGTGCCACGACGGCGTTGAGGTGGGCCTCGATCGCGCGCAGGTAGGGCACATCGCCCGCGGCGAGGGGGAGGCTGACGAAACAGGAGGCCTCGAACGTCTGCGGGACGATCCAGGGATACCCGAGGGCCGCCACACGCGCGTGGGGTGCCTTCGCGCGCACGCCGGCGAGTGCGGCCTTGAGCGCCGGGTAGGTGTTCGCCTCGATCTGGTCGTCGAAGGACGTGCCGTACTTGTCCTTGCAGGGGCTGCCCTTGCCGCCGCTGAGGACGCCGGCGGTGCCGCAGGACAGCACGGCGTTGATGAAGGTGTTGTTGTCGTTGCCGCCGATCGTCAGCGTCACCAGATCGGTGCCCGGGCCGACGGCGTCGAGCTGCGGGGCCGTGCCCGGGTACTGGGCCTGGCTGAAGTCCTTGGTCTGGGCGCCGCCGCAGGTCACGTCCGTCAGGTGGGCGCCCGTGCGGTTCGCGAGGACGTGCGGGTAGTTCGCCGTCGAGCGCAGGCACAGCAGGTTCGTGGGGTCGACGGGCAGGACCCCCGATCCGGCGCTGTAACTGTCGCCGAGGGCCACGTAGTCGAGGGGAGCCGTCGTGGCATGGGCGGGAGCCCCGGTGAAGGTCAGGGCCACGGTCGCGGCTGTCGCGGCTGTCACGGTCATGACATGGCGCAGGGCGTGCTTCGGCATGTGCTCTCTCTTTCTCGGGAGGCGCACGCGTGACGGCGGGCACGGCCATGCCCGAACGGCGTGCAGGGAAGCGAGAAAAGTGCGGCTCGAGCAGAAGGAAGGTGCCTGGTGCCTACGGCCGTGTCATGGGCGTGGGGGCGCACGGCGACGACCGGGGAGGACCGCCCGCAGGGTTACTGCACGGTTCTACCGATAGGTAATGTGCAGCCTGTGAGACGGTGAGTCAACAAGCCGGACCGAAGTTCTTGAAACGCTGACCACTGGCGCGCAGAGCGACAGGTCGTGAAGGGCCGGGCCGGCGGACCCGTCGGCCGGGTGGGCGGACCCGTCGGCCGGGTCGGCGGCCGGGCGGACGGTGGCGCCGCTGGGCCGCCCGGCACTCCGCGCACCGGCCGACGTCATGTCGTCGGCGGCTGCCACTCGAACATCAGGATGGTCGCGTCGTCGCGCAGCCGGCTGGCCTGGCCGTCCAGGATCGAGTGGATCAGGCGCCTGAGCGTCTCCGCGGCCAGCTCCCCGGAGGCCGTGGCCCGGATGACGTAGTCGGCGAACCGCTGGAGACCGAACAGTTCCCCGTCCGGGGTCCGGGCCTCCGTGACACCGTCCGTGTAGAGGAGCACCCGGTCGCCGGGTTGCAGGGCGGTCTCGTGGGTGCGCCGCTCCCGGGCGGACAGCAGCCGTGCCAGCCCCAGCGGCGGATCCGGATCACGTTCCAGCGCGTCGACGATCAGGCGGTGGTCGCGGATCAGCAGCGGCGCGGGATGACCGCAGTTGCTCCAGCGCAGCACGCCCGTGGCGACGTCCAGCTGGGCCACTACGGCGGTGCAGAACTGGTCCGGCAGCCAGGTGGCGAGCGCGCTGTCGACGCTGTTGACCAGTTCGGGCAGGTCGAGCCCGCAGCGGCGGGCGTTGCGGCACGCGGCCAGCGACAGCGCGCTGGTCAGCCCGGAGGCGAGGTTGTGCCCCAGCGAGTCCAGCACCGTGGCGTGCAGCGTCGTGTCGGTGAGCGCGTGGTCGAAGGCGTCGCCGCCGATCTCGTAGGCGGGCTCCAGGACGGCCGTGGAGACGGCCCGGGCGTTGCCGATCGTGCGCGGCGGGAGGAAGGCGCGCAGCATCTCGGAGGGCAGCTGCATCCGGTCGGTGCGGGTGCGTCGTACGAAGGAGTCCTGGTAGGCGCGCCGTGAGGTGATCATCATGGCGAGGAGCATGGCCAGGGCCCGGCCGCGGGTCAGCAGGGCGGCGGTGAGCGCGGGCGTGTACACCGCCAGCACGCCCAGCCGTTCGGCGCCGTCCAGCAGCGGGAACCACGCGGTCATCGCGCCCGTCTCGGACTCCTCCACCCGCAGCGACTGCGTGCGGTAGGACCAGCCGGCCAGCGAGCCGTCGATGGGAAGTGTGGACGTCACGTCGGTGAGCGGGATCAGGTGACGCTGCTGGAGATCGGCGAGGTACACCACGGAGTGCTGCAGACCGAGGGCCTTGGTGACGCGGGCCGCGGCGATGCCCAGGTCGAGGGTGGAGTTGGCCGGGTCGGCCAGGAACTCCTCCAGCAGGTTGTCGCCGGTCTCTGGCGTCATCGCCACCTGTGCTCCCCTCGTCGCGTCCGCGCCGGGCCGTCACCGCTCAGCAGTCTCACACCGCCCGTGGCGCCGCGCAGGACGAGAGGGGCCGTATGGAGGCGTCCGCCTTCGGGCCTTTGTCTTTGGACAATGTGTTGCCTACTCAAAGATTGTACTGTTACTTTCTCGCCCATGACCCACATCTTCGGAGAGCTGCTCTCGGTCAACCTCGGACAGGCGCAGCCGATGACCGTCCAGGGCGAGACGATCGTCACCGGCTTCGACAAGCGCCCCGTGCAGGGCGCCGTGCCCGTGGGACCGGACGGGCTGATCGCCGACGACCACGTCGACGACGCCGACGACCAGGACCGCGCCGTACTGTGCTACCAGCTCCGTCACTACGACGACTGGCGCAGCGAACTGGGCCGTGACCTGCCGCACGGCACGTTCGGCGAGAACCTCACCGTGGACGGCCCCGCCGACGACGAGGTCGCCGTCGGCGACGAGCTGCGCATCGGCGAGGTCCTCCTGCGGGTGACGCAGCCGCGCATCCCCTGCCGCAAGATGGCCGTCCGGCTCGGCGAGGAGGACTTCCCGGCCCGCTACCTGAGCACCGGCCGCGTGGGCTTCTTCTGCCGGGTGGTGGAGCCCGGCCTGATCCGGGCCGGCGACAAGATCGAGCGCGTACGCCGGGGCGAGGGCGGCGTGTCCGTCGCGGCACTGGCCCGCGTCCTGCACCGGGAGCGGCCCGACGCGGCCGCCCTCGCCCGGGTCCTGGAGTGCGCCGCGCTGCCGCCGCTGCTGCGCGCCAAGGCGGAGCGGCTGCTGGACCGGGCCCGGGGAGCGGAGGAGGGCTGGCCCGGTGACCGCGCCCTCGTCGTCACGGCCCGCCGCCGGGAGGCCGCGGACATCGTCTCCTTCGACCTGGCCGACCCGGACGGCGAGCGGCTGCCGGACTTCGCGGCGGGGCAGTTCCTGACCGTGTCGCTCGACGTGCCCGGGGCGTCGCGGCCCGTCGTGCGGACGTACACCGTGGCCGGGCGCTCCGAGGACGGCCTCGGCTACCGCATCGCCGTCAAGCGCGAGCCCGCTCCGGCCGACGCGCCGGGTGTCCCCGAGGGCGTCGCCTCCGGTCATCTGCACGCGGACGTCACGGTGGGCGCGCGACTGCGGGCGCGGGCGCCGCGCGGCCGGTTCGTCCTCCAGCCGGGCCGTCGCCCCGTCGTGCTGGTGAGCGCGGGCATCGGCGTCACCCCCGTACTGGCGATGCTCAGCGAACTCGCCGAACCCGCCGGGCAGGACGGCGAGCCGGCGCGCCCGGTGCACTTCGTCCACCAGGCCCGCTCGTCGCGCGAGCTGGCCTTCGGGCCGTACGTGCGCCGGCTGGCCGGATCCCGCGACGGGCTCCGCACCCATCTGCTGTTCAGCCGCCCGCTGCCCGAGGACACGGTCGGACGGGACTTCGACGAGGAGGGCCGGCTCACCCCGGCCGTGCTGGAGCGGATCCTGCCCTCGCTCGACGCCAACTACTACGTCTGCGGGCCCGCCGGCTTCATGGCCGACGTCGTCGCCGGGCTGGCCGGCCTGGGCGTGCCCGGTGACCGGGTGCACCACGAGTTCTTCGGCGCGGCCCGGCCCCTGGACGGCGAGGAGCAGGCCGACGGGTCCGCCGACGCCGGTCCCGTGGCGCGGGACGCCGACGGGCGGCCGGTCACCGTGACCTTCGCCCGCTCGGGGGTGACCGTGCCCTGGCGGGAGAACACCTTCAGCCTGCTCGCCCTCGCCGAACAGGCCGGCCTGCGCCCCGACGCCTCCTGCCGCACCGGGCTGTGCGGCACCTGCGTCAGCACGCTCGACGACGGTGAGGTCTCCTATGTGATCGAACCGACGGCTCCCGTGGAGCCCGGACAGGTCCCGGTGTGCTGTGCTCGCCCCACCACAAGCGTCATGATCGACCTGTAACCACGAGAACTCCTGCGACGGTTGGACGAGAATCCCCGCAACGGTTGGACGAGAACCCCGCAACGGTTCGACGAGAAGAGGAGAGCGATGGCGGCCGATCCCCGTCTGTTCGTGCAGTTGCTGGCCGACGACGGGACGACGGGGCCGGTCTACCGGCGCATCGCGGAGGCGATCGCCACCGCGGTGACCACCGGCCGTCTGTCGGCCGGCGACCGCCTGCCCACCCACCGGGAGCTGGCCCGGGCGCTCGGCGTCGCGGTCCCCACCGTCAGCCGCGCCTACCGCGAGGCCGAGGAACAGGGCCTGGTCAGCAGCACCGTGGGGCGCGGCACCTTCGTCGCCGGCGCGTCCGGCATCCCGCACCTGCGGAACACCCCGGACCCCGGCGGCGGCGCCGACGCGCCCGTCCGGCACGACATGGCCGTCAACGCCCCCGCGCGCGGCCGGCACGAGGAGCTGCTGCGCCGCACCCTCACCACGCTCGCCGGCGACTCCGGCCTCGGCGCGCTGCTCGGCTACGAGTCCGACATCGGCGCCCACGGCCACCGGCTCACCGCCTGCGGCTGGCTCGCCCGCAGCGGCCTCGACGTCGGCCCGGAGCAGGTGGCGATCTGCGCCGGCAGCCAGCACGCCCTGCTGGTGGCGTTCGGCGCCGCGCTGCGGGCCGGCGAGACCCTGCTGACCGAGGCGCTGACCTACCCCGGCGCCAAGACCGCCGCCCAGCTGCTGGGCATCGGCATGTCCGGTGTCGCCATGGACGGCGAGGGCCTCATCCCCGAAGCGCTGGAAGAGGCCTGCGCCGCCACCCCCTCGGCACGCGCCCTGTACTGCATGCCGACGGCCCACAACCCGACCGCCGCGACCCAGCCGCTCGCCCGCCGCGAGGCCGTCGCCGACATCGCCCGCCGCCACGACCTGGTCATCATCGAGGACGATGTCTTCGGGCTGCTGTCCGACCATGCCGGCCTGCCCCCGCTGGCCGCCCTCGCCCCCGAACGCACCCTCTTCCTCACCAGCCTGTCCAAGACCCTCGCCCCGGGCTTGCGCTGCGGTTTCCTCGCCGGGCCGCCCGAGCTGGCAAGCCGTCTCGGCGCGCTCGTCCGGGCCACCGTCTTCAACCCGTCCCCGCTCGCCACCGCCGTGGCCCTGCGCTGGCTGGAGGACGGCACCGCCGAGCGCCTGCTCGACTGGCAGCGCCAGGAGATGAGCCGCCGCCGCACCGCCGCCGTGACGCTGCTGGCCGACGCGCCAGCGATCAGCCACGTCCGGGCCGACGCCCTGCACGCCTGGGTGGAGCTGCGCGAACCCTGGACCGCATCCGAGGCCCGCGCCCTCGCCGACGGTCAGGGCATCTCCGTCAGCCCCACCCTGTACTACAGCGCCACCGACCAGCCGCTGCCGCGCGCCTTCCGGCTGTGCCTGGGCAACGCCCCCGACGTCGGCACCCTCACCGGCGCCCTGCGCACCTTGACCGGAGCCCTGTCCCGCGGCCGCCCGACCTGGTCCTCGAACACCCCTGTGTGACGCTTCCGGCTCGGGGGAGGCTCGCCGGAGCCCGGCACCGCGGGGGGACAGCGGCAACGTTGTCCCGGCGTCGCCTTCCAGGCGGCCCACAGGCCCACCCTGACCTGCGCCCATGTGGTCTCGGCGGCCCCTGGGTACGGCGCCTGGCGATGCCGTCGTACGTCGATCCCCCGGGGCACCGCCACGCCCCATCCGTCCCGCGCGCGGCAGGCGACGGCCGGGGGCGGGCTCTCGCGGGGGCGCCCGGGGCGTGCTCCACGCCGCCCCCTGCGAGCATGGCCGATCCCCTTCGCGCCGCCCGCCCCCGGCCGGCTCGAGCCGGGAGCCGTGCCGCACTCGGCCACCGGCCGTTCACCGCGGAGGGCTCGCCGGACTCCCCGTGGACACGACCTCGCGGCAGCCCCTGGTGCCGGCGGGGCACCCGGTCGCTGCGGGTGACCGCGCGGCCGGCGCCCCGGACGGACCGTCACCGTTCGCCCGTGCAGGAGGTGCGGTGCTACAAAGGGGAACATGGGCGGACGGTCGCGCTGGTCCCGGGCGAGGGCCGCGCCGCCGCCGAGCGGCGCACGGCGGCTGCGTGATGCGCCTCGGCCGTCGCAGGGCCACGGAACCCCGGCAGACCCCGAAGACCGGGGGCGCCGGGGAGACGCGGCAGGCCGCGGCGGGGCGAAGGACCGCCGCTCACCGGGCCACCGGCTGTCGCCGTCGCTGAGCGTACGCACGTTCGCCACCCAGGTCTTCCTGCTCCAGGCCCTGATCATGCTGGTGCTCGTCGCCGCGGCCGCCACCGCCCTCGTGGTGCAGGGCCGCTACGACGGCGAGCGCAACGCCAGGAACCGCTCCCTGGCCACCGCCGAGGCGTTCGCGCACGCGCCCGGCACCGCCCTCGCCCTGCGCTCCCCGAACCCCCACGCACTGCTGCAGCAGCCGGCGGAGCAGGCCCGGCGTGGATCCGGCGTCGACTTCATCACCGTCCTCAACACACGCGGGGTGCGGCTCACCGACACCGACCCCTCCCTGATCGGCACCCGGGCGCAGGGCGTCGAACGGGCCGCCGCGGGCGAGGCGTTCACCGAGACCTTCCACGGCGAGCCGTCCGACGCCGTACGCGCGGTGGTCCCCGTGACCGACGCCAGCCGCCGCGTCGTCGGCATCGTCAGCGCCGGCATCCAGGTCGAGACCCTCGGCCACGTGCTGAACCACCAGGTGCCGGTGATGCTGGGCGCGTCGGCGGTGGCGCTGGCGCTCGCGACCGGCGGCGCCGCCCTGGTCGGCCGGCGGCTGCGCCGGCAGACGCACGGCCTGGGCCCCGCCGAGATGACCCGCATGTACGAGCACCACGACGCGGTCCTGCACGCCGTGCGCGAGGGCGTGCTCATCGTCGGCGCCGACGGACGCGTCCTCCTCGCCAACGACGAGGCACGCCGGCTGCTGGACCTCCCGCCGGACGCCGACCAGCGGCACGTCACCGACCTGGGCCTCGGCCCCGGCCCCACCCGCATCCTCGCCTCCGGCGAGGCCGTCTCCGACCAGGTCGTCCCGGCCAGGGACCGGCTGCTCGCGGTCAACACCCGGCTGACCGCTCCGTACGGCGGCGTCCAGGGCCTGGTGGCCACCTTCCGCGACACCACGGAGCTGCGCGCCCTCTCCGGCCAGGCCGAGGTGGCCCGCGGCCGGCTGACCCTGCTGTACGAGGCCGGAGTCCGCATCGGTACCACGCTCGACATGCGGCGCACCGCGGAGGAGCTCGCCGAGGTCGCCGTCCCGCGCATGGCGGACTTCGTCACCGTGGAGCTGCTGGACTCCGTACTGCGCGGCGAGGAGCCCACCGGCACGGTGAAGCAGATGCGGCGCACCGCGCTCAGCGAGTCGCAGACCGGGCACCCGCTGCAACCGGTCGGCGACCTGATCCGGTTCGTGGCCGCCGACACCCCCATGGTCGCCGCCCTGCACGGCGGGAAAGCCGTCCTCGTGACCGACCTGAAGAAGGCGCAGGACTGGCGGGCCCACGACCCGGCGGGGGCCAAGCGGGCCCTGGACTACGGCATCCACTCGCTCATCACGGTGCCGCTGCGGGCCCGCGGCGTCGTCCTCGGCATGGTCAACTTCTGGCGCGGCGAGGGCTCGGCGGCGTTCGAGGACGAGGACGCCGCGGTCGCCGAGGAGCTGGTGGCCCGGGCGGCGGTGGCCATCGACAACGCCCGCCGCTACTCGCGCGAGCACGCCATGGCCGTCACCCTGCAGCGCAGCCTGCTGCCCCGGGACCTGCCCGAGCAGGACGCGCTGGAGGTCGCCTGGCGGTATCTGCCGGCGCAGTCCGGGGTGGGCGGCGACTGGTTCGACGTCATCCCGCTGCCCGGCTTCCGGGTGGCGCTGGTCGTCGGCGACATCGTCGGGCACGGGCTGCACGCGGCGGTCACCATGGGACGGCTGCGCACGGCCGTGCTGAACTTCTCCTCCCTGGACCTGGCCCCGGACGAACTGCTCGGCCATCTCGACGAGATGGTGGCCGGGCTGGACACCCAGGCGGAGACCGCGGACAGCGCCGTCGCCCCCCTGACCGGCGCCACCTGCCTGTACGCCATCTACGACCCGGTCGGCGGGCGCTGCACCCTCTCCCGCGCCGGGCACCTGGCCCCGGCGGTCGTGGACCCGCAGGGCAGGGTCACCTTTCCCGACGTGCCCGTCTCGCCGCCGCTCGGCGTCGGCGGGTTCCCGTTCGAGTCCGGGGAGCTGGAGCTGCCCGAGGGCAGCCGGCTGGTGCTGTTCACGGACGGGCTGATCGAGGACCGGGGACGCGACATCGACGAGGGCCTGGCGATACTGCGCACCACCGTGGCCGGCCCGGGCGAGACGCCGGAGGAGACCTGCCGGGCGCTGATGGACACCATGCTGCCCGCCCACCCCACCGACGACGTGGCGCTGCTGGTCGCCCGGACCCGGCTGCTCGACCCGTCGAAGGTGGCCATCTGGGACGTGCCGTTCGACGTGACGGAGGTGTCGCGGATCCGGTCGGAGGTCGGCCGCCGCCTGCAGGAGTGGGGGCTGGAAGAGGAGTCGTTCACCACGGAGCTGATCCTCAGCGAGCTGCTCACCAACGCCATCCGCTACGGTGCGCCGCCCGTGGGGGTGCGGCTGCTGCTCGGCCGCACCCTGGTGTGCGAGGTGTCGGACGGCAGCAACACCTCACCGAGGCTTCGCCGGGCCGCCACCACCGACGAAGGAGGCCGGGGCCTGTTCCTCGTCTCCCAGTTCGCCGAGCGGTGGGGCACCCGCTACGCGGCCCACGGCAAGGTGATCTGGGCCGAGCAGAACCTGGGCGGCACGGCTCTGCCGGACGCGACGCTGCTGATCGACGAGATGGCGTGGTGACGGGCCGCCCCTCAGGACTCCAGGGTGACGGTGCCCAGCCGGCTGGCCATGGCCGGGTCGCGGTGGTCGAAGAACAGCGATGCCCCGGTGTCCAGGGCGGCGATCGACGCCATCTCGTCCGCGGTCAGCTCGAAGTCGAAGACGTCGATGTTCTCCGCCATCCGCTCGGCGCGCACCGACTTGGGGATCACGACGACGTCGCGCTGGATCAGCCAGCGCAGCACGACCTGCGCGACCGACTTGCCGTGCGCGTCGGCGATGCCGGTGAGCACCGGACGGGTGAACAGCTGGTTGCGGCCCTCGGCGAACGGCCCCCACGACTCGATCTGCACCCCGCGCTCGCGCATGACGTCCTGGTCGGCCGTGCGCTGGAAGAAGGGGTGGGTCTCGATCTGGTTCACCGCGGGCGTGACCTCGTTGTGGTCGATGAGGTCCACCAGGCGGTCCGGGTAGAAGTTGGACACCCCGACGGCCCGTACCAGGCCCTCGTGCAGCAGCCGCTCCATCGCACGCCACGAGCCGTACACGTCGCCGTAGGGCTGGTGGATCAGGTACAGGTCGACGCGGTCCAGGCCCAGCTTGCGCAGCGAGGTCTCGAAGGCGCGCCGGGCCCGCTCCTCGCCGGCGTCGGAGACCCACAGCTTGGTCGTGACGAACAGCTCCTCGCGCGCGATGCCGCTGTTCCTGATCGCGCGGCCCACGGCCTCCTCGTTGCCGTAGGCGGCCGCGGTGTCCAGCGACCGGTAGCCCGCCGCGAGTGCGTCGCTGACGGCCTGCTCGGTCTGCTCCGGCGGGATCTGGTAGACGCCGAAGCCGAGGATCGGCATCTCGACGCCGTTGTTCAGTGTGACGGTCCGCATGGCGCTGTTCCCGACTCTCGACGGCGGTTCGGTGCACGGTTACCCGCTGGACGGCGTCGTCTCCCGGCCCGTGCTCCAAGTGGGCACGACCGGCGCTTCCGGTCAGGGGGGCCCGCGGCCCACACCCGGGGCCGCCACCAGGCGTCATGACGCAGCGGGTGGGCAGTCGTAGGGTGGCGCCCGACAGGGTGCCGTGAGGCCGGTGGTGGCCGGGGACGGGAGTGCAGGGAAGATGGCGGGCGCCGACGCGTTCATGGACCGGCTGAACCCCGAGATGTGCGTGGTCACGGCCGCGGTGGGTGAGGAACGCTCGGGCTGCCTCGTCGGGTTCTCCGCCCAGTGCTCCATCCAGCCGGCGCGGTACGCGGTGTGGCTGTCCAAGGCCAACCACACCTACGGCGTGGCCCGTGCCGCAGACCGCCTCGCCGTGCACCTGCTCACCCGCGACCAGCACGAACTGGCCGCGCTGTTCGGCGGTGAGACCGGCGACAGCGTCGACAAGTTCGCACGGGCGCGCTGGCGCCGGGAGGACGGCGGCGCGGCCGTCCTCGAGGACGCGGCGGCCTGGTTCGTGGGCGCCGTGCGGGACGTCCTCGACAGCGGCGACCACGTCTGCTTCGTCCTCGAACCGGAGCGCTGGGGCGGCCGGGACAGCGACGCCCCGCTGCTGCGCCTGCGCGACGCGCTGGACATCGAACCGGGGCATCCGGCGGACTGAGCCGGCGGTGCCGGGACGCCGCGGCGCGACGGTACGTGGTACGACGTCGCCCGGGCCGCCGCCCGCGACGGTGCGACGACCCGGCAGCCTCCTGCGGGGTGTGCCGACCCGGGACTCTGCCTGCCGGGGGTGGTGTGGCGACTCGCGGCTCTGCCTGTGAGGGAGGGGTATGGCGACCTGGGGCTCTGCCTGCGGGGGGTGCGACGCCCCGCCGGCATCGAGCCTGCGGGGCGGGACGCCGTGGCGCGACGGTACGACGTCGCCCGGCAGGCCGGCCGCGACGGTGTGACGACCCGGCAGCGTCCTGCGGGGGTGTGCCGACCCGGGACTCTGCCTGCGGGGGGTGCGACGCCCCGCGGCCCCTGCGGAGGTGTGACGCCCCGGTAGCCTCCCCGCGGGGGTACGGCAGCCCGCGCTGTCAGCGGCCCGGGATGCTGCCGCCGCCGTCCACGCCCAGCATCTGGCCGGTGACGAAACCGGCGTCCTCGCCGAGCAGGAACGCGACCGCGGCCGCCACCTCCTCGGGCCGGCCCAGCCGTCCCACGGGCAGCGAGCGCACCACGCGCGCCTCCTCCTCGCTGCCGACCGGGTGCGAGGCGCGGAACAGTTCCGTCTCCACCGGCCCCGGCGCGACCGCGTTGACGGTGACCCCGTCCGTGGCCAGTTCCAGGGCCCATGTCCGTGTCAGCCCCACCAGCGCGCTCTTCGCCGCCGCGTAGCTGCTGCGCCGCCGCGCCCCGAAAACCGACCGGCTGGTGACGTTCACGATCCGGCCCCAGCCGCGCTCCCGCATCCCGCCGACGAACGCCTGCGTGACCTGCACGGCGGCACGGACGTTCAGGTCGAACACCGTCCGCAGGCTGTCCAGGGAGACCTCGCCCAGCGGCTCCGGCACGGCCACGCCGACGTTGTTGACGACCGCGTCGACCCGGTGCCCGGCGGTGATCTCCGCGAGGACCTGGTCCGTCCGCTCCTCGTCAGCGAGGTCGCACCGGTACAGCACGCCGGGGAAGTCCCCGGCGGAGGCGGACCGGGCGATGCCGAGGACCAGATCGCCCCGGTCCGCGAGGCGCCGCGCGCTCGCCAGTCCGATCCCCTTCGACGCGCCGGTGATCAGCACGGTCCTTCCAGCCATACGACCCGCTCCCTCCGCTCGTCCGACAGACCTGCCGCGATCATGTCACCCCGGCGCAGGACGTGTTTCCCGGCGTCGGGGGCGCCGCGGGGCCGTCCAGCGCGCGATTGTCAGTGGGCGGTGTCACTCTGGGTCGCAGCGAACCTATGGAAGGGAACCGACCGTGATCACCTCTGACCTCGCTCCCGGCGTGCCCTGCTGGATCGACCTCGGCACCCCGGACATCAAGGCCGCCGCGTCCTTCTACGGCTCCGTGCTCGGCTGGGAGTTCGAGCCGATGGGCGGCGACATGGAAGGCGGGGCGCTGCGCAAGGACGGCAAGACCGTCGCGGGCCTCGGCAGGCTGACCGAGGAGGGGGCGCGCTCGGCCTGGATGATCTACTACTGCGTCGACGACGCCGACGCCACGGCGCAGGCGGTGCAGCGGGCCGGCGGCACGGTGCGGGTCGAGCCGCGCGACCTCGGCGACTGGGGGAAGATGGCGCAGTTCACCGACCCGCAGGGCGGGCAGTTCGCCGCCTGGCAGCCCGGGCGCAACACCGGCTTCGAGCTGGTCGGCGCGCCCGGATCGCTGTCCTGGACCGAGCTGTACACGACCGACGCGGCCGCGGCGAAGGAGTTCTACGGCTCCGTCTTCGGCTGGCAGTACTCCGACATGGAGATCCCGGGCGGCGAGGGGACATACACCATCATCACCCCCGCCGGACTGCCCGCGGAGCGCATGCAGGGCGGTCTGATGCAGCTTCGCCCGGAGGACCTCTCCCTGACCGGCGGCCGGCCGTACTGGCACCCGGTCTTCGACGTCACCGACTGCGACGCCGCGGTCGCCAAGGTCACCGACGGCGGCGGCCGCGTGCAGATGGGCCCGGCGGACATGGAGGGCGTCGGCAGAATGGCCGTCTGCCTCGACCCGTCCCAGGCGGACTTCGTCATGCTCGCCCCCGCCCAGAGCTGACGCGGCCGCCGCGCGGCTGTCGCGTGAACCGCACGGCCCGCGCGCCTACCGGGTGAACCGCACGGCCCGCGCGCCTACCGGGTGAACCGCACGGGCAGGCTCCGTGGACCGCGGATCAGCATCCCCGTGCGCCAGCTGACGGCCGCGGGATGGATGTCCAGGGCCAGGTCGGGACAGCGTTCCAGCAGCGCCCGGATCGCGATGCGGGCCTCCAGCCGGGCCAGCGGCGCTCCCAGGCAGTAGTGGATGCCGTGCCCGAAGGCCACATGGCCCCGGGCGTCCCGGGAGATGTCGAACCGGCCGGGGTCGGGGAACCGCCCGGGATCGCGGTTGGCGTCGGCCAGGGCGACCAGGACGAGCTCGCCGCCTCCCGGGACGACCGTGTCGCCGATCGTCACGGGGTCCACGGTGAAGCGGTACGTGGGCGTCTCCACCGGACCGTCGTAGCGCAGCATCTCCTCCACCGCGGCGTCCATCAGCGTCATGTCGGCCCGTAGCGCGGCCAGTTGCCCGGGGTGCGTCAGCAGCGCGAGGACGCCGTTGGAGATGAGGTTCACCGTGGTCTCGTGACCCGCGACGAGCAACAGCCAGGCCATGCCGATCAGTTCGTCGTGGGACAGCCGGTCGCCGTCCTCGTCCGAGCTGTGGATCAACGCGCTCAGCAGGTCGCTGCCGGAGCGCCGGCGCTTGCCCTCCACCAGCTCGGCCAGATACCCGGCCATCGACACCGCGGCGGCCTTGCGGACGTCCGGGTCCACGGCGGCGAGCGCCTCGTTCGACCAGGTGCGGAAGGACTCCCGGTCCAGGTCGGGCACGCCGAGGAGTTCGCAGATCACGGTGATCGGCAGCGGGAAGGACAGCGCCTCGACGAGGTCGGCGCGCCCGTCGGGAGCCGCGAGCATCCGGTCCAGCAGCACGTCGGTGGTCTTCTGGACGAGCGGGGCGAGTTCCTCCACGCGCCGCGCGGTGAACTCGCGGGCGACCAGCTTGCGCAGACGCGTGTGGTCCGGCGGGTCGGCCCGGAGCATGTGCACACCGGAGGAGACGGAGCCGATCGGCAGCGAGGGAGAGGCCTTGCTCCAGTCCTTCGTCAGCCTGGGGTCCGCGAGCGTGGCACGCCCGGCCTCGTAACCGACCACGAGCCAGGCCGGAGCGCCCCCTTCGGGCATCCGGATGCGGTGCACGGGCCCCTGTTCCCGTAACCGGGCGTACACCGGATACGGGTCGCGGGTGAAGGACTCACCGAGCGCGGCGAGATCGACGATGCTCACGGGACTACCACCTCACAGGAGAAGTTCAGGCCCTCATCCTGGCCGAGCGCGCCCCGCGGGGCCCAGTGCTCCGTCGGCCTCCGTGGGCCCCTGCTTCGGCCGCGTCCGCCGTCTGCCCCGGCGAAAGGTTCTTCTGTATCTTATGGAGGAAACATAATTCCGCGAAGCGGAAAAGCTCGTCTGTCGATTCGGCAAGGGGGCGGGGAGTGCAGTGGTCCGGCGGCGTTCGGCGGGGGCGGGCGGGATACGGCTCGGATGTCGCGGCGCAGGCGCTGCGCGGTGTGGGGCAGGTGATGTTCCTGCGCAACGCCTGGGCGGGCGCGGTCTTCTGTCTCGCGCTGGTGGTGGCCGACTGGCGCTACGTCGTCTACGCGCTGGCCGGGGCGGCGTCGGGCGCCGCCGGCGCCCAGCTGCTCGGCGTGGCCCGCGAGCGGGTGGAGGCGGGCCTGGAGGGCTTCAACGCCTGCCTGTTCGCCCTGTGCTGTGCCGTGTTCCTCGACGCCGGCCGGCCGTCCACGATGCTGCTCGCCGTGGCGGGATCGCTCGTCGCCACGGTCGCCACGGCGGCGGTGGTGCGGATGCTGCGCGTATGGCACCTGCCGCCGCTGACCGCTCCGTACTGTCTGCTGGCGAGCGCGGTGACCGTCGCCGCGCCCGCGTTCCGGCGGGTGTGGCCCCACGGTGACAGCCTGGCCGCGCTGCCCGGCGCCGCCTCCGGCCCGCTGGACCTGCGCCCGGGCGAACTGTGGCGGGGCTTTCTGCGCAATGTGGGGCAGGTCTTCTTCCTCGACGAGTGGTACGCGGGCGGGCTGTTGCTCGCCGGCCTGTTCCTGGTGAGCCGCGTCGCCGGACTCGTCGCCTGCGCCGGCAGCGCGACGGCGGTGCTCACCGCCTGGATCCTCGGCGTCCCGGCAGCACGTATCGCGGACGGGACGGCGGGGTGCAGTGCGGTACTCGTCGCCCTCGCGCTGTGCGGGGTGTTCCTCGCGGCGACCCGGCGCACCCTGCTGTACGCGCTGCTCGGCGCAGCGACCGCGACCGCCGTGACCCCGGCCGTCGCCGCCCTGCTGGCCCCGCCCGGCGGCCACCCCTTCACCTGGCCGTTCGTGCTGACGACTCTCGCGTTCCTGGCGGCGGCGCGCTCCTTCCCGCACCTGAGCGTCGCGGACCGTCCCGCCGGTCCGCCGGCCGCTCCCAAGGCCGGTGCGCAGCCGGGCTGAAGAGACCCGGCGGACGGTCCGGATACCGATATGGCGGCACGTGCCCGAAGAGCCGGTATATATGCGGGGTTGGCGGCGCGGTGTAACACCGTGACGAATGCCGGACGCAGAAGAAGGAGGAAATGGGCCACGCCCGCCGCCGCATCAGATCGGACTTTCTGTGAACAGCACCGACCCGCTTTCCGGATACCCCGCCCATGACCAGCCCCCGCCGCCCGGCCGCGACGCCCGCAACGAGGCCACCGCCCGCCGGACGGCCCTGACCATCTGCAGCGTCGCCGACGTCGCCGCTGGTGTGCTGATCCTGTGGATCATGCTCCACCTGCTCGACGCGAACGAGGGCAACGCCTTCGTCGATTTCGTGCACGCGGCCGCCGACTGGCTGTCCGGATGGGCGCAGGACATTTTCACGACGGACACAGAAAGTCTGCGCGTCGTCCTCAATTATGGTCTTCCCGCCCTCATTTATTTGCTGATCGGCCACGGAATCGCCGCCCGGCTCAACCGGGTATGAGGAAATCTGGAACGCACGGACAGCGGAAAGGACAGGCCATGATGTACGGCGTCAAGGAAAGCGAACATCCCCCGATCTACGAGGATCTGCTGCGCGAGCGCGGCGACGTCGTCGCGGAGGCGCAGAGGGCCGCCGAGCACACCCAGCACCGGGCGGCGGAGCTGCTGGGCGGGTCGTACGCCGCCCAGCAGTACACCGGTTCCCCGGTCTGAGGGATCTTGCCGGGCGGCCCGGCCCGGGACGCGGTCAGGCGCCCCGTGTGAAGACCATGACGAAGTCGGCCATCCGCCGCACGCGGGGCGAGTCCGGGTCCGGCAGCGCGAGCAGCTGCTCCCGGGCCCGTGCGACCGCCGCGCGGTCGGCCTCGCCGGCCACCTGCCACGCCCCCGTGAACAGCCCGCCGGTCAGCGACTCGGCCATCGCGCGGGGGGAGACCTCGAACGTCGTCGGCCGTTCGCTCGCCGTGCCCGCGTAGCCGAACCCCTCGGCCGCCGCGACCGGTACGAGGTGGTCGGGACCGTCCTGGCGCCGCCCCTCCGGGTCGAGCCGGTCCTCCAGCGCGCCCACGATCCGGCCGATGTCGTCCGTGGGGCGGCGGCCGCGGGCCGGGACGACCAGATAGCGGCCACCGGGCCGCAGCACCCGAGCCACCTCACGGAAGAGCGACGTCCGGTCGGGTCCGGTGTGCAGCAGCCAGGTGGACACGGCCTGCGTCACCGAGGCCGTACGCACGGGGAGCCGGCAGGCGTCGCCCACCGCCACCCGCTCACCGAGCCGCTTCCGGGCCAGCGCGAGCATGCCGGGGGAGAGGTCGACGCCGACCACCCGGTGGCCGCGGGCCGTCAGCTGCTCGGCCACGATCCCGGTGCCGACGCCCACGTCGAGCACGGGATGCGCCGGATCGAGCAGCGGGGCCAGCTGCTCGGCGAAGCCGGCGGCCCGGTCGGTGCCGCCGCGCGAGGCGTCGTACACCGGGGCGATGTCGTCGAACTCCGCCGCGGGGGAGGCCGATGTCATGAGGAGTCCCTTCGTCGGGTGCTCACGCGTGCTGCGGGGCGAACGTGACCGGCAGTGTCGCCATCCCGCGCAGGATGCCCTCGCGGCGTGACAGCGTCTCGTCCGGCGTGGCGAGCGCCAGGTCCGGGAAGCGGCGCAGCAGGGTGCCGATCGCGATCCGGGCCTCCAGGCGGGCGAGCGGCGCCCCGAGGCAGAAGTGCGCGCCGTGCCCGAAGGCCAGTTGCTGCGGCACCTCGCGCCGGGCGACGTCGAGGATGTCGGGCCGCTCGAAGCGGGCCGGGTCGCGGTTGGCGGCGGCCAGCCCGACGATGATCATCTCGCCGGCCGGGATGGTGATCCCGGCGATGTCGAAGTCCTCGACGGTGAAGCGCGCGACACCACGGCTGACCGGGCCCTCGTAGCGCAGGAGTTCCTCGATCGCGCCGGGGAGCAGCTCCGGGTCCGCGCGCAGGGCGGCGAGCTGGCCGGGGTGACGCAGCAGCGCGTGCACACCGTTGGCGATGAGGCTCGCGACGGTCTCGTGCCCGGCGAGCGTCAACAGGATGGTCATCGCGGTCAGTTCACGGTCGCTGATCCGCTCCTCGGCCTGCGCCGCGCACAGCGCGCTCAGCAGGTCGTCACGGGGCTCGGCCTTGCGCCGCTCGATCAACGGCTGGAAGAACTCCACGAGTGCGGCCCGGGCCCGGGCGCCCTTCGCCAGCCGCTCCGGGGTGTTGGGCGGCATGATGAGACCCACGGCCAGTTCGGCGAAATCCGGCTGTCCCTCGGCCGGGATGCCGATGAGGTCGCTGAGCACGGCCATGGGCAGCGGCAGCGCGAACTCCTCGACCAGGTCCGCCGATCCGCGCGCCGCGAACGCGTCCAGGAAGGCGTCGGTGTGCTCCTGCACCCGGGGCGCGAGAGCCTCCACCCGGCGCGCGGTGAACGCCTTGGAGACCAGGTTGCGCAGCCTGAGATGGGTGTCGCCGTCGGCGATCACCATGCTGGACATCAGGATGTTGGTGCGCTGCTGCTCGGCCATCTCCTCCGCGAGGTCCCGCACGGCGACGGGACTGCTGCTCAGCCGCGGGTCGGTGAGCGCGGAGACGGCCTCGTCGTACCCCGTGACCATCCAGACCTCAAGGGTCGGATTCAGCCGCACCCGCTGCACCGCCCCGTGCTCGCGGATCCGCTCGAACAGCGGGTAGGGATCGGGCTGTTGAGCGACGTTGACCGGCACGTCGTGGACGATCGTCGGGCTCTGCTCGGGCATCCGCTGCTCCCCGTGATGTTTGTGGAAGATCCGAGGCAGGTAGTCATACCAGCCGACCGGGTCGCGTGGTAGCGTCACCGGCGTTCAGATCGAAAGAAGTACCCGTCAAACCCCGTCACCCACCGGTGATTTGGGTGATGGGAGCGGTTTCGCCAGAAGCATTTGCGGCCCCACCAGGGCCTGTGTGCGGGGGGAGACGTTCGTGGAACAGGGCGCCGTGCAGGCGATCGCCGGGGATCCGCTGCTGGATCTGGCCCGGCCCGAGGTGCTCCGCGACCCGTATCCCGCCTACGCCCGGCTGCGGGAGACCGCGCCCGTCTTCTGGCACGAACTCCTCGGCTCCTGGGTGCTGACCCGGCACGCCGACTGCCTCGCCGTCCTCACCGACAGCGCCCGCTTCGCCTCCGACTGGCGCCGGGCCGGGGAGGAGATGCCCGCCGCGCTGCTCAGCGTGCAGACGCTCGACCCGCCGGAGCACACCGCCATCCGGCACCTGCTCCTCGACGCCTTCCGGGCCCAGGACCGCCAGGCCCTGCACGAGCGGCTGGAGGGCGAGGTGCGCACGCTGTTCGCCGGCCTCGCGAGCCGGCCCTCCTTCGACTTCGTCGGGGACCTCGCCGAACCGCTGGCGTTGCGCTTCATCACCGCCTTTCTCGGCGTCCCGGCCCCCGACCTCGACTGGTTCGTGCCGATGTCGCGGACCGTCGTCGACGGCATGGACGCCGGCCTGTGGCCCGAGAAGAACGAGCCGGCCGTCGCGGCCCGCGCCGAACTCGCCGCCTACGCCGGCGGCTGGCTCACCGATCCGCCCAAGCAGGGGCTGATCGCCCACGTCGCCGAGCACGCGGAGTCGTCCGGCGTCGAGGAAACGATCCTGCGCAACAGTCTGCGCGCCGTGCTGCACGCCGGCTACGAATCCGCCTCCCGGCTCCTCGGCAACGCCGCCGCCGCGCTGCTCACCACCCCTGGCGCCCTGGACGCCTTCCGCGCCGCGCCGCTCGCCGCCGCCGTCGACGAACTCGTCCGCTACGACGCGCCCGTCCAGGCCGACGCCCGCGTCTGCGTCGAGGACACCGGCCTCGGCGGCGTCACCATCCGGGCGGGCGACCCGGTCACGCTGTTGCTGGGAGCGGCCAACCACGATCCGCTCCGCTTCGCCCACCCCACCGAGCTGCGGCTCGACCGCACCCCGAACCCGCACCTCGGGTTCGGACGAGGGGCCCACGCCTGCCTGGGCGCGTCGATGGCCGTCCGGCTCGCCGGATCGGTCCTCGCCACCCTGGCCGGGCAGTACCCCGAGGCGCGGGCGGTCGCGGAACCAAGCCACCGGCGCAACCTGACCCTGCGCGGTCTCGACCGCTTCGAGGTCACCCTGCGCCCACGAGCAGCGGGGGAGGAGGTACGGACATGAAGTACTGGCACTGAACCTGAAGCGGAGCGGTGCCCGCCGACATGACGGCGGGCACCCGGCTCCCGGCCGCCCGCCGCACCCACCGTGCGGCGGGCGGCCCCTTTCGCGGGCGGCTCCTTTCGGGGGCGGCTCCGCCCGGGCGGGCTTGGTGCGGGGGCGGGGGCCGGAGAGGCCGCACGTTCGTCCGCGTCGCCCTCGGATGGACACTGTCGTCTTCCTCGCCGGCGGTCGCTTGGTCGCCACCCACTACGGCCTGTACAACCCCCCTGGCGGGGCTCGGTATCCCGCTCGGCAACCTGGCCACCGGGGGCGACTGGGACGCCGCCGCCCGCTTCGGCCACCCGGAGCCGACCTGGTGGGCGCTCGCGGCGACGGGCGCGTTGTGCGCCGGATGCGTCGCCCTGCTCGCACGCCCGGACCGGCCGGCCGCTCCCGCGCCGGCCCGCCAGCCGGTGGCGACGGCGTCCTGACCGCGGGCGCGATGGAACGCCCCGGGGGCCCGGACGGAACTGCCGTCCGGGCCCCGGGGCAAGGGCGGGGGCGCCGTCGCGGCCGCCTCAGCGGTCGGCGGGCCGGAACCCGCGCAGGCGCAGGCTGTTGCCGACCACGAAGACAGACGAGAAGGCCATGGCCGCGCCCGCGATCATCGGGTTGAGCAGGCCCGCGGCGGCCAGCGGCAGGGCGGCCACGTTGTAGGCGAAGGCCCAGAACAGGTTGGACCGGATGGTGCCCAGCGTGCGGCGGGAGAGCCGGATGGCGTCCGCCGCCACCCTGAGGTCGCCGCGCACCAGCGTGAGGTCGCCCGCCTCGATCGCGGCGTCGGTGCCGGTGCCCATGGCGAGCCCCAGGTCGGCCTGGGCGAGTGCGGCGGCGTCGTTGACCCCGTCGCCGACCATGGCGACCGAACGCCCCGCACTCTGCAGCCGCTTGACGACATCGACCTTGTCCTGCGGCAGCACCTCCGCGATCACGTGCTCGGGCGCGATGCCCACCTCGGCGGCCACGGCCGCGGCGACCGCCTTGTTGTCGCCGGTGAGCAGCATCGGCGTCAGGCCGAGGGCCCGCAGCCGCCGGATCGCCTCCGGACTGCTGTCCTTGACGGCGTCGGCGACTTCGAGGACCGCGCGGGCCTCGCCGTCCCAGGCGACCGCGATGGCCGTACGGCCCGCCGCCTCGGCTTCGGCCTTGGCGCGCCGCAGCGCGTCGGGGAGGGACATCGCCCACGCGTCGAGCAGCTGCTCGCGGCCGACGAGGACGGCGTGCCCGTCGACCACACCCTGGACGCCGAGACCGGGGACGCCTGCGAAGTCCTCCGGCGCGGGCAGGGTGCCGACCCGTGCGGCGGCACCGGCCGCCACGGCCCGGGCGACGGGGTGCTCGGAGGAGTGCTCGAGGGCGCCGGCCAGACGCAGGACGTCCGACTCGTCGGTCCCGTCGGCGGTGTGGACGCCGAGCAGGGTCATCCGGCCGGTGGTGACGGTGCCGGTCTTGTCCAGCACGATGGTGTCGACCTTGCGGGTGCTCTCCAGCACCTCCGGCCCCTTGATGAGGATGCCGAGCTGCGCGCCGCGCCCGGTGCCGACCATCAGCGCGGTCGGCGTGGCCAGGCCCAGGGCGCAGGGGCAGGCGATGATGAGGACGGCGACCGCGGCGGTGAAGGCGGCGCTCAGGCCCGCGCCGTTGCCGAGCCAGAAGCCGAGCGTGCCGAGCGTGCCGAGCGCCAGGGCGATCACGACGGGCACGAAGACGGCGGAGATCCGGTCGGCGAGCCGCTGGGCGGCGGCCTTGCCGTTCTGCGCGTCCTCCACCAGCCTGGCCATGCGGGCGAGCTGGGTGTCGGCGCCGATGCGCGTCGCCTCGACGACGAGCCGTCCGCCCGCGTTCAGCGTGGCACCGGTGACCGCGTCCCCGGCGCCGACCTCTACGGGCACGGACTCGCCGGTGAGCATCGAGGCGTCCACCGCGGACGAGCCGTCGACGACGACACCGTCGGTGGCGATCTTCTCGCCGGGCCGGACGAGGAACCGGTCGCCCGCCTTCAACTCGGCGACGGGGAGGAGCGCTTCGCGGCCCCCGCGCACCACGGTGACCTCCTTGGCGCCCAGCTCCAGCAGCGCCTTGAGCGCCGCGCCCGCCTTCCGCTTGGACCGCGCCTCGAAGTAGCGTCCGGCCAGGATGAAGGCGGTGACACCGGCCGCCGCCTCCAGATAGATGTTCCCGGCGCCGTCGGTGCGGCCGATGGTGAACTCGAAGGGATGCGTCATGCCGGGGGTGCCGGCGGTGCCGAAGAACAGGGCCCACAGCGACCACAGGAACGCCGCCGTGGTGCCGACCGAGATCAGCGTGTCCATGGTGGCCGCGCCGTGCCGGGCGTTGGTCCAGGCGGCCTTGTGGAACGGCCAGGCGGCATAGGTCACCACGGGCGCGGCCAGGGTCAGCGACAGCCACTGCCAGTACGTGAACTGCAGCGCCGGAACCATCGCCATGGCGATCACGGGGACGGCGAGGAGTACGGCGGTGGTCAACCGCTGCCGCAGCGGCCGCAGTTCGTCGGGCGCGTTCTGCGCCGGACCGCCCTCCGGCTCGGTGCGCCCCGGCGCGGGCTCCCGCGCGGTGTACCCGGTGGCCTCGACCGTCGCGATCAGGTCGGCGACGTCGATGTCCTCGCGGAAGGTGACCTTCGCCTTCTCGGTCGCGTAGTTGACGGTGGCCTCGACCCCGTCCATGCGGTTGAGCTTCTTCTCGATGCGGGCGGCGCACGAGGCGCAGGTCATGCCGCCGATGGCGAGTTCGACCTCGGCGGCGCCGGGCGTGGTGGTGGTCATGTCTGCTCCTCGCAGCTCGATGCGCTGGTGCGTCGGGGGGCGGGCGGGACCGGCACGGTGTGCGCGGTCCCGCCCGCGGTGCGCCGGGGCGCCTCAGGCGGGCACGCGGCCGGCGAAGTCGTAGCCGGCCTCGTCGACGGTTTTCGCGATCAGGGCGTCGAGCGCCTCGTCGGGCTCGGTGGAGGTGGTCACCGTGACCAGTCCGGTGCCGATCCCGACCTCGACGGCCGTGACCTGACCCAGGCCGCCCACCGCCTCGGCGACGACGCCCTGGCAGTGGGCGCTGCCGACGCCGCCGACCCGGTAGGTGGTCCTGACCTCGGCGGTGGTGCGGCAGCTTCCGCCGGGGGTGCAGCAGTTCGACGACATGGGGGCCTCCGTGAAGAGATGGGCAAGGCGTCCCGCTAATACCCCCTGGGGGTATCGAGGCGACGTCTCATGTATACCCCCCACCCCTATCGGTCGACAACACATTCTCCGGCTTGACTTGGTACCCCCGGGGGGTATGTTGAGGCTGTCGGTCGCCGACCCGTGGCGGCCGGGAAGAGGAGTCGGCCATGAACACCGGTGTGCGGATCACCGTCTTCGCCGCAGCGCTCGCCGCGACCTTCGGCACCGCCTACGGCGTGGGCACCGCGATCCACCCGATGTCCTCGGCGGCACGGACCGGCGCCCACGGCGCGGGCCATACCACCGGAGCAGGGGAAGCCGGCAACGGACACGCGGGCACGGAGAACGGGCACGCGGGCACGGAGAACGGGCACGGTGCGACGCACGGCGACGGCCGCGCGGAGGCACCGCCCGGTGGCCTCGTGATCTCCCGCGACGGCTACACACTCGACCTGAAGACCCCGCGCGTGGCGGCCGGCCGCACCGCCGACCTGCGGTTCGCCGTCGTCCGGGACGGCACCGGCCGCAATGTCACCGCCTACCAGCCGCAGCACGACAAGGAACTGCACCTGATCGTCGCCTCACGCGACCTCACCGTCTTCCGCCATCTGCACCCCGTGCGCGCCGCCGACGGCATCTGGTCCACGCCGGTCGACCTCCCCCGCGCCGGCGGCTACCGCGTCTTCGCCGACTTCAAGCCGGCCGGCGGCGACGCGCTCACCCTCGGCGCCGACCTCGCCGTCTCCGGCCCGTACCGGCCGGCCGCACTGCCCGAGACCGGCCCCACCGCCCGGGTCGACGGCTACGAGGTGCGCCTCGACGGCACGCTCATCCCCGGCCGGGAGAGCGACCTCACGCTCACCGTGACCCGGGGCGGCAAGCCGGTCCGCGACCTCCAGCCCTACCTCGGCGCCTACGGCCACCTGGTCGCCCTGCGCTCCGGGGACCTCGCCCACCTTCACGTCCACCCCGACGGCGAGCCCGGCGACGGCACGACGCGGCCCGGTCCCCGGATCTCCTTCACGGCCATGGCGCCGAGCGCCGGCGCCTACCGCCTCTTCCTCGACTTCCGGCACGAGGGAAAGGTGCGCACCGCGGCCTTCACGGTCCACGCGGGCGGCTCCGCTCCCGCGCCCTCCCCGGCTCGGGAAACGCCCGGCCACGCACACTGAGCCGCCGAATCGCTAGGCGGTGGCGACGCCGTTGTCAGTGGGGTGCTGCATGATGCGGCATAACTGATCAACGACGTGGAAAGGGCAGGGGATGATCCTGTCGCACCGCAGCCGGTCCCTCGCCCCCGTCGGCCCTGCCGCCGCCGACCTTCTGCGCATCATCTCCGACCCGGCGACGGCCGTCTTCCTCACCGTGCACGCGGGCGGCCGCCGCCGGTACGGCTACTGGCGGCCGCTCGACGGGCGCAGCGGCGTAGGCAGCGCGTACGTGGCCCTGCCCACCGACGCCTGCGACGCCCTGCACCACGCCGGACGTCTCACCCTCGGCGAGCCCCTCGTCGACCCGGCCAAGACGACGTACCGTGTCCGTCCCGCAGCCGCGAGAGCACGGGCGCGCGCGGCCTGAGCCGGGGCCGGTCCGAACCGGAGGCACCTCTTCGCCGGTGGTACCCCCGCCCCGCGGGACTGGACCCGGCCGCGGGGCATGCCGGAGACTGAACGCACCGCGGGAGGTGACCGTGCTGACGCAGATGCGCACGCAACTGGGGCAGGCCCTGTTCCGCCGGGTGGCAGGACCGGACGGGCCGAGCAACCGCGCCCGCATCCACCACACCCCCGGCCCCCGCTGGTTCGCCCCCGACCGCCCCATCCGCACCGTGCACGGCGACGCCTCCATGTTCATCGGCGGGCTCAGCGCCCTGCTGCTGCAGTCCCTGCACCCGCTCGCCATGGCCGCCGTTGCCGCGCACTCCGACTTCCGCGGCGACCCCTGGGGCCGCCTCCAGCGCACCAGCACCTTCCTGGCCGTCACCACCTACGGCACCGCCGCCGACGCCCAGCGGGCCGTCGGCCAGGTCCGCGCCATCCACGACAGGATCCGCGGCACCACACCCGACGGGACGCCGTACCACGCCGCCGACCCGCACCTGCTCGGCTGGGTGCACGCCGCCGAGACCGACAGCTTCCTCCGCGCCCACCAGCGCTTCGGCGCCCACCCGCTGGACGCCGCCGGGTACGACGCCTACGTCGCCGACACCGCACGCGTCGCCGAGGTGCTCGGCGTGCCCGACCCGCCACGCGACCGGGCCGAGCTGACCGCCGTACTGGAGTCCTACCGGCCCGAACTGCGGGCCACCGGCGAAGCCCGGGCCGCGGCGCGGTTCCTGCTGCTGAAGCCGCCGCTGCCGCTCGCCGTCCGGCCGCTGTACGCCCCGCTCGCCGCCAACGCCGTGGCCCTGCTGCCGCCGTGGGCCCGCACCCTGCTGTGGCTGCCCCGGCTGCCCCTCGTCGAGGAGCTCACGGTGCGCCCTGCCGGTGAGGCCCTGACCCGCACCATCCGCTGGGCCATGCACCCCGTCCGCTCCCAGGGCGGCCCGGCATAGCCGTCCCCTATACCCCGCATTGGCAATTCGCCCGTAGCTCCCGGGCCGTGCGCCGGGTGAGGGTGGCGGGAGGCTATCCCACCGGCTGAAGGAGCGGCGTATGGCTGTGACAGCGAGAGACATCCGGTTCGAGGTGGCGGGGCGACTGACGGGGAACCTCATCGGCGGGCAATGGGTCGAGGCCCAGTCCGGGCAGCGCCGCGCCGATGTGAACCCGGCCGATCTCTCCGACGTCCTCGGCGAGTTCGCGGAATCCGGCGGCGCCGACGTCGACCTCGCCGTCGACCGGGCGCGGCAGGCCCTGGACGGCTGGCGCGACCTGGGACCCATAGCGCGGGCCGCGTTCCTCACCAAGGCGCTGCGCCTGCTGCACGAGCGGTCCGAGCACCTGGCGTACGCCATCACCCGCGAACAGGGCAAGCTGCTGAAGGAGGCGCGCGGTGAGGTGCAACGTGCGCTCGCCGTACTGGAGTTCACGGCCGGGCAGGCGCGCCGCCTGGGCGGGGTGACCGCACCGGCGGAGGAGGAGCGGACCTTCGCCTACACCTTCCGCCGGCCGATCGGCGTGGTCGGCCTGGTCTCCCCGTGGAACTTCCCCCTCGCGATCCCCATGTGGAAGGTGGCGCCCGCGCTCCTCGCGGGGTGCACGGCGGTGCTGAAGCCGTCGCCGCTGACGCCGCTCACCGCGGCCCTGCTCGTGGACGCCTTCCACGACGCGGGCCTGCCCGACGGGGTGCTCAACCTCGTGCAGGGCGACGCGGCGGCCGGCGAGGCGCTGGTCGCCAACCCGGCCGTGGCCGGCATCAGTTTCACCGGCTCACTCGCGATCGGCACCGCGATCCACACCGGCGGCGCCCACCGGCTGCTGCGCACGCAGCTGGAGCTGGGCGGCAAGAACGCGGTCGTGGTGTGCGACGACGCCGACCTCGACAAGGCCGTGGACGCCGTCGTCCACGGGGCGTTCGGGCAGGCCGGGCAGCGGTGTTCGGCGACCAGCCGGGCCGTGGTCGACGTCCGGGTGCGCGAGGAGTTCCTGGCGCGGCTGGTCGCGCGCGTGGCGGCGCTGCGCGTCGGACCGGGACACGACCCGGCGTCCCAGCTGTGCCCCGTGGTCAACGCCGACCGGATGGAGGCGGCCCTCACCGCGATCGCGGGCGCCCAGCGCGACGGGGGGAAGGTGCTGTGCGGCGGCGGCCGCGAAGAGCGCGCCGATCTGCCCGAGGGCTGCTATGTGCAGCCGACGGTGATCCGTGACGTGCCGTGGGACGCCGAGCTGGCGCAGGAGGAGGTGTTCGGACCGGTCCTCGCCGTGGTCGACGCGGACGGCTTCGACGACGCCCTGCGCATCGCCAACTCGGTGAAGTACGGCATGTCGGGCACGGTGTTCACAGCCTCGCAGTCCCGGGCCTTCGAAGCCCTCGACCGGTTCGAGGCGGGCATGCTCCACGTCAACCGGCCCGGCGTGGGCGCGTACGCGCACCTGCCGCACACCGGCGCCAAGGCCAGCCAGTACGGCCCGCCGGAGTGCTCGCCGGAGGTCTTCGACTTCTACACCGAGTGGCGTTCGGCCTGCGTCTCCTACTGATCCACACGAAAGGGCCGGTGCTCCTTGCGGAGCACCGGCCCTTTCGCCTGTCCGCCCCGCTAGCGGGCCAGGTTCTCCTCCGCCAGTCCGAAGGACAGCGTCATCCCCGCGCCGCCGACGCCGTTGACGACGGTGACGCCGGGCTCCGGCTCCACGACCAGTTCGGTACGGCCGTCGCGCAGCGACGGGTAGTAGCCCACCCACCGCTCGGTGACCTCCGCCTCGGGCGGGCGTGCCGCGAACGTGTCCAGGTAGTCCAGGACGGCGTCGTCGACCGCGCCGTCCGCGAACGGCGGATGGGTGGCCCCGTACGCGTGCGAGTCGCCGAGCGTCAGGCGCCCGTCGGCGGTCTGCGAGACCAGCACGTGAATGCCGTGCTCGCGGTGGAACGGCAGCTCGCGGCCCATCCGTTCACCGAGCGCGGCACGCGAGGGGCAGCCCTCGAACGCCGCGTAGTGCAGCAGCGTGAGGCCGCCGCACAGCATCGGGCCGAGCACCCGCCCGCCGCCCAGCGGCGCCGTGCGCATCATCTGCAGCTTGCAGCGCACCAGGCCGCTGCCGGCGAACACCTCCGGGTACAGGGAGGCGAAGTCGTTGCCGGAGCAGACGTACACCTCCTCGCACGTCCACTCACCGGCCGTGGTGGACACGGCCGGCAGGGATATCCCGCGCACGTGCGCGCCGAAGCGGAACTCCACGCCGTACTCCGCGGCCAGGTACTCCGCGACGGCGGGGATCGCGCGGCGCGGGTCGACGTTGACCTCGGTCGGGCTCCACAGCGCCGCACGCAGACCGTCACGGCGTACGAAACCGGAACGCGCGGCGGTCTCGTCGGCGGTGAGCATCTTCGCGCCGCGCTCCCGCGCCGGAGCGCTCAGCTGAAGGAACTCCTCCAGTACGGCCACCTCGTCCTCGTGGTGGGCCAGGTGCAGAGAGCCGCTCTCGGCGGCCCACAGGCCGGTCTTGGCGGCGATCTCCAGCCACACCTCACGGCTGCGCAGCGCCCGCTCGTAGACCGTGCCGCGCTGCTGCCCGACGGCCCAGATCATGCCGAAGTTGCGGATGGAGGCGCCGACGGCGAACTCGTCGCGTTCGAAGACGACGACCTTGCGGCCGAGCCGGGCGGCGGCCAGGGCGTGGGCCAGGCCGACGATGCCGGCGCCGACGACGACGGTGTGCGTGTGCTGGCGTTTCATGAATGCCTCACTTCGCGGGGGTCCAGGGAGGGGAGCGGGGTCACTGCGCCGCGGCCGGGCGCGGGCGGCGGTTCCACTGCGGGACCATCACGATCCCGGCGAGCGCCGCGGCGGCGGCGAAGAGCGTGAACAGGGCGGAGGCGGACAGGAATCCGGGCAGCAGGCCACCGAGGATCGCGCCGATGGAGCCGCAGCCGTTGACCAGTCCGGCGGCGGTGCCCGCACCCTCCTCGGTGCCGAAGTCCACCGCGGCGACACAGGAGATCATCGAGTCGGCGGCGTAGACGGCCAGCCCGATCACGGCGAGCAGAGCGACCATGACGGGGATGCTGTCGGTCGCGGTGAGCGGCATGAACAGCGCCAGCACCACGGTGAGCAGGGCCAGCGAGAGCACGCACGCGGGCACCCGCCGGGAGGCGAAGAGCCGGTCCGACACCCAGCCCACCGCGATCGGGGCGATCACGCCGGCCGCGCCGAACGCCACCGGGATGAACGTCGCGCCCGCCTTGTCGATCTCCGGCAGCCGCCGGCTGACCAGCACCGGACCCCACAGCAGGATGGCGTACCGGGCCGGCTTGAGCAGGAAGTAGGCGGCGCCCAGGGTGAGCACCATGGGGTCGCGCAGCGTTCTTCGGTACAGCGCCGGACCGCGCCGCGGCGCCCCGTCGGCTTGCCGCTCGGCCGGCTCGTCGGCCCCCTCGGGCGCGTTGCGCTGGAAGAGGACGAACAGCACCAGGACGACGGCGAGGGTCGCCGCCCCCGCGAAGAAGGCGACGTGCCAGCTGTCGAACACGGAGTAGGCGAGCCAGCCCAGGAACGGCGGGGCCGCCAGCGCGCCGAACGCGTAGTTGGTCGACCAGATGCCGAGCACGCGCCCGCGCCGCTCCACGGGATAGAACGCGCCCATGTTCTTGCACAGCGGCGCCCAGCCGGTGGACTGGGCGAGGCCCTGCACCACCATCGCCGCGCCGAAGACGAGCAGGGCACTGGAGGCGCCCATCACACAGGACGCGCCGATCGCGCCGATCATCCCGCCGATGACGACGACCCGCGGGCCGAAGCGGTCGGCCCACGCGCCCCACAGGAACTGCCCGACGGCGTACGCGGCGAGGTAGACCGCGTCGATCACGCCGAGGGCGTGTTCCGTGAGCGTGGTGGAGACCAGCGGGTCGTCGAGGATGCCGAGCTTGGCGACGGAGAACGCCTGCCGGACGAAGTAGAACGCCGCGTACGCGATCCAGGTGACGGCGAAGATCCGCCGGCGCGTCCGCCGGCTCACCAGGTGCGGATGGACGGCCCGTTGGGCCTCTCGGGTGGTGACGGGCGGGTCGGTCTCGGCCATGGTGTGGGTCCATTCCTCTGGGGGAGCGGATGGGGTCGGCCCGGGCACGCCGGCGCGAGTGGGGACGGACGCGCAACGGCGGCGGGTACGGCACGGCCCCGGCGCGCACCTCGGCGGCGCGCCGGGGCCGGGACGGTGACCGCCCCCGGGGTCACCGGACGTGGGCCGGGGGCGGTGAGACGGCCGTGGGGGGTCGGGGAAGACGGATCAGGCGGGGAGCGGCTCCCCCGCCGCCAGGTGGCAGCCGATCCAGTAGGCGTCGAAGTTGCGCAGCCGGTGACCGGCCGGCAGCTCGACGCGGCGGTTGACGAGGACGGGGACGCGCTGCTCGGACAGCCCGCCGTGCGACCGCAGCGGCTCGGTGAAGCCGGAGATGTCGTGCCGGGCCGGGGTGGTGCCCAGCGCGGTGTTGCGCGCGCCGATCACGACGAGGTCACCGATCCGGTCGGCCGGCAACTCGAAGCGCGCGCAGGCCTCCTCGCGGGTGAGCACGGTGTCGATACCGTCGACGCCGGCGAGTTCGCCGAGCAGCGCGGCCCGGTCGGCGCCCTCGGGCAGGTGCACCGTCGCGTAGGAGCCGAGGGCCCCGTGGTGAACGGTGTACGGGTCGGTGATCGGCAGGACGACCCGGCTCGCACCGGTGCCGGTGCGGGTGTCGAACCAGTCCTGGAGGAAGACGACCCGGGCGTCGCCCGCGGCGTCCGACTTGGCGTTCATGCCGTGGTCGGCGGTGACGACCAGGACCGCGCCCAGGGCGTCGATGCGGGCGAAGTAGCGGTCCAGCATGGCGTAGAAGCGGTTCGCCACCGGGGAGCCCGGCGCGTGCTTGTGCTGGATGTAGTCGGTGAGGGACAGGTACATCAGGTCGGGCCGGTCCCGTTCCAGCACGTCACAGCCCGCGGCCAGCACCAGCTCGCTCAGCTCCGCGCTGTACACCGACGGCAGCTCGAAACCTGTGGACTGCAGGACCTTCTCGATGCCGTTGCCGGCGAGCGTGACCTGGTCGGCCTTCTCGGCCGAGAAACAGATGCCGCCCTCGGCCAGGCCGCTGCCCAGCAGCCGGCGCAGCTTGTCCTTGGCGGTGATGACGGCGACCTTGGCGCCGGTGCGGGAGAACGCGGCGAAGAGGGTCGGCGCGCGCAGCAGTTCGGGCGCGTTCATCATGACCTCTTCGCCGGCGTCGGCGTCGTAGAAGTAGTTGCCGCAGATGCCGTGCACGGCGGGCGGCACCCCGGTCGCGATGGACAGGTTGTTGGGATTGGTGAAGGAAGGCATCGTGCACGCGCCGCGCAGGTCGCTGCCGCGCGCGAGCATCCCCTCCGTGAACGGCATCAGACCGTCCGCGATGGCCCGCTCGTGGTAGGCGTCCTCACTGCCGTCGACGCACACCACCACGACCGGGCGGCCGGGGCGCGGGTAGCTGCGTCCGTTGACGGTCAGCCGGCCGTCGGCGGTCATCCGCCACGCGGTGTCGGCGACAGGATTCATGTACGTCCACCCCTGTTGGTCGAAGGTGCGGAAGGCCGTCGGGCCTCCCTCGCTGTCATGGGTACCACCGGGTTTCGGCGGCGCAGAACCACGAAGTTCGCTATGGCCGCCATAGCCCCGCGCCTCCGCGGACGACCTGGTGAACGGGCCTGTCCGGGCGCGGTGGGTGTGGGTTACGCTCGCCCGGCCGTTGATCTTCCGGCCCGGGAGGAGACATGGAGCTCAACCTGCACCGCCTGTGGATCTTCCTGAAAGTGGTCGAGCATCAGGGGTTCTCCGCCGCGGCCCACGAGCTGTACATGAGCCAGCCCTCGGTCTCCAACCAGGTGCGGCGCCTCGAACAGTCCCTGAAGGTGACGCTCGTGGACCGGTCGGGGGCGCGGGCCCGGCCCACGGCGGAGGGCGAGGTGCTCGCCGCGTACGCCAAACGCGTGTTCCTGCTGGCGGACGAGGCGGTGGCCGCCGTCCAGCAGGTGTCGTCGCTGGAACACGGACGGCTGCTGGTGGGCGGCTCCACGACCGTCGGCACCTATCTGCTGCCGGCCCTGCTGTCCCGCTTTCGGGAGCGTTACCCGGGCGTGGAGTGCGATGTGTTCGTCGGCAACAACCGGGCCGTCGCCGAGCGGCTGCTCGCCGGGGACATCGGGATCGCGGTGGTCGCGGGCGGCCCGTCCGGCACCCAGCTGCTGGTGGAGCCGGTGCTGCGGGAACAGCTGGTCCTGGTCGCCCGGGCGGGCCATCCGCTCGCCGGGCGCGGCGGCCCGCTCGAGCCGCGGCTGCTCGCCGGTGAGCGGTTCCTGATGCGCGAACCGGGCTCGCACACCCGCACCGAGCAGGAACGGGTCCTGGACGAATGGGGCCTCGCACAGAGCGTGTCCCGCTCCGACGTGTGGGGTCCCGAAGCGGTCAAGCAGTGCGTGGCCGCGGGGCTCGGCGTCGCCCTGATCTCCGAGCACGCGGTCGTCGACGACGTCGAACGCTCCGGCGCGCTCACCCTGCTGCCCGTCCGCCCGGAACCCGAGCCCCGCCCGGTGTCCCTGGTACGCCGCCGCGACCGCCTCCTCTCCCCGGCCGAACGCGCCTTCGTCCACCTGCTGCGCTCCCCGGGCAGCTCCTGGCCACGCGAACTGGCCTACGAGGGGCACGAGGAGCGCGTGGACCACGAGGAGCACGTGGAGCACGTGGAGCCGTCTCACGTCGGCCGGGAGGGGGAGCCGCGGTGAGGGCGGGCTGCCCGGCGCGTCGACGTCGCCGCTGTGGCGCGCGCGACGGCCGCGAGGCCGGGACCTGGCAAGCGCGAGGGCCGCGGCGCGGGCCCGTCACCGCCGTGCCGCCTCCAGTACGGCGGAGTGGACGGCGCGGGCCAGGCGGGCGCCCCAGCGGGAGCGCGGGCCGGCGAACGGGTGGGCCTCCTCACCGGCCCGCGCCGTGCGCGCGGCCACGCACACGGCGTCGGTGGGCGTGCCCGAGCAGTCGTACCCGGCGTCCAGCAGCGCCTGCACCTTCGCCTCGGTCGCGGTGGCCACCGCGTTGACCAGCGCGGCGTCGGTCAGGGCGACCGGAAGCGCGACGACGATGTTGACCGTGCCCGCGGGCGCCGGCACGGTGGCGCCCTCGGCGGGGGAGGCCGCCCAGCCCCGCACCCCGAGCCCGGCGGTGACGACCGCCTCCACACCGCCGTCACGCGCCTGACCGAAACGGGAGACGTCGGCGGCCGTCAGCAGCCCCACGCCGGGCCCCCGCACACCGGCGTCCGCGGCCAGCTCGGCGAGATGACGGTCGGGATCGGTGCGCCGGTAACCGTGCGACACCTGCGCGTTGAGCACCCAGCGCCGCTCCCCGAGACCACCGCCGAGCACGGCGCTGCTGATCATCCGCCAGCCCGGGCCGGCCCGCCACACCAGGGCGTGCAACTGCTCGCCGTCCTCCTGGCGGGCCCACCGCCGCACGGGCAACAGGTCGGAAGCGGGACGGGACGGGGGGACGACGACACTCACCGGACGGGACTCCTCGCGGGACGGGGGACCAGGTGATCGTACGGGGAGCACACGGGCCGGGAACGTGCCGCCGGCGGGGCACTGCTCACCCGGGCCGCCGTTTGCCCGCCGGCGGGGAAACCGCGCCCCGTACGGCCCGCGCCGTGCGGGCGGTGCGAGACCGCACCCGTGCCGTCGTGCGGACGGTGTGAAAAACCGCATGCGCTCCGCCGCGCGCCGTGGCACGCTCCGCCGGTGAATCGTGAACAGATCTCCCGACTCGCCCACACTGACCACCCCGTCGCCGCCCCGCTCGACGACGACGCGGTACGCCGGCTGCTGGACCGTGCCGTCCCACGCCCCGACGCCCGCGTCCTCGACCTCGGCTGCGGCGGCGCGGAGTGGCTGCTGCGCGCCCTCACCGCACACCCGCGTCTGCGCGCCGAAGGCGTCGACGTCTCCGAGCGTGCGCTGGCCCACGCCCGCGAGCGCGCGGGCGTCCTCGGGGTGGACGAGCGCCTCGTGCTCCACCACCAGGACGCCGCGGACTTCACCGCGCCCGACCCCTTCGACCTGGTCGTCAGCGTCGGCGCCACCCACGCCTTCGGCGGGCTGCTCGCCACCCTCGCCGCCGCCCGGAAGCACCTGGCCCCCGGCGGACGCGTCCTGGTCGGCGACGGCTTCTGGGAGCGTGAACCCACCCCCGACGCCGTCGAGATGCTCGGCGACATGGACGACCTGGCGACCACCGTCGACCGGGTCGTCGCCGAAGGGTGGACCCCGCTCTTCGGCCACATCAGCACACGTCACGAACTCGACGCCTACGAATGGTCCTGGACGGGCTCAGTGGCCGCCTGGGCCCTCGACCACGCCGGCGATCCCGGCAGCGCCCAGGCCCTGGAGGCGGCCACCGTCCACCGCGGCGAGTGGCTGCACACCTACCGCGACGCGTTCGGTTTCGTCACCCTGGTCCTGCAGCCGACGGCAGACCCACTGCGCTGACGCCTCTGCCGACGCCCGCCCCACTGCGCTGACGCCTCTGCCGAGGTCCGCCCCACTGCGCTGACGCCTCCGCCGGCGCTCATGGCGCGGCGGGCCCGCGCCGCCCGATCCGCAGTCCCGGCCGCCGCTGATGGACCGTCAGATAGTGCAGCCCGCTGTCGCCCGCGGCCAGGCTGCGGCTGCTCCCGCGGGGCAGCCACACCAGCGTCCCCTCGCCGACGTGCTGCTCCGCGCCGCCGCCACTGCTGACGGTGCCCTCGCCCGCGACCACCAGGAGCAGCACGTCCAGGTCGTGCTCGGCATGGGTGTCCACGCTCCGGCCCGGCGGCAGATGGACCACGTTGGCGTCCAACTGCCGCCCGGCCTCCGCGAGCTTCCACGTCACGCCGGGCGCGGCACCGGGCACGGCGAGCGCCCGTACGTCGCACAGCGTCCGCGGCGTGGGCGGCTGCCGTCGCCGGTCCGCGCCCTCCTCCGTCCCACCCATGGGCGGCGCTCCTTCCTCGACTTGCCCGGTCTCTTCCCCGGCCTCACACGTGGTGCTGACCGCCCCATCTTCCGCCACGGCACCCGGCGGCACGTGCCGGGGCCGGGCGCCCGGTGGTGCGTCGCTCGATCATGAGAGTGTGAGCACCGATCACGTCCGAAGGTCCGAACGGGGGAATGCCACGTGCCGGCGGGGGAACGACAGCCCACGGGGGAGCGGGAGCGCGCGGCCGAGCGCAAGGCCGGTACGGACAGCGGCGGGACACCAGGGCCGTCCGACGGGCCGCCCGGGGTGGTGCTCACCCGCGTCCACCGGGTCCTGATCGGTGTGGTCGTGTCCGGTGCCCTGATCATCGCGGGGATCGGTTTCGCCGGTTCCTACGCGGCCGTCCGGCAACTGGCGATCCAGAAGGGCTT
>NZ_JBVOQE010000008.1:0-428006 GCF_055668065.1 Streptomyces sp. NPDC097129 | reverse complement strand
ACGATGTCCTCCATCTCCTCCGGCCCCCGGCTGCGGAACCGGGCGGCCGCGAAACGGACCAGGGACATGTTCATCTCGATCAGCGTGTTGCGCGCGTACTGGAACTCGGGCGTGCCCTCCTCCAGCACCGCCAACTCGTCGAAGAACAGCTTCGACAGCTGACGCGCGTCCTTCGGCGCGACCTTGGAGGGGTCCGCGATCTCCGGAACGCCCACCGTCTGCACCGCGGCCCGTGTGGTCGCCGTCGTCATAGTGCGCCCCTCCCCGTTCGATCAGCCCAGCCCGCGCCGGTCCGTCGTCCGGCAAGCTCGCGCATACCCCCGATGAGGGCCGCCATGCCCCGAACCTTCTCAGTCTCCGCTCGGCTCTCCGTGACTCCGTACCACTTCCTTCACCTTGGCCACCGCGAACCCCCAGCCCTGCTCGACGGTCGGCTTGGCCGGGACCGCGATCTCATCCGGGTTGGTGAGGACGTCCAGCAATACCGGACCGGGCGTGCGGAAGGCGCGTCGCACAGCGTCCTCCACATCGGACGGATCTGTCACACGGATGCCGGTGATGCCCATGGCCTCGGCCACGGCGGCGAAGTCGGGGTTGTCGAGCACTGTGCCGAACTCGGGCAGACCGGCCTGCTCCTGTTCGAGCTTCACCATGCCCAGCCGGCGGTTGTCGAAGACGACGAGCTTGACGGGGAGGCGGTACGTCTTCAAGGTCATGAGGTCGCCGAGGAGCATGCTCAGCCCACCGTCGCCGCAGAAGGCCACGACCTGGCGGTCGCGGTCCAGGCACTGCGCACCCAGCGCCTGGGGCATGGCGTTGGCCATCGAGCCGAGGTTGTAGGACCCGATGAGGCGTCGCTCTTCACGCATCTCGACGAAGCGGGAGAGCCACACCGTGGCCATTCCCGTGTCGGAGGTGAAGACGGCGTCGTCGGCCGCGACACGGTCGACGGCCGCAGCCAGCACCTCCGGGCGGATGCCGTGGGAACGGTTGTCCAGCGCGGATCGGATACGGCCCACCAGGCCCTTGTCGTGCGACGGGTCGGTGAGCCGGGCTTGACCGGTGCGCCACTGGTCGAAGTGTTCGCGGGCCTTCTCGAGGTGGGAGCGGTCGCGTGCGCCTTCGGACCCAGCAGGCGCCGCGGCGAGATGCTCCATCAGGTCGCGCACGGTTGCGCCGGCGTCCCCCACGAGCCCCACGTCGACCGGCACCCGGCGACCTATGTGGGTGGCGTCGGTGTCCACCTGGATCACGGTGCGGCCCTCGGGATACCAGTCCCGGTAGGGGAAGTCGGTGCCGAGCAGCAGGAGGGTGTCCGCGTCCTGGAGAGCCGCCGCTGCCGCGGGGTTGCCGATCAGCCCCGTCTGGCCGACCTGGAAGGGGTTGGTGTCGCCCTCGAAGCCCGCCTTGGCCTTCAGCGTGAGGACCATCGGTGCGGCCAGGCGGTCGGCGAGCGTGAGGACGTCCGCGCGCGCGGCGCGGGCCCCCTCACCGACGAGCAGGGTGACGCGTTCGGAGTGGTCGAGGAGTTCGGCGGCGCGGCGGACGGCGGACTCCTCCGGGCGGCTCACCGGTGCGTTCAGGGAGAACCGGTCAGGCCGGTCGGCGGTCAGTTCCCGCTCGCCCAGGTCACCCGGCACGGTGAGGACGGCCACTCCCTTGCGGCCCAGTGCGTGGCGCACCGCCGTCTCGAGCATCTGCGGCAGCTGGTCGGGTGAGGTGACGGTCGCGCGGAAGACCGCCACGTCGCTGAAGAGGGCGTCGTTGTCGACCTCCTGGAAGTAGTCGCTGCCGAGTTCGGCGAGGGGCACCTGACCGGCGATGGCGAGGACCGGGGCATGGCTCTTGGCGGCGTCGTAGAGTCCGTTGAGGAGGTGGACGGAGCCGGGTCCGACCGTGCCCATGCACACGCCGAGGGTGCCGGTGAGCTGCGACTGGGCGCTCGCTGCGAAAGCGGCGGCCTCCTCGTGCCGGCAGCCCACCCATTCCAGGTCGTCGGTGGTGCGGATGGCGTCGGTGAGGGGATTGAGCGCGTCTCCCACGACGCCGAACACCTGGCGCACGCCGAGCTCGCTCAGGGCGTCGACGATGACGCGGGCAACAGTACGGGACACGTGAGTCCTCCAGGTCATACGGTGAAGCGGTCGGGGTCGGCGGTCTTCCAGTCGGTCGCCCAGGAGGCCGGCGGCTCTGCGAGCAACCGCCCTGGTTCGAGCCACTCGTACAGGTCCTCGTAGGAGCGCTCGGTGAGAGGGTCGACGCGCCGGCGGAGCATGTGCGGGCGCAGTTCCGCGGGATCCGTCACGCCCATGGACGCCATGATCTGCAGTGCGCTGGCCACGGTCGCCTCCTGGAAGCGCTGGACGCGCGCCGTCTTGTCACGCACGTCCAGAGCGCGGGCACGGCGGGGGTCCTGGGTGGTGACGCCGGTGGGGCAGGTGTTCGTATGGCACCTCTGCGCCTGGATACAGCCGACGGCGAACATCATCGCCCTGGCCGCGTTGCCGTAGTCGGCGCCCTGCACCATGCGTTTGACCAGGTCGGTGCCGGTGGCGATCTTTCCGCTCGCCCCGATCCTGATCCGGTCGCGCAGGCCCGCGCCCACCAGGGCGTTGTGCACGGTGAGCAGGCCTTCGGTGAGCGGGGTGCCCACGTGGTCCGCGAACTCCAGTGGCGCGGCGCCGGTCCCTCCCTCGGCGCCGTCCACCACGATGAAGTCGGGCGTCGTGCCCTCCTCCAGCATGGCCTTGCACACGGCCAGGAACTGGCGGCGCGAGCCCACGCACAGCTTGAACCCCGTGGGCTTACCCCCCGACAGCTCGCGCATGCGCGCGATGAACTGCACGAGTTCGCGCGGTGTGGAGAACACCCGGTGATACGGCGGCGACACGATCGTCCGTCCTTCGGGCACGTCGCGGACCCGGGCGATCTCGGCGTTCACCTTGGCTCCGGGCAGGACACCGCCGATGCCGGGCTTGGCCCCCTGCGACAGCTTCAGGGACACGCACTTGACATGGTCGTGCGCCGCCTTGTCGGCGAACTCGGCGGGGTCGAAGTCACCTTCCTCGGTACGGCAGCCGAAGTACCCGGTGCCGATCTCCCATATGAGGTCGCCGCCAGGACGAAGGTGATACTCGGACAGCCCGCCCTCACCGGTGTCCTGAGCGAAACCCCCCGCCGCGGCTCCCCCGTTCAGCGCGAGGACCGCGTTGGCGGACAACGAGCCGAAGCTCATCGCCGAGACGTTCAGCAGAGCCATGTCGTACGGACGGCTGCAGTGCGGACCGCCGATCCGCACGCGTGGCGGGTTCTCCGGCACCGGGCACGGCGCCATCGACGGGACCAGGAACTCGTACCCGGGCTGGTACACGTCCCGCTCGGTGCCGAACGGCTCCTCCGCGTCGGTGCCCTTGGCGCGCTCGTAGACGATGCTGCGCACATCCCGGTCGAACGGGCGCCCGTCGTAGTTCCGCTCGATGAAGTACTGCTGCAACTCGGGGCGTATGCGCTCCATGAGGTAGCGGGCGTGGCCGAGGACGGGATAGTTGCGCAGCACCGAGTGGCGACGCTGCACAAGGTCCCAGGCACCCAGTACGCCCACGAAGGCGAGCGGAAGGGCCGCGAACCACCAAGAGGGTGCGATCCCGATCGCGGCGGCCGAGGCCACGAGAGCGGTCACCAGGGTCAGGACGACGATTCCAACGCGTATCACATCCCGCGCATTGCCCGGTTCCCGCTCATCATGCGCGGCGGCAGCGGGGCAGCGGAGTGTTGAGAGCTACACCATCGTCGGGACCGCCACATATGCCGGAAACGAGCCAGTCAGTCCTGGTTGGACGGGCTTCAAGAGGTTTACCTAGCTGGACACGTGGCATATGAGTAAGTGCGTGAGAGTTGCGGTTCAGAAATTGAGCTGCGGCGTTCGCCTCCCTTTGGAAGGCGGCGGAGCTGTGTGGCGAAGCAAGACAGACACAGCTCCGCCGCCCTTCTTGCATGTCAGCTGCCCAGATACGAGGCGAAGTCGC
This sequence comes from Streptomyces sp. NPDC097129, assembly GCF_055668065.1. Classification (NCBI taxonomy): domain Bacteria; kingdom Bacillati; phylum Actinomycetota; class Actinomycetes; order Kitasatosporales; family Streptomycetaceae; genus Streptomyces; species Streptomyces sp. NPDC097129. Next base: position 423,981 of record NZ_JBVOQE010000008.1, on the reverse strand, counting down.
CGTGGGCTGCCGCCACTGTCAGCAGCACGACGAAAGACAGCAGATCCACGGCCCCGAGGAACACACCGGCCTTTGCCAAGCCGAGGCCGCCGTCGGCCGACCGCTGCCGCAAGGCCAGCATGCCGAAAACAAGGGCAAGCGGCCCGAAGGCGACACTCAGAGCGAGGACGCCGGCGATGCCGCACACCAGGCTCGCGATGGCGAGACCATTGGTCCGCGCCCCGGAGGACACTGTCGGCGCACTGTAGTGACTCGTCATCAAGAACTCCTGACTGGGCCATGCGGGACGGACTCACGTCCCCGATTGGTCGGGCGACCGGGACGCGCTTGGAACGCACCGATGCCCCGCCCTCTGCCAAACATGCAACGACGAGGCATCGTGGGGATGTTGACGCCAAGTAGGGGTATCCGGAGCTCGAGCAAGGTACGAGACACCACTTCAACGACTGCCATCCGGCGGCTTCCCTGGGAGTCCTTTCATGACCGAGAGCATCTGGAATCACCTTCAGTCGTCGGGTTACGACCCGAGCGTGGCACTGGTCGGCTACAAGGTCGAAGCCGCCGATGGCGGGATCGGAAAGGTCGACAGGCATTCCGGCGAGGTGGACTCCTCCTACATCGTCGTCGACACCGGGCCTTGGATCTTCGGGAAGCGCGTCCTGCTTCCCGCGGGCGTGATTCAGCGCGTGGACCCCGAGACGGAGATCGTGTACGTCTCGCGCACCAAGGACGAGATCAAGAACGGTCCGGAATTCGAGCAGGAACGACTCGACGAACTCGCCTATCGCGAGCGGTACAGCGTCTACTACGGAGGCTTCTTCGGCTGAAGCACTCGAGGCGCCGACGGCATCGCAATGTGTGCAATATGTAATGGATCGATAGCACACAGTCATCATTGCTCGACGAAGGCGGCCCGAGGACACCCCTACGACGGGTGATCGCTGACAGCCGAGCAACAGAAAGGCGTAAAACGTACAAACTTGGGCAGTCGGGGACTGCACATCACTACTCCCCGGGGAGCGTGAACCCATGTCGACGGGAACGCTTCTGGCGATCATCATCCCGATCGTGGTGGTCGTCGCTTTGGCTGCTGTGGCGGCCACGATGCTGATGCGGCGCCGTCACCTCCGTGAGCGTTTCGGCCCGGAGTACGAACGGACAGTCGAGGGAGCCGACAACCGGCTCGCTGCCGAGCGTGAGCTCCGCGAACGCGAAAGGCGACACGACTCGCTGGAGATCAAACCGCTGCCCCCGGTCTCCAGGGACCGCTATACGCGGGAGTGGACCAGCGTCCAGGCAGAGTTCGTCGACCGGCCGGAGGACGCAGTGCATGACGCGGACCGACTGGTGACTTCCCTCATGCACGAACGCGGGTACCCCACCGAAAGGTTCGAGCAGCAGCTGAAGGACCTCTCGGTGGAACACGGCGCCACGCTGGAGCACTACCGGGCCGCACACGAGGTGGAGACACTCTCCACACGCAGGCAGGCAACGACCGAGCAGTTGCGCGGCGCCATGGTGCACTACCGCGCCCTGTTCGACGAACTGCTCTCCGACGGCGGCGGCCGGGCTCAGCCCTCCCGCTCCTGACTTTCGACTACGACGCCGCATGGAGGAACGCCATGCATCCCAACGAGGAACCGCACCGGACGACGCAGGGCCTGTCCACCGACGACATCGCCCAGCCGGCCGGCACAGGGGCAGAGGCGGAAGCAGCCTCGACCGGAGCCCCCGTCTACCCAGAGGAGAGCACCGCGGTGACGGGGGCTGAGCGACCGGGCGGCGGGCTCGCATCCGACGGAGCCGAAGCCGACGCCCCGGCCGGAACGCGTACGCCGGAGACCTCCGGCACCTCGGGCGATGAGCTTCCGCAGCTGTTGACGGACGACGAGGAGCGAGGCTTCCGCGACCGTTGGCAGGAGATCCAGAACCGGTTCGTGGACGACCCCCGCGAGGCCGTGCACCAGGCCGACGCCTTGGTCGCGGACGTCATGCAGACGCTCGCCTCCACCTTCGCGCAGCACAAGAAGGAGCTGGAGGCACAGTGGGGCCAGGGCGAAAAGGTGGACACGGAACAACTGCGCGGAGCGCTCCGCCGCTATCGCTCCTTCTTCAACCGGCTCCTCAGCACCTGATCAGCAATGCCGGGCACGGTCCGGCTGGGCGTGTTCCCGTAAGGGACAGCGCGAGTCATCGTGGGACCAGTGCACAGATGGCTTTGCCGTTGGGGACCAGCACCACAGTGACCTTCTGGGCCAGACGACGGACCATGGGCCAGCCGAATCCGCCCAACCGCCCACTGAAGTCCGGTGTCCGAGGTCGAGGTGGCTCGGGATCCGAGTCGAGAACGGTCACCTCGACCGCGTCCGGCCGCGCGTCGAGGCTCAGCACACAGGTCGTGCCACGGGCGTGCCGCACCGCGTTCGTCACAAGCTCCGTGACAACGAGATCCACGTCTTCGGCAACCCGATCGTCAATGGCAGGAACAAGCCCGCGAACGTACCGCCGGGAGGCCTGGCGTGCCTTCACCGCAGCGTCTGAGAGCTTGCGGAGCACCTGACGCCGGGGATCGCCGACACCATCTGTTCTACCGGGCTCGACCACGGTTCCTCCCCTGCAGGGCGACGCTTTTGCTGTCGTTCTTCTGTTTCCCGCGGCACGGCGATAGATGTTCTCCGGTGAGTGCACCACGAGTTTGATTTCCCGCCCGGCTGTACCGCCCCCTCGATCCTCGCGCTCCTTCCACGCGGGTTCATCCTTGTGTGGCCGGCAAAGAGAAGTGGCTGATTCCTGCGCGGATGTGCCGCAACTTCGCGGGAACCGAGCGGATCTTTGTGCAATTTCTGTGACAGCTTGTGGGCGCCCGGCGGCCACTGGGGCTACCGGGGTCTGTCTTCCTATGGGGGGAAGTCAATCCACACACGTGCCTTCGGCATGCCGTTCCGGCGTGCCCGCAAGAGATCAACCGCGGCACTCACGCTCGCCGCGCTCACATCGGCAGCCCTGGCCGCCTCCGTGCTGCCCGGTGCGAGTTCCGCTTCCGCCGACGACAAGCCGACGTCGGCCTGGGGCAAGGGCAGCCCGGACTTCACGATGCCGGCGGTGAAGGGGGGCCCAATCGTCCGGTGAAGTCGCAGCCGTCGCAGCTCCCGGCGGACGCCTACAACGACGCTCAGGAGCTGACCGCCAAGTCCAGCACCACGGGTGCCTGGTCCTATGACCAGATCGCCAACGAGACCGCCGGCGCCTCCACCGACGAGTACACCCGCACCGGGGAGTCGTACACCGACCACTCCCAGCTGGCGTCGATCACGGTGGGCGGCAAGACGTACGCGGGCCAGTACGGCTCCACCGATCAGAGCGAACGCATCAAGCTCGGTGACACCTACTTCCACAACGGCCCCCTCGGCCTGTCCACGAAGACAACCGCCGGCGCCGACATGGGCTTCAACCGCGAGCCCGGGGGCACGTTGAACTCCATGACGAACGGGGGCAAGACGTACTTCTACCTCACCGACGCCGTCGGCAGCGTGGTGGCGCTCGCCGACGAGGACGGCAACAAGGTCGACTACTACCCCTACAGCCCGCGCGGCGTGCGCATCCTGGCGCAGTCCTCCGAACCGGTCGCCCAGCCCTACCGCTTCGCCGGCAACTACCAGGACCCCACCGGCCTGTACCACCTTCAGGCCCGCTACTACGACGCCAACATCGGCCGCTTCACCCGAACCGACCCCTCCGGCGAAGAACACAGCCCCTACCTGAACGCCGAAGGCGACCCTGTCAACCGCATCGACCCCGCCGGGCTGCTGTCGCTCGACATCGGCGGTGGGGCCTGTTACTGGCTGTGCGCAGGCGCGGGGCTGTCCGTCAATGATGACGGCAGCGTCCATCCGTACCTATGGGCGGGAGTCGGGACGCCTGGCGCGAGCGTTGACGGAAGCCTGGCATCCGGGTCCGCTGATCAAGGATGGACCGGAGAGGTTTCCTGCGGTTTCGGGCCGGCGGAACTTTCCGTCGCCACGGATGGCTCGGAAGGGGTTGGCACGGGCGGCGACTCCGGAAAATGCTCGGGGACTGCCAAGTACACCTTCTGACCCACCTTCTGACCGAACGGAGAAGTCAGTGCAAGGCATTCTCCACCTGGCGAACAACCGGCCTGACGGCCCCTCCTGGTCGCCCTACTTGGCCATCGGGATGTTCACCCTGGCGGCGATCGTCATCGGCGTTTTGTACAGCAGGAGACGCCGACAAGGAAAGTGAGAGCGGGGAGGCGCCCATACGGGTTCCTCCCCCACCCGCCGAAGAGAAGAAGAGCCAGACGTTGCGCATTATTGTGGGCTTGCTCGTGGCACTGTCCGGAGTGGCGGAGACATCGCTGGCGGAGCGCCGGCAGGAAACCTGAGGAAGGGCCCACCCTGCCGGAAGGTGGCCGGAGGTAGATGGATATGACGCAGCACTCTGATCCTCATCGGCCGCCGCCGTGGGTGAGGGCGGGCAACCGATGGGGCCCGCGGCTCTATTGGCCAATGCTCTGCATCAACAGTGCCCTGCTGGTGTGGCGGATACTTGATGGGGACGATCTGAGCCGTATCTTGCTGGCTGCGGCGCTGGTCCTGTTCTGGTCCTTGCTACTGTCGGCCAACCGGGCCGCACGACGGAAACAGAGCAGGCCGCCACGGGAATCGGATTCATAGGCGCCTGATATGCCGAGTTTGGTACGTAGACCAGTCTTTGGCTTCCTCGTGGAGACCACGTTGACGTCCTGACCAAAACCATGCAAGTTGACGTGAAGCGGCTTGGTGAGTCCCCCCGCCCCCTGCCCCTGGGTAGGTGGCCGGCTGCGGCCCTAATCTGTACGGATGATCAACGACCCCGCAGCGCCGACGGGGATCTCACGACGTGAAGAGCGCCCCCGTACACGCAGCCCTCTGCGCAAGACAGTGAAGATCGCGCTCGTGGTCATGGCAGTGATCATCGCCGGTCTTCCGCCGGCCATGCTCGGTCTGTCCCGACTTCCCGCAGAGCGCGCCTACCAGCAGTGTGCGGAACAACCGGACGTCTCCAAGTGCCGCGATCCTCTGACTTCCTGGCTGCCGTAGCCTCCCGGCATCGCCGGCTCTGGGCCCGCCTCAGGCTCGTATGCGGGACATCCCGTTTCCGCGCAGGACAGCCACGGGTGCCCAACACCCCTGCTTTCGAAGGGCGGTTCACCAAACGACCCTCCGATCACAGGAAGTGTCGGATCGGGGTGACCGCAGCTTCCCTGACGCGCTGGAGTATGGCCCGGCGCTTCCATCGGGCGAGGTCGATGTCGTCGCTGCGCTGGAGGTCCGCGTCATAGTCGCGGTCGAGAACGGCGGTGAACTTCTCGTCCAGGACGGCGAGCATGACCTCTTCGTCGTGGTCCATGGACCGGCGGTTGAAGTTGGTCGATCCGATCAGGGCGGCGACCGAGTCCACAGTGATGATCTTGGCGTGCATCATGGTCGGCTGGTACTGACGGATGTGCACACCCGCTTCCAGCAGACGCGTGTAGTGATGCTGGCCGGCGAGCTGGCACGCGCGCTGGTCGGTATGGGGGCCGGGGAGAAGGATCTCCACGCGCACACCTCGTCCGGCGGTCTGACACAGCAGGTCGATGAAGTAGGTGTCGGGGGCGAAGTAGGCGGTGGCGAGGCGGAAGCGTTCCTCGGCCGAGGTGAGCATGACCCGGATAAGAGTCTGCATGTCCTGCCAGCCGATGCTGGCGGATCCCCGCACGACTTGAACGACCGATGAGCCTGTCTGTGGGTGCTCACGGAAGCGGTCACGGTCGTCGAAGAGTTCGTCGTGACACTCGGCCCAGTTCTGCGCGAACGCGGCCGCGATGCCGTCCACGGCGGGTCCGCACACCTGCACGTGAGTGTCGCGCCACTCCCCCGGGTTTCGGGCGTCGCCGCACCATTCCTCCGCGATGCCGACCCCGCCCGTGAACGCGGTGTGCTCGTCGACGACAAGAGCCTTGCGGTGACAGCGGTGGTTCTGCTTGAACGGCGACAGCCATACGGGCTTACGGAACCAGGCCACCTGCACACCTGCCGTGTCCATCATGTCCAGCAGCTGCTTCTCGATCTCCTTGGCGCCGAAGCCGTCCAGCAGCAGCCGGACCCGAACCCCCGCCCGGGCGCGGTCGGCGAGAGCGCAGGCGAAGTCCCGGGCGATCTGACCGCGCCAGTACACGAACGTCATCATGTCGATCGTGTACTGAGCCGAACCGATCGCTTCGAGCATGGCGGGGAAGATCTCATCACCATTGCGCAGGGGGACAAGGTCATTGCCTTCGGTCGCGGCCACCCCGATCAGCCGCTCCAGGCGGCGCCGCAGCCGTTGCTTGCGTGCTGATGCGTCGGGCGCCGTGTCAGAGCATGGGGCTGCCGGTATGCCGTCGAGGATCACGTCGTATCTCCCGTTCGCCCATGAGGACGGAATCGTTCCAGGCTGCTGCAGAAGCCCGAGGAGCAACATGCCCGGTGAGCACGGCGGTATGTCGACGGCTGGGGTGCGGCGTGGCCAAGACCATACGGCCCGTTCGCCGGGTCCGTCCGGGGCGCCCCGGTGGGGCGCCGCCGGGCGGGCGTGGCTCGCTCCTGGGCGCGATGCCTGGTTCGGAAGCCGGACGAACGTCCGTCGGAGTGGGTGCGAGGCGCTCAGTGGGGTGGGGGCGCATCCTCGGCAGGAGCTGGTCCCGCGGAAACTCCGCAGCCGGCCGTCACCGCATGCGCTCGCGCGACACCTGTGTGGCCTGGCCCGTTGACGCCTGCCCCTACGGTCAGTGCCGCCTCAGCGCTCTACGAATGAGCAAGTACGCACCTGCTGCGATCAAGGCCATCCCCATGAGGATCAAGAGCATCCCGGCAGCAATCAAAAAGGCTCCGAGAGCGATCAAAATCATCCCGAGGATAAGCAAGATCGTCCCGATGACGAGAAGAAGGGTAGCGAGGACGATCACGGCGTTCTCCTGTCTCCACTCCCGACTGTGGACCCTCCTCACGGCCAGTGCAAACACTCCGCGAGACGGCCCCTCGGCGCCGGGGCACCGTCGCGCCCTGACCGCCACATCGGGAGGGGGGAAGCGTGGGAGAACCACACAAACGCCGGCACACGCGATGCGCCGCGCCGGTCCGCAGGCGGCGAGGTCACGTGAGATCGCGGCTTTGGGCCCTGCCGGCCACAAAGACCTGGTCATCACCGCACACCCACGCGAGAGCCGTGCGAACCCCGCGCACGAAGTCAAGGCTGCCGGGCTGGTCATCAGGGATTTCGAGCAGGACGGCAGCCGCGTCCAACTCGGACGTCAGCCGTGGCAGATCAAGGGCGCCACGGCCGCCTCGGCCGGTCACCGGGGGATTCTCGATACGCCCGAGCGCCCACTCGTACGCCGCAGTCGCCCCGATGAAGAACTGCGAGGAGCGCTCCGCGCCGTTGACCGCCAGTTCGTGAAGTGCACGTTCGACTTCGGCGAACGGCCGCGCGCCCACCCTCGTGACACCGCTTGTGTTCATGTCCTCAGGCAAAGTCATGTCCTCGGCATTCCCCCTTCGCTGGTCTCTGGGCTCCGCCCTTCGGGTGGGCTCTTCCGGATGCGGCGACGCGCAGGGCTCACGCCCGCCGATGTGAGCGGCTCACCAGGTTGCAGTCCAGCAGGGCCACTCTGTGCCTCCTGACGCGGAGGGAGACGGACGTGACCCGTCTGCTTGCGATCTGAGCGGGCATACGGCGGTGAACCGGAGAGGACGATCTCCGGCCCGACATCGCCGCAGGACGTTGATCACGGGAGTACGGATGCCGACTGTTGTATCGGAGAGACCTGCCGAGTCACCCGGGGGCAGACCCGGGGAAGGCCCAGGTGCCGACGGGAGCAGTCGGTCCACGGTGCCACGCGGGATCGGCTGGTCCGCTCGGTGGATCAGTGCGCTGACCGTCTCTCAGGCAGCGTTGATGGTGGGCATCGGCCTGTTGATCACCGGCCCCGCCCACGGCCTGTGGCCCATGACGGTCGAGGACAACGTCAACGAAGCCCTGGAGCGGATGCGCACGGGCTCCCTCACCACCTTGTCCTCGATCGCCTCAGAGGCCGGCAACACCACGGCGGTCATCGCCCTCACCCTCCTGGCCTGTCTGGGTCTGGTCCTGATACCCACGTTGCCGATGTGGCGGCAGGCCGCCTTCCTCGCCCTCGCCGTATCTCTGCAGTCGCTCGTCTTCCTCGTCGTCACGATGGCGATCGACCGTCACCGCCCGGACGTGCACCGACTCGACGGCTCTCTGCCCACGTCCAGCTACACCTCCGGTCACACCGGCGCGGCCACGGCGATCTACGGCGGCCTGGCGGTGCTGGCGCTGTCCCGGCTGCGGGGCCCGTGGCGGAAAATCGTCGCCGGCCTGCTCTTCCTCATCCCCCTCCTCGTGGGAGCCGCCCGCCTCTACCGGGGCATGCACCACCCCACCGATGTCGTGGGCGGCCTGGTGAACGGCTGTCTGTCGCTGCTGATCGCAGGACGTGCCGTCCTCACGGACGGGTTCGTGACCTCACCCCCCGAGGCCACGCCCGCCGGTGAACGCTCCGAGTGGCTGTCCGGCCGCGTTGCCGTGATCTTCAATCCCACGACCACCGGCCAAACCGACCTCGACGCCCTGCACCGGGTCCTGGAACAACACGGCTGTGTCTCACCCGCGTTCATCGAGACCACCGCCCACGACCCGGGTGGGAGGCAGGCGGCCGACGCGGTCCGCGACGGTGCGACCCTCGTGGTCGTGTGCGGCGGCGACGGTACCGTCCGAGCAGCCGCCGACGCCCTGGCGGGCAGCGGCCTCCCACTTGCCCTGGTGCCGTGCGGCACCGGCAATCTCCTGGCGCGAAATCTCGGCCTGCCGCTCACGCCTGCGGACGCACTCGACGCGGCGCTGCGCGGTGCCGCCCACCGCGTCGACCTCGGCCGTATCCGGGGCGACGGCCTGGCCGCCACCCACTTCGCCGCCATGTCCGGCGCCGGTCTGGACGCCGCGATGATCCAGCGCGCCAACGGCAATGACCGGACCAAGTCCGTGCTGGGCTGGCCCGCCTATGCGGTCGCGCTCCTGCGGGTCCTTCGCACCCCTCGCATGGAGGTGAGCGTCCGCCTGGATGACGCGCCGGACCTGAGCCGTACGGCCCGCATGGTGCTCCTCGGCAACGTCGGCACCGTACAGAGCGGTATGACGTTGCTCCCGGACGCCCGTACCGACGACGGACGGCTCAACCTGCTGATTGCGGACCCGCGCGGGCTGAGCGGCTGGCTGCGCGCCGGGCGGGCGCTCCTGCGAGGCGGAACCGTGGATCCGTCGTCGGCCGCCGGCACCGCCTGCGACCAGAACGGCGGCTCGGACGGCGCGCCCGTGGAGTTCTTCACCTTCCGGCGTGCCGAGATCACCTTCGGCACCCCACAGCCCCGCGAACTGGACGGCGATCCGGTGACGCCGGGGCGCCGCCTGATCGTGGAAGTCAGGCCGGGCGCCCTGACCATGCTGCTCCCCGCGCGGGGGGAGTGAATGGGAACCGCCACGAAGGTTCCCGAGACGCGGGACATGAGCGGAGAGGAACTGTCCGCCGACGAGGCCTGGGCAGCACTGCGCCGTTACGGCGGCTGGTCGCTGCTGAGGGATGCCTTCATCCGCTTCCGTTACGCCGACGGGTTCAGCCACGCCCGCGCCCTGGCCCTGCAAACGGTGCTCGCCGTCGTCCCCCTGGCGATCGCCTTCGTCGGTCTGTCCACCACCCTGCACACCGAGGACATCGGGAAACTGGCCGAACTGACGATCCACCGGATCGCCCAGGGCCCGAGTGCCGATGTCGTCGACGACGCCCTCGGGCGCAGTCGGCGCAGAGCGGGCGGCGGCCCCGAGGTCGCCCTCTGGTTCGGCGCCGTTTTCTCACTGGTCAACGTCACCACCGCCATGTGCCAGATCGAGCGGGGCGCCAACCGGATCTACGGCAACGAACGGGACCGCCCCTTCCACCACAAGTACCTGCGCGGCCTGGTGATGTCCCTCAGCGCCGGCCTTCCGCTCGGCCTCGGGTTCGTCGTCATGGTCGCCGGCGACGACCTCGCCTCGGCGGCGGTGACGGTCTACCACCTCAACGGCAGCGCCCAGTACGCCTGGGACATCCTGCGCTGGCCCTTCGGCCTGCTGCTCGCTCTGATCTCCGCGAGCGTCGTCTTCCGCCGTTCACCCCGTCGCAAACAGCCCGGCTACACCTGGCTGGCCTTCGGGGCGGCCGTGTACCTGGTGCTGTGGATGACGCTGACCTGGCTGCTGAGTCTCTACCTCAACATCAGCGGATCCTTCGACTCCGTCTACGGCCCTCTGAGCGCCTTCATGTCGCTGCTGCTGTGGGCCTATCTCACCTCCATCGCCCTGTTTCTCGGGCTGTCCTTCGCCGCCCAGCTGGAAGCAGCGCGTGGTCGGCGTCCCGGTCCGATCCAAGCCGATCCGGGAGTCTGAATGGTCACACGGACCGCCCTACGACGCCTTGGCGAACGCCGCCGACGTGCCGACCGCAGATTCGGCGCACGGCTGCTCGTCTCGGCGGCCGTCGCCGCTGCAGCCGCGGTCCCCTTCGGACTGCTCCTGATTCTGATCGAGGGGCAGTGGTGGCCGCTGCGGCGCGTCGACATGAGCGCCGCACGACGCCTGCACGAGGTCGCGGTCCACCACCCGGCCTGGACCGGCGTCCTTCACGTGTTGTCCGACCGGGTCTGGGATCCCGTCACCCTCCGCACGGCCGTCGCGCTGCTGACCGCCTGGCTGCTCTGTCGCAGGGCGTGGCGCCTGGCGGCCTGGGCGGCCGTGACCGCCACGGCCGGCGGACTCATCGGCCTGCTGGTCAAAGTGGTGGTGGAGCGTGCCCGACCCGCCCTGCAGGACCCGGTGGCGCACGCACCGGGCTACTCCTTCCCCTCCGGCCACGCGATGACGGCCACCACGTCCTTCGCCGTCTTCATACTGGTGCTGCTGCCTCTGATCCCGAGGAGCCTGCGAAGCGCGTGCTGGTGTCTGGCCGTGTTCTCCGTGCTCGGCGTCGGCTTCACGAGGGTCGCCCTCGGCGTCCACTGGTTCAGCGACGTCCTGGGCGGCTGGCTCCTCGGCCTGGCCGTCGTCGCCGTCACCACCTGGTCCTTCGAGGTATGGCGCACCGAAGCCGGCCAGAACCACGCACCCGTGGGCGAGGGCCTGGAACCGGAACTCACCGAGGCCACCCGCGAACCGTGAGGCGCGGGGGCGTCCTGTGAGGACCCGCGTCGCTCCGTCACTTCGCGTCCGGGCCAGGGAAACCGTTGACCTCGGCACTTGGGTGAGCGCCCGACTGCGCGAGCCGAATGATCAAAAGGGAGCGGTGCCCTCGCCCAGGAAGGGAACGGACAGGCATTCCGCGTCCTCGTCGCAGCCCGGCTCCACGTGGAGGAGACGGATGTGACGCTCCTGGCCACAGGACAGGCGGAGTCGCACGCCCGCCTCCCCGCGCACATCGTCGACCAGTCCGGCTGGAACCCGATACAGGATTCCGCCCCACCTGCTCACCTCGCCGGCCAGCAGCAGACCGAGATCCACTTCTGCCGGCACCCGCCGGTCTCCCACGATCAGCGTGGCGTAATCGCAATAGAACGCCCGCGTCATGTCCCCAGCGTGCACCCACGAGGGCACACATGGCGAGGTCACCGTTTTTCGGCGAGCCCCAGGACCCGGACGGTCCCAGTACCCGCCCGACCAACCTACGGCGCCGGCTGGAACCGGTCGGCCGCGCGGGGGTTTCGGAAGCCGACAGGAAATACCCGGCCGCCTTCCGCTCAGCGGCCGTCAACGATAATGCGTTCTCGCAGGTCAGCGGCACACAGGACCTCTGACTCCCAGCAAAACGTCAGCATCAGTCGTGGAGGAGTCAGCGACATGGGTTCCGCTGCCCGGCGGGTTGTCACGCCCCCGGCTCCGTCGCCGCGCCCTTCCCAAGGGCGCTCATTGCGCGCGGTCGACAAAGATGTCGTACTCGAGTTCGCCTGTGCCGCCATAGGACGACAGGTCCGTGACGCCGAGGTCACTGAGCACCTCCACGTCCAGAAACGTGTTACCGGTGCACGCGCGGGACGGACGTTGGAGGATCGCCACGGCTGCATCCGCGACGATCTCGGGTGACCTGGACTTCTCCATGGCTGCGTCGCCGCCGAGGATGTTCTTCACCGCTGCTGTGGCGATGTAGGTCTCGGGCCACAGACAGTTGGCCGCCACGCCTTGGTCGGCGTACTCGGCGGCCCAGCCGAGGGTCAGCAGCGTCATGCCGTACTTCGCCATCGTGTAGGCCGGGTGGGCGCCGAGCCAGCGGGGCGACATGTTGAGCGGAGGGGAGAGCGACAGGATGTGCGGGTTGGTGCTCGTGCGCAGGTGCGGCAGGGCCTTGCTGGAGAGCAGGTAGGTGCCGCGCAGCTGGATCTGGGTCATCAGGTCGAACCGCTTCATCGGCAGTTCCTCGGTGCCGTCGACGGCCAGCGCCGAGGCGTTGTTGACCACGATGTCGATCCCACCGAATTGGTCGACCGCGCGAGTGACCGCGTTCTCCACGGATGTCTCGTCGCGTACGTCGCCGACGACGGCCAGCGCCTTGCCGCCCGCCTCCTCGATCTGTGCGGCAGCGGTGTGGACGGTGCCCGGGAGTCGGGGGTGCGGTTGGTCGGTTTTCGCGAGGAGGACGACGTTGGCGCCGCGGCGGGCGGCAGCCAGCGCTATCGCCAGGCCGATGCCGCGGCTGCCGCCCGACATGAGCATGGTCCGGCCGGCCAGGCACATGTCCCGGTCTCCTTGCCGAAGGCTCATTTCGTGATCTCCTTGCCGAAGATGTTGCGGGCAATGACCCACTTGAGGATCTCGTTCGTGCCCTCGTAGATCTCCCCGATCTTGCTGTCCCGGTAAAGGGCCTCGACCGGACCCGGGGTTCCGTCGGCACTGAGCTCCCTGGCGAAACCCAGTCCGCCGAACGCCTGGACGGCGTCGCGGGCCATGTCGACCGCCAGCCGGCTCCCGTAGTACTTGGCCATCGCCGCCTCCGGCTCCGGGAACGTCTCGCCCGCATCCCGGCGCAGGGCGGCCTTGAGATACAGCGAGCGCGCGTTCTCTATCTCCGTGGCGCGTTCTGCCATCAGGAACTGCCAGTGCTGGTTGGCGGCCACGGGCCGTCCGAAGGCGTGCCGCTTGCCCAGGTGCGCCACGGCGAGGTCGAACGCGGCCTGCGCCATCCCGACACCGGCAGCCGCGATGCCGATGCGTCCCAGGGTGAGCGTGGCCAGCGCATGACGCAGTCCGTGGCCCTCGACGCCGCCGAGCAGATTCTCATCGCTCAGCTCGACGTTCTCCAGCCAGACGTCGGCCGTGAGCTGGCCGCGGTTTCCCATCTTCAGGTCGGGCTCGCCCACGCGGACGCCCGGGAGTGAGGTGTCCACGATGAACATGGACAGCCTGTCGCCGGTCCGAGCGAGGGTGACGATGAACCCGGCGACCGGGGCGTTGGAGATCCACCGCTTGCGGCCATTGAGGACCCATCCCTCACGGGTACGCTCGGCCACTGTCTGCACGGCCTGTGGACTCAGGTCGGAGGAGGCGTCCGGTTCGGTGGTGGCGAAAGCACCGACGATCGAGCCTTCGGCCACAGGCCGCAGCCACCTCTGCCGCTGGGCGGCGGTGCCGTGCGTCAGGGCGTTCCCGGCCAGGATGCAGTGGACATCGAAGACAGCCGCGATGCTGCTCGAGTAGTAGGCGAGCTCCTCGATCGCGGCGGCGGTGGCCGTGATCGGGTGCGCCAGGCCTTCGCCGCCCACCTCGGCGGCGAAGGGCACGCGGAAGAGGCCGGCGGAGCCAAGAGAGGCGAACACATCCTGGGGAAAGCCGTCGACGCGCTCGTCGCCGTTGGCGATGCGGCCGGCGGCGGGTGCGACGATCTCGGCGGCGATCTTCCGGACCCGGTTGCGGACATCGAGGGTTTCGGCGGGGGAAAGAAGGTCGTGGTACAGACGGTCGGCCTGGCGGACCGGGGGTTGAGTGGGAGGCATGGTGTCCTTTCGATGCCGTGGAGGGCCGGTCGCCGATGGCGGAGGCGACGATTGGTGGGAGCGACCGTCGGCGCGTGCGGCCGGTAAAGGCGGTGAGCCGTCGGCCCGTGACGGCCGCGGTCTCTTCAGAAGGCAAGTGCGGTGAGGCAGCCGACCTCGACACGTACGTTGAGTTCGTGTGTTCGGCGGGCTCAGGCCAGCTCGCGCTTGAGGATCTTTCCGGTGGCCGTCATCGGCAGGCTCGGCACGAACTCGACGATGCGCGGGTACTTGTAGGAGGCCATCTGCTCCTTGCCCCAGGCGACGAGCTCGCCGGGGGTGAGAGAGGCGTCGGGCCGGAGGATGACGAAGGCCTTGATCTCCTCGCCGTGACTGTCGTGGGGTACGCCGACGACGGCGGCCAGGCTGACCGCAGGGTGGGTCATCAGGACTTCCTCGACCTCACGCGGGTAGACGTTGAAGCCGCCCCGGATGATGAGGTCCTTGGACCGGTCGACGATGTGATAGAAGCCGTCCTCGTCCTTGCGTGCCAGGTCGCCGGTGCGGAACCAGCCGTCGCGGATCACCTCGGACGTCGCGGCGGGACGGTTGTAATAGCCCTTCATCACGTTGTGCCCCTTGATCGCAATCTCTCCGACCTCGCCGACCTTGGTCACCTCGGTCCAGTCGGGTGCGATGAGCTTGAGCTCGACACCCCAGATCGGGGTGCCGATCGAGCCCGGTCGGGGCCGGAGCCTGCGGTCGCCGAACGTGGCCACCGGCGAGGTTTCGGAGAGTCCGTATCCCTCGATGACGGTGACGCCGAAGAGCTGCTTGACCTGGTGGAGAATCTCCACCGGCAGGGAGGCGCCGCCCGAGATGCCGATGCGGAGGTTGTCCGCGATGCGGCCTACGTCGATGTCGTCGGCGAGCGCGTTCAGCAGACCCCACCACATGGTCGGCACGCCGGCGAAGAAGGTGATGATCTCCCGGTTCATCAGTTCGAGCACCGCGTGGGCGTCGAACCGTGGGACCAGGTGCAGCGTTGCCGCCATCGAGAACCCGGCGTGCATCTGCACGGTGGCGCCGAAGGTGTGGAACAGCGGGAGGCAGACGACGTGACTGTCGGTCGCCGGCTCGCTCTGGAAAAGCCGGTTGTTGGCCACCACGTTCATCATCGTGTTGGCGTGGGACAGCTCGGCCCCCTTGGGCTGCCCGGTGGTGCCGGAGGTGTACAGGATGATCGCGGTATCGCCGGGCTCCGTCACGGCGGACTCGAAGACGGGGCTGATCCCGGCGACGGCCTGGCCCAGGGTCTCGGTGCCGGCGATCGGACTGGGGGCGGCCGGGTCGGCGGTGATCACGAAGAAGTGCTCGGCACCGTCCACCTGCTGGAAACCGACGTGGCCCTCCGCCGCCATCGCCAGCTCGGGCGTGCCCTCGAAGCAGAAGTACGCTTTCACGTCCGCGTCGGCCAGGTGGTAGGCGACCTCGCGCGACTTCAGCAGCACGTTGAGGGGTACGACGACCGCACCGGCCTTGAGGATCCCGTAATAGACGATCGGGAAGTACGGCAGGTTCGGGCAGCTCAGAGCCACCTTGTCGCCCGGCTGGATACCGCGCGCGACCAGGAGGTTCGCGACCTGGTTGGCCGCGGCGTCCACCTGTGCGTACGTGAGCCGAGTGGGCCCCAGGACCAACGCGTCGCGGTCGGGGAACGAGCGGGCGGAGTCCTCGAGCAGGACTGACAGGTTCAGCATGGGAGTTCTCTCGATGTCGGTGGGTGGTGGATCCATGAGGACTCGGCCCGGGGCGCATGCGCCCCCATGCGGATGGAGCGAGACAAAGAGCCGCCCTGGTCGAGGGCATGGCTGACGGGTCTCTAGAGCCGGGTGTTCGCCGTCCCGGTGTTGGCGGGGACCACACCTGTCCCCCGAGCACGGGTGGCGACGATGGGTTCGGCCAGCACCTCGGCCCGGCCGGTGTCGTCGATGGCACGGCAGATGACGCGCAGCTCGAAGTCGATGGTCCGGCTCCGGGTCCCCTTGGATGCAAGACGCGCTTCGACCTCGATGACGTCGCCGCCGCGGACCGGGGCCAGGAACTCGACCGACGAATACCCGGCAAACAGGCTTTCGTGGCCGTCGACGGCGATGGCCAGATGAGTCCCGGCGTCCCCGAACAGTTTCAGGCTGAACGCGCCGTCGACCAGGTTGCCCGCGTAGTGGGCATCGGAGTGGGCGACGTACCGCTGGTGGACGACCTTCACGCGATCTCCTCATCGATGCGGCCGATCCCGGGGGCAACCGCCTCTCCGTCGATCCTGACACCGGGGTAGCCGCGCTTGGCGATCTCGGTGCACATGCGGCGGTACTTGCCGACGCCACCGACGTAGCCGAGGAAGGTGGTCGGCTTGCCGGTCACGTTGGAACCGCGGTACCAGGAGTCGGTGGTCGCGTACAGCGTCTGGTTGACCGTGGCCTCGGTGATGGTCACCCAGTCGTCCTGGGCCTCGGGAGTGGCTTCGACGACGTCGCCACCCTCTTCCCTGGCATGGGCGATCAGGTCGGCGATCCAGTCGACCGCCTGCTCGATCGTCACGACGACGTTGCTCGCCAGCGCGGGGCTCTGCGGGCCGGCGATCATGAAGAAGTTGGGGAATCCGGCGGTCATGACGCCCAGGTACGTGCGCACGCCGTCGCGCCACGCGTCCTGGAGCGTGCCTGCCTCGGGCGTCGTCACGTTGAGCGCGTACAGCGGTCCGGTGAAGGCGTCGAAACCGATCGCGAGAACGATGGCGTCGACGTCGTAGGAGCCGCTCTCGGTGATGATGCTGCCGGAGGTCATGGTCGCGATCGGCTCGTCGCGCAGCGAGACGAGCGAGACGTTCGGACGATTGAATGTCTCGTAGAAGTCGGTTCCGAAGCAGCTGCGCTTGGCACCCAGCGGGTGGAACCGGGGTTCGAGCAGGGACGCGGTCCGCGGATCACGGACGATCTGACGGATCTTCTGACGCACGAACTCCGCTGCGGTCTCGTTGGCCTCCGGGTTGGTGAGCAGGTCGGCGAACTCCGCACCGACGCCGAGGAACCCGCTGCGCTCGTAGGCCCGCTCGTAGCGCTCCTGACGCTCTTCGTCGGAGACGTCGAAGGCGCAGTCGGTCACGGGGCGGTCCGGAATTCCGCCGGGGGACTGCCGGCACTCCTCGCGGATGGCGGGGTATTTGGCCTTGATCTCAGCGACGGTCTCCGCGGGCAGCGAGGTGTTGCGAGCGGGGAAGACGTAGTTGGGAGTCCGCTGGAACACGGTCAGGTGCTCGGCCACCTCGGCGATGAGCGGGATGCACTGTACGCCCGACGATCCTGTGCCGATGACGGCGACCCGTTTGCCGGCGAGGTCGTCGAGCGAGATCGTCCAGCGGCTCGTCGACACCGTCAGCCCGGTGAATTTCTCCAGGCCGGGCACGTCGAATTCCTTCGGTGTCGACAGTCCGCCCGAGCCGGCCAGGAGGTAGCGGCCACGGCGGGTGCCGCCGGAGTCGAGGGTCACCTCCCACAGGTGCTCGTCCGGAAGCCAGTTGGCCGCGACCACCTTGGAGTTGAACCGGAAGTGCCGGCGAAGGTCGAAGCGGTCGGCGACGTGGTTGATGTAGGTCAGGATCTCCGCCTGCGGGGCGAAGCGCTCGCTCCAGGTCCACTCCCGCTGGAGTTCCTCGCTGAACGAGTACGAGTAGTAGATGCTCTCGACGTCGCATCGGGCCCCGGGATACGTGTTCCAGTACCAGGTGCCGCCGACGTCGGGGGCGGTCTCGAACCCGGCGAACGTCCAGCCTTGCTCGGCCGCCTTGTAGGCGGCGTACAGGCCGGAGAACCCGGCGCCGACGCACAGGACGTCGACGACCGGGGCGGTGGAGGAGGTGTCAGTCATGGGCTCTGCCTTCTCGTGGTCCAGGGTGGCTGACGGACGGCACGGTGATAGTCATATGTCTAGGTCGAATGACCAAGAATGTAACTACCGACGGTGACCTCGTCAATGTCCGGCGGCCATCAGGAAGTCGATGCGGCGCGGGCGGCGGTGATGCCGCGCAGATGCCGCACCACGTCGTCGATCGCCGCGTCGGTCCGGGCGAAGACGCCGACCTCGGTGAAGAAGCCGTGGAACACCCCCGGGTGCCGAATGGCAGTAGTCGGTACGCCGTCGAGTCGCAGTCGTTCGGCGTACGCCTCGGCGTCGTCGCGCAGCGGGTCGACCTCGGCGGTGAGGACCAGGGCCGGCGGCAGTCCACGCAGGGACGCGGCCTTCATGGGCGCCGCGTACTGGTCGACGCCGCCCTGGCGGCCAGGGCCGATGTACTGCTCCCAGAGCCAGCGGGCATCGGCCGTGGTCAGCAGGGGCGCGTCGGCGAACCGGGTCCAGGACGGCGCGCAGAACCGGTCGTCGACCGCGGGATAGACGAGGACCTGCGACACGGGGAGCGGAAGTCCGTGGTCCCGGAGGTGGAGGCAGAGCGCGGCGGCGAGGTTGCCGCCCGCGGAGTCGCCGCCGACGGCGATCACACCCGGGTCGATGCCCCGAACCTGGGCTGACCCGCGCAGCCAGGCCAGCGTGTCCAGCGAGTCCTCGAGGGCCGCCGGGTACGGGTGCTCAGGGGCGAGCCGGTACTCCAAGGAGACCACTGCCCACCCGGACCGGGCGGCGATGGCGCGGCAGACCTCGTCCACTCCGTCGAGGGTTCCGAGTACGAATCCGCCGCCGTGCAGATACAGCAGCGTCGGCCGCACATCCTCGGCCGGCGAGCCGGGCGGGTGGTACAGGCGCGCCCGCAGTGGTCCGGAACGCGTCGGGACGATCACCGCTTCGACCCGGTCGAGGGGCGTCAGCGGACGGTCGGACGGCGTGCTCGCGAGCAGCTCGCGCGCCGCCCGGGCTCCGAGCTCGCGGACGGGAGTGGGCAGCGCCTCGGCGAGGGCCTGGGCGACGAGGAGCGCATCGGCGTCGAGGCGCTCCCAGCTCGGTGGAACGGACTTGGTCATGCGCGGGGGCCTTTCCGGCGAGGGACGAGGAGAGGTGTTGACACGTTGCTGTCCGTGCCCCACCATCCTAGTCACGCGATTGAGTCAGATGACTAAGAGATCGCGGATTCCCAGAGGCCGTGCGGCGCCCCTACGGGTCGCGTGGTTCGTGAAGTCGAAAGGACCGAAGGATGGCCGAAACCATGACGGCCCCCACGTCGACCTCGGCGGGCGCCGCAGAGGTCGACGTCAGGATCGAGGACGATGCCAGTCCCCTCGTGCGATTGATCGGCCGCACGCTGCGCGACTCCGTCCGGACCGGGCATGCCGTCGACGCCCTGACCAGGTCGACCGGCACGGTGGCGATTCACTCCCACGACACGCCCCAGACAGCGACGATCACCTTCGGTGACAACGGAATCGACGTGTCCAGCGGAGTGCTGGGCGAGCCGGACGCCGCGCTCACCGTCGACCTCAACGCGCGTTTCGAGCCGACGGCGGATCCCTCCGGTGACGCCGACCTGGCCGGGGGTGTCCTGCAGGCGCTCACGCCGCCGCTGCCCGGGTGGCGGGAGGCCGCTCAGCGGTTCTGGGACGCGACACGTTCCCTGCCGGGCATCCCCGACGTGCTGATCGCGGTCACCGAGGGGCCCGAGGGCCTGGAGCAGGCCGTGCTCGGCGACGGCCCCACGCAGTACCTGATCGCCGGTGCTCCCGAGACGCTCGCCGGCGTGTTCTCCGGTGCCGACGACCTCGTCGCTGTCCTGTCCTCGGGTGCCCTGGGCATCCAGGGCACCATGTCCCAGCTGTCCGTGATGGTCGGCGCCTCCTGGAAGGTTCGTTTCGATGTCTGACCTCAGCACCACCGCCACGAGCGCGCCGCTTCGCGACTCCGGCGCGCGAGCCGTCCGGCTCGAGGCGACCAACCCCGAAGGATGTTTCCTCGGCAAGAACGTCTCGCCCAAGAAGTTCGCCGCGGGCAAGGACGCGGGTTTCCCCTTCGCGGATCTCCTGTTCGGCCTCGACCTCGGCAACCTTCCCACCTTCGGTTCCGCCTACCCCGCCTGGCGTGGCCACCTCGACGATGTCTACTTCCGCCCCGACATGTCGACCCTGGTCGAGTGGAAGCCGGGCCTGGACTCGGTCATCGGCGACTACTGGCTCAAGGACGGCACGCCGGTCCCTCTCTGTCCGCGCAACCTCGTGCGGAAGATGGTCGAGCGGCTGGCGACGCACGGATTCACCGCGACCGTCGCGGTCGAGATCGAGGCGACCGTCTTCGAGGAGCCGATCCACGAGGCGCGCGCCCGCGGGTATCGCGACCTGACCCCCTTGGGCGGCAGCGCGGGTACGGCGTACCACCTCGCCAAGTCGAAGGACTGGATCGACTACATGAACGCGGTGGCCGACCGCCTCGATGAGGTCGGCATCGAATGGGAGGCGTGGAGCGACGAGGACGCCGCCGGTCAGATCGAGCTCAACCTCGCACCGGGCGACCCGATCAAGGTCGGCGACGCCTGGGCACGGACCCGCCAGATCATGCGCGAGGTCGCGTTCGAGCGCGGGCACAGCGTCACCTTCATGGCCAAGCCCACCGCCGGTTACGGCCAGGCATCCCACATCAATCTCTCCCTGCAACGCGACGGCGCCAACGCGTTCTACGCCGAGAACGGACCGTCGGACACGATGCTGCACGCCATCGGCGGGCTGCTGGCGACGATGGAGGGCAACACCTCGATCGTGCTGCCGCAGATCACGTCGTACCGGCGGCTGGTCGATCTCAGCGGACCGCCGGTCACGATCAGCTGGGGCATCAGCAACAAGACCGCCGCGGTACGCGCCGTCTGCGGACACCCCAAGTACTCCCGTCTCGAGTACCGCCTCCCGGGCGCGGACGCGAACCTCTACCTCGCGCTCGCCGGCGTGCTGGCCGGCGTCATCGCCGGTGTCGAGCGGAAGATCGACCCGCCCCAGCAGGTCACCGAGATGGCGTGGTGTCTGCCGCCGGGCCTCGGCGTCGACCGGATCCCGGACACCATCACGAAGGCCGCGGCTGCCCTGGAAGCCGACCCGATCCTCCGCGACCTTCTCGGCGAGGAGTTCGTCGACTGCTGGATCGCGTCGCGCAAGTGGGAGTGGATGCAGTTCCACACCGCCGGCGGTGACCCGTTCGCCGAGCTCTCGGAGTGGGAGTCGACTCGCTACTTCGAACTGCCGTGAGCGGGCGTGACACGGCCGTGACGGTGCGCCCGGTGATCGGCATCACCGGGCGGCGGTACCGGCTGCACCTGCTCAAGGGAGCCGACGAGCGGTACGGCGACCGTTGCACCGACAGCTACATGGCGGACTTCGCAAGCCGCATCGCGCAGGCCGGTGGACTCCCCGTGCACCTGTCGTACGACACCGACGCGACGGACATCTGCGAGTGGCTGTCCGGTGTGGTGATCACCGGCGGACAGGACGTCCATCCGGCGTGCTGGGGCGGCGACACGGCAGTGGTCCGCGACATCGACCCACGGACGGACCCGATGGTCCACGACGTGGCTCGGGACGAGTACGAGATCGAGCTCGTCCGGGCCGCGCTGGAGCGGGGCATTCCCGTGCTGGGCGTGTGCCGCGGCCTGCAGGTGCTCAACGTCGCCCTCGGCGGCACACTCATCGCCGATCTTCCGCCCGGCTCCGTGAGTCACCTGTCCACCGAGGCCGCACCCACCGACGGCACCGCTGATCACCTCGTGACCTTCGAGCAGGGCTCGCTCGCCGCGGGCCTGTTCGGCGAACACGCACTGACCAACTCCTGGCACCACCAGGCCGTCGACCGCTGCGGCACCGGCCTGGTCGTGACCGGACGGACGAGCGACGGCGTGATCGAGTCGGTGGAGCTCCCCGGCGCTCCGGTCCTCGGAGTCCAGTGGCACCCCGAGTGGATGAAGAGCGCGGACCCGACGATGACGTGGATCGTGCGGGCCGCGGCGGAGCTGCTCGCGGCCCACCGCGGTGAACAGACGCACAGGAGCCTGCGATGACTCAGAACGTGGCAGTCGAACAAGCCGGTCGCACGCACTCGCGTCCCCTGCCGGTCGTGAAGCCCGAACAGATCGGCGCGGACCCCACCGTCCCGACGCTGACCGAGCTGCTGTCACGGCGTGCACAGGACGCACCGGAACGCGAGTTCCTGCGCTTCGGCGAACGGTCATGGAGCTTCGCCGACATCGACGCATGGACCTCCAGGCTGGCACACCGGTTGATCGAGCTCGACGGCGTACAGCCGGGCGACCGTGTAGCGATCATGCTCCCCAACGTCGTGCAGTGGCCCGTCGTGTGGCTCGCCGCCCTCAAGGCCGGAGCGGTCGCAGTGCCGATCAACTCCTCCTACCGGCGGGGTGACCTCGCCTTCGTCCTGCGGGACTCGGGGGCACGCGTCGTGTTCACCGACTCCGAACGGACCGGGCTGATCGCCGACGTCATGACGACCGAGGACGGGCTCACCGGCCTTCGTGTCGTCGACGTCGCCGACGACGGGTCCGAGTCCTTCCCGCGCAGGGCGCCGGTGGCACCGGTCGATGCCGGGACGCTGGCGAACCTGCAGTACACCTCCGGTACGACCGGTTTTCCCAAGGCGTGCATGCTCACCCACGACTACTGGGTCCGGCTGGGCTGGATCTGCGCGGCGGCGACCGGACTCGGTTCCGAGGAGGTGCTGCTGACGGCGCAGCCGTTCTCCTACATGGACCCGCAGTGGAACACGGCGCTCGCTCTCACGATCGGGGCTCCGCTGGTCGTGCTGCCCCGGTTCTCCGCGTCGACCTTCATGGCCGACGTCCGCCGGCACCGCGCGACCTTCTTCTACGTCCTCGGGTCGATGCCCACGCTGCTGTTCAAGCAGCCGCCCACGCCGGAGGACCGCGACAACGCCGTACGCCAGGTGCTCTGTTCGGGCATTCCCGCCTCCCTGCACGCGCAGCTGGAGGAACGGTGGGGTGCGCCCTGGCGGGAGATCTACGGGATGACCGAGTCCGGTGTCGACCTGTTCAGCCCGTTCAGCGACGCCGACGCCGTCGGGAGCGGGAGCCTGGGGCGGCCGGTGCCGACCAAGCGGGTCCGCGTCGTGGACCCCGACGGCATCGAGGTGCCGGCCGGCGATCCCGGTGAACTGCTCATCTCGGGCAAGCCCATGATGAGCGGTTACTGGAACCGCCCCGAGGACACGGCCAGGGTTCTGCGGGACGGCTGGCTCCATACCGGTGACGTCGTCGTCCGACGAGCCGATCAGGGCATCCAACTGGTCGGCAGGATCAAGGACATGGTGCGTCGCGGTGGCGAGAACGTCGCGAGCGTCGAGGTCGAGGCCGCCCTGGAGCGCGACGACGTGGTCGTGGCGGCCGCGGTCGTCGCCGAACCCGACGAGGTCCTCGGTGAGGAGGTGAAGGCCTTCGTCCAGCTGGCGGCCGGCGTGCCGGCCGATCGTGCGACGGCTGAGGAGATCGTCGAGCGGGCCGGCAAGGAGCTCGCTCGCTTCAAGGTGCCGCGCTATGTGGAGTTCGTCGCCGACTTCCCCCGGACGCCGTCCGAACGCATCTCCAAGCCGGCCCTCACAGCCCGTGCCGCAGCCGAACCCGGCGTCACCCACGACCTCGGTGCACGACGGAACAAGACGGTGGCACCTGCCGCATCCGGCGGAGGCTTCCTCGACGTCGACGTCATGCGGGGCGTTGCCGTGCTGACGCTCCGGCGCCCCGAGAAGCTCAACGCCATGGACGTCGCCACCCGGCTGCGGCTGGCGACGGTCATCCGCGAGTTCGGCACCGGCGACAGCGTGCGCGGGATCGTCCTCACCGGCGAGGGGCGGGCCTTCTCCGCGGGGGAGGACCTCCAGAGCGCGCCGTCCACGGACGCTGAACTCCACGAGGCGTTCGAGAGCTTCCACGACATCACCCGGGCCATCCTGCAGACGCGGGTACCCGTCGTCGCGGCCGTCAACGGACTCGCGGTCGGCGGAGCCTCGGAGATCACCTTGTGCTGCGACGCCCGCATCGGAACGCGGGCGACGGAGTACTACCAGCCGGAGAACGGCCGGGGCATCACGATCTCGAACGCTTCCAGCGTGCTGCTCGGGCGCCTCGTCGGGAGCCATGCGATGCGCCTCGTGCTCGGATCGCCCCGGATCGGAGCCGACGAGGCGCTGCGGATCGGGCTCCTCGACGAGATCGTCGAGCCCGACGCCCTCATCGGCCGGGCTATCGACACCGTCATCGAGTGGACGCCCAAGGGAAACACGACGGCCCTCCACCTTGCTCTCCTGCGCCCCCGGGCAGAGGAGATCGAAGCGGCCTTCGCCCGTGAGGACCTCGCTGCGAGGAAGGCGTGGGACAGCGGCGTCCTCAGTGCCGGGATCAAGGGCTTCTGGTCCGCCAGGGCCAACGGCGCGTAAGCCCCGCCCCGGGGGCTCGCCCTCACCTTCAACAGACCAATGCACAGGAACCGACAGAGGGGACGTCGACATGATCGACACCCAGGCCGCGGTACTCACCGCGGTCAACGAGCCACTCGAGCTGACCGTCATCCGCGTGGACGACCCGGAACCGCACGAGGTACGGGTCGCGGTCACGCACGTGGGGCTGTGCCACAGCGACCTGCACTACATGACGGGGACGGTTCCGACCGGCCTGCCGGTGGTGGTCGGGCACGAGGTGGCGGGCGTGGTCGAGGCGGTCGGGGCGCAGGTGTCCGGCCTGAGTCCCGGGGACCGCGTGGTGGGCGCGCTGACCCCCTCGTGCGGCCGCTGCGTCAACTGTGAGGCGGGACGGTCGACCCAGTGCCGGCGTGTCGAGGAGATACGCCGCCGTCCGCGGCCGGCGTTCCGGACCCTGGACGGCCGGCCGATCGAGCGGCTCGGCGACATCGGGGCGTTCTCCCGGCACGTCCTCATGCGTGAGAACGCCCTGGTGAAGCTCCCCGACGACGTACCGCTGCACGTCGGGTGCCTTCTTTCCTGCTGCGTCGTGACCGGAGTCGGCGCCGTCTTCCGCGGCGCTCGGGTGAGGCCCGGCAGCACTGTGGCGGTCATCGGTTGTGGCGGGGTCGGATCGGCCATCATCCAGGGGGCCAGGCTCGCCGGCGCGTCCGCGATCGTCGCGATCGACCTGGACGACGAACGCCTCAAGGCCGCGCGCGGCTACGGCGCCACCCACGTCGTCAACGCCTCAGGCGGCGACGTCGTCGCAGAACTCCACCGCCATCTGGGCGACGGGGTGGACTACTCCTTCGAGGCGGTCGGCTCGGCCCGCACCGCGGCGACGGCCGTGGCCGTCCTGCGCCCGACGGGTACCGCGTGCCTGGTCGGGATCGCGCCCGGAGGGACCCAGCTCAGCATCCCGGCATCGGACTTCTTCTTCGAGGAGAAGCGGCTCATCGGCTCCTACATGGGCTCGGGTCAGGCGCGGCAGGACATCCTCCAGCTCGCGCGCCTGTACCAGCAGGGACGCCTGCTGCTCGACGAGATGGTGACACGGGTCATCCCCTTCGGCGAGATCAACGAGGGCTTCCAGGCCATGAAGTCCGGTGACGTGACCCGCATCGTCGTCGATCTCCAGTCCTGACCGACGAGTGAACGCAGAGGTGAGCTCCATGGCGAGCAACGAGATCACGATTCCCCAGCCGGTGAACTACATCGCCGACGACTGGAGCGAGTGCCCGACGGTCGATGACGTCTGGAACCTCGACCCCAACACACGCGAGCCCGTCCACCGCTTCGTCACGACAGCACCCGACGATCTCGATCGGGCGCTGCGGCACGCGGAACGCGTGTACGACATCGGCCGCTGGGACGAGGACGCCCGGCGTGAGCGCGCCGACATGCTCGAACGCGTCGCCGAGATCCTCGAGACCCGCGGCGAAGACATCGCACGGACGGACTCGCTGACCAGCGGTACACCCATCAGCGTCACCCGCAAGGTCGCCGCCTTCCTGCCCGCGAGGATCCGGGCGTCGGCGTCGGACCTGATGAACATTCCGCGCGTCACCGCGCTGGCGGCCGGCGGCCGCGACGTCCGGCTCTACAAGGTGCCGTGGGGGCCGGCCGCGATCCTCACACCGTGGAACGGTCCGAGCTTCATTCCCGCGGCCAAGATCGCCAGTGCGATGGCGGCGGGTTGCCCCATCATCCTCAAGCCCTCCGAGCACGCGCCCGGCAGCGCGCAGATCATCGTCGAGTGCTTCGTCGAGGCGGGCCTGCCCAGCGGCGCGCTGCAGCTGGTGCACGGCGGCGGCGACGTCGGCGCCAGGCTGACTGCCGACTCGCGTGTCAAGGTCGTCTCGTTCACCGGCGGACCGGGCGCCGGCCGTGCCATCGCGCGAGCCGCCGCGGAGGACTTCAAGGTCTTGCAGCTGGAGCTCGGCGGCAACAATCCGGTGCTCGTCCTGGACGACGCCGACCTCGATGTCACCGCCGACGGCATCCTCGACGGCATGACCAAGCTCAACGGTCAGTGGTGTGAGGGGCCGGGCAAAATCCTCGCGCACCGCAGCCTCGTCGGCCCTCTTCGCGAGGCGCTGACCGAGCGGATCTCCAAGCTCGTCGTCGGTCACTCGCTCGACGAGAACGCCGAGGTCGGCCCGATCTCCAATGCGCCGCATTTCCAGACCCTCCGGAGCAGGATCGAGGGGCTGCGTGACCTGGGGGCGACCATCCATGGGCCCGCCCGGCTGCCCGAGCTCGACGGCTTCTTCCTGTCGCCGACGATCGCCGTCGGCGCCGATCCGGCTCAGGCCAACGCCGAGTTGTTCGGGCCGCTCGTCTCCCTGCACGCCGTGGACTCAGACGAACAGGCGTTGCACTTCGCCAATGCCAATCCCTCGGGCCTCGATGCCTACGTGTTCGGGGCTGACACCGACCGCGCGATCGGCGTCGGCTCCCGCATCGCCTCCGGCGAGGTGCGCGTCAACGGCGCCAAGCTCGCCGACCTCGGTGAGGAGTCGGCTCAGAGCTTCTGGGGCAAGGCCGGCATCGGCGGGCACGGGCCGGCGGAGTCGGTACGCGTCTTCTGCGGTGACCGGGTCGTCGGCGTGGACTCGCCCGACCTGCCGTTGTGAATCAACACCACACATGATCTGCCGGAGGCCCGACCCCGGGCCTCCGACCGTGCACTCCTCGGTGCGCTCACTCCAGGGTCCTCCGCAGTGCCTGGGGAGGCCCTCACAGCGTCGCGGGCGCAGAGCCGAGCCGGGCCGCGAGCCAACTGTCGAGTACGGAGACGGCGACGTCCATCTGCTCCATTGCGGCGGACCGATCCCCGTAGGTGTACCAGTTCAGGGCGAAGCCGTCGGCCAAGGTGGCGATGGTGTAGGCGATCTGATTGATGGTTTCCGGTTCGACCGGATGCTCGGAGCCGGCGCCCCGCAGCACAGTGCGCACCGTTTCAAGAGCCTGGTCGTAGACCGCGATACCGCGGTCTCCGTGCTGACGCCTTGCCCAGCTGATGAGTTCCAGTGTGGCCGCGGTGAAGCTGGCTGACTCGAGGTAGAACTCCATGACACCGCGCAGGAGTTGGCGAGCCGTGGCCATGAGGTCCGAGTGCGGATCACTGGCTGTCAGCACCTCACGGAACTTGCCGGCTACGAACTCGTAGACATCGGCGAAGAGGTCCTCCTTGGAGTTGTAGCAGTAGTGCAGCAGCGCCAGGTTCGCCTGGGCCTGCTCGGCAATCCGTCGGGTTGTCGCGCCCTCGATGCCGTGGATCGCGATGACTTCCACGGCGGCGTTGACGAAGTCACTGCGCCGTTGGGCGGCGGGGATCCGACGTGCCACGAAATCCTCCCATTGCGAGGCGTCCACATAGTCGGACGATTGATTAAGTCAAGACTCAGTCTAACAGTTTGCCCGCGACTGAGCCGCCTAATTTCTTAGTCATACGTCTTGAACGGCTGACTAACTTTGCCCTAGCGTACGGGGCACATCGAGAGGTCGGCGCCCCTCCGGCGCGGCCCAGCTCCTGCAAGAACGGACCTGTCATGACGAAGAACGAACTCGCGCGTCTCACGCCCGACGCCACCGCGGAAGCCGCGGTCGAGGTGATCATGCGAGACGGCGGAGTGATCATCGAAGGGCTCTTCGACGAGGCCACGATCGAAGGCATCAAGAAGGACCTGGACCCCGTGCTGGACGGGGTCGACGCGGGCCACGACGAGGTGTTCGCCGGCAACAGGACCAAGCGTGCGTGCGGCTTGTTCGCGCGGACCGAGCACATGGCGACGATCGCGCTGAACCCGTTGTTCCGAGGCGTTGCCGAGCGCATCCTCAGCAAGCCGATCAACGTCCACATGGGTGAGGAGTCGGTGCCCTTCCCCGCCGGTATGCACATCGGCGCGACGATGGCCATCAAGATCGGCCCGGGACAGGGCTCGCAGCCGCTCCACCGCGACGACTCGGTCTGGCTGTGGCGGCACCCCGCCTATGGCCGCGAGGCCCGGGTGCAGATCATGGTGGCGGTCAGCGACTTCACCGCCGACAACGGCGGCACCCTCGTCATTCCGGGCTCGCACCTGTGGGACGACGAGCGCGCGCCGCGACTCGAGGAGGCCGTCCCGACCGAAATGAAGGCCGGCTCGGCGCTCATCTGGATCGGCTCCACCTACCACGGTGGCGGCCGGAACACCACCTCGGACCAGTACCGCTTCGGTCTGTCGACGGGCTACGACCTCGCTTTCCTGCGTCCCGAGGAGAACCACTTCCTCACCTACACGCTCGAGCAGATCCGGTCGTTCCCGGAGGAGATCCAGCGCGCCCTCGACTGGTCCTCGGAGCACTACGTCGGCTGGGTCGAGGTCGACGGGCAGATGTCCGACCCCAAGGACCTGCTCGGCCGGGACGACTACACCACCACCGGCGCCGGTCTGCCGGGCCACGTCTGAGAAAGCCGGCCAAGACCATGGACATCCAAGGAACACTCGGCCGGATCGATGCGCAGGCTCCGGCCCGGCTCGCGGCCAACAAGAGGGCCTTGATCGCTGTCGCTGCCCTGCTGGCCACCGTGACGAACGCCGTGGCATTCATGGTGCCGCCGCTCCTGCCCCTGATCACCTCCAGTTACGCGCACAACTCGGTGAGTGCCGCCACCTGGATCTTCAGCGCCCTCACGCTCGGCGGTGGCGCGGGGTTCGTGCTGATCCCACGGTTGACCGACATGCTGAGTGAGCGCGCGATGGCATTGCTCGCCGGCGGTTTCCTCGTGGGAGGCGCACTGATCGCGGCGATCGCCGACAACTACCTCGCCTTGGTGATCGGCTCGGCGCTCCTCGGCTTCGGCAACGCCGCCCAGTTGCTGCCGCTGAGCTTCCTGCGCCGGCACCTGCCCGGCAACGGCGTGTCCACGGCGGTCATGGTTCTCGTCATGGCCACCGGCAGCGGTGTGGTGCTGGGCATGGTGGGCGGCGGAATCTCCGTGCGGATCTGGCCACTGCCCGCCCACCTCAACGCGGACGGCTCGCTGCCGAGCCTGTCGATCGCGCCCTTCTACTACATCCTGGCCGCGCTCTTCGTCCTCACCACCGTCGCCCTGCTGATGGTCGTGCCGAACTCTCCGCCGCAGTCCAGGGGCCGCCTGGGCGTCGTGAACACGATGTGGCTGATCGGCTGGGTGGCGCTCATCCTGTTGCCCCTGAGCGCGCCGCCCGACAGCGCCATCGGCAAGAACAGCGCGATGATCCTCCTCGTCGGCGTCGTCGCGGCGATCGCATGGGGCTTCGCGGAGCGCCGGTCCACCCACCCGGTCTTCGACATCGGGGTGCTGCGCAGGCCGTACGTCACCACGGCCTGTCTTTCGGCAGGGCTCTTCGGCTGTATCGATGCCGCGTTCATGGTGCTGGCCAACTACTACATCCAGACCCCGAACGGCCTGCCCGTCTCGGCCAATGGCGGGCTGACGGGATGGTCGACGAAGTTCGCGGAGTACGGCCTGTCCTACGATCCGCTGAAGACGAGCCTGATCATGCTGCCGTTCGCGCTGACGATGTTCATCAGCGGCAAGTACTCCGAGAAGCTCATCGCTCGCGGTCGCCCCGGCGCCATCCTGATCGGCGGCGCCGCGATCTGCGCGCTCGGCCTGCTGTTCCTGGCCGTCGCTCATGACCGGCCATGGGAGTACGTCGTCGCGTCGGGCGTCATCGGCCTGGGTAGCCGGGCCGGCTACAGCAGCGCCTTCGCCATACCGCAGTTCGTCGTCCCGGAGGAGAAGGCCGGTATGGCGGCCGGAATGCCCGGGACGGTCATGGCCATCGGCATCGCGATCGGTGCGGCAATCGTCACGATCCTGCTGAACGCATCGGGATTCGTGTACCACTCGATGGACGTCGCCGGCATGACGGCGGGCAAGTTGAACCCCTCGAGGGTGGACCTCAAGACGTCGGACTATCTCCTCGACGGTGCCCACATGCCCAGCGCCCACGCATACACCACGGCCTACTGCGTCTCGCTCGTCTTCCCGGCGCTGGTCATCGTCGCCACGGCCCTGTCGCGACTGCGGCACAAGGGTGGCTTCAAGGCAGTGCTCGAACAGCACGCGCTCGGCTGACCGATCGGCCTCCTGCTCAGCCCACGGGCCTCAACGCAAAGGAACGATATCCATGAAGGAACTGCTCTTCATGCTGGCCGACCTCTGGATGATCTTCGCCGGCTTCTACTTCGGATGGAAGTTCATCCGACGGTACCGCAACTATCTGCTCGGGCTGGAATGGATGATCGTCGCCACGTCCGGCTCAAACTTCCTCGTCTGGTCCCTCCTCGGAGGCGACCCGGACAGCTTCCTGTACGACGTCGCGTACTTCTTCGACGCCTTCTCGAGATCGGTGGGCATCACCCTGATTCTCGTCATGGGCCTGATGCGCGTCACACACCGGTACAAGCCGACGTTGGCGGCCGACATCGCCGCGTTCGTGCTCGCCATCGCCGCCGGGCTGTATCTCCAGCAGTTCCGCGGCCATGAACTTCACCTCGGCCCGGCAACGTTCTACGTCGTCGTCAACGCTCTCACGACCCTGTTCCTCGCCTACTTCGTGCGGCGGCTGTGGAAGATCCGTGCCAAGGGCCCGGCCATCGCCACCGCGCTCGCCACCGCTGCGGGGACCGCCATCGCCGTCACCTACGACTTCTTCCCGATCTCGGGCGACGACGAGTACCGCACCATCTTCTACACCCTCGCCCTCGCCACCTGGGGAACCCAGCTCTTCGTGTACTTCAGGTCGTACCGCGCTCTGCACGACCACAACGTGGCGACGGGTGCGGAGCCGGCTGCGAACGAACGCAGAGTTGCCCGGGCTTGAGCGACACACCAAGGGTCAGAGCACGCACGCCCGAAAGGCACAACAATGAAGACCGACAACGTGGAGTACACCACCTTCACCGGCTGGGTCGATCCGCCCGCCGACATCCAGCCGGCCCTGACCGGTGACCTCACCTGTGAGGTCGCGGTGGTCGGCGGCGGCATCGGAGGCATGTCGACGGCGCTACGACTGGCCGAACGCGGTCAGGACGTGGTGCTCCTGGAGGCCGAGTTCTGCGGACACGGCGCCAGCTCCCGCAACGCAGGGCAACTGGCGGGAGCTCCAGGCGGGGACCTCCAGCTCCTCAATCTGCTCTACCGCAAGAAGATGCCCGGCATGATCCGGCTCGCCGAGCACGCCGCGCACCACGTGGAAGACCTCATCAAGACGCACGGCATCGACTGCGACTACGAAGCGACCGGCAACTGCTTCGCGGCGGTGTCGCGTGGACAGATGGGCCGGGTGCGCCGTGTGACCAAGATTCTCCGGCGCGCCGGCTGCCAGGTGGAACTCGGCACGAGCGAAGAGCTCGGCATCCCGCGCGGGTTCCTCGGCGGGATGCGCGAGATGGTCGGGGGAATGATGAACCCCGGCAGGTTCACCCTGGGTGTGCGCCGCGCACTGCTCGGCTCGTCCGCGCGAGTCTTCGAGCAGACCAAGGTCACCGACGTCACGCGCGACCGCGGTCAGGTGGTCCTCACCACTCCTCAGGGCCAGGTGCGGGCGAACAAGGTGGTTCTGGCGACGAACGCGTACGCGGGAGAGTGGGACATCACTCCTCCACGGCTCTCCGTGCCCATCTACGTCATCGAGGTGGAGACCGCGCCCATCGACCCTGCCCGTCTGGCGGCACTGGGGTGGACCAGCCGGTCGGGACTGGTCACCCAGCACGCCATCATGGAGAACTACCGGCTGACGTCGCGCAACACCATCGTGTTCGGCGTCCGGCGGCTCGAGCGCGGCACGACGTATCCACTCCCGGAGAAGAAGCCGGACCCGGCGCTCGTCGAAGAACTCGCAGAAGCCTTCGCGACGCGGTTCCCGGCGCTGTCCGACGTCGCGATCGAGCGTGCGTGGGGAGGATGGATCGCGATCACCTCGTCCTGGCTGCCGCTGGCCGGGCAGATCGAGGACAACGTCTTCTACTCGATCGCCTGCAACGGTCACGGGCTGGCTCAGGCGCCCTACGTCGGGACCCTCATCGCTGATCTCATCGTCGACGGCGAGCGACACGAGGACTTGGAGGGATTGTGGATGAAGCAGCCGAAGTTCCCTCGTCCGATGATGATGAGCCCGCTGGGACTTCGCACCATCTGGGCCGTCGACCGGTTCAACGACCTGGTCAACGGAAGCCGGCGCAATGCCCGGCGAGGCGCGGCGCCTGTGGCCTGACCGTTCTGGCCTGACGGCAGGGAGTGAAGGACACGTTGTGGCCGAGAGACCGTCAGCGTGTCCGTGCCACGGATTCAACGACGATCCGACAGCCCATGACACTCCGCACGCTCCCGACGCCGCCGGCCTCGACCCGCTTCGTACCTCGCGCTGGGATCGGCCCTTCCCTCGGCCTCGCGGTGAGGTACAAGAGGACTCCGACACCGATCTCTTGGTCGCGGCACCGGAGGAGACGGTGCAGTTCGGCTCATCAGCCGCAACGCGTCCGCAGGCGCCCAAGACGCCTCCGCTCTGTGACGACTTGATCGCCGCAACCATCTCCTGAACGCCCGCACCCTTGACTCAACAAGAGAGTTCCGTGCACACCTACTACGCTCAGAAGCCGGTCACTGCGCCGACGACGGACGCCCATCTGCAACGCGGTGAAATCCTCCGCCGAGCCGAGCACCGTGCCCAGCGGGTGTTCCTTGCCGTCAACGCGGTGCCCCTTGCCGCCGGCGTCGTGCTGTCCTGCGACGGCGCGCTCGCCGCGGTCCCTGTGGACGGACGGCTCACCCTGGGGATCGTCTGGGGAATCCTGCAACTCAGCCTCTTCATCGCCAGCACCTGGTGGTACGAGAACCGGGCGACGCGTCTGTGTGTTCCCCTCGAACAGTCCCTGACGTCCGGCACGCCCCGGCCCGGGGTTTCGGGTGTCTCTCCGGCCGACGAGTCCTGGACGTGACGCGATGGTCCTGCACGTCCTGAGCTCGGGCACAGCCGACCCGATCGGTTCGGCGGCAAGAGGCCCGGTGCTGGTCGCCTTCTTCGTCTTCATCGGTCTGGCCCTGCTCTGGGTCTTCACCCTGGCCACCCACGACGACCACCCGGAACGGCTGTACATCGCCGACCGGTCCCTCTCACCGGTCTTCAACGGGTTCGCCCTGGCCGGCGAACAGATCTCCGTGATCACACTGTTCGCGACATCCGGGGCCATCGCCCTGTTCGGCTACGACGGGTACGCCACGGCCGTCGACAGTGTCGTCGCACTCGGACTGCTGCTGCTCCTCTCACAGAAGATCCGCGACAGCGGCCACTACACGCTCGGCGACCTCTTCTCCTTGCGGGCCTCCGGTTCAGCCCCGCGCATCGCCGCGGCTGTGGTGACGCTCGCCATCACGCTTCCCCTGCTCGTGCTCCAGCTACGCGCCGGAGGCATCATCGCGGCCCTGCTGATCGGCATGTCGAGCGATGCGTCGCAGGTGCTGTGCACGGTACTGCTGGGCGGGCTCGTCGTCTGCTTTGCCGCGGTGGCGGATCTCAAGGGCACCAGTCGCATGCAGGTGGTCAAGGTCGTCATCACCCTGGTGACGCTCACGGGGCTCACGGTGCTGGCCCTGAGGAAATTCTCGTGGGACTCCGGAAGCCTCCTCTCAGCCGCCGTGGACAGGAGCGTGGCGCCGGACGACTACTTGAAACCGGGGCTCTGGGCGCACATCTCCAGTCTCGTGCCTCTCAACATGATCAGCGACCACATCGTCCAGATCCTCGGGACGGTCGCGATGCCGCACCTGATCCTGCGCGTAGCCGCGTCCCGCAGCGGCCGCTCGGCACGGCGATCCATGAGCATCGCCGGGGGACTGACCGGTGCCTACGTCCTCCTCCTGATCGCTGTGGGGTTCGCGGCCGCGGCGGTGGTCGGCGGCAGGGACATCGGCCTCGTCGACGCCAACGGGCAGGCATCCCCGGTCCTGCTCGCCTCTCACGTACTGCCGAACGGCTCCACCACGCGCGTTGCGCTGATCACCGTCGTGGCTTGTGTCGCTTTCCTGGTCATCCTCACGACTGTGACGAGCGTGATGTTTGTATCCGCCGTCTGTCTCGCTCACGATGTGTCCGCGCGAGCCGACGGTCCTCACACCACCACCCGGCAGGTGCGGGTGCTGCGCATGGCCATCGTCGCCCTGGGCGCCGTAGGCCTGACGCTGTCCGCAGCCGCTCACCGGTACTCGGTCGAATTCCTGGCCATCTTCTCGATGAGCATCGCGGCAACCTGCGTGGCGCCCGTGCTCGTCTACTCCTTCTTCTGGCAGGGGCTCACCCGCAGAGGACTGTTGTGGTCCGTCTACGGGGGGCTGCTGCTCTGCACCGTCCTCACGATCTTCTCACCCGCCGTCTCCGGATCCGCGTATGCACTGCTGCCCGGCGCGGATTTCAACTGGTACCCGTTCCGTACGCCGGGTCTGATCTCTGTACCGATGGCCTTCCTCCTCGGGTGGGTCGGCAGCCGGAACCCGGGCAAGGGCGCCGGTCCCGTCGAGAGTCAAGGTGGGCGGGGACGGCGAACGCCGGTTGCGAACTTTTGACGAAGCCTTGGCGATTACGACGTGGCGGTCCAGCGGGCCGGGAGGGCGAGTCGCCATGACGCCGTCTCGGCTGCCGGTCGCCGGAGCGGCCGACAAGAACGGTCCCTGTGAGGCCATCCTGCGCCGCCTGCCCCAGACCCGGTCCCCGACCGGCCCTTCTTGTGTCGGCCTTCGCCGGGCTGAGCCGTCTCCCCCAGCCCGGCGACGCACGGATCCCGGGCCCATCGGCCCTATGCAACGGTACGGATGAGCTTCTTGTTGACGAACTCCTCGATGCCCGGACGGCCCAGTTCGCGGCCGAAACCGGAGCGCTTGATGCCGCCGAAGGGCAGTTCCGCTCCCTCGGCGCCGACGCCGTTGACGAAGACCATGCCCGCCTCAATGCGGTCCGCGACGCGCTCGGCCTGCGCCGGGTCCGTCGTGAAGAGGTATGAACCCAGGCCGTACGGCGTGTCGTTGGCAATGCGCAGCGCGTCGTCCTCGTCGGTGGCCTGGAACACCATGGCGACCGGGCCGAACAGCTCCTGGCGGGCCGCCGCGGAGTCGGGGGTGAGGCCGGTGAGGACGCCGGCCGGGTAGTGGGCGCCGTCGCGCTTGCCGTCGGTGTGCAGGGTCGCGCCCTCGGAGACGGCCGCAGCCACCTGCCGCTCCAGGTTGTCGGCCCCGGCGACCGAGGACAGCGGAGCGCCGGACTGGCGGGCCAGGAGCTGGGCGGTGAACTTCTCCACGAACGCGTCGTACAGGTCGGACACGACGACGAAACGCTTGGCGGCGTTGCAGGTCTGGCCGGTGTTGTCGAGGCGGGCGGCGACGGCGGACTCCACGACCGCGTCGAGGTCGTCGGTGGACAGCACGATGAACGGGTCGGAGCCACCCAGTTCGAGGACGACCTTCTTCAGGTGGCGGCCGGCGATCTCGGCGACGGCGGCGCCGGCGCGCTCCGAGCCTGTGAGGGAGACGCCCTGAACCCGCGGGTCGGCGATGACGTCGGCGATCTGTTCGTTGGTGGCGTAGACGTTGACGTACGCGCCGACGGGGAAGCCCGCCTGCAGGACCAGCTTCTCCAGGAGTGCGGCGGTGGCAGGGCACTGCGGGGCGTGCTTGAGGACGATGGTGTTGCCGATGGCGAGGTTCGGGGCGGCGAACCGGGCGACCTGATAGGCAGGGAAGTTCCACGGCATGATCCCGAGCAGGACGCCGACCGGGCTGCGGCGGACGATCGCCCGGCCGGGGCCCGAGGTGACGTCCAGCTCCTCGTCGGCGAGGAACTCGACGGCGTGGTCGGCGTAGTAGTGGTAGATCGCCATGCAGAAGTCGACCTCGCTCTCCGCCTCCTCACGCGGTTTGCCCATCTCCCGCACGATGCTGTCCGCCAGTTCGGTGCGGTGCTCGGCGTGCAGGTCGCCGAGGCGGCGCAGGAGTGCGGCACGGTCGGCCACGGAGCTGGTGCGCCCCCAGGCGAAGGCCCTGTGCGCGGCCTCGACGGCTGCGGCGACCTCGGTGTCTGTGGCGGTCGGGTAGGTCTCGTCGGTCTTGCCGGTGGACGGGTCGGTGACGGCGTACATCAAATCTCCAGCTAGGTGTCGGGGGTGACGGACGGTGAAGGGGCTCTTCCGAAGCGGTCCTCGCGTGCCGCGGGGACGGAAGGGAAGAGCCCTACGGTTCCAGGATGGTGCGGGCTCCGCGGACTGTGCCGACCAGCTCGTCCAGCGTCAGCCGGTCGGGTCGGTAGAAGGCGGGTCAGTGCAGGGAGGTCGAACGCGCCGAGGCCAGAGCCGATGTTGGGGCTACGTCGCGCGGAATCGTCCCTCCTCCACCTCCGTGACCCGCCCTTCGCCCCGTAGCCGGTCCAGGTGCTGTGCCGCCGTCCTGCGTTCCGCCGGCTCCACGTGCGGGCCTTCGACGTGGGGCCGGTAGACCAGCCGGTGTGCGGCGATCTCTTCGACGGTGCCGGGCTCGCCGAGGAACGCGAGCAGGGCCGTGTCCCGCTTCTCCACCACGGCGGCGTAGGCGTCGAGCCGGCGCCGGAACTCCGCGGCGCCCTCGATCACGCCCTTCTGGTGGGACGTGCCGTACCAGCGGGCGTCGATGTCCCGGCAGCGGCGCATCGACGCCTCGAAGCCGGTGAGACTGCTGCCGGCGTCGCCGTAGTACGGGCCGAACGACGTCAGGTCGATGTCCGCGACGAACAGGAAGCCGTCCGGCTCGATCAGGAAGCCGCAGTGCCCGGCGGTGTGACCGGGCAGGTGCACCACGGTCACCGTGCGCCCGCCCAGGTCGAACACGGCGCCGTCCTCGAAGCCGAGCGCGTCCGGACGCCCCCGCACGTGGAAGTGGTCGCGGAACGTCGCCTCCACCTCCTTCGCCGCGTCCGGCGGGAGGCCGAACCCGGCGACCATGGCCTCACGGGAGCGCAGCGCGGCGAGGTCGGCGCTGTGGACGTGGACCGGCGCGACGTCGTAGCTCCCCAGTCCAGCGATGTGGTCCTCGTGCGTGTGGCTCACCAGGACCAGGTCCGCGGGGGGCGCGTCCTTGACGAGCGACAGCGACGGGTCGACGACCAGGCTCTCCGCCGCACCCCGCACGAGCAGGGAGTTGCCGTACGGGTAGGCGCCCTGCCGGGGGCCGACGAGGACGTCGACTCCGCCGTATGCGACTGCCGTGTATCCCGTGGTCTGCGTGTCCACGCCTATCGTGCCCTCCGATTCGAGACGAGCGAGGTGAGCACCGTATCGGACCCCAAACCTTTGACACAACACTCGTTATCAGAATTAACCCCGGGGAGCCGCGCCGCCGGCGCCGCATTCCTGGTCGTCGTTCAGTGCGAGGTCCATGACGCGCTTTCGGTCGTGTCGCCCTGCCGGTCGACGGTGTGTGCACGGCCGGTCATCGGGGCCCCGGCAGATCGGCCAGGTGCGCAAGGTGTGCCCGGTGTGCGCCGCCCGTGCCGAAGGCGATCTGGTCGGCCTTGGCCCGCTTCAGGTACAGGTGCAGCGGGTACCCCAGGTCATGCCGACGCCGGCGTGGAGCTGGATCGCCTCCTCAGCCGCCTTCACCACGAGGTCGCCGCAGTAGACCTGCGCTGCGGTGGCGGCGATCTCCGCGTCCGGGTCGCCGGCGGCCAGGGTGGCAGCGGCGTAGCGGGCGCCGGCGGCGGCCTGTTCGACGTCCGCGAAGAGGTCGGCGAGGCCGTGCTGGAGCGCCTGGAAGCCGCCGACGACTCGTCCAAACTCGAAGCCCATGCCGGCCGACGGGCGGTCTCGGCCGTCATCGCGGTCTCGATGAACCCGGGGGCGATCGCGTTGGCCGTGACCCCGAACCTGCCGAGTTCGATGGCGAGCGTCTTGGTGAAGCCCTGGATGCCGACCTTCGCCGCCGCATAGTTGGCCTGGCCGCGGTTTCCCAAAGCTGAGGTGCTGGACAGGTTGACGATCCGGCCCCAGCCGGCCGCGGTCATGTAGCCCTGGACGGCGCGGGTCATCAGGAACGAGCCGCGCAGATGCACGTTCATGACCGTGTCCCAGTCGGAGGTGGTCATCTTGAACAGCAGGTTGTCGCGGATGACGCCGGCGTTGTTGACGAGCACGGCGGGTTCGCCCAGCTCGCCCGCGATCCGGTCCACGGCGATCTGAACGCCGCGTTCGTCGGCCACGTCGGCGCCGACGGCCAGGGCCCGGCCGCCGGTGGCCGCGATCTCCTCCACGACCGGCTTGCAGGCCGCTTCGTCCAGGTCGATGACGGCGACGGCGAAGCCGTCCGCGGCGAGCCGTTTCGCGACGCCGGCGCCGATGCCGCGGGCCGCGCCCGTGACGACGGCGGTGCGGGTGGTGGTCATGGGGTCAACTCCTTGTCGTGCAGGCGGATGGGAGGCTGTTGCGGTCGGCGCCGGATGCGGAGGCTGCTCGGCGGGCCAGGCCGGGGATCAGATCGGCGAGGGCGGCACGGGTGGTGTCGGCGTCGGCGTGTCGCAGGGCCGGCATGCCGACGGCACGAGCGCCGAGCACGTTCGGCTCCGCGTCGTCGACGAAGAGCATCCGCTGGGGCGGCATGCCGAGCCGATCCAGGGTGAGCCGGTAGATCGGGGCCAGCGGCTTGCGCAGGCCGACCTCACCGGAGATCACCACGGGGTCGCAGAGGGCATCGATCAGTTCGCGGGGGTAGGTGTTGCCCCAGATGTTGGACAGCTGGGCGACCCGGATGCCGAGAGCGCGCAGTTCGCGGGCCAGAAATGACATCGCCGGGTCGGGTCGCATACCGGCGAACAGACGGGCCAGCAGGCCGACCGGATCGACCGCACTGCCGTCGACCGTGTCCAGTTCACCGGCGAGCAGCGTGTCGAACTGCGCGACGGTCAACTCGCCGGTCTCCAGCCGGTGGATGGGTGTCCCGTCCTCGGCATGTCGGGACAGCCATGCCTTGAGCGTGCGGGAGAACGACGCCGGCTCGATGCCGTCGGCCTCGAGCCACGCCGCGATCGAGTCGCGGACCGGACCGGTGAGCACACCGCCGTAGTCGAAGACCACCGCGTCCACAGGCGCTGTCGTCGCCCTGCTCCCCACGCCTCGGGCCGCGGCCGGAGTGGGTATCACGCTCCCCCGGTCAGCAGCACGCCGCCGTCGACCACCAGCAGTTGTCCGGTGATCCAGGCGGAGTCCCCGGAGAGCAGGAACGCGACCACGCTGCCGATGTCCTCCGGGACGCCGAGCCGTTTGAGGGGGTAGCCGGCCGCGACCTCGTCCTCCCTGCCCTCGTACAGGGCGGCGGCGAACTTCGTCTTCACGACGGCCGGCGCGACCGCGTTCACCCGGATGTCCGGGCCCAGCTCGACGGCGAGTTCCTGGGTGATGTGGGTGAGCATCGCCTTGCTGGCCCCGTAGAAACCGATGCCCGGCGCGGGCCTGACACCGGCCACCGACGAGAGGTTGACCACCGAGCCGCCGTGCTCCTTCATCCAGGCCCGGTGGACCTGCTGCACCCACGACAGGGCGGCGACGCAGTTGACCTCGACTATCTTGCGCGCGACGCCCAGGTCCATCTCGACCATCGGTCCGTACACCGGGTTGATGCCGGTGTTGTTGACCAGCAGGTCGGCGCTGCCGAAGGTGTCGATCGCGCGCTTGACGACCTCGGCCTGGTGGTCGGCGTCGTCCGCCCGTCCGGCGACGCCGAGGGCGTGCTCGGGGCCGCCGAGGCGGCCGACGGCCTCCGCGAGCGCGTCCTGCTTGCGGGCGGTGACGACGACCTTGGCGCCCTCGGCCACCAGCCGCTCGGCGATGGCGAATCCGATGCCCCGGCTGGCGCCGGTCACGATCGCCGTCCGTCCGGAGAATCTCCCGGCCATGACTGATCTGCCCTTCTCCTCGGAGGTCCGGATCGGGTGTCCGACGTGGTCGTTCGCCGTGGTCACGAGAGGCGCTCCAGTACCATCGCCATGCCCTGCCCGCCGCCGACGCACATGGTTTCCAGGCCGAACTGCTTGTCGTGCCACCGCAGGGAGTTGATGAGCGTGGTGGCGATCCGGGCGCCGGTCATGCCGAAGGGGTGCCCCACGGCGATCGCGCCGCCGTTGACGTTGAGCTTCTCCTCAGGGATGCGCAGATCGCGTGCGGACGGGACGACCTGCGCGGCGAACGCCTCGTTGATCTCGACCAGGTCGATGTCGTCGATGGTCAGGCCCGCCCGCCTCAGCGCCTGCTGCGAGGCCTCGACGGGGCCGAGGCCCATGATCTCCGGGGACAGCCCCGAGACACCGGTGGAGACCACCCGGGCCAGCGGTGTGATGCCCAGTTCACGGGCCTTGGTGTCCGACATGACGACGAGTGCGGCGGCGCCGTCGTTCAGCGGACAGCAGTTGCCGGCGGTGACGGTGCCGTCGGGCCGGAAAACGGGGCGCAGCCCGGAGACCGTCTCCAGGGTGACGCCGCTGCGGGGACCGTCGTCCGCGGACACGACGCTGCCGTCCGGCAGGACGACCGGGGTGATGTCGCGTTCCCAGAAGCCGTCGGCGCTCGCCTTCTCGGCGAGGTTCTGGCTGCGTACGGCGAAGGCGTCCTGTTCGGCTCGGCTGATCCCCTTGAACTGGGCGACGTTCTCGGCCGTCTGGCCCATCGCGATGTAGGCATCGGGCAGCCGTCCCTGCGTCCGCGGGTCGATCCACGTTCCGCCGCCGGCCGCCAATTGCTCGGTACGCGACTGAGCTTCGGCGAAGCGGGGGTTGCGGGTGTCGGGCAGACCGTCCGCGTTGCCCTTGGTGTAGCGGCTCACGGTCTCCACGCCGGCGGAGATGAACACATCGCCCTCGCAGGCCTTGATCGCGTGCAGCGCCATCCGGGTGCTCTGGAGGCTGGAGGAGCAGTAGCGGTTCACCGTGGTGCCCGGCACCTCGTCCAGTCCGGCCAGAACGGCCACCACGCGCGCCATGTTGAAGCCCGACTCGCCGGCCGGCTGTCCGCAGCCGAGGACCAGGTCGTCGACCGTCCTCGGATCGAGCTGCGGCACCTGGGCGAGGGCCGCGTGGATCATCTGGACGGTAAGGTCGTCGGGGCGCATGTCCCTGAGCGAGCCCTTGTACGCCCGGCCGATGGGCGAGCGGGCGGTGGCGACGATCACTGCTTCTGGCATGATGCCTCCCTTTTCCTTCTCAATCGCTTGGAGTTATCAAGCGCTTGCTTAGTTCAGTGCCGCAAAAAAATGGGCCGTGCGGGCCCGGGGGCCTCCCCGCTCACACGGGGAGATCCCTCTTGATGATCTTGCCCGTCGGGCCCTTCGGCAGGGCGTCGAGCACCCGCACCTCACGCGGGTACTTGTAGGCGGCGACACGTTCCTTGCAGTAGGACGCGATCTGCTCCGGTGTGGCCGCGGCGCCCGGCTTGAGCGCGACGTAGGCCAGCACCTCCTCGCCGAGCCGCGCGTCGCGCCTGCCGACGACGGCCGCCTCGGCGACCGCGGGGTGCGTGAACAGCACCTCCTCCACCTCGCGCGGGTAGACGTTGTACCCGCCGCGGATGATCAGATCCTTCTTGCGGTCGACGATGAACAGATAGCCGTCCTCGTCGGCGTAGCCGAGATCTCCCGTGTGGAACCACCCGTTCCGGCAGGCTTCGGCGGTGGCCCCGGGCTGCTTGTAGTAACCCTTCATCACGTTGTGGCCGCGGACG
Source organism: Streptomyces sp. NPDC097129 (assembly GCF_055668065.1). Taxonomy (NCBI): domain Bacteria; kingdom Bacillati; phylum Actinomycetota; class Actinomycetes; order Kitasatosporales; family Streptomycetaceae; genus Streptomyces; species Streptomyces sp. NPDC097129. The sequence continues at coordinate 381,670 of NZ_JBVOQE010000008.1, read as the reverse complement.
ACGAGTTCGCCGATGTTGTTGGACCCCGGCGGCAGCGGGGTGTCGTCCGCGTCGACCACACGGACCTCCACCCCCCAGATGGGCCTGCCGATCGAGAGCACCTTGCGGGCCTCGGCGCTGATGTTGAAGGTCGTGGTGCTGGCCGTCTCCGACAGCCCGTACCCTTCCAGGATCACCACGCCCGGCACCTTCTCCTCGAACGCGCGGATCACCTCGCCCGCGATCGCGGCTCCGCCGGACACCCCCACCCGCAGGGCGGACAGGTCGCGGTCGCCGACGCCGGCCGACAGCAGCGCGACGTACATGGTGGGAACTCCGGTGAAGATCGTGCAGCGGTGCCGCTCGATGACGTCGAGCACCGACCGCGGGTCGAACCGGGGCACGAGGACGAGCGTGCTGCCGAAACGCACGCCGACGTTGAGGACGCTGGACAACCCGAAGACATGGAAGAGCGGCAGCACCGCCACGGCGACGTCGTCGTCGCGGGCGCCGAACAGCTCTCCCGCGACCGTGCAGTTCATGTAGAGCTGGAAGTGGGTGAGTTCGGCGCCCTTGGGGCGGCCGGTGGTGCCCGAGGTGTACAGCAGCACGGCGGTGTCTTCCGCGCCGGTGGGCACGATGTCGCCGGTGTCCTCGGCCGAGCAGAGGTCGTCGTACGGGAGTGCTTCCTCCGGGAGTCCGTCACCGGCCGGTGCCGCGACGACGTATGTGGTCACCCCTTTGGCCTGCCGCGCGCCCTGGAGAGCCTCGCCGGCGAACGGCTCGAAGGTCACGAGCAGTTGCGCGTCGGAGTCGTCGAGGTGATACGCGATCTCCGGTGCGCGCAGCAGGGGGTTGAGCGGCACCATCGTCAGACCCGCCTTGAGGATGCCGAAGTACGTGAACAGGAACTCCGGCACGTTGGGCAGGTGGACGGCGACCTTGTCGCCCCGCCGCAGGCCGAGGGCGAGCAGGCCGCCGGCGACCCTGCCGGAGATCTCGTCGACCTGGGCGTAGCTGTAGGACGTGTCCCCGAAGCGGCACAGCGGCTTGCCGGGGTTCGCGCTGCGCGACTCCCGCAGCATGGTGGCGAGGTTGAAGCTCATGAAGGGGCACTCCGACGTGACTGTGGGGCGTGGGTCTGCTAGCGGATCTTGCGGTCGGACCTTCGGTCGAATGCCCACATCGCCCGCATCACCGGAGCGTTGAAGGCGAGCGGGGGCGCGAACCGCGGCCGCTCCCGCCATACGGTGGCGAGGCCGTCGGGGGTCTGGTCGCCGGCGAGCCGGTCGGCGAGGAGCGTACCGAGGTAGGGGGCCTGGGCGAGGCCGTGGCCGTTGCAGGCGATCAGGTAGGAGACGTCCCGCGTCGCCTCACCGGCGACCGGCAGCCACGACGGTGTCATCGCGATCCATCCACCCCACGTGCGCTGGACCGCGACGTCGTGCAGCGAGGGGAACCTGGCGCGGAAGCCCTCGACGATGTCCGCCACGACCGCGGGGTCCGGCTTGCGAGCACCCACGGTGCCCCGCGCGCTCTGCAACTGGCGGACGCCGGCGACGATCGTGTTGCGCCGGGTCGGGCGGAAGCTCTCCATGATGTTGTGCTGGGTGGCCAGGCCGGAGCGGCTCGTCCAGCCGGTCGCCTCGAGCCGGTCGGCCGGGACCGGTTCGGTCTCGATCATGCTGACCCAGATCGGCTCGGCCAGCCGCTTCGGCGCGATCGCCAGCTCGCGGGAGTAGGCGTTGGTGGTGAGCAGGACCCGCTCGGCGCGGACGTGGCCGCCCGGCACGGTGACGATGACTCCCGCGCGGGTGGGCTCCACCGCCTGGACGGAGGTCTGTTCGAACACCTTCGCACCCGAGGCGAGGAGCGCCGTGCGCAGACCCAGCGCGAACTTCCCGGGGTCCATCACTCCCCCGGCGTTCTCCAGCATGCCGCCGAGGAAAGCGTCCGGCAGCCCGAGATCACGGCCGTCGCCGAACTCGACGTCCGCCCCCGCCTTCTGGAAGATCTCCGCCTTCTTCCGCGCGATCCGGAGCTGTCCCGGGGAGACGGCAGCCGCGACGTTGCCGGTCGGCTCGTAGTCGCAGTCGATGCCGAGCCGTCCGATCAGCTTCTCGGTGAAGCCGACGGCGTCCTCGGCGAGGCGGACGAGGCCGTTGAAGCGGCGCGGGTGCAGTGTGCTGAGGAGTTGAGGGTCGCCGCCCGGCACGCTCCCCAACTGGCCGGCGTTGCGGGAGCTCGCCCCGCAGCCGCAGAACCCCGCCTCCAGCAGGACCACGTCGGCGCCGCGTTCGGCCAGCCGCAGCGCGGCCGCCATGCCGGCGTAGCCGCCGCCGACCACCGCGACGTCGCAGTTGAGCTCTCCTTCGAGCGCCGCCGTGACATCACCGGGCGGATCGGCCCAGCCGAACTCCGAGTAGGTGACTCCCGTGGACGACATCGCACACCTCCGTTGTATTCGGGCACATGCCCTCTCTTGCTTTGACCTCGTGTCGCGCCTTCTCGGCTCCCCCACGTCGCGCTGACACGGGGCTGCTTCGCCGTATGAGCGTGTCGGCGGCTGGTTCGCCGTACGGAGCGCGAGGGCTGCTGCTCCGCCGTATGGAGCACGAGGCCTGCTGCTTCGCCGTACTGGGCGCGTCGCCTGCTAATTCGCCGGGCGGAGCTCGTCCGCGGCGACTCCTTCGAGTGGCCGGTTCGTCGTGCGCGGTCCGAAGAGGAGGACGGCGATGGAGAACACGACGTAGGAGGCCGCCGCGATGGCCATCAGGCCACTCCTCCCCCAGCCGCCGTAGATCGCCGCACCGAGGACTCCTGAGGCGGCGCCGCCGAACCGGCCGACGCTGATGATGATCCCGCTGCCCAGGCCGCGGGCCTGGGTGGGGATCGTCTCCGGGATGTAGGCGTAGTACGCGGTGACGATCAGCCCGGTCACGACGCCCGCGATGCCGCCCGCCGCGACGACGAGCCAGTGGGCGGTCGACACGCCGAAGACCACCAGCGGTACGGCGGTGACGACGGACGTGACGAGGATGAAGGTCTTCCGCTCGATCCTGTCCATGGCGAGCAGGGCGACGAACGGTGTGACGGCGTAGACCACGTTCCAGATCAGCTGGATCCGGTAGGCATCGCCCTCGGCGTACTGGAGGCCGTCGACGAGCACGTAGAGGGCCCAGTTCTGGAACAGGTACAGGCCCAGGGTCGCTCCGAAGTAGCCCGCGGCGACGACGGCGATGGTGCGGATGACGCGCTTGTTCCCGAAGAGCCGGCGCAGCGGGACCTCCTCGACGCCCTCCGGCACCGACCGCGGTTCGCTCAGCGGTCCGCGCCGCAGGGCACGGGCCTCGAGCTTCTCGACGATCTCCCGCGCCTTGGCGGGCCGTTTGCGCGAGGCGTACCAGCGCACCGACTCCGGCATGAAGAAGCGCGCCAGCGGGGCGATCAGCAAGCCGGCCAGACCACCGACGCCGAAGAGATGGCGCCAGGTGTCGGGTCCGCCGTGCGGGATCGTCACGAGTGCGAGCAGGGCGACCACCGGCGAGACGATCACGAAGGCCGAGGTCACGATGGACACGAACCTGCCGCGTGTCCTGCTGGGAAACATCTCCGCGATGTACACCAGCAGGGCCGAGATCGCTGCCTGCACGCCGATCCCCGTCACCACACGGGAGACGAGCAGCAGGGCGAGGTTCGGAGCGAGTGCCGTGGCCAGCGCCCCGCACGAGTAGAGGACCGTCGCCCAGACCAGGAGCCGGCGCCGGCCGAACCTGTCCGACAGCCGCCCGCCCACCAGGCCTCCGAGGATCATGCCCGCGAAGAAGGCGCTGCTGACCAGGCCGATCTCCGCGAGGGTGAGTCCTGTGTTCTCCTTGATCGCCGGGACGATGTAGGCGAAGAGCGCGTTGTCGTAGTACTCGAGCATGAGATTGCCGGTCAGGATCGAGATCCAGACGATGTGCGGCAGCATCACCGGCAAGCGGTCGAGCCGCGCGGACACATCCACGGCACTCCCTGACCGGACAGCCTCGGACTGGTCCATCTTCTCTCCCTTTTCTGCGACAACGCCGTCGCACCCACGAACGGCAGGGGGCAGCAAGCACGCGTCTCACGTGCACATCAGGCAGACCTCGGCCCGGTCGGTCAGGGGGAACCGATCGCGGATGCGGTCAGACGAGCCGGCGGAAGACAGGCGAGCGGAACGCGTCGCCCTCGTTCAGCTTCGCCATCTCTTCCGCGAAGAGGACGCCGTTGCGGGCGTAGCGCTTGTTCGCGTCCGGCAGCGGCCGGAAGGTGGCGTCGTCGCCGAAGAAGCGCAGGACCAGCGTGTGGCGGTCGGGGCAGGCGGCGTCGACACCGGCGCCGCCGTGCAGCGAGCGGGGGTGCAGCACCAGGACGTCACCGGGGTCGATGTCCCACGAGAGCACGTCATAGGCTCCGGGGTCCGCCGCGAGCTCGGCGTCGATGTGGGGCAGCCGGGGCAGGACCCCGCCGCCATAGAGGGGCTCGGTCGGGTCGTCGAGGTTGAACGTGGTGCCGTCGTACTGGAGGCCGCGGTGCGAGCCGCGCACGATCTCCAGCGAGTTCCGCTTCGGGATGTGCTGGAAGCTGATCCAGGCGTTGCCCCAGTGGTCCCCGGCCCAGGGCAGATAGGAGGTGTCCTGGTGCCAGCAGCTGCGGGCGCCGCGGCCGCCGGACTTGAGGAACACCTCCTCGGCGAAGTACCAGACGTGCTCCGAGCCCCACAGGTCGGCGAACAGTTTCCCGAACGGCAGGGTCGGCACCAGCGCGTCCAGCCGGTCCTTGGCGAGCGGGTTGGCGTTGTCGACGAGCGACCGGTACTCGGTCCCGTCGAACATCGACGACGCGTTCGGACCGGGGTGGGCGACGGCCCAGTCGAACGCCTCGTGGCACTGAGCCAACTGCGCCGGGTCCAGGCAGTCCTCGAAGAGGACGGCGCCGTCGGTCCGGAACGCTTCCCGCACTGACTCGTCCATCGGTGGTTCCTTCCTTCGTGTCGGGATGTGCAAGCAACGTAGAGCGCCGCGCGAATTTACACAACGGGCGTGACGAAAAATGTGTGGCAGAATCGGGAGGACGTCTAAGGGGAGGACCGATCAGTGAGTGGCGATGCCAGAAGCGAGCAGGTCACACGCCGTGGCCGGCCGACCGGCGACCACGCCGCCAAGCGCGCGGAGCTGCTGAAGGCGGCGGCGTCGGTGATCGCGCGGGAGGGCTTCGCCAACGCCTCGCTGCGCAAGGTGGCCCACCACGCGGGATGCACGACCGGGGCGGTGACGTACTACTTCAAGAACAAGGAAGAACTCGTCACCGCACTCGCCGAGAGTCGCTTCGACACCTACGACGCGATCCTCGAGGCCAGCCGCGAACAGACCGACGTCAAGACGGCCTTGGAGCGGTGGCTGCAACTGACCACCGGCAACCCCGAGTTCTGGCCCGTGATGTCCCAGCTGCTCGCCCACGCACGGTACGAGCCCGCCTTCGCCGCCCTCATCCGGCAGCGCTACGCCCGCTACCGCGCGGTGCACACCGAGATCCTTCAGGCCGGGCAGGCGCAGGGCACCATCCGTACGGACATCCCCGCCGAGCTGCTCGCCGACCAGCTCAGCGCCATGGGCGACGGCTGGATGATGATGTACCCCTTCGAGCCCGAACGGTTCGAACCCAGCCGGGTCCGGGCCCTCGTCGACGCCGCCGTCGCCCTGATCAGTCCTCCTTCCGGCACGCCGCACACCTGATCACTCCGCCGATCCTCGGACCCGCCCGGTGGGGGCGTGATCAGCTGCGCCCGCCGTTCAGTGCGCGAGCGACGTCCCGGGCCGCCCGGACACCGGTCTCGATGGCGCCGTCGATACCGCCGACTCCGAGGGCCGCGATGTCGCCGCCGGCGAAGTGGATCCGTCCGTGCGGCTCACGCATCAAGGGAGCGGCCTGGGTGAGGTTGCCCGGCCGGTGATGGACCCAGGTCCCCTGCGAGCAGGGGTCGCTCACCCAGTCGTGGCAGGCGATGTCGACCACCTCGATGCCGGGGACGAAGAGGCGCAGGGCACGCTCGACGGCTTCGCGGTCGTCGACCAGCGAGAGGTCGGAGCCGAAGCACACGACGAGCGTGTCGCCCTCGTGCCGGTATTCGGCCCGGGCGGTGCTGAGGGGGTATGTGCCGGCCGGGGCGCTGACGGTGAAGGGCTCGATCTCGCCCCTGACCCGCGCCCAGATCTTCGCCGTCCTCATCGGCTGCTTCTGCTCGATCATGCTCCGTACCGGCGGGGCGAGGGGCGGCGTCAGGGCCACATCGGTCAGGGTGTTGAGCGGGAGCGCGACGACGGCGCGCCGGGCGCGCACACGCTCGCCCCGGCCGGTGGTCACGAGAACGCCGGACCCGTCGTCCTCGATCGCCGTCACCGGCGTGGAGAGCCACAGCTCGGCCGTGGAGTCACCGGCGATCGCGTCGAGCAGCCGCCCGGTCCCGCCGTCGATCGGCCAGTGACCGGCGACTTCGAGGAACGCCGCCCAGCTGCCGAAGTTGAGGGCGGCCCAGAAGAGGAACTGGGCCATGCCCTGCTCGCTCTCGGAGTGGACCAGCGAGGACATCACGCCGGCGAGCACGTCCCGCTCGTACGGGGAGAGGTCCATCGCGTCCAGCCGGTCCGCGAGCGTCTCCTTCTCGATCGCGCCGGTGTCGGCGGCGGCGATGTCGGACGGCCGGGGAAACCGCGCCCGCGCGTCGGCCAGGCACCGGGCGACCAGCGGTCCGCCGACGCCGGCGTACTCGGCCGGCGTCCCGGAGTGCACCTCGCCGTTCGCGAGCCAGTAGCACTTCTCGGTCTCCATCGGCGTCGACAGGCCGATGCCGTACCGCTCCAGCTCGTGCCACACGTGCGACTGGGTCCAGTGCACGTACCCGCCGCCGAATTCCACCGAGCGGCCGAACGCCTCGCCCAGGAAGGTCCGCCCGCCGATCCTGTCCCGCGCCTCGATCAACACCACCGAGTAGCCCTGGAGGCTGAGATCCCGGGCCGCGGTCACACCGGCGAAGCCGGCTCCGATCACTGCAACGTCATACATGTGAAACACCAGTTCCGCCATGGGTGCCAGAGGATGCGCTGCACCGTACCGAGCGCCGAACTTTTACGCAACAGGCGTTACAATAAATCGGGGCGGCGCACTCCACCCATGCGGCCCGCTCTCCAGCGCATCGGGAGGGGCCAGCCCTCCCGCGCCCTCACGGTCCTCTCCTCCATGACGTGCCGTCGCACCGAACCGTGCAGGAACTCCCCGCCCAGAAAAGGTGGTTCATGAGCCAGACATTCGGTAGCCAGACATTCGGTGGCCAGACATTCGGTTCCTACCAGAACGAGATCTACCGCGACGGTCTCGCCGGCACGCTGCCGCGCTACCCGATGGTCCATGCCGAACTGGAGGCCAGGGCACAGGCCGCACTGCCTCCGTCGGTGTGGTCGTACGTCGCCGGGGGCGCCGGCGACGAACACACGCAGCGCGCCAACACGGCAGCGTTCCAGCAGTGGGGTCTCGTCCCCCGGATGTTCGTCGGCGCCACGCAACGTGACCTCTCCGTCGAGCTGTTCGGGATGGCCCTGCCCACTCCCCTGTTCATGGCGCCGATCGGAGTGCTCGGCATCTGCGCCCAGGACGGGCACGGCGACCTCGCGGCCGCACGCGCCGCCGCACGCACGGGCGTCCCCATGGTCGCCTCGACCCTGTCCGCCGACCCACTGGAGGCCGTCGCCGGGGAGTTCGGAGCGACCCCGGGCTTCTTCCAGCTGTACACGCCCACCGACCGGGACCTGGCCGAGAGCCTCGTGGACCGCGCCGAGAAGGCCGGCTTCCGGGGCATCGTGGTCACCCTCGACACCTGGATCACCGGCTGGCGCCCCCGCGATCTGGCCACGGGCAACTTCCCCCAGCTGCGCGGGAACTGCCTGGCCAACTACACCAGCGACCCGGTCTTCCGGGCGGGTCTGGACCGAGCGCCGGAGAAGGACATACGGGCCACAGCCCTCAACTGGTCCAGGATCTTCGGGAATCCACTCACCTGGGCCGACCTGCCGTGGCTGCGATCGCTCACCACGCTCCCGCTCATCGTGAAGGGCCTGTGCCACCCCGACGACGTACGACGGGCCAAGGACCTGGGCGTGGACGCCGTCTACTGCTCCAACCACGGCGGCCGGCAGGCCAACGGCGGACTGCCCGCCCTCCAGGCCCTGCCGGCCGTCATCGAAGCCGCGGACGGGATGCCGGTCCTGTTCGACTCCGGCATCCGCAGCGGCGCGGACATCGTCAAGGCGATCGCTCTCGGCGCCACCGCCGTCGGTGTCGGCCGGCCCTACGCCTACGGCCTCGCCCTGGGCGGCACCGACGGAGTCGTCCACGTCCTGCGCTCGCTCCTGGCCGAGGCCGACCTGATCATGGCGGTCGACGGCTACCCGGCCCTCGCCGACCTCACCCCGCAGGCACTCCGGCGCGTCACCTGATCCATCGCCCGGGCCGAGGCGCTCCCCGCACCTCGGCCCCGGCCACCGCGGAGTCGGGAACGTCCTGGCGAGGGGACACTGCCGAGCCACCCGAGGAGGAACGCCCCCGGCACGCAGAACAGACCCGCGGTCTGGAACGGATACCAGTCGAAACGCCCCTGCGGCCACCGCCCGCGTACGCGGTTCCGGAGACGGCAGGCGAGGAGACAATGAGCGGGACGCGCGCAGCAGCCCCCGTAGACGGACCACAGGAGCCCTCGTCCGGCAACGGAACAGCAGGCAGCGCGCCGGTCCCCGGTCTGCTCAGAGGCGCGTCAGCGGGCCGAGTACGCGCCGTCCACGTAATGAGAGCTGCCGTTGACGAACGACGCCCGCTCGGACAGCAGGAAGGCCGCCATCTCCGCGACGTCCTCCGCGGTGCCCAGGCGGCCGGCGGGGTGCAGGTCGATCAGCTGTGCGCGTTCTTCGTCGGTGATGCCGGCCAGCAGCGGGGTGTCGATGAAGCCTGGCACCATCGCGTTGACCCGTACTCCGCGGGGCGCGTACTCCAGAGCGGCGGTCTTGGTCAGGCCGATGACGCCGTGCTTGGCGGCGGCATAGGCAGCGACGCCTTGGAAGCCGTTCACGGAGAAGAGGGAGCCCAGGTTCACGATGGCGCCGCCGCCGGCCGCGAGCATGGCGGGCAGTTCGTACTGCATCGAATAGAAGACTCCGTCGAGGTTGGTGGAGATGACGCGCCTCCACTCGTCCTGCGGGTACTGGGCGGTGGAGGTGAAGGCGCCGACGATGCCCGCGGCGTTGACGGCCAGGTGCAGGGCGCCGAGCCGGTCCACGGTGGCCTCGACGGCCGCTTGCACGGACGCCGGGTCGGTGACGTCGACATGGACGGCTGTCGCGCGGGCGCCTCGCCCCAGGAGTTCGTCGGCGATCTCCCGGGCGCCCTTGTCGTTGATGTCGGCAAGGGCCACAGCGGCGCCGCCGGCGGCCAGACGACGGGCCACGGCCAGGCCTATGCCTGAAGCCGCGCCCGTGACGAGGGCGGTCCGCCCGTCGAACTCGGTGGTGTAGTCGGTGCAAGGGTTCACGGGTGTCTCTCCCTGAGATGGGGTGATCGCCGGTCAGTAAGGTGAGCGGGATTCAGCCGCCCGGGGTGATCAGGACCTTCGCGTCCTGCGGGGAACTCGCCAGGTGGGCGAACGTCTCGGGCACCTCGTCGAGCTTGACGGTGCGGGTGACCAGCGGGGCGACGGAGAAGTCGCCCCGCACCAGGTGCTCGAAGGTGCGGGCGAACTCGCTGGGCGTGTACATGTAGGCGAAGCGCAGGTCCAGCTCCTTGACCAGTGCCTGGGCGGGTTCGAAGCGGTCGCACGTCATGCACAGTCCCGCGACGACGACCCTGCTCCGGGCCGGGGAGCCGAGGACGATCTGCTCGATGACCCCGGGTGCTCCGACGCACTCGAAGGCCACCGTCGGCCTCCCGCGGGCGCCGTCGACCTCGCCGTCCTCCCCGGCCCCGGTCACGTCGCGGGACGACTTCCCCGGGGTCGTCGTCGGATGTCCGCCGGAGGACGCCGCGGTCCGCGTCCACGCCTCGTACGGGGAGCTTTCCGCCGGGTCGACGACCAGGTGCGCCCCCAGTGACTCGGCGAGCCCGCGCCGCTCGACGGAGAAGTCGGCCGCCACGATCGGGCCGGCACCCCGCATGCGGAGCACCGCGATGACCGCCAGACCGATCGGTCCGCACCCGATGACCAGCGGGACGTCGTCCGGACGAAGGTCGGCGCGGTCCACCGCGTGGTACGCGACGGCGAGCGGCTCGGTGAGGGCGGCGTGCTCGGTGGGGACGTGATCAGGGACCTCCAGCAGCAGCGCCTCACAGAGCACCATGCGCTCGGCGTATCCGCCGGGGGTCTCGGGGGCGCTGAAGCCGAGGAAGGGCTCGCCGGGGCGGCCCAGCGAGGGCACGGAGACGACCCGCCCGCCGATCGGGACGCGGCCGGTGGTGCCGGGCCCGTGCGCGACGACCCGGCCGACGAACTCATGGCCGAACACGATCGGCCGGTCGAGGTCGAGCACGTCCACGCCGTAGGCCGCCCGCATCGACGCGTTGAACTCCGCGCCGTGCTGCGCGCAGTGCAGGTCCGAGCCGCAGATCCCGCAGGCGAGGACCTCCACCAGCACCTCCCCGTCGCCGGGCACCGGCTCCGGCACCTCGGTGAGGCGCATCCGCCGGTCCTGCATCACGACGGCGCGCACGGCTACTCCGCCTCCGTGAGGGCAGCAGCACCGGTGCTGATGTAGCGCAGCTTCGCTCCCTGGGCCTGGGCGAAGTGAGTGAGCCAGTGCTTGAGGCTGACCGCGTCGATGATCGAATGGAACTGTCCGTCCTCCGTGAAGTTCACGTTGGCCCCGGCGACCATCACGAGCATCACCGTGTCCTCGGTGTTGTCCTCCGGGGTGTGCAGGGTGTGGACGGAGCCGCCGGGCTCGAAGAGGTAGGAACCGGCCGTCTGCGCCTGATCCGGGTACTCCTTGTAGAGCCACCGGCCCTTGAGCGTGTACACCTCCGCCGTACCGGTGTGGTAGTGGATCGGCACCGAGGCGCCGGGCTTCATGTGCACCATGACCACCCAGTGGCCGGCTTCCAGGTCCAGACGCAGCAGTTGGATGCTGGTGCCGTCGTCGGTGTCCACCACCGGGAGGTCGTTGACGTTGAGGGTGAGCAGCTCCGTCTGCGGCAGCGCGAGCAGCGGCAGAGCCGCACCGGAACTGGTGGTCGCAGAAGTCGGCGTCAGGGCATCGGACACAGCGGTTCTCCCTTGTCGGCGGGGCTGCGCGCGGCAGCGCGTTCCCCTGATGATGCTGGTGACATCGCGACCGGGACTTGACATCAGACGACACGTTTTTTGATCCTGGGCGACGTGTCTCTGATCCGTGGGACGTCGCTCCAGGGCTATGCCGAGCTCGTGCACCTGCTCGGCGCCGATCCGAACCCGCTGCTCGACGCCGCCGGAATCCCGAGGCAGGCCGTGGGTGACTCCGGCGCCTTCATCCGGTACCGCAGCCTGATCGCCGCGTTGGAGTCGGCGGTCCAGGCGACCGGCGCCCGTGACTTCGGACGGCAGTTGGCGCTTCGCCAGGGCATCGAGATCCTGGGGCCCGTCGGACTGGTGGCGCTGACCGCCCCGACCGCGGGCGATGCCCTGCAGGCCCTCGGCCAGTACTTCGCGGTCTACAGTCCCGCGATCAAGGCGTCGATCGATTCCCACCCGGGCTCCCGCTATGCCCGCTTCGAGTTCCGGATCGAGCTCAAGCGGCTGCCGCCCCACCAGCAGGTCCTCGAACTGTCCCTGGGAGTGGCACTCCAGATCTACGCGCTCATCCTCGGGCCGGACTTCAAGCCGGTGTCGGTCCATCTGCCGCACGGCGCGCTGGTTCCCGTGGCGGACTATCTGGACTACTTCGGCTGTCCCGTGCACTTCGGTGAGCCTCTCTGCGGCTTCCGGTTCCGCCGGACCGAGCTCGGACGGCCGCTTCCCTCACGTAACGCCGTCCACGACGTGGTACGCCAGTACCTCCAGTCGATCACCCCGCCCGCGGACGCGACGCTCGCGACGGCCGCCCGCTCGCTGGCCCGCCGGTTGCTGCCCACGGGCAGTCTCACCCTCGAACTCGTCGCCGGGCAGCTTTCGGTCCACCCCAGAACCCTGCAACGCCACTTGGCCGCGGAGGGGACCTCATTCGAGACCTCGGTCGACGAGCTGCGGCGGGACGAAACCGAGCGCTACCTGCGCGACACCGACATGCCGCTCGGCCAGCTCGCGGGCCTCCTCGGCTACAGCGAGCAGAGCGTTCTCACGCGGGCCTGCCATCGCTGGTTCGGCACCAGCCCGTCGGCGTACCGGAGGGCATCGCGCCGCTTCGGCTGACCCGGACGGACCGGCGCCCAGTGCTCCCACACCACGTCGTCAACGTCCGAGCCAGGTCCGAAGAGCCCACCACCAGTGAGCTGTGTCCGCGACGGAGGTGGCGTCCACCGGGGAGGTGCCGGTGAGCTCGCGGAGGCGTCGAAGGCGGTACTTCACGGTGTTGCCGTGCACGTGGAGCGCGGCGGCGGCCTGCTCGATCCGGCAGCCGTGGTCCAGGTAGGCAAGGGCGGTAGCGGCTGTCTCGCGGTGGAACGCGTTGCCGGGGCTGAGTCCGCGCAAGAGCGAGGCGGACAGGAGCCCGCTGAAGCCGGGGAGCGTGTGGGTGGCGGTGAGCAGGGCCAGATCGGTGAGACGGTGCAGTCCCGTCAAGTTGGCGGCTGTGCCTGCTTGGAGTGCGCGCAGGGCGAGGGCGTGGAGCGGGGCGATCTCGGCCGGCGGCGCGGGCGGCGCGGCCACAAAGAGGGGGGCGTCGGCGGGCAGGGCCGGCAGTCGGCCGACGAGGGCGGCGAGACGGCCGTCGACCAGGCCGCACAGACCCGGGCCGGCGGCAGTGAGATGTCCCTCCAGCAGGGCCGCCAGGGCAGGGTCGCTCACGTCCGAGACCAGGCAGTGGTACGCGACGGACGGGTGCAGCGGCATCCCGACGGGCGCCGGTTCGCCGTTCAGGAGCTTCCGGAGCATGAGCGCGCGACCCGCACGGGTCGTGGGGGACACATCCAGCTCGGCCATTGGGCGGGCATGAGCCATGCGGTGGACGAGGGCGTCGCAGATGTGGTCGATCCTGGTGACGCCGTCGAGGAGAACGTCGGCAGCGACGCCGCGGCGGCGGCCTTCGGTGATCACCGCCTCGACCAGGCGGGTACGTCCCGCCCGGAAGCCGTCCAGAATGGCCGCTACGGGGACTTCGCGCCCGGCCCGCTCGGAGACCAGGCGCTCGGCCGCCGACAGGAGGGCCTCTCCGGGTCGGTCGCCGTCGGCCAGGGCTGCCCGGACACCGTGGAGGAACGCTCGAGCGTACCGGCGTACCTGCTCTTCGGGGAGGGCGGCGACCTGCTTGGACGTGGTGCGAGCGGCACGTGTCGTTTCCTGCACCACGGCGGGATCCGTCACGCACGCCGTCACCAGCTGGAGGAAGCAGTCCCCCGCTGCACTCATTCCCGTCCTCCCGGGTCGGTTGTCCGCCAACGACAAACGCTGCCGCAGGCGTTGAGCCCGACGGGCCTAGGCGGCGTTCGCATCGGTGCTGTTGGGTGTGGATGCCCATGCCGCCGCACAGGCGAAGGAGTGTCACACCGTGTCCGATACCAAGACGTTCCGGAAACAGCAGCAGAGCGAACTGGTCTTCCGGCTGCCCCCGTCGTTCGACGACGTCCAGGAGGAGCGTCGCCACCGCAAGGAACGCCTGGCCGCCGCGTTCCGGATATTCGGCAGGTTCGGGTTCGAGGAGGGCGTGGCGGGCCACATCACGGCACGTGACCCGGAATTGACGGACCACTTCTGGGTCAATCCGTTCGGCATGTCCTTCAAGCACATCACAGTGAGCGACCTCGTCCTGGTCGATCACCTGGGCAGGGTCGTGGAGGGCCGGTACCCGGTGAACGAGGCGGCCTTCGTGATCCACTCCCGCGTGCACCAGGCCCGACCCGATGTCGTGGCCGCCGCGCACAGCCACTCCCCACACGGACGGGCCCTGTCTGCCCTCGGGCAGAGGCTGGAGCCGATCACCCAGGACGCGTGCGCGTTCTACGGCGATCACGGACTGTTCGACGACTACACGGGCGTGGTCACCGATCTGGAGGAGGGCAGGCGCATCGCGACCGCCCTGGGCGACCGCAAGGCAGTCATCCTCCGCAACCACGGACTGCTCACGGTCGGCGGCTCGGTCGACTCCGCCGCCTGGTGGTTCATCACCATGGAGCGTTCCTGCCAGGTCCAGCTCCTGGCCAAGGCAGCCGGAACGGTCGTGCCCATCGCCGCTGAGAACGCCGCCCTCACCCACCGGCAGATCGGCTCCGAACTGGCCGGCTGGGTCAACTTCCAACCGCTGTACGACCAGATCACCCGAGAACAGCCCGACCTTTTCGAGTAACGCAGCGGCTTCGAGGCAGCACTCGGAACAACCCTCAGGTCGTGCGCCCCTCCCTTTCCCAAGGAGTCACGGAAAGGGAGGGGCTGCTGCATCTGCGCACCAGCGCCCTCCCGGTCCGCCCTGCCCCGCCCCGCCCCGCCCCGCCCCGGGAGTACGGGGCCGCGCTGAGCGTTAACTACTGCGCCGCGCTGAGCGTTCCGGCGACTACCCCTTCGAGCGGGCGGTTCGTGGTCCGCGGCCCGAACGCGAGCACGGGGATCGAGAACACGATGTAGGCGGCCGCCGCGACGGCCATCAGGCCGCCTCTGCCCAGGCCGCCGTAGAGCGCGGCACCGAGGACGCCTGAGACGGCGCCACCGCACTGCCCGATGCTGTTGATGATCCCACTGCCCAGGCCGCGGGCCTCCGTGGGGATCGCCTCGGGGATGTAGGCGAAGAACGCGGTGACGACCAGGCCCGTCGCGATGCCGGCGATGCCGCCCGAGGCGATGACGACCCAGTTGGTGATCGATATCCCGAAGACGACCAGCGGTATCGCGGTGACGAGGGACGCGACGAGGATGAGCGTCTTGCGTTCGACCCTGTCCATGACCAGGAGCGCGAGGAACGGCGTGATGGCGTAGACCACGTTCCAGATGACCTGGATCCAGTAGGCGTCGTTGTCCGAGTACTTGAGGCCGTCGACGAGGACGTAGAGGGCCCAGTTCTGGAAGAGGTACAGGCCCAGCGTCGTTCCGAAGAAGCCGGCGGAGATGACGGCGATGGTGCGCAGCACCCGCTTGTTCCCGAGCAGCCGGCGTAGGGAGAGTTCCTCGGTGCCTTCCGCCAGGGTCTGGGGTTCGCTCAGCGGTCCGCGCCGCAGCGCACGCGCCTCGAGCTTCTCGACGATCATCTCCGCCGTGCCGGTCCGCCCGTGTGCGTCGTACCAGCGCACCGACTCCGGCATGAAGAAGCGCGCGAGGGGGGCGACCACCAGGCCGGCCGCGCCGACGGCGAACAGGTGGCGCCAGGTGTCCGGTCCGCCGTGGGGGATCATCACGAACGCGAGGAGCGCGACCACCGGGGAGATGATCACGAACGCCGACGTCACGACCGACACGAACCGGCCACGTGTCTTGCTCGGGAACATCTCGGCGATGTATACGAGCAGCGCCGAGCCCGCCGCTTGTATGCCGATCCCCGTGACCACACGGGAGGCGAGCATCAGCTCGAAGTTCGGCGCGAATGCCGTCGCCAGGGCTCCGCACGAGTAGAGGACCGTCCCCCACACGATGGCCCACCGTCGGCCGAACCTGTCCGACAGTCGTCCACCGGCCAGACCACCCACGATCATGCCGACGAAGAAGGCACTGCTGACCAGGCCGATCTGGCCGAGACTGATCCCCGTCCCCTCCTTGATCGCCGGTACGATGTAGGCGAAGAGTGCGTTGTCGTAGTACTCGAGCATCAGGTTGGCGGTCAGGATCGATATCCAGATGATGTGAGGCATCATCACCGGTAGACGATCGAGCCGCGCGGCCACGTGTGCGGACGTTCTTGTCCGAGCGGCCTTGTCCGCGATGTCTGAGTGATCCATGCATCTTCCCTTTCGTGCGACAGCACGCGCGCGGGCGAAGAAGAGCCGCGGGGATACATGCGCGCAAGCCGCGAGCTTGGTGAGGGCGTTGCGAATTACCGACGTGGACGCCGGCCTCGCCGAGGACTCGAACTCAGTTCACACACTGGGCAGTCATGTGAAGGGCGGCCACGTCGACGAGCGGTGGCCGACGTCCTCCGCCGGGGCGCGGCACAGCGGGTAGCCACCATCCGGGCCTGGGGCGCGGCACGGCGGGAAGCCGCCATCCGGGCCTGGGGCGCGGCACAGCGGGTAGCCACCATCCGGGCCTGGGGCGCGCCGCCCGTCGGAGCGCGGGCGCGAGCATGCCATGCCCGGCCGACAGGGGTGGCGCGCCGGTGACCTTGGGTCAGCCGTCGCCGCCGCCGGCCACCGCGACGACGCGGATCTCGACGAGCAGTTCAGGACGGGCCAGCTGGGTCACCCCGACCGCCGTCCACGACGGGTAGCGATCAGGCAGGTACTCGTCCTTGACCTGGACGAATTCCTGGATGTCACCGCGGAGATCGGTGTGGAACGTCGTCAGTTCGACGATGTCCGCCAGGCTCGCCCCTGCGGCCTCGAGGACGGTCCGGACGCCGTCGAAGGCAAGCCGGGCCTGGGCCTCCATGCCCTTGCCGGGACGCATGGTGACCTGGTCGATCCCCACCTGGCCGGAGACCCAGATCAGGTCGCCGACCCGGGTGGCTTGCGAGAAGTGCAGCCTGTCGTACGTCGCCTCGGTGGGGGGAGGGTTGATCAGTCGGCGTTTCATATCGTGCCAATCATGAGGTGGCCGGTGAATGTGCCGGCGGGGAAGAGGGACGAGCGACCGGGCACACCAGCGGGTCGTCGTGAGAGGTGACCGGACAGTGGGCAGTGCATGACGGTGCGGGCCACGCCGCTGCCCCTGGGCATCCAACGGGAAGGCGGTACAAGGAGATGGCCGGGCTCGAGCGCCGCGAGATCACGTCGCGGACGTCGAGGCCGGCCGCGAGCTCGGTGTCGATGTCGGGCAGCCGAGGCGGGACGCCACCGTGCAGGGCTGATGCATGTCGGTCACCAGTTCCGCCATGAGTGCCAGTCGGTGGGGGAACCGTACCCACCGCCCCACCTTGACGCAACGGTTGTTACGTTAATTCGTGCGGAGACCCGGCCCGCTCACGGGCTGGAGATCCGGCCCGCCGGAACGAAGCGCAGTTCGAAGCCGCGACCCTGCACGGTGTACTCGTGGGCGACACGCACCGGCATGACGCGCTCACAGCTCCACCGGCAGATCCAGCGCAAATGCGGAGAGGCGTGGCCTCACCACCCGCCCAGGCTGTGCGGGAGACCGGCGAGACATGTAACCGGCAACCGCCACGTCGGATGTGCCATCACAATCCCGCTTGCAGGCCACCCGACTCTGCCCTGACGGTCAACCCGTTGATGTGGCCGGAAGCCCCCCAGAGAACTCTCAGCGCCTTGGCCACTCCTTCGATGGAACGCGAACGACGCTGATGTCAACAATAAAGCGTTCTCGCAGGTCAGCGCACTCTTCCTCGCGGTTTCAACGCCGTCACCGGCAGCTCCGGAGCGGGCAGCGGAGCGCCGTCGTACCCCTTCACCTCCCCGAACCGCGTCCCTTCCGTCCACTCACGGCGGGCCTGTTCGATCTCCTCCTGGGAGCGCCCGATCCAGTTCCAGAACATGATCAGTTCCTCCTCGAACGGCTCGCCGCCCAGGAGCATCAGACTCGCGTCGGATTCGCCGCGCAGGGGAAGTTCGGTGCGGCCGCAGCCCAGGTAGAGCATCGAGCCGGGCAGGAGCGGGACGCCGTCCACGTGGGCCTCGCCCGACATGGACAGCACCGCGTACTCGAAGTCCGCCTCCAGCGGCAGGCGGACGTCCGCGCCGCGGGCGAGGGCGAGGTCCGCGCCGACGAGGGGGGTGTACGTCGTCCCGGGTGAGGTCGCGCCGTCGAGGTCGCCGAGGACGAGCGTGGCCGTGAGGCCCGGTGCCGTGACCGTCGGCAGGTCGGCGTGGTACTCGAAGCGCGGGTCGGTGTGGCGGTGGGCGTCGGGCAGGGCGACCCACAGCTGGGCGCCGTGCAGGAAGCGGGCGTGCGAGCGCGGGCTCTCCTCCGAGTGGCTGATCGCCCGGCCGGAGGTCATCAGGCCCAGTTGCCGGGGGCGGATCAGCTGGTGGCTGCCGGTGGAGTCGCGGTGCAGCACCTCCCCTTCGTGCAGCCAGCTCACCGTCTGCAGGCCCATGTGCGGGTGCGGGGGCACCTGCATGCCGGGCTCGTCGGCGATGTCGTCGGGGCCGTAGTGGTCGACGAAGCACCAGGCGCCCACCATGCGCCGGCCGAGGTTGGGCAGCAGCCTGCGGACCTCGGTGGACTCGCCGAGCGGGACGCGGCGCGGACTGAGAAGTTCACGGACCGGCTCCGCCACGACGAAGCCACGGCCGCCGCACACGGCGGGCACCGCCCGGCGATCGAGATTGCTCATGCGGAACAACGTAGTCCCGCTTGCCGTGCCCGTCAGTTCGTCGACCGGGCGGCACCTGTTCGTGGCGGGTCGCCGTCGACCGGGCGGTCGCCCCGCTGGGGCTGACCCACGCGCAGTACTCGCTCGTGGCCTCGCTGCACGGCATGCGGCGCACCAGCGAGCGTCCCAGCCAGCGGCGTCTCGCCGACCACACGGGACTGGAGCCGCTGTACGTGTCGAAGCTGGCGCGCTCCCTGGAGGCCGCCGGGATGCTGGAGCGCGCCCGCGATCCCCGCGACCCGCGTGCGGTGCAGCTCGCGCTGACCGAGCGGGCGGCCGACCACCGAGCAGGCCATCGAGGTCGTCCAGCGGCTGCTCGACCAGCCGCCCAGCGGTAGATGACGCGCACCGGCCGCCCGGCGTACAGGGCGGCGGCCAGTTGCTGCAGCCGCTCGGTGGCCTCGACAGCCCGCGCACCCGCCCGTTCACCGGCGAACTGACGGCCCTGCTCGACACCCCGCTCGACCCGTCGAACGTGCACGTCGACATCGACAAGGAACAGTCATGACCACCACCGCACCGCTCGCCGACAGCCGCGCCATCGGGGTGGCCCACTACGCCGCACGTGGGTGCTGGAGCAGGTGACGGGCCGCCACGGCCTGAGCTTCCTGCAGACCACCGTGTTGCGGCCGGTCGCCACGGCGAACGAGCCTCTCTCCCGCGGCCGCCTCGTCCGGACCGTCGTCGACACCGTCAAGACCACCGCGGCGGAGGCGGACCGGACCGTCGAGGAGCTGATCGGGCGGGAGCTGCTCACCGTCGCCGAGAGCGACACCGTCCGGATGACGGAGGACGGGCGGGCGCTGTACGACGCCGGGACCGCCGAGACCGCGCGGGTCTCGGCGCGGATCTGGGCGGGCGTCTCCGAGGCGGACCGGGCGGCGGCCGGCCGGGTACTGGCGCTGGTGACCGAGCGCGCGAACGCCGAACTGCACACCCCCGGACACAGCTAGCGGAATACAGCTAGTGGAATATTGAACCAATTCCGTCGGTTGTCGGCCGCGAAGGAGGTCGGCCGTGCAGACGACGTTCCACGCGGCACAGGAGCCGCACATGCAGGATCAGCAAACGCAGCAGGCACAGCAGTCCGCGTACTACACCCACGGAACGCCCGCGGAGCGCTGGGAGCGTGCCCGGATGTTCTTCGGCGCCAAGGACTACGCCGCCGCGGCGCGGGTGCTGGCTCCGCTGGCCGAGGAGGTGCCGGAGCAGACCGGGCCGCGCCTGCTGCTGGCCCGCGCCTACTACCACTCCGCCCAACTCAAGCGCGCTGAGGAGCAGTTGCACATCATCGTGGAGCGCGACCCGGTGGAGCACTACGCCCGGCTGATGCTCGGCCGCACGCTCGAACGCCAGGGCCGGGGCGAGGAGGCCGCGACCCATCTGCGGATCGCCTCCGCCTTCGCCGGGGACTTCGAGGAGCAGTGAGTCCGTCACCATGGCCCGGGCGGGCGCCCGTCGCCCGTCCGGGCCATGGCATGCTGACGCGATGTCCCTTCCCCATGATCAGGCACCCCTGGCCGAGCGGATCGAGGAACTGCTCGCCCCCGGCGGCCTGTTGCCCATCGTCGCGGCAGGCGACCCGGTGCTGCGCCGCGGCACCGAACGGTACGACGGTCAGCTCGCCCCCGCCCTGCTCGCCCGTTTCGTCGAGGCGCTGCGCGTCACCATGCACGCGGCGCCCGGCGTCGGACTGGCCGCACCGCAGGTCGGAATTCCGCTACGGATCGCGGTGATCGAGGACCCGGCGCCGGTGACGGAGGAGGTACGGCTGGCCCGGGGGCGCGTGCCGCAGCCGTTCCGGGTGCTGGTCAATCCCTCGTACCAGCCGGTCGGCCCCGAGCCGGCCGCCTTCTTCGAGGGCTGTCTCAGCGTGCCCGGCTGGCAGGCGGTCGTCGCGCGGCACGCGCGCGTGCGGCTGACCGGCGAGGACGAGCACGGCCGGCCCGTCGACGAGGAGTTCGCGGGCTGGCCGGCCCGGATCGTGCAGCACGAGACGGATCATCTGGACGGCATCCTCTACCTGGACCGCGCCGAGCCGCGGTCCCTGTCGTCGAACGACGCGGTGGCCGAGCGGTGGGCCCACCCGACACCCGAGGCCGCCGCCCGCGAACTCGGCTTCGACCTGCCCTGACCGGCGCGAACAGTGGCGGTCAGCCTCGGTAGGCCTCCAGCAGTCGCAGCCAGACCTCGCTGATCGTCGGATAGGACGGCACCGCGTGCCACAGCCGGCCGACGGGCACCTGTCCGGCGACGGCGACGGTCGCCGAGTGGATCATCTCGCCGACGCCGGGACCGACGAAGGTGACCCCGCGCAGGATCTCGTCCTCGAGGTCGACGACCATACGGGCGCGGCCCTTGTAGCCGTCGCGGTACAGCCCGGCCCCGGCGACCGACGACATCTCGACGTCGACGGCCCGCACCCGGTACCCCGCCTGTTCCGCCTCGGCGAGGGACAGGCCGACGGCGGCGGCCTCGGGGTCGGTGAAGACGACCTGCGGTACGGCGTGGTGGTCGGCGGTGGCCGCGTGCGCGCCCCAGGGCTCGTTCTCGGACAGGGCGTCGCCGGCGGCGCGGGCGGCGATCGCGGCGCCCGCGATCCGGGCCTGGTACTTGCCCTGGTGGGTGAGCAGGGCGCGGTGGTTGACGTCGCCGACCGCGTACAGCCAGTCCGTGCCGGTGACGCGCAGGCTGTCGTCGGTCTCGAGCCAGGAACCGGGCTGCAGGCCGACGGTGTCCAGGCCGAGGTCGTCGGTGCGCGGGGCGCGGCCGGTGGCGAAGAGGATCTCGTCGGCCTCGATACGGTCGCCGGAGTTGGTGACGGCCACGACGGTGCCGTTCTGCCTGCTGACGGACTCCACGGACGTTCCGGTGCGCACGTCGGCGCCGGCTTCGGCGAGGGCCTCGGCGACGAGTTCACCGGCGAAGGGCTCCATCCGGTTGAGCAGGCCCTTGCCCCGCACGAGGAGCGTGACCTGTGTGCCGAGGCCCTGCCAGGCGGTGGCCATCTCCGTGGCGACCACTCCCCCGCCGACCACGATCAGCCGCCCCGGCACTTCCTTGGCGCTGGTGGCTTCCCGGCTGGTCCACGGCTTGACGTCGGCGAGTCCGGACAGGTCGGGCAGCTGGGCGCGGGTGCCGGTGCACACGGCGACCGCGTGCCGGGCCGTCAGGACGCGGCGCGTGCCGTCGGGCGCGGTCACCTCGACGGTGCGCGGGCCGGCGAGACGGCCGTGTCCGCGGTACAGGTCGGCGCCGATGCCCTCCAGCCAGCGGACCTGGCCCTCGTCGTTCCAGTCGGAGGTCTCGTAGTTGCGGTGGGCGAGCACCTCCGCCGCGTCCAGCGGCCCCTGCGCCGCCCGGCGCAGGCCCGGGGTGCGGCGGGCGTCGGCGTGGGTGATGACCGGGCGCAGCAGGGCCTTGCTCGGCATGCACGCCCAGTAGGAGCACTCGCCGCCGACGAGTTCGCTCTCCACGACCGCGGTGGTGAGTCCGGCCGCGCGGGTGCGGTCCGCGACGTTCTCCCCCACGGGGCCGGCCCCGAGCACCACGACGTCGTACGCGATCGTTTCCGTTTCCGTCATGGGGCCAGTCTGGTGGGTGGCGGGCGTCCGGGCCACAGAACCGCTGGATCACGGCGCCGTCGTGCGCCGCCGGGACGCGGGTGTGTGCCCCGGGCACATGGGTACGTGCGCGGAATACGCATGTCGTCGGCCGTGTTGTGCCGACACTCGCCCCCCTACGTCAGGAATGAGGGATGCACGCCATGAGCAGCACCGTGGAGCTCACCAAGGAGAACTTCGACCAGATGGTCACGGACAACGATTTCGTCCTGATCGACTTCTGGGCGTCCTGGTGCGGGCCGTGCCGTCAGTTCGCGCCGGTGTACGAGAAGGCCGCGGAGCAGAACCCCGACCTGGTGTTCGGGAAGGTGGACACGGAGGCGCAGCCCGAGCTGGCGGCGGCTTTCCAGATCCAGTCGATTCCGACGCTGATGATCGTGCGCGACCAGGTCGCGGTCTTCGCGCAGGCGGGCGCCCTTCCGGAGGCCGCTCTCACGGACGTCATCGGGCAGGCCCGCAAGCTGGACATGGACGAGGTGCGCAAGTCGATCGCGGCGCAGGAGGGCCAGGGTCAGGCGGAGCAGCAGCAGTAGGGTTTCGCTCCTCGCCGACCGGCGTGGGAGGAGCTTTCGGCCGGGACGGGGGCGACCGGGCCGAAGGTTCCTTTTTTCATGCGCTCGCCCGGGCGGGCCGTGTACGTCGCTCAGCTGGAGTCGCGGTGCACCACCGAGGCTCCGACCACCTTGTGGATGCCGGGTGCGGCGCCCGGCTCGCGGACCGCACGGTCGACCAGTTCGGCGAGGTCGCCGCCGGAGGGCAGTTCGATGTGGACCGTGCTCAGCCGCGGCCGCAGCAGCCGGCCCAGCATCAGGTCGTCGGCGCCGACGACCGCCGTCTCCTCCGGCACGCGCACGCCGTCGTCCTGCAGGGCGCGCATCAGCAGCATCGCGTACTCGTCGTTGTAGGCGAACACGCCGTCCAGGCCGAGCCCGCGCCAGCGCGCCGCGAGCCGGGCGGCGGGCTCCTCCTCGTAGGCGAGGGGCAGCGCGGTGATCGTGGCGTCGGTGCCCCGCAGGGCGCGGCGGGCGCCCTCCAGGCGGGGGCGTGAGAAGGACTCCAGGCCCGCTTCCTCGGGGACGACGACGCCGATCCGGCGCCGGCCACGGGCGTACAGATGCGTGGCGGCGGCGTGGCCGACGCCCTCGTGGTCGAGCAGCAGGGCGTGGGCGCCCTCGACGGCCTCGGAGCCGAGGGTGAGCACCGCGCGCGCACCGGCCCTTTTGAGCACGGTGACGCCCTCCGGGCCGAGGCCGGTCCCGGGGACGAGGACGGCGACGGGCCGCAGTTCGGCCCAGGCGCGGGCGGCCTCGTCGCCCTGGACGCCGACGGTGCCGTACTGCACGACCGTGTAGTCGAGGCGGCCGAGCGCCCACTGGAGTTCGTTGAGGAAGCGGCTGTAGAGCGGGCCGACCGGGATGGCCGGGGCGGGCATCAGGACGATACGGCTGTGACCGGCGCGCAGGCTGCGGGCGGCGGCGTGCGGGACGTAGCCGAGTTCCCTGGCGGCCTCGTGCACCCGCCGGCGGGTGGCGTCGCTGATCCGCACGGCGCTGGTGTTGTTCAGCACGTACGAGACGGTCGCGCGCGAGACGCCGGCCAGCCGGGCGACATCGGCGCTCGTCGGGGCGGAGCGGGGTGCGGGCGACGCGGGCGGGGGCGTGTTCGGTATCTGCACCATGACGGTACGCATCTTGGCAGAAGGGGACGGGGGCCTCCTGCCCGGGGCGGCATGCGGGGTGGTCGTCGACGGGGATTGCGCTCTACGGGTACGTCCGCACCACCGCCGACCTGCACGCGGCCTTCCTCGGCGAACTTCTCGGGACCGTCGGCCTCGCGCCCACGCACGGCTCGTGGCGGGAACCGGCCTCAGCCGACGGTTCCGTGCAGCCGTGCCAGGTCAGCAGAGCCGCTGGGAGCACGTGACCCGGTCGACGAGGTCCACCCAGCTCGCCTCCAGCCGCTCGACGGGCATCCGGCACTGCCGGGTCAGGTGGTGGACCAGGGCCGGGCTGAGCTGGCCCATCAGTGCGTGCGCCAGCAGCTCGGAGTCGGCGTCCGGGACCGCCTGGCGCAGCAGCATGGCGACATGGCTGTGCAGCACCCGGCGCGGCGGTACGACGAAGCGGCGGTCCGGGCTCGGTTCGGCCGCCAGCTCCAGCTCCAGCTCGTCGACGGTCCGGCGCAGCAGCGCGCACCCGAAGGCGCGCAGGCGCTCCACGGGCGGGGCGCCGGGGCCGAGCGGCGGGGGGCCGCTGAGGAACGCGGCCTGGAACTTGCGTTCGGTGTGGTCCAGGAGCGCGGTCAGCAGGCCGGTGCGGTCGCCGAAGCGGCGGAAGACGGTGCCCTTGCCGACGTTCGCCGCGGCCGCCACGGCCTCCATCGTGACCCCGGCCACGCCGTGCTCGGCGATCAGCCGGGCGGCGGCGTCCAGGAGCTTGGCACGGTTGCGGGCCGCGTCGGCGCGCAGGCACGGTTCGTCGTCGGCGGCCCCGAGGGTGAGCAGTTCGGGTGCGCCGTCGGTCTCCAGGGACGGCCGGACAGGGGGCACGGGCGCGGACATGAACTCAGCCTAAGGCATCGGGAATGAAACTGGACCGCGGTCCGGTTAGAGTGATAGAAAAATAAACGGACCTCGGTCCGGATAGATGACAGCAGTGTTTCAGCAGCCCTTGGAGTTCCCATGTCCGTTCGCATCCTCGCCCTGGTCGGCAGCCTTCGCGCCGGTTCGCACAACCGTCAGCTCGCCGAGGCCGCCGTCAAGCTCGCTCCCGAGGGCGCCGAGGTCGTGCTGTTCGAGGGCCTGGCCGAGATCCCGTTCTACAACGAGGACATCGACGTCGAGGGCAGCGTGCCCGCCCCGGCCACCGAACTGCGCGAGGCCGCCCAGGCGGCCGACGCCTTCCTGCTGTTCTCGCCGGAGTACAACGGCACCATCCCGGCCGTTCTGAAGAACGCCATCGACTGGCTGTCGCGTCCGTACGGCGCCGGCGCCTTCGGCGGCAAGCCGGTGGCCGTCGTCGGCACCGCCTTCGGCCAGTACGGCGGCGTGTGGGCGCAGGACGACACCCGCAAGGCCGTCGGCATCGCGGGCGGCAAGGTGATCGAGGACATCAAGCTGTCCATCCCCGGCTCCGTGACCCGCTTCGCCGAGACCCACCCGGTGGACGACGTCGAGGTCGCCGCGCAGCTGACCGAGGTCGTCGCCCGTCTGCACGGCCACGCGGGCGAGGCGGTCGCCGCCTGACGCCGGGACCCGTTCCCCCGGCCCTCACGGCGAAGGGGTGGCAGCCCAGGGCTGCCACCCCTTCGCCGTTTCGCGCCGCCCTGGAGCGCCACGGCGGTGCGACGCCTCCCCCGGCCGCCGCCCAGGCCACGGCCCCGCCGCCGACCGCCCCGGGAGCACCCGTCGCCGACCGGCCCCGGAGCATCCAACGCCGACCACTCCCCCACCGGCCCGCCCGTCAGGAGGCCCCGGTGGGCCACGTCGCCATCGCGAGGTCCGCGATCCGCTCCAGCGTCCGCCGGTCGGCGCCGTCGCACGCCTGCTGGTTCATCCCCTGGATGACCGCGGCGTAGTACGCCGCGAGCGCGTCGGCGTCCGCCTCCGGCGCGAGGAGGCCGGCCTCGATGTCGGCGCGGATGCGGTCGGCGATGGCCGCCTTGGTCTCCTCACGCATCACCCGCAGCCCCTCCTTCACGTCCGCCGACCCGGGAGCGCAGTTCGCCGCCCCGGTGATGATCAGGCAACCCGGCGGATGGCTCGGGTCGGTGTAGTCGGCGGCCACGTACCGCAGCATCGCGGCGATGGCCGTGCGGGCGTCCGGCCCTTCCAGCGGGCCGACCGCGTACTCGCGCCGATAGAGCTGCACGGCCTCGTCGAAGAGGCGGCGCTTGTCGCCGAAGGCGGCGTACAGGCTCGGCGGGTTGATGCCCATCGCCTCGGTGAGGGAGGCGATGGACGTCGTCTCGTAGCCGTGGGTCCAGAACTCCCTGAGGGCCGCGGCCAGAGCCCGGTCGCGGTCGAAGGCGCGCCGGCTGCGCCGGGCGGCGGGGCGGGAGCTGTCCGTGCTGCTCATGACCGCAGTCTAACCGGGGCTGTATCGATCGCTAAAGAAGCTGGTACGGTCAGCAACCCCGCCACTGCTTTAGCGATCGCTAAAGCAGTGCGGCGCCCACGAATGCCCGCATTTTCGGGAGGACCGAGCCATGACCACCTCGCTTTCATCCCCCTACGCCCGTACCGTCCGCGGCCGGGGCCCGGGGCTCCTGCTGGCGCACGGCGCGAGCGGCAGCGTCGAGGGCAACTACGGGCCGATCATGACCGGGCTGGCCGCCGGTCACACCGTCGTCGGCGTCGACTACCCGGGGACCGGCGCCACGCCCAGGGCGGCGGAGCCGCTGAGTCTGGACGAGCTTGCCGAGCAGCTGGTCGCGGCGGCCGACGCGGAGGGGCTCGGCACATTCGCCGTCAGCGGGTTCTCCCTCGGCGGGCCGGTCGCGCTCCGGCTGGCGGCCCGGTACCCCGAACGCGTCGAGGCGCTCGTCCTCACCGGGGCCTTCGCCCACGCCGATCCCCGCACCGACCTCGCCGCGGCCGTCTGGCAGCGGCTCTTCGACACCGGTCAGCACGACCTGCTGGCCGCGTACATGACCCTGATGACGCTGAGCACCCCGGCCCTGACCGCACTCACTCCCGGCCAACTCCGCGCCTCGGTCGCGGGGTTGGCCGGCCACCTGCCCGTCGGCACCGGCGACCACGTCGCCCTCGTCCGGGCCGCCGACGTACGCGCCGATCTGGCCCGGATCAGCGCGCCGGCGCTGGTGGTCGTCACGACCGGCGACCCGCTCGTCCACCCGGGCCTGCAGCGCGAGCTTGCTGCCGGCCTGCCGCACGCCCAGGTGGCCGAACTGCCCACCGGCCACCTGCCGTTCGCCGAGCGCCCCGCCGAGTGGCTGGAGCTGATCACCGGGTTCCTGGCGGGCGTGCGGACCCGCTAGGCGGTCGGTCTCACCCCGTCGCGAGGGCCGTCCGTTCGTCGCCGTCCGGCTCCGCCCGGGCCGCCTCCTCCTCGGTGGCCTTTCCGCGCAGTGCCGTGACGACGAGCAGGGCCGACAGCAGCGCGGCGCAGCCGCAGACCACGAAGCCGATGCCGTATCCGTGCCCGAGTGCGTCCAGCGCGTACGAACGGGCCACGCCCGGAGGCGAGTCGGGCGGCACCGAGTTCAGTGCGAGCGGGCCACCCTCCGCCAGCACCTCGTGCGCGGCCGCCCGGGACTCGGCGCTCAGCGCGGGCGCGCCGGCCAGCGAGGACGTCACCCACGTCGCGGCCTGGCTGAGCGCGACCGCGCCGATGACCGCGGGGCCGAGGGTGAACCCGAAGTCGCGCAGCAGGTTGGTGGCGCCGCTGGCCATGCCCGCCAGCTGCACGGGGACGGTGTTGACGGCGGTCGCGGTGATCGCGGACACGGTGAGCGCGAAGCCGATGCCGACCAGGCCGAGCGGCAGGATCAGCGAGGTCAGCGCGCGGTCGTCGACGTCCAGCGCGGCCGCGAGGAAGTCGCCGGCGGCGATGAGTGCCAGGCCGAGCGTGAGCGACTCGCGCGGCGGACGCCGGTGCAGCAGGCGGGAGGTGAGCGGGGTCAGGAACGGGGTGAGGCCGTTGAGCAGCAGGAACGCGAACGCCGTACGCATCGGGCTCTGGTGCTGCATCGGTCCGAGGCGGATGCTCGCCGCGTACGCCGTGCCGAGGAAGGAGAACATGCCGACGACGGCGACGACGGAGGCGATGGCGAAGGAGCGGTTGCGGAACAGGTCGAGTCTGAGCAGCGGGGAGGCGGCCCGGCTCTCCGCGACGACGAACAGCGCGACGAAGAGGGCCGCGACCGTGAAGGCGACGACCACCGGGGGCGAGCCCCAGCCGTCCGTCGGCCCCTGGATCACGGCGTACAGCAGCGCGAACAGGCCGACGCCGATGGTGATCTGGCCGCCGAGGTCGAGTGAACGCCCCTGCGGGGCACTGGAGTCGGCGGCCAGCAGCAGGCTGACCAGGGCGCTCACCGCGGCCAGGACGGCGACCACGACGAACGCCGCACGCCAGGAGCCGTAGGTGCCGGTGATCCCGCCGAGCAGGGGGGCGAGGAAGCCGCCCGTGGACAGGCTGGACGCCCACACCGCGATGGCTCGGGCGCGCCGGCCGCCGGTGTGGGTACCGGCGGCGATCATGGCGAGGGAGGTCGGGAAGAGCGCGGCGGCCCCGAGACCGGCCAGCGCCTGCCCCGCCCACAGCTGGTGGATCCCGGACGCGACGGCGGCGACCGCCTCGCCCGCGCACAGCAGCGCGGCACCGCCGATGAGGAGCCGTTTGCGGCCGAAGAGGTCGCCGAGCACGCCGAACGACAGCTCCAGTACGGCGACGGGCAGCAGGAACGCGTCGGAGATCCAGGTGAGTTGGGAGCCGACGGGGTGGAGGTGTTCCTGGAACAGTCCGTTGAGGGTGGCCGGCATCGCCAGACCGATCTGGGCGAGGCACACGGCCAGGCAGCCGGCGACGAGCGTGCCGACGGGCAGGTTCTTGGGTGAGTGCGGCATGGAGGTGTCCCGACGTCAGCGGTGGGTGGGGTGGTCGCGGCCTACCGTGAGCGGCGCCGGGCGGTACGGCACGTAGGCCGCGCCGTCGGGGCCGAGCCGGGCGGCGGACCGCTGGAGCGCGTCCGGGGTGGCGGCGTCCCAGCGGCCGGTGGTGACCCGGTGTTCCACGGCGTGCAGGGCGGCGAGCGTCTCGGCGGTGGTGAAGGTGCAGTGGCCCTGCCGTGCGACGTAGGCCTGCCGCAGCAGCGCG
Source organism: Streptomyces sp. NPDC097129 (assembly GCF_055668065.1). Classification (NCBI taxonomy): domain Bacteria; kingdom Bacillati; phylum Actinomycetota; class Actinomycetes; order Kitasatosporales; family Streptomycetaceae; genus Streptomyces; species Streptomyces sp. NPDC097129. The sequence continues at coordinate 352,570 of NZ_JBVOQE010000008.1, read as the reverse complement.
CCGTCCCCGGCCGCCCGGACCCGGTCGCCGAAGCGCCGCTCCTGCTCGACGGGCACGAGGTTGTCGGCGACGGTGTGCACGTCCAGCAGCGGTACGGCGAGGCTCTGGCCGGCGGTGGAGGTGTGCTCCAGGGTGCGGACCGCGTCGGGGTCGGCGGTGACGGCGGCGCCGTCGGTGAGGGCCGCCAGGTCGGCGTCCAGGTCGAGGCCGGCCGCCCGGTACAGGGCGCGTACCTGCGGGGCGTGCGCCGAACCGGTGAGGAGGCGACCGTAGTCGACGCCGTGGTTGAAGGAGGTGTTGCCGCCGGCGGACTGCTCGACGGCGTACCGGCCGTTCTCGACGAACGCGAGGATGCCGCCGGCGAACCAGGCGTACTGCTGCTCCTCCTGCCCCTGCCAGTCCCCCGGGGCGGGCGCGGCGCGGTCGGGGGCCCAGGCGGGCAGGTTGAGGAAGGCGGCGGCGAGCGCGATGCGGGCGCGGCCCTGCGGGGTGGACTGTGCCGCGGCGGTGGCCGCGCTGAGCCGGTCGGCGGTGGCCTGGGCGTCGGCGGCCGAACCGAAGCGGACGAGGGGGACGTCCTCGCCGGGCAGCAGCAGGCGGGCGATGGTGTATTCGGCGTCGAGCTGATAGTTGTCCAGGTCGGTGCCGCCGGCGACCAGGCCGCACAGGCCGAGCGCCCCGTCGATGCGGCCGGCGCCGTCGCGGGCGAGCTGGGCGTTGACCAGACCGCCCATGGACTGTCCGACGGACAGGACGCGCCGGGGCTCGCCGGTCTTCGCGGTGACGGCGTCGAGGGTGGCGAACTGGTCGCGTTCGGCGCTGTTCAGGGCCCACATCGAGCCGTGCGGGTCGTAGGAGGAGCCGGCGAGCGCGTAGCCCTCGTCGAGGAGTGCGGTGCGGACGGCGTCGCTGGGCGCGTCCTTGGCGACGGTGGGGCCGAAGCCGTGGCTGAACAGCAGCAGGGTGCCGTTCCAGTGGGCGGGGACGTCGGCGACCCAGTCGGCGCCGTCGGCGAGGGTGCCGGTGAGGTGGGTGGCGGCCGGTGTCCCGGCGTGCGCGGCCGGAACGGTCAGCGCGGTGAGGGCGGCGCAGGCGATTGCGGCCAGGGCGGTACGGGCGGGCATGACGTCGGCTCCTGTCTGCGGTGGGGAGCGTGACCCGATCGGCGCTGGGGAGAGCGCGACCGGACAGGATGCTCAGTGCACTGAACGACAGGGAATGTAGGGCTGTTTTCTTGCAAGCGTCAATGGAATGCACAACATGGATCGTCACGGGTGCCTGATGCCGCGCAGGAAGCCTGCAAGGAAACCTCCGGCGGAGAGGCCCTCGCCGTCGCGAGAGAGGGCGGCGCTATGCGGTGACCGGAATGGTCTCGATCACGCGCCGGGCGGCGTCCCGGGCGGGCGCGTCCAGCAGCGCGTGGACGGTCCGGAACGTCTCCTCGGCCCGGGCCGCCGGCCAGTCGGCGGGAAGGTGCGCGGCGGGCAGCCGCGGGTCGCCGCGGATGACCTCGAGCCACGCGCACGACATCCGCAGCCGCAGCGCGAGGGCGTCCTCCGCGTCCGCCCGGGCCCGGCCGGTCGCGTACGGCCGCCAGTCGGCGTCGAACTGCCGGTAACGGTGGGCCAGTTCGCCGAGGTCCCAGGTCTCGTCGATCATCCCGGGCAGGTCCGTGCCGTCGTCGGCGCGCGCCCGGAACACCCGTACATGCGCGGCCAGGCCCAGCTCCGCGACGATCTCCGTGACGTCGACCTCGCCGGGCGCGATCCACAGTCCGTTGAACAGCGGGCCGAAGCCGGCCCAGGTCAACTGCGAACGCAGATCGTGCCGTTGCCGCTGCCAGGACTCCGGCAGCGAGAAGCCCAGCAGGGTCCAGGTGCCGTCCCAGTCGCGGTTGACGGCGCCCGTCTTCCAGATACGCCGCTCGCCGTCGCGCAGCACCGCATCGGAACGCTCGGTGAGACCCACGTACGTCCGCCGCCCCCGCCGCTCGCGGCGCAGCAGGCCGCGGCCGGCCATCCGGGACAGGGTGGACCGGGTGGCCTGCTCGCCGACGCCGACGCGGGCGAAGACGTCGATGACGCTCCCCGTGTACACGCACACGCCGCGGCCCAGCACCTCGTCGCCGAGGAAGGTCAGCATCAGGGACTGGGGGCGGGGCGCGGCGCGGGTCACGGACCTACGGTACGACGCGCCCCGTCGGCTCGACACGATCTTCCGGGGTGCCCGGACCCGGCAGCCGGCCGCGGGAGGCTCGATGTGAGCGCGACCGACGCACGCCCGGCGGCATCAGCGGCGGGCCAGCGCCAGCACGCTCAGGCCGAACATCAGCACCCCCAGGGGGAGGTGGACCGAGGGGACGTGTGCGATGCCGAGCACGACCTGGACGGAGGCCAGTGCGAGGAATCCCGACGCGTGCCAGATCGGCCGGGGCGAGTGGCCGCCCGGCTTCCAGGCCAGCACCGCGGCGAGCACGTACAGCATCGACGCCGCGTACATCACCCGCGCTCCGACGCCGTGCAGCGTCTCCCCGTAGGAGGCGGTCAGCAGCAGTCCGGCGGAGACGGCCTGAAGGAAGATGGTCAGGGTCTGCACGGCGATCGCGATCCTCAGGAGTGAGGAGGTGCGTCGGGCGTTCACCGTCACCTCGGTGGCCATGGCGGGGTCCCCCTTCTTCTCCGCCCTCGGGCGGTCGATCGATAAGGTCTCACCAGCCCGACGACACGGGCCCGCGAAAGGTAAGGCCAGGGGGGCGGACGCATGGGGACGGTCATGTCCGGCACGGAGGAGACAGCCGGCGAGCGAGGGCAACTGATCAATGTCGCCTACCGGTTGCTCGGTTCGCTGGCGGAGGCCGAGGACGCCGTACAGGACGCCTACGCACGCTGGTACGGGCTGCCGCGCGGCCGGCGGGAGGAGATCTTGTCCCCCGGCGCCTGGCTGACGACGGTGACCGGCCGTATCTGCCTGGACCTGCTCGGCTCGGCGCGGGCCCGCCGGGAACGCTATGTCGGCGCGTGGCTGCCCGAGCCGCTGCCCGACCGAACCGAGTGGGGCCGCCCCGCGGGTGGCGCCGGTGCCGCGGGGCCCGCGGACCCCGCCGACCAGATCGTCCTGGACGAGTCGGTGACCATGGCGTTCCTCGTCGTCCTGGAGTCGATGACGCCCGCCGAGCGGGTGGCGTTCGTCCTGCACGACGTCTTCCGTTACCCGTTCGCCGAGATCGCCGCCGTCCTCGACCGCACTCCGGCGGCCTGCAAGCAACTGGCCTCCTCCGCCCGGCGGCGGGTGAGCGCGGCGAGCGCTCCGGTGACGGCGCTCTCCGGTCGGGCCGAGATCGTGCGGCACGTCAAAGAGGCATGGCAGAGCAAGGACATCGCGGCCCTCGTCGGCCTGCTCGACCCGGCCGCCGTGATGACCGCCGACGGCGGCGGCATGGTCGGCACCGTTCTGCGCCCGGTCGAAGGCGGCGCGCGCATCGCCCAGTACATGGCCGCCATCGCCGACAAGGCACCGGACCTCGAACTGCTGGAGCGGTCGGTCAACGGCATGCCGGGCCTGGTCGCCCGACGCGCGGGCACCGTCGCGACCGTGGCCGCCTTCGACGTCTCCGGCGGCCGCGTCACCCGGATCTGGGTGGTCCGCAACCCGGAGAAACTGCGGCCGTGGGCACGGCAGGGCTGACCGGCCGCCGGCCGGCACCGGCCGCGGTCCCGGACGCCGTGGATCCCAGCTCCACGGACCCGTCCTTGCTTCTTCGGCCTCCTGGTGTGGAAAACCGGCCTGCGGCCGACGTCCCCTGTGTCCGGGGAGCGCAGGGTCGCCGGAGAATCCGCGCAGGAGCCTCACACGGACTGCACACAGCCTTTCATCAGGATCGTTAGCGTGACTGGCCGTCCGTACCACCGTCAGGAAGACGCCGATGGATTACTGCTCCTCGTGCCGCCGCCACCTCAACGGCGCCCTGGTGTGCCCGGGGTGCGGCGCCTACGCGCCGGACATAGACCCGGCGCTCGGCGCCGAACCCACCGACACGCCGTCGGCCGCAGACCCGGCGAGCGTCGCTCCGCACCGGGAGCCGTTGACCACCGCTCCGGTCTGGGAGCCTTCGAGCGCCGCGCCCGTCCGGGACGCTCCGGTCTGGGAGCCGGCGACCGCCGCCTTCGTCGCCGAGGACGGGCCGGAAGGCGCGCAGGACGTCGCGTACGACGGTGGTCCCGCGCCGTCGGGCCGGGCCGCGCGACGCCGGCAGCGGGCCCGCTGGCAGAAGAACCGGCGCCGGGCCGCGGTCGCGACCGCCGTCGCGCTGGTGGGCGGTGGACTCACGGTCGCCGCGATGGACCGCGGCTCCGGTGGCCGCGCCCAGGCCGCCACCACCCCGGACGACCACACGCTGAATGTCGCCGAGGAACCGGTGCAGACCTACGCGCCTCCGGTGGCGCCCGAGCCGCGCCACTCCACCGCCGCCTCGGCACCGGGCCACGCGGCGGCGCCCGCGCCCCCGGCCCGGCACACCGACGGCGCCGCGGCGCCCAGCGCCCTGCCGACGACTCACGCCCGGCCGCAGTCCGCGGTCCCGGCGCGAGCGGTGATCCCCACCGTCGCGCAGCCGCACACTCCGCTCCCGCAGCCGTCCGGCGCCCCGGTCACCGACCCCGTCTCCGGCTCGGGCTCCGGCTCCGGCTCCGGCTCCGGCGGCACGTCGACGTCAGCACAGCAGCCTGCGACGCCCGCGGGCACCAGCAGCGGCAGCGACACCGCGCCCGCTCCGGCGCCGTCGAGCACCTCGCCGTCGAGCACGACGCCGTCGAAGCAGCAGATCTGCCTGCTCGTGGTGTGTCTCGGCTGACGGGCCAGGCGTCCATGACGAGCCGTCACGAGGTGCGTCTGCACCGCATGGGCCGCTGGTGGGCCGTCGACATTCCCGGTCTGGACGCGCACAGCCAGTGCCGCACGCTGGACGAGGCGGAGGATCTGGCCCGAACTCTCCTCGCCCAGGCGCTGGGGACCGGGCCGGAACAGGTCGCCGTGCACCTGGTGGTGCCGGAGCTGGCGCCCGAGGTGGACGCGGTGGCGGGGGCGCGCCGCCGCCGGGAGGCCGCTGTGGCCGCCGAGCGGGAGGCGGTCGCGGCGGCCGTGCGCATCCTGGTCGAGACGCTGGGCATCGGTCAGGGCGACGTGGGCCGGCTGCTGGGCCTGCCCCCGGACCAGGTCGCCCGCATGACCCCGCGCCGCGCCTCGGGCACGGCGCACCTCACGCGCGTACCACCGCCGGGCATCCCCCGCCCGGACCAGCGGCCGGGCCTGAGCGCGACCGCGCCCCGGCGCCCGCGAAGTGTGCCGGACAGGGGGCCCGCGCCCCGCTGACGCGGCAAGCAGCACGCGGGCTCACTTGCCGAATGTCTGCTTCCGGCGGGCCCGGTGGCGGGCGGCGCCCCGGCCGTGGCCGTTCGCCGCGCCGAGGGCCGGCAGGGCGGTGCCGTGGTGCCACAACCCGAGCAGGTCGCGGTGGACGGCGACGATGCCGTTGTACCGGGCGAAGTCCTCGGCGGGGCGGCTGAAGCGGCTGGTGGTGACGAACACGGCGACCGCGGCGCCGAAACGCACCTTGGCGCGGAGCAGATCGCGCAGTTCGCGGCCGGCGACGGTGCGGCTCGGGGCGTAGCGCCTGCACTGGACGACCATGGCGCGGCCGTCCGGCAGCCGCCCCAGGACATTCGCGCCGCCGTCGTAGGCGCCGCCGACGCGCCGCACCCGCGTGCAGCCGTCGCGCCGGCACAGGGTGACGACGAGTTCCTCGAACTCGACTCCGGTCATGGCGTCGACACCGGTGAGGCTGCTCAGGCCGGTTTCGGCGGCCTGTTCCCGCCGCGACCGCCGGTCGTGCCCGCGCAGTGCGCGGCGGGTGCGCCACAGCCACCAGCCGCCCGCCGCGAGCCCGCCGGCGAGGACCACCGCGAACACCGCGGCCAGGCCGTACGTCCAGCCGGCCGCCGCACCGGCCACGGCCAGGGCGGCGGTCAGGCCCGCGCCGTATGCCGCCGCCCCGCGCCCGTGAGCGGGTCCGCCGCTCCTTCCGCGTCCAGCCGCCACGCCGCCTCCCCTGCCGTCCGTACCGGCAGTGTGGGCGGGGCGGCGCGGCGGCAGTAGGCGCGGGTCGGCCAACTGTGCGCGCTCAGCCCACCGTTCGGTGCACGATGTGGCCGCCGGTGACGGTCAGCGGCACCGGGGCGTCGGCGACCTCGTCGGCGGGGGCGTCGACGGGATCGACGCCGAGCGCGGTCAGGTCGGCGCGCAGCCCGACGGCGATACGGCCCGTGACGCCCTGCTCCCCGGCCGCGAGCGCGGCGTGGGTGGTGCAGCCCTCCAGTGCCTGAAGGCCCGTCAGCCCGGCACGGTCGGAGGCGGCGCCGCGGGGTGCGCGGGCGGTGGCGAGGACGGCGCGGGCGTCGTAGTGGGCGATCGGCCAGTCGGAGCCGAGGGCGAGGACCGCGCCGGCGTCGCGCAGGTCGCGCATGCGCCAGGCGCGCCCGGCGCGGGTGCCGCCGAGGCGGGTGGACCACTCGTCGGTGCGGTCGGGCCGGGTGTAGGCGGTGTGCGGGGGCTGCATGGAGGCGATCACGCCGAGCCCGGCGAAGCGCGGGACGGTGTCGTCGGGCACGGACTCGATGTGCTCGACGCGGTGCGCGAAGCGGGCGTCCTCCCCCAGCGCCTCGACGGTGTCCAGGACGTGCCGCACGGCCGCGTCGCCGATGGCGTGGGTGGCGGTGCGCACCCCGGCGCGGTGCAGGAAGCGCACGGCGTCGCTGTAGGCCTCGGGGTCGGGCCAGAACGCCTCGGTGCCCTGGCCGTGGCAGTCGGGGTGCTCCAGCCAGGCGGTACCGCCCTCGACGGTGCCGTCCATGAAGAACTTCACGCCGCCCACCCGCCAGTGCCGTCCGCCCCGCCGCTGCAGGGCGACCAGGTCCTCCAGCGCGGCCCGGTCGGCGCCGGGCATGCACCAGGGAGCGAAGCGCAGCCGCACCGGCAGGACGGTCTCCTCGGCGACGGCGCCGACCAGGTCGGGGTCGCCGCCGTCCATGACGTGGGCGCCGGTGAGCCCGGTGGCGGCCATGCCGGTGAGCAACTCGACCAGGCGCGCCCGTCGTTCGGCGTACGGCAGCCGGGGCGCGACCTCGTGGACCAGGTCCATCGCGGCGTGCTCGACGAGGTGCCCGGTGAGCCGCCCGTCGGCGTCGGTGACGATGGTGGCGCGCTGGGCGAAGGTGCGCGGGCCGGTGATGCCGGCGGCCTTCAGGGCGGTGCCGGTGACGAGGGCGGAGTGGCCGTCGTACAGGCGCAGGAAGGCGGGGGCGCCGTCCAGGACGTCCTCGACGAGGGCGCGGTCGACCGGGCGGCCGCCGAAGACGTTGTGGTCGAGGCCCCAGCCGAGGACCCAGCCGTCGGTGCGGGACGCCGTGGCCAGGGCGGCGCGCAGCCCTTCGAGGTCGCGGACGTGGGAGAGGTCGGTGCCGGAGGTCATCTCCAGGCCCCACACCGGATGGCTGTGCCCGTCGACCAGGCCGGGCACGAGGCTCGCCCCGGCCAGGTCCACCACCTCGGTGCCGGCCCCGCACCAGTCGCGTACGGCGCTCTCGTCGCCGACGTACGCGATCAGTCCGTCGCGGACGGCGACCGCGCGCGCCTCGGGCCGGTCGGGGTCGAGGGTGCGGACGCGGGCACCGGTGAGGACGAGGTCGGCGGTGGGCATGGGTCTTCCTTACGGCTCGGCGGGAGCGGCTTACGGCTCGGCGGTAGGGGGCGGGGGTCAGTCGCGGGCGAGGGCGGCGGGTTCGGCCACGGGTGCGGCGGTCTCGTCGTCGGGTTCGGCGGCGAAGTGGGCGTACACCTCGGGCCGGCGGCGGCGCAGCCAGCCGGCGAGGGCCAGCCCGGCGAGGAACACGGCCGGGACGACGGCGGCGAGGACGGTGTTCACGGTCGTTGAGGCGCCGGTGAACAGGTCGAGGTGGGTGACCACCAGGGCGATGGCGGTGGCCAGCAGCACCGCGGCGACCACGGGCGCGACGACGGTGCGCAGGGCGCCCTCGCGGTGCGGGATGCGCCGGAAGTAGAAGGGGATGGCGAGCGCGGCCAGCAGTTGCAGCGCCAGCAGTCCGAGCATGCCGGGGGTGTTGACCCACAGCAGGAGCTGGTTGTACGGGTCGGCGCCGGCCGCGGCGAAGGCGAGCACGACGGCGGCGCCGAGCACGGTCTGCCCGATCCCCGCGACGTACGGGGAGCCGTGGCGGGAGTGGACGCGGGCCAGCGCCTTGGGCAGGACGCCCTCCTCGGCGAGGGCGAGGCCGTAGCGGTTGATGGCGTTGTGGAAGGACAGCAGGGACGCGAGCACGCTGGTGACGATCAGGACGTGCATGAGGTCGGCCGCCCAGCCGCCGACATAGGTGGTGATGGCGGAGAAGAACAGCCCGGCGGGGTCCTTCCCGGCCGCCTGGACGACATGGCTGTCGCCGAAGGCCTGGATGGCGATCCACACCACGAAGGCGTAGAAGAGGCCGAGGAATCCGACGGCGATGTAGGTGGCGCGCGGCACCGTGCGGTCGGGGTCGCGGGCCTCGCGGCGGTAGATGACGGTCGACTCGAAGCCGGTGAACGCGGCGAACGCGAACGCGAGGACGGCGGCGGTGCCGGGCACGAAGACGTTGCCGGGAGTGAAGGAGGCGAGGGACAGGCCGTGTGCGCCGCCCTTGAGCAGGACGCCGCCCGCGAGCAGGACGAGGATGCCGGTCTCGGCGACCAGCAGCACGCCGAGCAGCTTGGCGCCGAAGTCGATGGAGCGGAATCCGCCGTATCCGATGACCAGCAGGCCGACCAGGGAGACGGGGAGCCAGGGCACGTGCGAGCCGGACAGCGCGTGGACGGTGTCACGGGTGGCGGTGCCGAGGAGGCCGTAGACGCCGATCTCCATGCCGTTGTAGCCGATCAGGGCGAGCAGGGCGGCCCCGACGCCGACGCGGCGGCCGAGGCCGCGGGTGATGTACGCGTAGAAGGCGCCGCCGCCGTGGACGTGCCGGCTCATGGTGGTGAAGCCGATGGCGAAGACGGCGAGGGTGACTCCGGCCAGCAGATAGCCGACGGGTGCGCCGATCCCGCCGAGCAGGATCGCCAGCGGGGCGACACCGGCCATGACGGTGAGCGGGGCGGCGGCCGAGACGACGAAGAACGCGATGTCGGCGGTGTTCAGGGAGCCGCTTCTCAGCGCTGCGGCGGGCGGGGGTGAGGCGTGGGTGTCGGGCACGGCGTAGCCCTTCTGAGCTGCGGGCAGGGGGCGGGACACGGGCATGCGGGATCTCCGGCGCCGTAAACCGAAAGGCTTTCGGTTTCCGCAATGTAACCTCCTCTTCAGACACCTGGGAAGACCTGAGGGGGAAGAACGAGACATGGGACGGCCGCGCACACCCCTGCTGGACCGGGAGCGCATCACCACCACCGCGCTGGAACTCGTGGACGAGCAGGGCGAGTTCAGCGTCCCGCAGATCGCGCGGCGGCTCGGGGTGCAGACCGGTTCCGTCTACCACCACGTGGACGGCCGCGACGGCATCGTGGAGCTGCTGCGCGAGCGGGTGGCCCGGGCCATCGACATCGCCACGCTCGACCTCCGCCCCTGGGACGCGGCGCTGGCGGCCTGGGCCCGCACCTACCGGGCCGCGTTCGCGGCGCACGCGAGGGCGATCCCGCTGCTGATGACGAATCCGGTGCGGGCGCCCCGGGTGCTCGAGCAGTACGAGCGGGCCGTCACGCTGCTGCTCGACGCGGGCTTCCCGGCGCCGGAGGTGATGCCGGTGCTGGTCGCCCTGGAGAACGTGGTCCTGGGTTCGGCACTGGACCTCGCCGCGCCCGAGGCGATGTGGGAGGTCGGCGACGCCTCGGCGACCCCCCGGCTGGCCGAGGCCCTGGACGCGGCCGGCCCGCACCGGGCCGACCGCGCCTTCGAGATGGCTCTGGAGGCATTCCTGGCCCACGCCCGCCGCAGGCTTCAGGAGTGCCGGCAGGACTGATCAGCGGCAGACGTCACCGTGCCGGACGTCCAGGACGACGCGCCCCGGGGAGTGCACCACGTAGGCGTGCCAGTGAGGGCTGGTGTGGAAGGCGGCGCCGAAGGAGACCACGCCTTCGAAGTCGCCGGTCAGCGCGAGACCCCTGAGCTGGGGCAACCGGACGGCTGTCAGGCGCGGCCCCCGGTACACGGACTGCCCGGCCGTGTTGTGCGCGGCGGCGGGCGACAACCGGATGGAGAGGAAGTGCCGCCCCGGAAGCGGTACCCGCTTGCCCGAGGCGTCGTAGCGCAGTTGCCGGACGGGCGTCACGGTGACTGCGGGCGCGGCGCCGCGGACGTCGATGACGAGCCGGTCGTAGGTGCAGTGACCGGCCCAGTGGGCGTTGGTGACCAGCGCGGTCCTGGGCGCCGGCCCGGTCTGCGGAGTGGCGGAGGCCGTGGCGCCGGCCACGGAGAGTCCGATCAGCGCGGCCACCACGGCAGCCGCACGGCGAGGATGAAGAAGCATGACGCCCCCCGCTTTCTACGTGGGTGAGGGGACGGAAGAAGTGTCATCAACAAGGACATTCCACTCGGCCGGACGGTTGCAGTCGTCAGGCTGCGGTTCGGTTACGTCTTGCTCACACCTTGGTGGCCGGGCCGTAAGCACACCATGATGAGCGCATGACGTTGGCCCTGCGAGCCATGGACCGGCTGGCGAACTGGGCGGATCTCACCGAGACCGCCCCGAGCTGCGGCAGCGGACGCGCTCTGCGTTCCGCCCAGGCCGAGATCGCCCACTTCCACACCGAGCGCGATGTGGACCTGCACCTGACCACCTGGGCCATACGGCGCTTCGAACAGGACCTCGGCGGAGCGAGCGCGGTGCGGCTGCTCCCGGGGGCGCAGTGGGTGACGGTGCGCCTGGAGGTCGACACGGACATCGACCTGCTGATGACCCTGGTCAGCCTCGCACTGCGCGCTCATCAGCGGGGCCCGGTCTCCCACGACGCGCCGCCGCCGCGCTGCACGACCCACCCCGGCGTCGCGGCCCGGCGCGGATAGCCCCGTCACCCGACTGGCCGTGACAAGGGGCCGCCCCCGCGCCGCCGTGCTCGGATGGAGACGTCCTTCTCCATTCCGAACCGAGGTAGCTGAGATGCACGAGATGTGGTGCGGCGCAGACACCCGGGGCGAACCGGTGTGGCACGTCCTGACGACCGACAAGACCTCCACGCTGTGCGGAATGACGAAACGGGAGGAGAGACTCCAGGACCCGGACGAGACCGACAAGCACTGCTTCAACTGCATGAAGACCTTCCAGGAGGCCGTGCAGGCGACGATGTGACCGTCGGCGCGGGGAGACGGCAGGACCGCCACCGCCACAGACGAGGTGATCGCCGGCGCCGGCGACCGCTGGGCCGGGCGGCCCTTTCCGACGTACCGTCCGGGCCATCGGCGGCAAGCACTCCGTACGCCGCAGCGACTCCGTACGCCGCAGCGAGCGGCCAGGCCCCCCCCGGCGGGCGTCACCCTCCCCGCGGGCGCCGGCACGCCGGAGCACCCGCTGGACGCGCCCCTGGCCGACGCGGACCACCGCGGCCTGGACGGGCTGCTCGACGGTCTCGTGGACCGTTGCCTGACCCACCGGCCGCCACAGCGACGACAGCACGGTCCTGATGCTGCGGGCGGGCCCGGTTCCGCGGTGAACGCGGTCACGGAACGGTGAAAGGGCGGTGAAGGGACCACCTGACGGAGCCCTCGGGCGGTGCGGTTAGCATATGAGCGCCACCTAGCTCGAAAGTTGGACGGAACCCGTGACTGTCAACGACGACTCGTTCACCACCTGGAACCACCGCGAGGAGATCGCGGAGTCGATGATCCCGATCATCGGAAAGCTGCACCGGGAGCGGGACGTGACGGTCCTGCTGCACAGCCGTTCCCTGGTGAACAAGTCGGTGGTCAGCATCCTCAAGACCCACCGATTCGCCCGTCAGATCGCCGGCGAGGAGCTGTCGGTCACCGAGACGATGCCCTTCCTGCACGCGCTGACCACCCTCGACCTCGGCCCGTCGCAGATCGACATCGGCATGCTCGCCGCGACGTACAAGAGCGACGACCGCGGCCTGAGCGTCGAGCAGTTCACCGCCGAGGCCGTGGCCGGCGCCACCGGCGAGAACAAGATCGAGCGCCGCGAGGGTCGCGACGTCGTCCTCTACGGCTTCGGCCGCATCGGCCGCCTCGTCGCCCGCCTGCTGATCGAGAAGGCCGGCTCCGGCAACGGCCTGCGGCTGCGCGCGATCGTGGTGCGCGGCGGCGGCGCCCAGGACATCGTCAAGCGCGCCTCGCTGCTGCGCCGCGACTCCATCCACGGCCAGTTCCAGGGCACCATCACCGTGGACGAGGAGAACAGCACGATCCTCGCCAACGGCAACGAGATCAAGGTCATCTACGCCAACGACCCGAGCGAGATCGACTACACGGCGTACGGCATCAAGAACGCGATCCTGATCGACAACACCGGCAAGTGGCGGGACCGCGAGGGCCTCTCGCAGCACCTGCGTCCGGGCATCGACAAGGTCGTGCTGACCGCCCCCGGCAAGGGCGACGTGCCGAACATCGTGCACGGCGTGAACCACGACACGATCAAGCCGGACGAGCAGATCCTGTCCTGCGCCTCCTGCACCACCAACGCCATCGTGCCGCCGCTGAAGGCGATGGACGACGAGTACGGCGTGCAGCGCGGCCACGTGGAGACCGTCCACTCGTTCACCAACGACCAGAACCTGCTGGACAACTACCACAAGTCCGAGCGCCGTGGCCGTTCCGCGCCGCTGAACATGGTCATCACCGAGACCGGTGCCGCCTCGGCCGTCGCCAAGGCGCTGCCGGACCTGAAGGCGCGGATCACCGGCAGCTCGATCCGGGTGCCCGTGCCGGACGTGTCCATCGCGATCCTCAATCTGCAGCTGGCCCGCGAGACCACCCGCGAGGAGGTCCTCGACTACCTGCGGGACGTGTCGCTGACCTCGCCGCTGCGCCGCCAGATCGACTTCATCAGCGCGCCCGACGCGGTCTCCAGCGACTTCATCGGCTCGCGGCACGCGTCGATCGTGGACGCCGGCGCCACCAAGGTCGAGGGCGACAACGCGATCCTCTACCTGTGGTACGACAACGAGTTCGGCTACTCCTGCCAGGTCATCCGCGTCGTGCAGCACGTCTCCGGCGTCGAGTACCCGACGTACCCGGCTCCGGCGGTCTGATCCGGCGCCCTCGCGGCAGCGACGAGGCCGGCGCCCTGCCCCGGGGCGCCGGCCTCCGGCACGGGTGCGGTCAGTGCGGGTCGGGCGCCGCCTTCCGGGTGCGCAGGGCGCCGACCGTCCTCAGCAGGCGGTCGGCCGGCTCGCGCAGCGCGGGATGGGCGAGCACCGTGTTGCGCAGCCCCCGCACCGGCCTGCGCACCACCCGGTGGGCCGCGGCGACCGGGTGGGCCCGGGTGGCGAAGCCCTCGGCGACCCGCAGCTCACGGGTCTTGAGCCAGTCCTTGTACTCCTTGTCGCCACGGCCCCAGTCGAGCAGCCGCACCCCCTCCCGGCGGGCCGCCTCGGCGAGGCGCAGGTGCATCATCAGGCCCGGCGAGTAGCGGTGGCAGCCGGGGTCGTACGCGGTGAACCAGGCCGCGAGCACCGTGCGGGAGCGCGGCCCGAAGTGCACCGCCACCGGCCGCTCACCGGCGTAGAGCACGGACATCACTCCGGTGAAGCAGGCCTCGCGGACCTGGAACAGATACTCCACCAGGTCGACGATCCACGGCCGGGAGAACCGGTCCATCCGGCCCGTCCTGCGGTACTGGGCGGACTTCCACCGCATGAGCGTGCGCAGCGCCTCGGGATCGCGCTCGTCGAACACGAAGCGGACCTCACCGACGTCACGGCCGAGCCGGCGCTCCTTCTTCAGGATCGTCTTCGCGTGCCCCGGGTAGGTGGCGCGCAGCCACTCGGGGTAGCTGTCGTCGCCGTGTTCCAGGTCGATCACCGGGGAGGCGAACGTGCCGGTGACCGATGGTTCGAACGGCTTCTGCTCCGCGACGAGGTGATCGAACTCGAAGCTGGCGAGTCCGCAGGCCCGCAGCAGGTCCTGGGTGTCCCAGGTGACCCCGGGCCGGTGCACCAGGGCCTGGCAGTCGGACAGGCCGAGCCCGATCGCCCGGCCGACGCCGAGGGCGGTGCGCTCGTGGGGGAAGAACCCCACCGGCTCCCCGCCCTCGTGCAGGACGGCCACCCGGACCCCGGCCCGGTACCTGCCGACGCCGATCGCGAACTCCGGGGCCAGGAAAGGGTTGGCGTACTCGGGTGACTCTTCCATCGCGCGGTGCCAGGCCCGTCTGAGGGACTGGGTCAGCTCGCCCGTTCTGTGGACCGTGATCTCCGCGGCGCTGCTGACGGATCGCATGCGATCGCTCCCCCATCCCCCCGTGACGCCGGCGGCCGCGAAGCGGACTTCTCGACCTTGCCCAAACGTCGCGGGAGCATGCGGACGTTGTCAAGGCTTTGTGGCGTAACGGGACAACTGGATTACGGGAGCGGCTCGGTGACGGCGGGTCAGCCCTCCGACTGGGCGATGTCGACCATCCAGGGCACGCCGAACCGGTCGGTGCACATGCCGAACACATCGCCCCACATCTGCTTCTCCAGCGGCATCGACACCGACGCGTCCGCGGACAGCTTCTCCCAGTAGCCGCGCAGCTCGCTCTCGTCGTCGCCGCTGATGCTCACGGAGAAGTTGTCGCCCGCCGTGCGCTGCATCTCGGGCGGGGTGTCGGCGCCCATGATCGTGAAGCCGGCGGGCGTCTCCAGCATGCCGTGCATGATCTTGTCGGCCTGTGCGGCGTCGGGGTGCCCGAAGTCGCCGTACGTGTTCACCGTCAGGGTGCCGCCGAAGACGTCCTTGTAGAACTCCAGCGCCTCCCGGGCGTCGCCGTTGAAGCTGAGGTAGGGGTTGAGACGCGAGGCCATGAGTACCTCCCCGAATCGGGTCATCGGTCAGTTGTCCGCAGACTAACGCCGGGCACTGACAACGGCCCCCCGGAAGAGTTGATCATGCCCGGGCCGGCAGGGTCAGGCCGTCCGGGACCGTGATGCCGAACCTCTCGTCGAGGACCCGGCGGGTCTCAGCCTCGTCCGCCAGCTCCCGCTCGGTGACCGTGCCGTCCGGGCGGGTCACGGTCAGCAGCCGCCCGACGAGGGACAAGTGGCCGCCGTCGGAGGTGAGCCGCTGCACGTAGAGCCGCTGGCTGAACGGCGAGCGCGGGTTGGTGGCGATGTGCCAGTTGATGACCTCGAAGTCGGGATGCTCGAAGGGCTCGACGGTGAAGGCGTACTGCGCTTCCCAGCCGTTCTCGGCGCCGTCCGGGATCCCGGCCTGCTCCAGGTCTCCGGTCCGCTCCGGGTCTCGGGTCCGCTCCGGGTCTCGGGTCCGCTCCGGGCCCCCGGCCCGCTCCGCTTCCCCGGTCTCCTCCGGGCCTCCCGCCTGCTCCCTGACCTCGGCCTTCCCCGGCCGGTGGGCTTCGAGCACCCACATCGGCAGGGGTCCGCCGTGCGGGACCTGGACCAGGCGGTGCCGGCGTCCGGCGTCGTGGAACTCGGTGCCGGCGGTGAGCGGCACGGCCTCCAGCAGGGCGCCGAGCGCCCCGAACCCGACATCGGCGAGGTACGGCCGCGGATCGTCCGGGATCTCGACCAGCAGGGCCATGTGCGTGCGGGGGCGGCTCTGCAGCCGGTCGGCGCCCACCACGACTCGGGCGGCCAGCCGCGTCACCCGGAAACCGAGTGCCTCCAGGGCGTGCGCGAACAGGGTGTTGTGCTCGTAGCAGTACCCGCCGCGCCGGCTGTGCAGCAGCTTCGCGGTGAGGTCGGCCATGTCGAGGGAGGGCGCGGTGCCGCCGAGGGGGTCCAGGTTCTCGAAGGGGATGGAGCGCATGTGGGCGAGGTGCACGCCCCGCAGGGTCGCGGCGTCGGGGCGGCGCTCTCCTTGCCGGCCGATGTGCTGGAGGTAGGTGTCGAGGTCGAACCGGGCGGTCTGGGGCATGCCCTCACCTTAGGGATGGCTCGCCGCCTCTGTCAGCGGTCTTCGGTCCGGCCTCCGGCTGCGACTTTCGCCCTGGTCCCGCCTCGCGAGACCCCGCCGTACGGGGCGCCGGGCGCATCGGTCACACTCGTGAGCCGAGATGCGTGTACGCACCACCGGGGCTCCGAGAGGTGCGTACGCGTGTGTGTACGACCCTTCGGAGACCTCGCATGAACGCAGTACCGGCCGCGGTGGCGGGCGCCGCCGTTTTCGTCTGGCTGGGCATGGTGCTGGCCATCTCGTTCCTGGAGGCGCCGCTGAAGTTCCGGGCGCCGGGCGTGACGCTCGCGCTGGGCCTGGGCATCGGCCGTATGGTCTTCCGCGCCCTGAACCTCGCCGAGGCGGTCCTGGCCGTCGCCGTCGTGGTGGCGGTCGCCCTGGGTTCGCCCAGCGCGTCGATCGTCACGCTCACCGCGGTGGCGGCGGTGCTGCTGGTGGTGCAGCTCGCGGCGGTCCGCCCGGTGCTCAACCGGCGCAGCGACCGGGTCCTGGCGGGCGAGGACGCACCGCGTTCGCGCGCCCACCTCGCGTACATCGGCTGCGAGCTGGTGAAGGTGATCGCCCTGGCGGCGCTGGGCGTGACGACGCTGGCCTCGCTCACCTGAGGCCGCACATCCGTCACCTGAGGCCGCACATCCGTCCGTCCCGGGCCGCCTGACGTCAGACGTCGCGTGCGGCGTCCAGGCGGCCGACGCGGGCCAGGTTCTCGCGGTCCTCGGGGTCGTCGCCTGCCTCGGCCGCGAACCAGGCGTCGAGGATCTCCTTCAGCAGCGGCTCGGACGTCAGGCGCAGGCTGAGCGCGAGCACGTTGGCGTCGTTCCAGCGACGGGCGCCGTCCGCGGTGTAGGCGTCGGTGCACAGGGCGGCCCGCACGCCGGGCACCTTGTTCGCGGCGATGGAGGCGCCGGTGCCGGTCCAGCAGCACACGACCGCCTGCTCGGCCCGCCCCTCGGCGACCTCCCGGGCGGCCCGCGCCGAGCACGCCGCCCACTGCGGGTCGTCGCCGGGCCGCAGCGCCCCGTACGCCACCACTTCGTGGCCGCGCCGGCCCAGCTCGGCGACCAGGGCCCGGGCCACGGGTTCGTCCATGTCCGAGGAAACGGTGATCCGCATGGTGCGGAGCCTACAGCGGCCGGGACCCACGGCACCGGGCCGAGTGACAGGGCGAGCCCGAGCCCGGTGACGGGGCGAGCCCGAGCCCGGTGACGGGGCGAGCGGCGGCTCGGCGGCGGGGCGGGCGGCGGCTCGGGCGGGAGCAGGTTTCAGGGGCCGGTCGCGTCGCCCTGGGCGATCTCGATGTCCTGGTGGACGCTGATCGCGCCGGTCGCGGCGGTGGTGCAGGACAGCAGCGCGCAGGCGGCCAGCAGGGCGGCGACCCAGGGGGTGCCGCGCGGGGGCCGTGCGGCGGGCGACAGCAGGGCGGCCACGCGGCGCGGTACGGGGCCGGAGGTGGCCGCGGGGGTCATCGCGGGCCGGGAGGTGTCCGCCGTGTGTGTGGCGAGGGCGGCGCGGGCGATGGCACGGGCGGTGAGGCGGCGGTCGCCGACGGCGGTGGCGGCGGCCTCGTCGGCGGCGCGCTCGGCGGCCAGCTGGATGGCCTCGCGGATGGCGCGCAGGGCGGGGTGGCAGTGGGCGGTCAGCTCGGCCGCCGCCAGGAAGTAGTGGTGGCCGCCCCCGTTGTGGGCTCGCTCGTGCGCGAAGAGCGCCTCGCGTTCGCGCGCGTCGAGGCTGCGCAGCATGGCGGTGGTGACGACGATGCGGTGCGGGCGGCCGGGCAGGGCGTACGCGTCGGGACGCGGGGAGTCGACGACGCACAGGTCACCCGCCGCGGGCCGGCGACCGGCCTCGACGCGCGCGGTGCGCAGACCGGCGACCTGTCGCAGCGCCGTGCGGACCAGGGCGAGCGCGGCGAGCGTGAGCAGGCCGGTGGCGAGGGCGGCCAGGGGCAGGACCAGGCGCGCGGAGGGCGTGTGCAGCGGGTGCACCAGTTCGCCCAGCGCGGCGAAGGCCGGGATTCTGAGCAGCCCGGTCAGCGCGAGCGTGCCGAGCGCCGCGACGGTGCCGGCCGCGAGCAGCAGCGCCGACACGGTCAGGGTCCACAGCGCCGCCGCGGGTGAGCAGCGGTCGAGGACCCTGCGGGCCGGTGCGGGCGCCGCCCAGGGCAGCAGCAGAGGGATCAGCAGCAGGACGAACCTCACGGGCCCTCCTCCAGCAGTCGGCGCAGGACCTCCTCGTCGCCCGGGCTGAGCTGGGCGACGAAGCGCGCCAGGACCGTCTCCCTGTCACTGCCGCGGTCGAGTTCGCTGTGCATGCGCAGGGCGGTCAGGCCGTGCGGGTCCTGCACGGGGCGGTAGGCGTAGCCGCGGCCCTGCCGCTGCCGTTGCAGGGTGCCCTTCTCGTGCAGCCGGGAGAGGATCGTCGTCACGGTCGTGCGGGCCAGGCCGGAGGCGAGTTCGGCCTGCACCTGGGCCGGGGTCAGCGGCGTGCCCGCGGCCCACAGCGCGGCCATCACGGCGGACTCCAGCTCGCCCGCCGGCCGGCGTTCGTCCTTCTCGGCGCTCATGGAACGATCCTCACCCCGCGATCGTCTACAGTGTCGTAGACCGTCTACGTGATTGTAGACGATCGGGTGCCGTGCATCCGGTGGCCGGACAGAAAGGACTCATGCGATGACCACACCCGTGGTTCTATCGTCGCAGCTCGCGGTGAACCCGCTCGACGCCGGTTCGCTGCTGGCCGCTTTCGGCGTCCTCGGCGTCGGCGTGGTGATGTTCGCCGAGACGGGGCTGCTGATCGGCTTCTTCCTGCCGGGCGACTCCCTGCTGTTCACGGCCGGCCTGCTGTGCACCGGCACGGGGCAGCACGGCATCCGGCTGTCGCTCGGGCCCCTGCTGGCCGCCGCGGCGCTGGGCGCGCTGGCCGGCGCGCAGTGCGGCTATCTGATCGGGCGCCGCGCGGGCGGTCCCCTGCTCGCCCGCAGCCGTTCGGCGCGGCTGCACGAGGGCGCGCGCAGAGCCGAGGAACTGCTCGCGCGCTACGGGTACGCGAAGGCGATCGTCCTGGCGAGATTCGTCCCGGTGGTGCGGACGGTGCTCAATCCGCTCGCCGGTGCGCTGGAGGTCCCCGCCCGGGTGTTCACCCTCTGGCAGATGGTCGGCGGCCTGGTGTGGAGCGTCGGCCTGACCCTGGCGGGATACGCGCTCGGCTCCTCGGTCCCGAACGTGGACCGCTATCTGCTGCCACTGGTCGCACTGATCGTGGTGCTTTCCCTGATCCCGCTCGCCCGCGAGCTGTACCGCGGCCGCAGGCGCGCCAAAACCGAGGAGGTCCACGGATGACTCTCGCGTTCACCGGAGCGTCGATCGACGGCTCCGCCTACCGGGACGTGGTGGACCTCGCGCGGCACTCGCCGGGGTGGCTGGACACCACGATCAAGGTGTGGTCGGCGTACGGTCTGGCGGTGTTCGCCCTGCTCATGGTCCTGGTCTGGTGGCGGGCCCGGCGCGCCGGGGCCGCGACGGCGGTGACGGCGCTGGCCGTGCCGGTGGTCGTGGTCCTGGCGTACGTGGTGAACGACGTGCTGAAGATGTTCGTGCACGAGGACCGGCCCTGCCAGACCCTTCAGGTGCGCACCCTGGAGGCGTGCCCGGCGCACGGTGACTGGTCGTTCCCCAGCAACCACGCGGCGATCGCCGCGGCGGCCGCCGTGGCGCTGCTGCTCCTCTCGCGGCGGCTGGGCGCGCTCGCCTGCCTGGCGGCCGTGGCGATGGCCGCCTCGCGGGTCTGGGTGGGCGTGCACTATCCGCACGACGTGCTGGCCGGAGTGGCCGTGGGCGGACTCGTCGCGCTCGCGTCGATGCTGCTGCTGCGGCGCCGCTCGGAGGCGCTGGCCCAGCGGCTGACGGCGACGGCTCCGCTGCGTGCGCTGCTGTCCACCTCGTGAACGCCGAGGGCGGCGCCACCAAGGCGAAGGGGCCGAGCGGGCGACGGCGGGACGTCGCCGACCTCGCGGGGAGCGCCGGTCTCGGCGCGTGGGCGGCGTTCACCGTCCTGGCCCTGATCGTCACCGGCCGGGCCGGTGCGCCGCTCTGGCTCGACGACAGGTTCCTCATATGGTCCGTCGGCCATCGCCCGGAGGAGGCCGTGGCGCTGGCCCGGGGAGTGACCGCGACCGGCACCGGAGTGGTCCCCTACCTCCTCGCCGCACTGGCCGGCGCCGTCGCGGGACGCACGCCACGGACCCGGCTGCTCGCCGCCGCCGTCGGTCTGGCCTGCCTGGGCGCGGGTCAGCTGGTGCGCTACGGCGTGATGGAGCTGGTCCACCGCTCCCGCCCGCCCGAGGCCGACTGGACGGCGCACGCGAGCGGCTGGGCCTTCCCCTCCGGGCACACCACGACCGCCACCGTGACCGCAGGAGTGCTCACCGTCGCGCTCACGCTGCGCGCCCCACGCGGGGGCACCGTGCTGCGGATCGCCGTGTGCGGCTGGGCCCTGCTGGTCGGAGCGACCCGGGTCTACCTCGGCGTGCACTGGTTCACGGACGTGCTCGGCGGATGGCTGTTCGCCGCCGGCTGGCTGGGCGCCTGCCTGTGCACGGCCGCCCACCTGCTGCCCCCATCGTTCCTCACCGGCCGCACCGCCCCGGCGCGGGAACCGGGACAGCCCCCCGCGCCCCCCGACCCCGGCCCGCGCGGACGGTCGGACACCGCCTGAGGTCCAGCCGCATGAGCCCTCGTACCGCCCGTTCCTGGCGGTGAGCGACGGCCGGCGGCACATCGGCGGTGCACGGGCCGCCGGACCCCGGGTCTGCATGACCTCGCGGCGAGCGTTCGGGGTTGCTCCGGTGAACCCGGGCCGGACTTCCAGCCAGGCCGGTGAACGGCGGGCCAACTCCTACTGCCCGGTAACCCGTTGAATCCGCCCAACAGACTCCCCGAACACATGTCGGGCGGCCTCTGACGTTAGGGTGACGGGCGCCTGACGGTTGACCATCACAGGCGGCCGGGCTGTCGGCAAAGGATCTGTTCGCACACGTACAGGAGTTTTCGGCAGTTTCGGTCCAGCGCCCGACAACGACGTCGCCCTGCTCCTGCCGAGCGCGCCGACGCGGTGAGAGAAAGGTACGTGTGTTCCATGTACAGCGCTCGCCAGCGCACTGATATCACGCATGTCGCGCCCAAACCGCACCGTGACGAAGCCCATGCCGCGAGCCGTCACCTGCCGCGCCCGCCGTCCACGACCCGGACCGAGTCCGGTCGGCCTCGCCCGGCGTCGGGCGCGGGCCGGGGGGTCTTCGGCGACTCGTCCGGGCCGGGCGCCGTCCTCTCCGCGTGGAAACGAGCGAGCGGCCTGGGTGGGCGAGTCCGGCCTGGCGTGATGCGGCCTGAGCCGACGTGTCGTGCGCTCATCGCGGAGGTGGACGAGGGGTTCTGTCTTCACTCCGGCGGCGCGGTCGCGGCGGGACACGCCTGGGATCAACGGTGATGGGCAGATTCGGATCCATGCAACACACCTGGAACACAGATACGCCGCCGGGACCGGCACATGGATGGAGCGAGGCCACCCCGCCCGGGTTCGTCCCCACCACGGCGGCCCATCACAGCGCAGCCGCCCAGCCTCCCGTCAGCGCTGAGGACGTTGCACTGGTACGGGCCGGCCTGGCGGTCGTCGCTCCCCACGTCACCGAGCTGGCTACGTACTTCTACGACCTCCTCTTCGCCCGTTACCCGCAGGTCAGGGGCTTGTTCCCGGCCGAACTCGACGTCCAGCGGGATCGACTGGTGCGCGGCCTGTTGCGCATCGTGGAACTGGTCGACGATCCCCCCAGTCTCGTGGCGTTCTGCTCGCGCCTGGGTCGTGGGCACCGCAAGTTCGGCACGCAAAGCGCTCATTACCCGGCCGTCGGCGAATGCCTGCTGCTGGCGCTCTCCCGCTACGCGGGACCGGCCTGGAGTCCGGAGCTGGCGGGGGCATGGCAGCGTGCCTACACCGCTGCCGCGAGCGTCATGGCACAGGCCGCCGAGGAGGACGCACGCCACCGGCCGGCCGTGTGGCAGGCACACATCGTCGAGCACGTGCACCGCGGACCCGGGATCGCTGAGATCACCGTCCAGCCGCAGCTGCCCTACCCCTTCGTGGCGGGCCAGTATGTGAGCGTCGAGACGCCCTGGGCGCCGAGACTGTGGCGGCAGTACTCCCCCGCGCACGCCCCACGGTCCGATTCCCGGCTGACCTTCCACGTTCGCGCCGTGGCCGGAGGCAAGGTCAGCAACGCACTGGTCCATCACGCGCGTCCGGGAGACCCCGTGCGGCTGGGCCCGCCGGAAGGCGACATGGTGCTGCGGCCGACCGCTGGGCGGGACCTGCTCTTCGTGGCCGGCGGAACCGGCCTCGCTCCGATGCGCGCCCTGATCGAGCAGGCGGCCCAGGACGGCATCGGCAAGGCCCAGGAGGTCAGTCTGTTCATCGGTGCCAGGACCGCGGACGAACTGTACGGGCTCGACGACATGCTGCGCATGTCCCAGCGCTACCACTGGCTCCGCGTCCGGGCCGCGGTCTCCCACCAGCGCATCGTGGGCCTGGAGGGCACGCTGCCCGAGGTACTGGCGGAATTCGGCCCCTGGTACCGGCACGAGGCGTACCTGTGCGGCCCACCGCAGATGCTCAGCGAAGCCGTACAGGCCCTGCGGCGTCACGGTGTCCCGCCGCACCACATCCATTACGACCCCTGGGACGTCCCCGTCCTGACCGCCCCGCTGGGGCCGCCCCCGCGCGAAGAGGAGACCGACCAGCTGTGAACGGCCCCGAGACGACCGGCTCACTCGGTGAACGGCTGCTGCAGCAGCAACTCGGCACCACTGACCGGGCGGCCGACTTCTACGACCGCCAGGTACACCCCTACCTGACGCCCGCCATGCGGGAGTTCATAGCCCGGCAGAACATGGTGTTCCTGTCGACCGCGGACTCCCGGGGAGCCTGCGACACCAGCTTCCGCTCCGGGCCGCCGGGGTTCTGCGTCTCCCTCGACGACCGCACTCTGACCTACCCCGAATACCGGGGCAACGGCGTGCTGGCCAGCGCGGGCAACATGACCGAAAACCCCCACCTCGGCATGCTGTTCATGGATTTCACCCATGACCATATAGGGCTCCACGTCAATGGCACCGTACGGCTGTACACCGATCAGGAACTCCGTACGTGGTACCCGCATCTGCCGACGGACGCGGCGCCCGGTCGCCAACCCCAGCTGTGGGTCCATCTGACCGTCGACGAGGCCTACATCCACTGCTCCAAGTACATCCCCCACCTGGAGCCGGCCCCGCGCCCCCGTCCGGCGGCGGACCGCCAGCGGCCCAAGGACAGCGCCTACTTCACGGGGCCGGATCCTGCTGAGCAGGCACCGGAGGCGGAGGACGACACCGCGGGCCGCCCTTCCTGGCGGCATCGCTTGCGGCTCCGCCACTGAGTCCGTCAGCTCGCCGACCCTCCGACCCGGCCTCCTGACCGGGATCCGCCACGGGGCGGATGTCCGCCGGGTCCTTCCGAACCGTGACGCGCCGAAGCGCCCGAACGGGGCCCGGGACGCTCCGGTGCGGTCGCGGTTCCTTGCGGGGCCGGTAGTCGGTGGTGCTCCTACGTGCTGAGCAGCCGGTTGAAGAAGGAACGGTAGCGGCGCAGCGCTCCGCGCAGTTCTTCGGTGTCGACCTGCTCACCCTGGCCCCACTGGGCCTCCAGGTCCCTCTTGTGCTGGGCAAAGGTGGAGGCCAGGGTTTGCATGACGTCCGCAACCAGTGTGTCCGCCTGCTGCACGGCCTCGCGGGGGTCGTCGACGAACCTGTTCTGAATGTCCTGCCAGCGGTCGCGGAAGCCATGCTCCTCGTCGTCCGTCAGCAGTTGCGGCGCCTCGTCGGCGGAGGCGCCGGAAGTCTTCGAGGCACCCGAGGCGCCGGCGACCCCCGAACCGTCCGAGGCGTCGGCGGCCCCTGATGTTCCGGCTTCCTGCTGGGCCTGGGTCTGCGTCGCGCCGGCGGCGCGCTCGCCACCCTCCCCCTCTGCCGCCGTCGCCGGGGTGGCCTCACCCGGATACAGGGGGGCTTCAGCGGGTGTTCCCGTTCCGGCGCCGGCCGGGGCGGCCAGGTCGTCGGTGGACAGACCGGCTGTGCGGTTCGATTCCTCGTTGCTGTGCATGGCGGTTTCTCCCTGCGGGGTTGTGATCGCGTCAGGAGCGGGAGGGCTGCGCTCGACCGCCGCCGTCGGAGAGCAGTTCGTCGAACAGTGCGCGGTAGTGCACCATGGCACCGCGCAGTTGCTCGGTCGTGGCCTGCGTACGCGTGGTCAGGGTCTCGACCTCGTGGGCGGCCCGGTAGTGCTCGAGCGTGGAGCCATGCTCCACCGACAGGTCCTTCATCTGCTGCTCGAATCCCTCGGTCGGATACCCGCGCTCGTGCATCAGGGAGGCCACCAGCCGGTCGGCGTCGTGCACCGCCTGCTCCGGCCGGTCGACGAACTCCTCCTGGACACTGGTCCACTCACGCGTGTAACGATCCTGGGAGACCGGGGGCAGCGGCTTGATCTCCAGTGAGTCGTGCCGCCGTTCACGAGCCCTCAGCTCACGCTCGGCGGCGTACCTGCTGTCGGCGTCCTGGACTGTCCGGTCGTACTCCGGGCCGAAGCGCTCACGGAGGTGACGGCGCCGCATCAGCATCGAGGCCGCCACCGCGGCCAACGCGATCACCACGACGACAGGAATGATGATCGCCAGAAGCGTTCCCGTTGACATGGGCACACTCTCCCCACGGAGTAGTGATACACATACGCCAGATGTGCCCATTTTAGGCCTTTATCCTTTCCTGGTCATCGGCGTGGACGCCTTCGGGTGCCGGGCGCGCGGCACCCCGGACCCAAGGACGAGGAGGTGGCCGCCCGGCGCCCCGACCGGTCACAGCAGGCCGTTCCCGTGACCTTCCCGGCCGCAAGGTCGATACTTCCGGTATCGGCGTGTGAAGCGATCCAGCAACGACGACGACAGGCACCTGACGATCCGTCACCGAAGTCGGCACCAGGTCGGCATCAGCACCGCGGGAGCCCGACCGGCGCCACCACCGACCGCCAAGATCAATAACTGGCCATACTCAACCCGACCTGGGAAAATACGGTCGAGGGCCCACCTGCCCATCTCACCGGGAGGCACCCATGAAGATGCTGATCAACGTCCCCGAGACCGTCGTCGCCGATGCGCTGCGGGGAATCGCGGCCGCCCATCCGGAGCTGACCGTCGATGTCGAGAACCGGGTGATCGTGCGGCGGGACGCCCCCGTGACGGGCAAGGTCGCGCTGATCTCCGGCGGGGGCTCGGGACACGAGCCGCTGCACGGGGGTTTCGTCGGTCCGGGCATGCTGTCGGCGGCCTGTCCGGGTGAGGTGTTCACCTCTCCGGTGCCCGACCAGATGCTGCGCGCCGCGGCGGCCGTGGACAGCGGCGCCGGCGTGCTGTTCGTCGTGAAGAACTACACCGGCGACGTCCTCAACTTCGACATGGCGGCCGAGATGGCCGAGGACGAGGGCATCCAGGTCGCGAAGGTGCTGGTCAACGATGACGTGGCGGTCACCGACAGCCTCTACACGGCCGGCCGCCGCGGTACCGGGGCGACGCTGTTCGTGGAGAAGATCGCCGGCGCCGCCGCCGACGAGGGGCAGCCGCTGGAGCGCGTGGAGGCGATCGCGCGGCAGGTCAACGAGAACGCGCGCAGCTTCGGCGTGGCCCTGAGCGCCTGCACCACTCCGGCCAAGGGCAGCCCGACCTTCGACCTTCCGCCGGGCGAGCTGGAGTTGGGCATCGGCATCCACGGCGAGCCGGGGCGGGAGCGGCGGGCGATGATGACCTCCGGGGAGATCGCCGACTTCGCGGTCAACGCCATCCTCGAGGACATGAACCCGCGCAACCCCGTCCTGGCCCTGGTCAACGGCATGGGCGCCACCCCGCTGCTGGAGCTGTACGGCTTCAACGCCGAGGTGCAGCGCGTGCTCGCCGCGCGGGGCGTGGCCGTCGCCCGCACCCTGGTCGGCAACTACGTGACCTCGCTGGACATGGCGGGCGCCTCGGTGACCCTGTGCCAGGTCGACGAGGAACTGCTGCGGCTGTGGGACGCGCCGGTGAGCACGCCGGGGCTGCGCTGGGGCATGTGACACGGTGATCATCAGGTGAGTGACATCCCTGGCCGCATCCCTACCACGCAAGGAGATCACGTGCTCGACGCCGACTTCTTCCGCCGCTGGCTGACCGCGGCCGCCGCGTCCGTGAACCGCGAGGCCGAACACCTCACCACGCTCGACTCGGCCATCGGGGACGCCGACCACGGCAGCAACATGCAGCGCGGACTGACCGCCGTGACCGCCGCGCTGCGGGAGGAGGCGCCCGACACGCCCGGCGCGGTGCTGATGCTGGCGGCGAAGCAGCTGATCTCGAAGGTCGGCGGCGCGTCCGGGCCCCTGTACGGCACCCTGCTGCGCCGTACCGGAAAGACGCTCGGCGACGCCGCCGAGGTCAGCGAGGAGCAGTTCGCGCAGGCGCTGCGCGCCGGGGTGGACGCGGTCATGGCGCTGGGCGGCGCCGCTCCCGGAGACAAGACCATGATCGACGCGCTGCTCCCGGCGGTCGACGCGCTCGGTGACGGCTTCGCCGCGGCCCGCGCCGCCGCCGAGCAGGGCGCACAGGCCACCACGCCGTTGCAGGCGCGCAAGGGCCGGGCCAGTTATCTCGGCGAACGCAGCATCGGACACCAGGATCCGGGGGCGACCTCGTCGGCCCTGCTGATCGCGGCCCTCGCGGAGGCACACGGTGAGTGACGACAAGCTGGTCGGGATCGTGCTCGTGTCCCACAGCGCCGACGTGGCGGAGTCGGTGGCCAAGCTGGCGAAGGCGCTGTCCGGGGGCGGCGCGGCGGTGCCGGTCGCCCCGGCCGGTGGTACCGAGGGCGGCAGCCTGG
Source organism: Streptomyces sp. NPDC097129 (assembly GCF_055668065.1). NCBI lineage: Bacteria > Bacillati > Actinomycetota > Actinomycetes > Kitasatosporales > Streptomycetaceae > Streptomyces > Streptomyces sp. NPDC097129. The sequence continues at coordinate 325,426 of NZ_JBVOQE010000008.1, read as the reverse complement.
GCACCAGCGCGGAGCTGATCGCCGCCGCGGCCGCTTCCGTGGACCGGGGTGCCGGGGTCGCCGTCCTCACCGACCTCGGCAGCGCCGTGCTGACCGTGAAGGCGCTCCTCGCGGAGGGCGACGAACTTCCCGAGGGCTCCCGTCTGGTGGACGCGCCGTTCGTCGAGGGTGCGGTCGCCGCGGTCGTCACGGCGGCCACGGGCGCCGGCCTCGACGCGGTGGAGGCGGCGGCGAAGGAGGCGTACGACTACCGGAAGGTGTGAGCCCGGCCGTGGCACCGGTGCACCCTGCGGCCACGCGGGCTCCCCGCCCGTCGTACGCCGCTCAGCCGCCCGCGCGTGCGGCCCGGGCGCCCCGTACGAACTGCCGCGCCAGCCGCTCCCCCATCGCCGCTGCGGCCGCGCGGTCCTCGATGGGCTTGACCTCGGAGTCCTTGAAGACGATGTAGGTCACCCCGGAGGGCGTGCCGCCGCCGTGCGGGTCGGCCCGGATGCCCAGCGCCCGCGCGGTGGCGTAGGAGGCCTCGCCGATGATGTCGCTCGGGCCGATGTCGCCGACGACGGCGTACTGGACGCGGCCGCGGTGGACGACGGCGGCGACCGAGCCCCCGCGCACGCCGTCCCGGCGGTGGTCCCAGCGGGCGCTCGGCGCGGGCACGACGATGTAGGGCAGGGCCTCGGCGCTCGGGTAGCGGCCGTCGGCCTGTGCGAAGGCGGTGGCCTCGGCGAAGAGCGGGTCGGTGTCGCCGTTGCAGCGCGGGGTGGGCCGGCCGTCGCAGTCGATGTCCAGGTCCGCGGTCCAGATGACGGCGTCGTGGGTGCCGCAGACGGGGACGGTGGGCGGCGCGTCCTCGTCGGTGCGGTAGCGGCCTCGGGAGACGGGTGTGCAGGAGCGGGCCCGGGCGAGCAGCTCGGCGGCGCGTACGGCTCCGGGTGACCGGACGGCCACGAGAGCCTGGGGGCCCGCGGCGGGCGGCCGCGGTGCGGCGGCGGACGGCAGCGCCGGGGCCAGCAGCACCAGCCCGGCCGCGGCCAGCGTCATCGAGGGGACACGCACGACGGAGGGACCCTCTCGTGGGAGACGGTGACGGACACTCAGCCAATCTGGGGCGGGTTTCGCACCCCGGCCACCGGGCGGGGCCGTACGGTGCACGGGCCCTGACGTCCCGCCAGGCGCCGGAAGGCCGGGCCTGTCTCGGCTCCGGCCTCCCGGCCGCCCGTGTCCGGCGCGGCAACAGCGACGACAGCGGTCCGCGCCCGCGGCGCGAACTCCCCAGCGCTCCCGGAGAGTTCGGCCGCGCGGAGCCTCAGCATACGTAACGCCCGTGGGGGCACCGATGCCCGGGCCGCACACGTGTCAGCCACGACACCCTTGATGCGGACGCGTCACCGATGCCATGGTGAACCCATTGGTCCGGACCTTTGCCCGTCATCCTCGGCGACCGACCCGGGAGGCACGTCGTGCGACGCGTGGTGCTGTACACGGTGGTCCTGCTGCTCGTCGCGTCCTGCGGACGGGCGGGCGCGGACGACACCGACAGCGGGGCGCAGCCCGGTGCGCCGGCCGGGGTCACGGCGACCGCGGGCAGCGCGACCAGCGTCCATGTCATGTGGAACGCGGTCTCGGCCGCCGCCGGGATCCGCGGCTACGAGGTGTACCGCGACCGCGCGAAGGTGGCGGACGTGCCGGCCGGCGAGCGCATGGTGGACGTCGTCCGGCTTCGGCCTGCCACGACATACGTCTTCTCGGTACGCGCCCGCGACCGGGCCGGCCGGCTCGGGCCGCCCAGCCGGGAGGTCACGGCGACGACCCCCGCCGCCGCGGCGGCGGACCGCTCGGCACCGACCCGCCCGGGCCGGCTGACCGGCCGCAGCGCCGGAAGCACGGCGGTCCAGCTGTCCTGGACGGCCTCCCGGGACGACCGGAAGGTGGTGTCGTACGACGTCTACCAGGGCGGTGTGAAGATCCACAGCGTGGGCGGGACGCAGACGGCGACGGTCGTGACGGGTCTGCGGCCGGGCACCCGGTACGCCTTCACCGTGCGGGCCCGGGACGCCGCCGACAACCTCTCCCCCGCCGCCGGGCCGCTCCCTCTCACCACGGCCCCCGGCACCGACGACGGCCGGGACACCGCGCCCGCCGCGTTCCGCGTCACGAGCCACGAGGCGGGCGGCGCGTACTACCTGGACCTGTCCTGGGTTCCGCCGCGCACGGACGGGCCGGTCGGCGAGTACCAGTTGCAGCTCGACGGGCGGACGGCGACTTCCCTGGTGTGGGGGGCCGACGCGCCGCGGGACCGGGCGGACTACAGCTTCTACGCCGGCGGCGAGCCCGGGGTGCGCCACCGGCTGCGGCTGCGGGCCCGGCTGCCGGACGGCACCTGGGGCGGCTGGTCGGCGGAGCGCACGGTGACCACCGGCGCCGGCCGGTGACCCGCGATGGGACCTGGGCCGTCGGTGGGAATCCGTCACCTGCCCGGGGGCTCTCCGCGTGCGCGTCGGCGCCGTGCGGCGTTGGCTGCCCCTTGAGGCAGCACGGGCGTTCCCCACCCTCGGCGGCGCAAGGGATGTACCGCCAACCGTGCCGCCGCCGGAGGACACCCATGCGCGACTTGCACCTCTTCAGACGTCACGGCCTGACCGTGGCGGCCGCCGCCGCTGTGCCGCTCGCCCTCATCGCCGCGGGACCGGCCTCCGCCCGGGGCTCCGGGATCTCCGTGAGCACGACCGGGACCACCGTGTCCGTGGTGACCAGCGCCTGCACCCAGATCAGCGGCAGCTGGGGCACGGCGGCGCTGCTCAACAGCAGCCAGGCGAACTTCGCCCAGGGCCGCCAGGTGGCGCTCTCGGGCACCGGCGTCAGCCAGTCCGCCGCCTGGTCGAACGTCTCCCCGGGCACCTACACGGTCGTCGTGATGTGCGCGAACAACACCACCGCCGGCACCCAGTCGGTGATCGTCTCCTCGCCGGCCGCGCCCACCGTCCGCCCCGTGCCGTCGTCCTCGCCCTCACGCGGGGTGATGGGCGGCCTCGGCGGCGCCGCCCGCGACTACGGCCCGGTCACGATGGGTGTGGGCGCGGCGCTGGTGGGCGGCGGTGTCATCGGGGCGGCGTGGTTCCTGCGCCGCCGCTCGAAGCCGCATCGTCTGTGACGGGCTCGGCGGCCTCGCCGAGGGCTTCGAACTCCTCCAGCGCGTGCGCCAGCCATTGCGTCCAGAAGGTCTCCAGGTCGATCCCGGCCCGCAGCACGAGGTGCCGCAGCCGGTCCTGAGCCCCGTCCTTGCCGGGCGGGAAGTCCCGCTGCTCGATCCGCAGATACTCCGCCAACTGCCGCTCGTGCAGCTCCAGATGGCGCCGCAGGTCGTCCTCCAGGCCGGCGGTGCCGACCACGGCGGCGGCGCGCAGCCGCAGCAGCATGGCGTCACGCAGCGGCCTCGGTTCCTGCGCCGCGGCCGTCCAGCGCTGCAGCTCGGCGCGGCCCGCGGGCAGGACCTCGTAGGCCTTCTTCTGCCCGCGGGCCGGCTGTTCGCTCGGCAGCGCGCGGATGTACCCCTCGGCCTCCAGGCGTCCCAGCTCGCGGTAGATCTGCTGGTGCGTCGCGGACCAGAAGTAGCCGATCGACCTGTCGAAGCGGCGGGTCAGCTCCAGCCCGGAGGACGGCTTCTCCAGCAGGGCAGTGAGAATCGCGTGCGGCAGGGACATGGGGTCATCCTAGGGACGCGCCGCACCCCTAGAGGGAGGCGGCGACCTCCGTGCCCTGCTTGATGGCGCGCTTGGCGTCCAGTTCGGCGGCCACGTCGGCGCCACCGATCAGGTGCGCCTTGCGGCCGGCCGCCACCAGCGCGTCGTACAGGTCCCGGCGCGGCTCCTGGCCGGTGCACAGCACGATGGTGTCGACCTCGAGGACCGTGCTCTCGCCGTCGACGGTCACGTGCAGACCGGCGTCGTCGATCCGGTCGTACGCCACGCCCGGGACCATGGTGACGCCGCGGTGCTTGAGCTCGGTGCGGTGGATCCAGCCGGTGGTCTTGCCGAGCCCGGCGCCGACCTTGCTGGTCTTGCGCTGGAGCAGGTGGACGGTGCGCGGCGTGGTGGGCCGGCGCGGTGCGGCGAGGCCGCCGGGAGCCCGGTAGTCCAGGTCGACGCCCCAGTGGCGGAAGTACGTCGCCGGGTCCTCGTTCGCCCGGTCGCCGCTGTCGGTGAGGTACTCGGCGACGTCGAAGCCGATGCCGCCCGCGCCGAGGATCGCGACCCGGTCGCCGACCGCCGCGCCGCCCTGGAGGACGTCGAGGTAGCCGACGACGCGCGGGTGGTCCACGCCGGGGATGTCCGGGGTGCGCGGGGTGACACCGGTGGCGACGACGACCTCGTCGTAGTCCGCGAGGTCCTCGGCGCTCACCCGGGTGCCGAGGCGTACGTCCACGTCGTGGGCGTCGAGCTGGTGGCGGAAGTAGCGCAGCGTCTCGTCGAACTCCTGCTTGCCGGGGACCTTGCGGGCCACGTTGAGCTGGCCGCCGATCTCGTCGGCGGCGTCGAAGAGGGTGACGGTGTGGCCGCGTTCGGCGGCGGAGACCGCGCAGGCCAGGCCCGCGGGGCCGGCTCCGACGACCGCGACGCGCTTGGTCAGCCGGGTCGGGGAGAGCACCAGCTCGGTCTCGTGGCAGGCGCGCGGGTTGACCAGGCAGGACGTGATCAGCCCGCTGAAGGTGTGGTCGAGGCAGGCCTGGTTGCAGCCGATGCAGGTGTTGATGGCCGCGGAGCGGTCCTCGGCGGCCTTCTTGACGAACTCCGGGTCGGCGAGCATCGGGCGGGCCATGGAGACCATGTCGGCGACGCCGTCGGCGAGCAGCTGCTCGGCGAGTTCGGGGGTGTTGATGCGGTTGGTGGTGATCAGCGGGATCGCCACCTCGCCCATGAGCTTCTTGGTGACGAAGCTGTAGGCGCCGCGCGGCACGGAGGTCGCGATGGTGGGGATGCGGGCCTCGTGCCAGCCGATGCCGGTGTTGATGATCGTGGCGCCGGCCGCCTCGGCGGCCTTGGCGAGGGTGATCACCTCGTCGAGGGTGGAACCGCCGGGGACGAGGTCCAGCATGGAGAGCCGGTAGATGACGATGAAGTCCTCGCCGACGGCCTCGCGGACCCGGCGCACGATCTCGACCGGGAAGCGCATCCGGTTCTCGTAGGAGCCGCCCCAGCGGTCGGTGCGACGGTTGGTCTGCGCGGCGATGAACTCGTTGATGAGGTAGCCCTCGGAGCCCATGATCTCGACGCCGTCGTAGCCGGCCTGCCGGGCGAGTCGCGCGGTGCGGGCGTAGTCGTCGATGGTGCGCTCGATGTCGGCGTCGGTCAGCTCACGCGGCGGGAAGGGGCTGATCGGGGCCTGGAGGGGGCTGGGGGCGACCAGGTCGCGGTGGTAGGCGTAGCGGCCGAAGTGCAGGATCTGCAGGGCGATCTTCCCGCCCTCGCGGTGCACGGCCTCGGTGACCTGGCGGTGCCGGTCGGCCTCGGCGTCGGTGGTGAGCTTGGCGCCGCCCTCGTACGGCCGCCCCTCGTCGTTGGGGGCGATGCCGCCGGTGACGATCAGGCCCACGCCGCCGCGGGCGCGCTCGGCGTAGAAGGCCGCCATGCGTTCGAAGCCCCGCTCGGCCTCCTCCAGGCCGACGTGCATCGAGCCCATCAGGACGCGGTTGGGCAGCGTGGTGAATCCCAGGTCGAGCGGGCTCAGCAGGTGCGGGTAACGGCTCATCGGGCCCTCCGTGCGCGGTGTCTTGCGCACTGTTCTAGAGGACCCGTGAGCCTTTATGCAACTAGTTGCACAACGAGGTGGCCGGTATCACCTGCTCTCCAGCCGCACATGCAGCTCCCGCTCCTGATCGCCCGAGGCGTGGCTCAGGTCGTGCACGGTGAACAGGCCGTCCAGCGTCTCGCGGAAGCGGTCGATCGCCCAGTACCCGCCCTGGACGTCCGCCGTGACGGTGCCGTGCAGCGGGGCGGGACGCACCGTCTTCTCGGCCCCCTCATGGGCGTCGTCGACGTCGAACGTGCCGAGCCACACCATCGGACGGACCTCCGAGAGCTGCTCCGGCACGTCCTCGGTGCACCGGTCGGACTCGAAGTACCCGCAGAGCGCGTCGAAGACGGTCCGCGCGTCCTCCTTGCTGCAGTCACTGATCTCCAGGGAGACCGAGTGCGGGTGGGCCTTCTCGTTGTCCATGTGCTGGTGCATGCACTGCTCCTTCCGTGACGCGCTGCGGCAGGGCGGGTTCCCCGCGAAGCCGCTCCCCCACACCCAAGAAAAGCACCGGCCGCCGAAGCGGGCCACCAAAGGGCCGCCGGCGGCCGGAGCGGGCCCGCGGCCTCAGCCCCGCACGAGGCGGTAGGTCTTGCTGTCGGTCAGGACGCAGAAGCCGGGCGAGACGACGATGACGCGCAGGGTGCCGGTACGCCGGTCGTAGTCGACACCCTCGGCCTCGAAACTGCCGGAGCAGGCGCTGCGCAGCGGCAGTTGCCGCAGGGCGCTGACCCGGCCGTTCACGTCGGCGGTGCCGTTCGGCGCGGCGGACAGGTCGATCTGCAGCAGCGGCTTGGTGATGCCGAACAGCGTGCCGTCGGGGTCGTCGGAGGCGCACAGCAGCCGGGTCGCGGTGACGAAGTCGCAGCCCTGGACGTCACGGACGGCGTGGTCGAGGCGGACGGTCGCGGCCTGCGGGAGGTTCGCCGAGGGGGAGGTGGCGGGGTTGACGCCCGGTGTGGGGAGGACGAGGAGCCGGGTCATCGTGCCCCACTCGCCGTTGAGCATCCACTGGCCGTCGGGGCTGATCGCCACCCAGGAGTTGTTCAGGGCCTCGCCCGGGCTCAGCGTGTGGACGTACTCCGACCAGCCGCCGCCCGGCGCCTGCACCCGGAACATCTTCGCGTCGCCGGAGTCCCGCTGGTACGGCTCGACGTAGTGGCCGTCGTACGAGGCGTCGGGGTCGCCCACATGGTTCCAGCCGCGCATGGAGACGCTCAGCGGGATCGTGCCGATGCCGGTGTAGCGGTTGGGGCTGCCGGCCGGGACCTCGATCGAGGCCAGGCCCTGGCTCTCGGTGAGCGGGTCCGCGCGGTCGGAGCCGACCTCGTTCCAGGTGTCCGCGGCCGTGGCGTGCGGGGCGCCGCACAGCACGAAGGCAAGGGCCACCAGGCCGGTCAGGGCGGTGCGACAGCGTTGCCGGACGGTGCGTGGGGGCATGGGCCGACTCCTCGGTCAGGGGGGTGGTCGCGCACAGTCTGGCGGCGCCTGCTAGTCATGTACAGACCAAAAACATTCCTCCGCGTGAACGGATTCCGTCGCCCCGGCGACGCCCCGCCCGCGCACGGACACGCGTCGCCGCTGCGCCCACCGGACGTTCCCGGCCGTGTTGGGGGATGGTGGAGGTGAGGGCGAAGGCGTAGGAGAAAGGGTTGTGCGCGGTACAACATGGGGAGTCGGCACGGGGGAACGCGTGCCGCACGGACGGGCGGAGGCGGTACCTGGATGACGTCAGCCAGATCTCCCGTGACCGACGGCGACCAGCCGTCGGGTGGACCGGTGCGCCCGAGCGGGCTGCTCGACGTCCTGAACGTCGCCTCCGTGGTCCTGGACACGCAGGGGCGCGTGGTGCTGTGGAGCCCGCAGGCCGAGGAGCTGTTCGGGTACTCGGCGCAGGAGGCCCTGGGCCGGTACGCGGCCCACATCATGGTGCACGAGCAGCATGTGGACCTCGTCGTGAAGCTGTTCGCGGACGTCATGGCGACCGGGCAGGGCTGGGCCGGCGCCTTCCCCATCCGGCGCAAGGACGGCACCACCCGGCTGGTGGAGTTCCGCAACATGCGCCTGATGGACGACCGCGGTGACGTGTACGCGCTCGGGCTGTGCGCCGACCGGTCGACCGTGCGCCGCCTGGAGCGGGACGTGGCGCTGTCCACACGGATGGTCACCCAGTCCCCGATCGGCCTCGCCGTGCTGGACACCGACCTGCGGTTCGTGTCGGTCAACCCGGCCCTGGAGCGCGTCAACGGCCTGCCCGCCGAGGAGCAGCTGGGCCGCCGGCTGCGCGAGGTGCTGCCGGACCTGGACGCGGACGCGCTGGAGTCGTCGGCGCGCCGGGTGCTGGCGACGGGAGTGCCGGTCGTCGACCAGGCCACCGTGGGGCGCACCCCGGCCGACCCGGACGAGGACCACGCCTGGACGATCTCGCTGTACCGGCTGGAGGACGCCGTCGGCAATGTGCTCGGCGTGGCCGTCTCCGTCGTGGACATCACCGACCAGTACCAGGCGAGCGTCGAAGCCGAGGCCGCCCGCCGCAGGCTGGCCGTGATCGCCGACGCCTCCGCCCGGATCGGTACGACGCTGGAGCTGGACCGCACCGCGCGCGAACTGGCCGACGTGGCCGTGCCGGAACTCGCCGACATCGCCGCCGTGGACCTGCTGGAGGCGGTCGTGGAGGGCCGGCGCAGCAGCCTGGGCCCGGCGGAGTCGGCGGTGATCCGCGCGCTCGCCGTGCAGGCGCAGGACGCGCCGGAGGCGCTGCAGGCGGCCGACCCTCCGGGGCAGATCGCCCGGTACGACTCGGACCGGCTGGTGACCGAGTGCGTGCGCACCGGCCGTCCGGTCATGATGGCGCACGTACGGCCGGAGAACCTGCCGCGCATCGCCCGCTCCGCCGAGGCCGCCGAACTGCTGGCCGCCGCCGGCGTGCACTCCTACCTCGCCGTGCCGCTGATCGCGCGCGGCGAGGTGCTCGGCGCCCTCGACCTCAAACGCACCCGCAACCCGCTCCCTTTCAGCCGGGACGACCTGCTGCTGGCCCGGGAGCTGGCGGCCCGGGCCGCCGTGCAGATCGACAACGCCCGCTGGTACCAGAGCGCCCGCAACACCGCCCTGACCCTCCAGCGCAGCCTGCTGCCCAGCCATCCGCGGCTCACCGGGGGCCTGGAGGTCGCCTCCCGCTACCAGCCGGCGGGCGCCACCAGCGAGGTCGGCGGCGACTGGTTCGACGTGATCCCACTGGAGAACGGCAAGACGGCGCTGGTCGTGGGCGACGTGATGGGCAGCGGCATCAACGCCGCCGCCACGATGGGCCGGCTGCGCACCGCGACCAACACGCTCGCTTCCCTGGACATGGACCCGGCGCTGCTCCTGGAGCACCTCGACAAGATCACCTCCGGCCTCGACGAGGCCATCGCGACCTGTGTGTACGCCGTGCACGACCCGCGGCTCGGCCAGTGCCGGATCGCCAACGCCGGGCACCTGCCGCCGGCCCGGGTGCGCGCCGGACGGGCGCCGGAGCTGCTCGACCTGCCGACGGGCGCGCCGCTCGGCGTGGGCGGGGTCGCCTTCTCCACCACGGCCGTCGACGTGTGCCCGGGCGACCAGCTGGTGTTCTACACCGACGGCCTGGTGGAGACGCGCCGTAACTCCCTCGACGAGCGCCTGGACATGCTGCTGGCCCTGCTGGACAGCCCGGGACGGCCGCTGGAGGAGGTCTGCGACCTGCTGCTGCGCACACTGCACCACCCCGACAACCATGACGACGTGGCCCTGCTCATCGCACGGGTCCGCCAGGAGGAGTGACGCACAGGAAACCGCCGATGCACAGGGAACGACCGATTCACAGGGAACGACCGATTCACAGGAAACCGTTACCCCGTCCTTAGCGGGCCCCCCGGACAATCACAGGAGGGGGTGCCGTGACGGTGACCGAGGAGAGGTGAACGCGATGCACGAACCGGACCAGGAGCGCACGCGGGAGCGTGAGTCCGCGCGGGAGCTGTGGCGACGCCGCTCAGCGCGCGGTCGCACGGTGATCGCGGCCACCGCCGTAGCGGTGCTGGCACTGGGCGGGACGGTCGCCTACGCCGCCACCTCGGGCAGTTCCCCGGCACCGCCCGGGGCCTCCGCCTCGTCGTCGCCGTCGCCGAACGGGCCCGACGGGCGGCACGGGCGCGGCGGCGGCGGGTTCGGCCTCGGTGCGGCCGTGCACGGCGAGGCCACCGTGAAGGACCCCAGCACCGGCAAGTGGGTGGTGCGGGTCTGGCAGCGCGGCACCGTCGAGAAGGTCTCCGGCGACCAGGTCACCGTCAAGAGCGACGACGGTACGTCGTGGACGTGGACCGTGGGCCGGGACGCCACCGTCCGCGGCAGCATGCCGAAGAAGGGCGACACGGTCCTCCTCGTCGGCACCAAGGGCAGCGACGGCAAGCGCACGGCCGTCCGCGCCCTGACCGGCAACTTCGCCGACCGGGGCCCGGGCCACCGGCACGACGGCTTCCGCCACCACCGGTGGGACGACGAGCCGTCGCCGAGCGCGTCCGGAAGCGGAGCCACGACCTGACGCCGGGCGCCCCGAGGAGAGAGCGGCCGACGCCGGGCGCCCCGAGGAGAGAGCGGCTGACGCCGGGCGCCCGGACAGAGCAGCTGACCGACGGGGGCTGTCACGTCCCGCGAGGCGGTCCCCGGCCCCGTCCCGTGCTCAGTCCACCGCGCGCGTCCCGATGACCACGTGGGCGTAGCCCTCCTCCGCCGCCGCCAGTCGCGGGACGAGCCCCGCCCGGGTGAACGCCTCGACGGCCGTGGGCGCCTGGCGCTCGCTCGTCTCCAGCAGCAGACAGCCGCCCGGGGCCAGCCAGCGCGGCGCCTGCGCGGCCACGCGCCGCAGCACGTCCAGACCGTCCACGCCGCCGTCCAGCGCGGTCAGCGGTTCGTGCTCGCGGGCCTCGGCCGGCAACAGCCCGACCTCGGCGGTGGGGACGTAGGGCACGTTGGCGGCGAGGATGTCGACGCGGCCGCGCAGCCGGTCCGGCAGCGCCGCGAACAGGTCGCCGCGGTGGACGTGACCGCCGTACGCGGCGACATTGCGTGCGGCGCAGCGCACCGCGGCCGGGTCGATGTCGGCGGCGTGGAGTTCGACGCCGTTCAGCGCGGCGGCCAGGGCCGCGCCGACCGCGCCGGATCCGCAGCACAGGTCCACCACGACCGAGGCGTACGGGAGGTGGGCGAGTGCCTGGTCGACGAGGAACTCAGTGCGGCGGCGGGGGACGAACACCCCCGGATCGACGCTGACGCGCAGGCCGTGGAACTCGGCCCAGCCGAGGACGAGTTCGAGCGGGAGCCCGGCGACGCGGCGCTGAACCATGGCGGCGGCCTCGTCGTCGCCGCGGGCGGTGTCCAGGATCAGCCGCGCCTCGTCCTCGGCGAAGACGCAGCCGGCGGCCCGCAGTCGGGCGACGACGGAGGGGAAGAGAACGGAGGGGGAAGATGCGGGCATGGAAGCCGAGGGGCCTTTCGGTAGCCGAAGGGCGCTCCCCCTGGGTCACCTGCCGCCGGCGGTCCGCGCGCGGCGAGGGGAGAGCACCCGACCTGTCCTTGCGGTGATGGGTCCCACCTCCCTCGGTGACGCACGGCTGGGGCGGTCCGCAGCCGGACCGCCACCCTACCTCAGCACCCTCGCCGGGTGATCACACTCCGACGGTCTCCTCGACCTCTTCCTCCGCCGCCGCCTCCTCGGGCTGCGGCTGCGGCGCGGGGGCGGACGCGGGCGCCTTGGCGCGCTCGTGGAGGGCGGCCACGCCGGTCACCACGAGGCCGGCCAGCAGCCAGGCCGCCAGCGTCCACAGGGTGCGGCCGAGGCCGTCGTCGCCGAAGTACAGCAGGCTGCGGGTGCCCTCGACGAAGCCGGCGCCGTTCCAGAAGGCGTGCAGGGAGCCGAAGAAGCCGTTCTGCAGCTCGGGCCGGAACAGGCCGCCGGAGCTGGTGAAGTTGAGCATCACGAACAGCACCATCATCGCGAGCGTGGTCCACCGCTTGAGGAAGGTGTGCAGGCCGACGCCGATGAGCAGGATGCCGGCGGAGTACAGCCACGCCATGCCGAAGATCCCGGCGAGGTCGTGGTGCGCGAGGTGGAAGACCGGTCCGGCGAGCAGCGTGCCGATGCCGCCGACGACGGCCGAGACGCCGAGCGCCAGCAGGGCGCGGACCCGCATGGCCAGCGCGCCACCGGCGGCGCCGATCGCGGCGACGGACGCGTAGGAGCCGATGGAGACGGCGATGAGCAGGAAGAACAGGCCCTGTCCGGTGGGGTCGTCGGAGACGGGCCGGGCCACGTCGGTGACCTTCAGCGGGGCGCCCTGCTTCTCGGCGACCGGGGTGAAGACCTTCTCGACGGCGGTGGCGCCCATGTCGGAGGCGGCGGTGGCGACGACCAGTTCGGGGCTGTGCGCGCCCGGCACGTAGGCGCCGGTGATGTCGCGGTGCATCAGCAGGTCCACGGCGGCGTCACGGGTGGCGACCGTGCGGACGTCGAGCTTGTCGCCGGCGGCGTCCTTGACCGACTGGGCGAGCACCTTGGTCTCGGGGCCGGAGCCGACGACGGCGACCGGCAGGTGGTTCGGCTCCGGGGTGACGAACGCGCCCATGTATGCGAGCCCCATGCCCAGGCACATCAGCAGCGGGGTGATCAGGTGCGTGAGCACATGGCGCACGGCGGGCGACCTCATCGCTCACTCCTCCAGGTAGTTGGCTTATACAACTCTTTCTACAAGTTGTACTATACAACCAGAACCCCGGAGGAGGGCAAGTGAACGCAGCCGAGGCCGTCGAGACCATCCAGCGCGAGATGACGATCTTCGCGCGCCGCGCCCGCGCGTCGGCCGGGCGGATGCACCCGGAGCTGTCGCTGGTCTCCTACACGCTGCTCGGGCATCTGGAGGAGAGCGGCGGCTGCCGTGCCACCGACCTGGCGGCGCACTACGCCCTGGACAAGTCCACGGTGAGCCGCCAGGTAGCGGCGCTGGAGCGGGCCGGCCTCGTCGAGCGGCGGCTGGACCCGGAGGACCACCGGGTCCAGGTCCTGCACCTCACCGAGGCCGGCCGCAGCATCCTCGCCCAGGTCACCGACAGCCGCCGGGCCGCCTTCCGCGAACGCCTCGCGGACTGGCCCGAGGACGACCTGGCCCGCTTCGCCGACTGCCTCGTGCGCTACAACGCCTGGACACCGGCCGAGGACGAGGAAGCCTGAGGGACCGCTCCGGCAGGCCCTGTCGACGCCGGGATGAGCCGAACGACAGGGCCTACGCCACCGGCACGGGCCGTGCGTCGGGCACCCGGGCCTGGAGGAACGCCGTACGGCGGCGCAGCCGGAAGCCCAGGGACTCGTACAGCCGGATGGCGCCCGTGTTCTGCGCGCCGGTGTGCAGGAACGGGGTCTCCCCGCGCGCCCGGATGCCGTGCGCGACGGCGAGGATCAGCCGGGTGGCCAGCCCCTGGCCGCGCAGGGCCGGGTCGGTGCAGACCGCGCTGATCTCGGTCCACCCCGGCGGGTGCAGCCGCTCCCCCGCCATGGCGACGAGCGCGCCGCCGCGCCGGATGCCCAGATAGGTGCCGAGTTCGATGGTGCGGAGCAGGAAGGGGCCGGGGCGGGTGCGGGCGACCAGGTCCAGCATCTCGGGCACGTCGGCGGGGGTGAGCCGTACCGCTTCGGGGTCGGGGGCGGCGGCGAGGCCGTCGTCCACCAGCTGGACGCCCTCGAGGTGGAAGGTGATCTCCCAGTCCTGCGGGACCTGCCCCCGGAAGCCCGGCAGCGGGACCTCGCCACCGGGACCGGCGAGCGCGGCGAGGTCGGCCCAGTCCCGGGCGTCCGGATCGTCGGGCAGGGCCAGCCAGGGCGACACGTCGAGCGGGTAGCGCAGCACCCGGCCGCGCCGCTCGGCGAAGGGGGCGTGCGGCCCGGTCAGTGAGGCGAGGGCGGGGTTGTCGAGGACGTGCGGGGCGCTCACGCGGCCACCTCGACGACGGTCTTGCCGCGGGCGTGGTGGTGGCCCCGCTCGGCTTCGCGCAGCGCCTCACCGGCCCGCTCCGGCGGGAACGTCCGTGTGACGAGCGGGTCCAGCGCGCCCCCCGCCACCGGCCCGGCCACCGCTACCCGTACGGCGTTCACGCGGACCCGGGCCACCCGGGAGCCGCCCGGGCGTGCGGCCTCCTGTGGGGGCGCCGCGGCCGTGACGAGCCGGGCGCCGCCGTTACGCGGGGTCACCGCCTCGGCGAGCACCTCGCCGCCGACCAGGTCGTGGATCCCGTCGATCCGGTCGATGCCGTCGATGCCGTCGATCCCGTCGATCCCGTCGATGCCGTCGATCCCGTCGATCCCGTCGATGCCGTCGGGCGCCGCGGCGCGAGCCCGCTCGGGCCGGCCCGGTCCCGAGGGCACGTGGACCGCCCCGAGCGATTCGACGAGGTCCTTCTTGCCGTCGCTCGCCACCCCAGCCGCCCCGAGCCAGGAAGCACGGGCGATCTGCACCGCGGCCGCTCCGGCTCCGCCGCCCGCGCCGGTGGCCAGCACCGTCCTGCCGGGTGCGAGGCCGAGCCGGCGCACCCCGTCGTGGGCGGGCGCCGCGGCGACGTGCAGCGTGGCCGCGGCGGCGAAGGTCACGCCGGCCGGCTTGCGGGCGATCAGGTCCACCGGCAGCAGCGCGTACTGCGACCAGCCGCCGACGACCGGACGGCCGAAGACCTCGTCGCCGGCCGCGAAGCCGTCGACGCCCGCCCCGGTCTCCCGTACGGCACCGGCCACCTCGGCGCCGAAGTACGCGGGGAAGTCCGGCTCGCTCTCGCCCGGGCACCGCGAGCCGGTGCGCAGCTTCCGGTCCATCGGGTTCACCCCGGCCGCCCGCACCGCGATCAGCACATGGCCGGGCCCGGGGCGGGGGCGGGGGCGGGGGCGGTCCGCGTCGACGAGCGCCTCGGTGTCCGGGCCGCCGTACCGGGTGAAGACGTACGCCTGGGGCATGGGCTTCCTCACTCTCCTTCGCCGTTCACCGGCGGCAAGCGAGGGATTCACGGCCGTATTCCCCGGCCCGCGCGATGTTCATACGGCCGCAACGATCGGCGGGAACGGCGAGGCGGGAGCACCTGCCGCGACCCCTTACGGTTGAATCATGAACGTCACCCGAGGCTTCACCGGACGCCCCCGCGTCCAGGACCCGGGCCTGCCGCCGGGTCAGTACGACGCGGGCGACGACTGGCCCGTGCTGTCCGCCGAGGTCACCCCGGACATCGCGCCGGAGCAGTGGACCTTCCGGATCGACGGGCTGGTCGAGCGGCCCCGCACGTGGGACTGGGCGCAGGCGCGCGAGCTGCCCGCGTCCACGTACGAGGGCCCCATCCACTGCGTCACCGGCTGGTCCAGGTTCGGGACGCGGTTCTCGGGCGTGTCCCTGGACGTCTTCCTCGACGCGGTGCGCCCGCACGCCTCCGCGACGCACGTCGTCGCGTACTCCCACACCGGGTACACCACGAACCTGCCGCTCGCGGACCTGACCGGCGGCCGGGCCTGGATCGCCTTCGGCCACGACGGCCGCCCGCTGCCCGCCGAGCACGGCGGCCCGGCACGGCTGCTGGTGCCGCACCTGTACTTCTGGAAGAGCGCAAAGTGGATCGCGGGCCTGCGCCTTCTGGACCACGACGAGCCGGGTTTCTGGGAGGGCAACGGCTACCATCCGCGCGGCAACCCCTGGCAGGAGCAGCGGTACTCCGGTGACTGAGACCTTCACCCCCTCGACGACCTTCACTCCCCCGACGCGCTTCGCCGTGCCCGGCCGGATCGCCGTGAGCGAGCAGACGGCCGCCGCGTGGCAGACCGCGACCGTCGCCGAGATCCGCCGGGAGACCGCGCGCGCCGCCACGTTCCGGCTGGCCGTGCCCGGCTGGCCGGGCCATCTGCCCGGCCAGCACCTGATGCTGCGGCTTACCGCGCCCGACGGCTATGTCGCCCAGCGGCACTACTCGATCGCGTCCGCGCCCGACGGTTCCGGACACATCGAGCTGACCCTGGACCACGTCGAGGGCGGCGAGGTGTCCGGCTGGTTCCACACCGTGGCCCGGCCCGGCGACACCCTCGAGGTGCGCGGCCCGGTCAGCGGCTTCTTCGCCTGGCCCGGCGACCGCCCGGCGCTGCTGATCGGCGCGGGCTCCGGCGTCGTACCGCTGATGTCGATGGTGCGGCACCACCGGGCGCGCGGGCTGACGCCGCCGGTGCGGCTGCTGGTGTCGGCGCGCAGCCCCGAGGACCTGATCTACGCGGGTGAGTACGGCCCCGAGACCACCCCGGTGTTCACCCGGCGCGCCCCCGCGGGGGTACCGGTGGGACGGCTGCACGCCGGGCAGGTGGCGCCGCTGGTGGCCGGGGCGCCCCCGGGCGGCTGGGAGGCGTACGTGTGCGGTTCGAACGCCTTCGCCGAGCACGCCTCGCGGCTGCTGGTGGCGGCCGGTCAGCCGGTGGACCGCATCCGGATCGAACGCTTCGGCTGACCGGACGTCCCGGCCGGTCCGGGGCGTCCGGGACTTCTCGGGGCGTCCGGGACTTCCCGGTTGCGCGGATCCGGTGAAGGATGTCTGCTGGACGGGGTACGAGATCCATGTGGGCACTCGCACGCGTGACGGCGAGGAGGTCGACATGCGATACCGGGTGCGTAACTGGCGCTGGCGGCGCAATCCGCTGCGGCGCCGGTGCGACGTGGTGGAAGCGTGGACGGCGCTGGTCGTCGCGGCGCTCCTGCTCGTCGGCGCGCCGCTGGCCGGGGTACTGACCGGCTGGTGGGCACACGGCGAGGCACGGGCGGTCGCGACACAGGCGCGCGCGGACCGGCACGAGGTGCGGGCGCGGGTCGTGGGCAGGACGCCGGACGCACCGCCGAGCGCGGACGGCGGCAGCCGGCGCACCACCCCCGTGGCCGTGCGCTGGAGCGATCCGGGCGGCGCCACGCATACGGCGACGGCGCGCGTCCCGGCGGGCACGCACACCGGCGACACGGTCGACGTCTGGTTCGACGCCCACGGTCACAGCGTGGCCGCACCGCCCACCGAGTCCGCCGTCTGGCAGCACACCCTGTCCATGGGGGTCGCCGCGACGGGCGGCACGGTCGCCGTGGTGCTCCTCGCGCACGGCGTGGTGCGCCGGATGTCCCTGCGCCACCGGCTCGACGAATGGGACCGGGACTGGGCGCTCACCGAACCGCTGTGGACCCGGCGCCGGCCGGCGTGACGGTGGTCGCCCGCCGGACCGGGCCGTGCGCGGCCGTCACCGCCGAGCACCTCTGGAAAGCGCTGTCACCGCCCCGTACGGTGTGATCGTTCCGCATGTCCCCCACACCCTGAGGCGGTCCCGCATGGCCCTGTTCGACCTCCCCCTCGACGAACTGCGCGACTACCGCAGCGCGTCCGCCGAACCGGAGGACTTCGACGCGTTCTGGTCGAAGACCCTGCAGGAGGCCCGCGAGCACGACCTCGACGCCCGCTTCGAGCCGGTCGAGACGGGCCTGTCCACCGTCGAGGTGTACGACGTGACCTTCGCCGGGTACGGCGGCCACCCCGTCAAGGGCTGGCTGGTCCTGCCCGCCGGGGCCGGTGAGCCGCTGCCCCTGGTCGTGGAGTTCGTCGGCTACGGCGGCGGGCGCGGGCTGCCGCACGAGCACCTGCTGTGGGCCTCCAGCGGCCGGGCGCACTTCGTGATGGACACGCGCGGGCAGGGCAGCGCCTGGGGCGGCGGGGGCGGCACCGCCGATCCGGTGGGCGGCGCCCCGGCCTACCCCGGGTTCATGACCCGCGGCATCGACGCCCCGGAGCACTACTACTACCGCCGTGTGTTCACCGACGCCGTCCGGGCCGTCGAGGCGGCCCGCTCACATCCGCTCACCGACGCGTCGCGCACCGTGGCGCTCGGCGCCAGTCAGGGCGGCGGCATCGCGATCGCGGTGGGCGGTCTGGTGCCCGACCTGGCGGCCGTCGCCCCGGATGTGCCGTTCCTGTGCGACTTCCCGCGCGCGACGACCCTCACCGACCGCCACCCGTACCGGGAGATCGGCCTCTACCTCAAGACGCACCGCGGCCGCACCGAGGACGCGCTGCGCACCCTGTCCTACTTCGACGGCGTCCATTTCGCCGCCCGCGGCCGGGCGCCCGCCCTGTTCTCGGCGGCGCTGGAGGACCAGACGTGCCCGCCGTCCACGGTGTTCGCCGCCTTCCACGCCTGGGCGCACGACGACAAGGCCATAGAGGTCTACGAGTTCAACGACCACGAGGGGGGCGGCCCGTACCAGGACGCGGCCCGGCTGCGCTGGGTGCGCTCCTACGCCTGACCCCTTCCCTCCAGTCCGACCAGTCGGTACGTTCTGGGTGCCCGGCGTCGCACGAGCACGGCCCGGGCTCCCGGCGTACCTGACCCGAGGAGGGCCCATGTCCCACGACGAGCCACAGGTGCACGGCCATTGCGACCCGCGGTTCACGGCAGTGCGCGAGGCCTTCGAGGAGAACTTCCGGCAACGGGGCGAACTCGGCGCCGCGGTCTCCGTCACGGTCGGCGGCCGGGCCGTGGTGGACCTGTGGGGCGGCTGGGCGGACGCGGCGCGCGCCCGGCCCTGGGAGCGCGACACGGTGGTGAACGTGTGGTCCACGACGAAGGGTCCGGTGGCCCTCGCCGCGCACCTGCTCGCCGACCGGGGCCTGCTGGACCTGGACGCGCCGGTGGCCGCGTACTGGCCGGAGTTCGCGGCGGCGGGCAAGGAGAAGGTGCTGGTGCGGCATCTGCTGTCGCACCGGGCGGGTCTCGCGGGGCTGCGTGAGCCGCACTCCTTCGAGGACCTGTGCGACTGGGACCTGACGACCCGCCGGCTCGCCGCGACCGAGCCCTGGTGGGAGCCCGGCACGGTGTCCGGGTACCACGCGCTGACCTACGGCTTCCTGGTCGGCGAGGTGGTGCGCCGGGTGACGGGACTGCTGCCGGGGGCGTTCCTGCGGCAGGAGGTGACCGGCCCGCTGGCCATCGACTTCACCATCGGCCTGCCCGAGGGCGAGGCGCATCGAGCGGCCGAACTGGTCCATGCCCCGGCCCCGGCGAACGGCGAACGGGCCGCTGCCTTCGCCCAGTTGCCTCCTGCCGCCCTGGCCGCGCTGACCAACCCCGCGGTGGGCGCGGCGCAGGCGAACTCGGCGCGCTGGCGGGCCGCCGAGATCCCGGCCGCGAACGGGCACGGCACCGCGCGGGCGGTCGCCGCACTGTACGGCGTCTTCGCCGGGCGGGGCGTGTTCGGCGGGCGGCGGCTGCTGTCCGCAGAGGCGGCCGAGCGGGTGCGCGAGGGACAGGGCGCCTGCCGCGACCTGGTGCTCGGGGCGGGGTTCGCCCACGAGACGGAGGCCGGGCTCGGGCTGTGGCTCAGCGGACCGAATGGCTCCTACGGCCCCGACCCGAAGGCTTTCGGACACGACGGCTTCGGCGGTTCGTGCGGCCTCGCGGACCCGGACGCGGGGGTCTCGCTGGGCTACGTGATGAACCGCATGGGCCCGCGCATCGCCGACGATCCGCGCAAGACGGCGCTGGTCGGTGCCGTGTACGACGCGCTGTGACGAGCGGTCGTGGTGGTCTCGTTTCGGCCGAACCGGCAGACCACGCTTCCCTGCTGGTGTAGACCAATGGTAATCCTGGTGGCGACTGAGCGCGAACGACACGTACGTCACCCACAGGAGGGCGCGGCATGGCCCGCACCACCCCGCTCGACCACTCGCACACCGCCGAGGCGGAGGAGCCGCTCTACCGGCGCGTCGCGGCGCTGCTGCTGTCCGAACTGACCGGCGGCACCGTCCCGCCCGGCGAACGCCTGCCCAGCGAACGGTACTTGGCCGCGTACTACGGCGTCAGCCGGGAGACCGTGCGGCAGGCGCTGGAGGTGCTGCGCGATCGCGGCCTGGTCGCCACCGACCGGCGCGGCAGCCACGCCACCCTGCCCGGGCCGGCCCCGCATCTCGCCCAGGCGCTGACCTTCCCGGTCGGCGCCCTCGGCACGGACCGGGGCGGCCCGCAGCGGGCCACGGTCGCCTGGCAGCCACCCCCGCCGCCCCACGCCGAGGCGCTCGGCCTCGCCCCGCACCGCCCGACCCTGGTGCACCGCTACGACTGCGCCACGGCCGACGGGCGCGGCCGGCGGACGGCCGTGACGTCCTTCTCCGCGGTGGCGCTGAACGAGGTCGGGGAACTGGCGCGCTATCGCGACCGCGCCGACGGCACCGCCTCGGCGGAGCTGCGCCGGGTCTACGACTGGATGCGCCGCGCCGGACTGACCCTGCACCACCGTGACTCCATCGTCCGCCCCGACGACGGCCCGTCGATGCGGGTGACGCGGTACGTGCACGACCAGTACGCCCGCCCGCTGGAGATCACCGACCTGGTCGTGGACGCCCGCCAGGAGGCGCTGGTCTACGAGTTCACGCTGCCGGCCGCAGGCTGACCCCGCGACGACGGCCGGGACCCGTGGATCGGGGCCCCGGCCGCTCTCACGCCGTGATCAGCGCAGGGGGGTGAGGGTCAGGGTCTGCTCGGCGGCGGTGCGGGAGGCGCCGACCGGGCTGCCGGTGGTGTCCGTCCAGTCGCGCAGCGGTGTGGTCTCGGCCGGCCGGCCACGCGTCGCGGACAGGCCGATGACCAGGCCGCTGTAGCGGTTGACGAGCCGGTAGCTCCCGGTGGGGGCGCCGTCGGCGGTGCGGCCCGGGACGACGAACCACTGCTGTCCGACGGCCGGCCCGGCCGCCCCGGCGCGGGTCACGGTGGGCCTCGCTCCCCAGGCGCGGCCGGAGATGGCGGTGGAGTCGACGCCGAGGAGGCGGCCCGTGGCGGCGTTGGCGATGCGGTAGGAGCCGTCGCCGTCGGCCGTGAAGGTCCACGCCTCCCGGCGGGAGCCCGTCGGAGCGGCCAGGGACGTCGTGGTGGCGCCCGCGGCCTGGGCGAGGACGCGTCCGTCACCGTTGGCGATCCGGTAGGTGGCGCCGCTGCGCACGGGTGCGGCCGGGGCGGAGGAGTCGATGGTGATGTCGACGTACTCGCCGTAGGAGTCGTTCGAGCAGCCGAAGGAGCAGTAGGAGCGGAAGGACCTGCCGACGATCTGGCTGCTGGTGCGGTTGGCGGGGTCGAGGAACCAGCGGTACCAGGAGGCGTTGGTGTGGCTGCCGGTGTCGCCGATCAGCCGCCACTTCTGCGAGGCGAGGTCGTCGGTGGCGTAGAACTGCTGGGGCGCCTTGCCGCTCTGGTCGACGGCCTGCGGTTCGCCGATGTAGAGGCCGAGATGGGCGTCGTAGGTGATGTCCATGACGAACAAGGGCGACGTGGGAGGCATCTTCCCCGCGGCGACCTGCTGGTTCGCGGTGCCGGGGGTGGCGGGGTCGTACTCCTGGCCGGCCGGGGTGTAGCCGGTGGGGTGGGCGGAGTCGACCGGGACCATGTTGCTCTCCCGGCCGCCGGTGCCGGGCTCGGACCATGTGCCGTCGTACCACTTGCGCCAGCTGCCGGGCGCCATCTTCCCCGCGATCGGCGCGCGCGCCACGTGCGCGTGGAAGGTGCGCCAGCTGCCGCCCTTGTCGACGATGCGCGAGCCGTAGAAGACGTAGAAGTAGCCGGAGGCGGTGTCGACGTACAGGCGCGGGTCGCCGTCGCCGTAGTGGTACGTCTGCTGCGGGAACGCGGTGGTGTCGCCGCGCCGCGTGCTGTACGGCGAGGTGATGACGTGGTCCTTGATGGTCCAGGTACGGCCCCGGTCGTGGGAGACGGCGTAGTCGACGGCGTCGTAGTGCAGTCCGTCGGCGAAGGGCTGCGGGGTGAACTCGTTGTGGACCAGGCCGTACCAGTCGCCGGTGTCCGGGTCGACCCACACTCCGGCCAGGTCGCAGTAGTTCTTCTGCGCGTAGGGGGAGCCGGTGGGCGCGTAGGTGGCTTCCTTGCCGGTGGGGCTGTTGTTGCAGCGCGACGTGGTGTCGTTGTTGCGGTCGTCGGGGTCGGCCGGGTTCACCGCGTCGCTGAGGGCACTGGACCGGGTGACCGTGTCGAAGTCCTTGCCGCTGTAGAAGCTCCACTCGCGGGGGTCGTCCGCGCCGTACAGGGCGTGGGCCTGCTGGTAGTAGAAGGTGCCGTCCTTGTCGAGGTACGGAGCGGCCGGGGTGTCGTCCGGGTTGGTCCAGGACCCCGTCGCGCCGACGGTCACGGTGTGGTCCGCGGCGGCCGCCGGGGGGCCCGCCGCCAGTCCGCCGCCGCACAGGGCGAGGACGGCGGCGACGACGGCTGCGGCTCGTCTTGCGGGGGGAGTGGGCACGACTCCTCCTCCTTGGGATCGCTAACATGCGCTGAAAGGCTGTAGCGGCCCGAACTATGGCACAGGTTGTTAGCGCTGCCAACCGTGCGCGCGAAGAGGCGCTCGGTGCGGAGGGGTTCGTTCAGGCGGGGCGCCGGGCGACGATCGTCCGCACCCGGGGACTGCCGTCGCGGCGGCGCCCGAACCCGGGCAGGGCGTACAGCTCCACCTCGAACCCGGCGCGCTCCAACTCCCGCCGCACGTCGGCGAGCCGGAAGGCGCGGTAGTACATCACGAACGGCGGACGCCACAGCGCGTTGCGCACCCGCATCACGGCGTCGAAGCCGAGCAGCATCCAGTAGGCGGGCTCGGTGGGCCGGGGCGGGGCGACGACGGGGAACGCGAAGCGGCCGCCGGGGCGCAGCGCGCAGTGCACCCGGGCGAACAGGCCGGGCAGTTCGCGGGGCAGGAAGTGGCCGAACGCGCCGAAACTCACGACCAGGTCGAAGGCCGCCTCGAAGGGCAGGGCGCGGGCGTCGGCGCGCACCCACGACACGCGCGGACCGGCCGGCGGGGTGCGCCGCCGCGCCACGTCCAGCATCCCCGCGCTGAAGTCGACGCCGGTGACGCTGCGCCGGCACAGTGGCGCGAGCACATCGAGGCCGGCGCCGGTGCCGCAGCACAGGTCGAGACCGTCGTCGTAGGGGCCGAGCGGGGCGAGCTGCTCGGCGACGGCGTCGAGGACGGAGCGCGGCGTGCGGAACGGTGTGCGGTCGAACTTGGGGGCCAGCAGGTCGTAGCCGCGTTCGACGGAGGACAGCGCCTGGACGGCGAGTTCGCGCAGGGTGGGGCCTTCGGGGCTGAACACGCGGTCAGCCTAGAGGAACGCGCCGTCCCAGGACGGCGAGTGCGCGGTCGCACCAGCGCAGGTTCTCCTCCTCGAAGGAGATGCCCGCCATGAGGGTCAGATACGGGCCGATGCGGTCGGCCTCGCGCAGGTATTCCTCCTCGTCGCGGCCGTCCAGCAGGCGCTCACGGACCCGCCGGTAGCCGTCCAGCTTGCCGCTCGCCCAGGACCTGCGCTCCTCGATCAGCGCGCGGGTCGCGGCCGGGTCCGTGCCGTCCATGGCCTGGATCTTGATCAGCAGCTCGTCACGGATGGCGGTGGGCCTGCTCGGCGGCGCGGTGGCGAACTCCCGCAGCCGCGTGCGGCCCTCGTCGGTGAGGGAGAACATCCGCTTGTTGGGGCGGCGCTCCTGCTGGACCAGGCGGGCCTCGATCAGCCCGTCGGCGGCGAGGCGGTCCAGCTCGCGGTAGAGCTGCTGCGGGGTGGCGGGCCAGAAGTTGGCGAGCGAGACGTCGAACACCTTGGACAGCTCGTATCCCGAGGCCTCGCCCTCCAGCAGGGCGGCCAGCACCGCGAACTTCAACGACATGTGGACACGCTAACAGCAGGTGACTATTCTCCTCTGCACCTATTCAACTAATTGAGTATGAGGTGATGGTGATGCGCGCGTTCCGCGAGGCGGTGGAGGCGGGCGACCTCGACGCCGTCGAGGCCCTGCTGGCCGACGACGTCGTCTTCACGTCCCCGGTGGTCTTCAAGCCCTACCCCGGCAAGGCCATCACCGCGGCGATCCTGCGCGGCGTCGCCAAGGTCTTCGAGGACTTCCGGTACGTCCGTGAGCTGACGGGGGCCGACGGACGCGATCACGCGCTGGTGTTCACCGCCCGGGTGGGCGACCGGGAGCTGACCGGCTGCGACTTCATCCACCTCGACGACCAGGGGCTGATCGACGAGTTCACCGTCATGGTGCGCCCGCTGTCGGGCGCGCAGGCGCTGGCGGCGGCGATGGGCGCCCAGTTCGACGAGATCTCCGCCGACGCCGCGGCGCGGTCGGTCTGACCTGGCAGTACACCCTTCCGGAATAGCCCGGGGCGTCACCGCGTTGGTCGTGGTGGCGCCCTGTGCCGTTGTTTCGCGGCCATCCGGTGCTACAGTGCCAAGAGCACATGTCCACGCCCCATCGAGGGCGTCGGTGCGGATTCCCCCCTTCCTGCGCCTTATTCCGCGCGTGTCTTCTTCCGTCGTACGCCTGATGCCGGCACCTCTTGCCCGCCGAGGCGCGACGTCTTCGCCGCCGGGCGCGCTCTTCCGCGCCCCTCGTTCCGCGGCATCCCCCTTCCCGCCTGTCTCACATCGGCTCACCTGTCTCACCTCGGCTCACCTGTCTCACCTCGGCCTCCACGAAAGGACCGGCCTCCCATGACCATCACCCTCGAACGCCCCCCGGTGGCCCAGCAGCCCCCGTCCGACCTGCTCGTCAGCGGTGTCCTGGACATCGACGGCAGCGGGAAGGGACACCTGCGCGCCGCCGCCCACTGCCTGCCCACGCCCACCGACCCGCCCGTCTCCCCCGCCCTGATCCGCCGGCACGGCCTGCGCAAGGGCGACCTCGTCGAGGGGGTGCGCGGCGGGCGGCAGGGCCTGACCGAGGTACGGCACGTCAACGGCCGTACGCCCCAAGAGGCGCGCGACCGCCGCCGCTTCGGGGAGCTGACCCCGCTGCACCCGCGGGAGCGGCTGCGCCTCGAACACCCCGCGTCCGGGGCCGCCGGACGGGTCGTCGACCTGTTCGCGCCCGTCGGCAAGGGCCAGCGCGGGCTGATCGTCGCCCCGCCCAAGACCGGCAAGACCGTGCTGCTCCAGCAGATCGCGGCCGCGATCGCGGGCAACCACCCCGAGTGCCGCCTGATGGTGCTGCTGCTCGACGAACGGCCCGAAGAGGTCACCGACATGCGCCGCTCGGTACGCGGCGAGGTGTACGCCTCCACCTTCGACCGCTCGCCCGCCCAGCACATCGCCCTCGCCGAGCTGGTGATCGAGCGGGCCAGGCGGCGGGTGGAGGACGGCGAGGACGTCGTGCTCCTGCTCGACTCGCTCACCCGGCTGTGCCGGGCCCACAACCACGCCGCCTCCGCCGGCGGCCGCACCCTCAGCGGCGGTGTCGACGCGGCGGCGCTGCAGGGCCCGAAGCGCTTCTTCGGCGCCGCCCGGCTGGCCGAGGAGGGCGGTTCGCTCACGATCCTCGCCACCGCCCTCGTCGAGACCGGCTCGCGCGCCGACGACCTGTTCTTCGAGGAACTCAAGAGCACCGGCAACATGGAGCTGCGCCTGGACCGCGAAGCGGCCTCCCGCCGCCTCTTCCCCGCGCTCGACCTGCCCGCCTCGGGCACCCGGCGCGAGGAACTCCTGCTCCCGGCCCCGGAGTTGGCGGCCGTGCGCGGGCTGCGCCGGGCCCTCGCGGCACAGAGCGGGCCCGCCGGACTGGAGACACTGCTGCAGCGGCTGCGCGAAACCCCCGGCAACGCGGCGTTCCTGCGCCGGATCCAGCCCACACTGCCGACGGCCTGACACCCTGTCGCTCCTGTGTTCTCGTAGAGCGGCACGGTGACGGTCGAACTTCCGTTCCCCCCACCGGATGATCCGGCCACCCTGTCACCTTCCGGCTCCGGGCATGTCTCCCGTACGCCCTCCCGGCACGCGGGGGTCCGGCACATCCGGCCATAGGTGCGGCATCCGGGTGCACACGTGACCCGTTCGGCCCGGACAGCAGGGGGAATCCGCCAACGATTCCTAGGTTGATCGTATGACCATCGGATTTCCTTCCCGGGTCGTCCTGTCGACCTGTGCGCTCACGGTGGTGGGCGTCCTCGCCCTCTCCCCCGCCGCGGCGTCCGCCGCGGGCGGAGCGGAGCCCACGCCCGGCGGGCCACGGGCGGCACCCCCGTCCCTGCTCCAGACGTACGGCACCCAGGTACGGCTGCGCGGCGGCGCCCCGCGTCTGCCGGACGTCTCCGCGCTGTCCTGGCTGGTGGCCGACGCCGGCACCGGCGAGGTGCTCGCCGCGCACGACGCGCACCGCAAGCTGCCGCCGGCCTCCACCCTGAAGACGCTGTTCGCGCTGACGGTGCTGCCTTCCCTGCCGGCCGGGATGGAACACCGGGTCAGCGAGGAGGAACTCGCCGGGATCGGGCCCGGCAGCAGCATGGTCGGGGTCGCGGAGGGCCACACGTACACCGTCGCCGACCTGTGGCGCGGCGTCTTCCTCAACTCCGGCAACGACGCCGTGCACGTACTGGCCGCACTCAACGGGGGCTGGTCGGCGACGGCCGCCCAGATGCAGGCCAAGGCCCGCGCGCTCGGCGCCCGCGACACCCACGTCGTCTCCCCCGACGGCTACGACACGCCCGGCCAGGTCTCCTCGGCGTACGACCTCGCGGTGTTCGGGCGGGAAGGGCTGCGCAACCCCGACTTCGCCCAGTACTGCGGCACGGCCGAAGCCAGCTTCCCGGGCGGCGGCGGGTGGTCGTACGGCATCCGCAACACCAACCGGCTGCTCACCGGCGCCGACGGGGTGCAGGCGTATCCGGGGCTGATCGGCGTCAAGAACGGCTACACCACCCAGGCCGGCAACACCCTGGTCGCCGCCGCGCGGCGGGGCACCCGCACGCTCGTCGTGACGGTGATGAACCCTCAGGCGGGCGGCGGGTTCACCGTCTACGAGGAGGCGCGGGCGCTGCTGGACTGGGGGTTCGGCGCGGCGGGGCGGGTCGATCCGGTCGGTTCGCTGGACGCCGCCGTGCACGACACACCGCCACCGCACGGGCCGCACGCCTCCCCCGTCGCCGCCGCCGTGTCCGCTCCGGCGCCGCAGGACGGCGCCGGCTGGGTGGAGGCGGCCGCGATCGTCTCCGCGTCCGCCGCGGGCGCCGCCACGGTGGCGTTGTCGCTGCGCGCCAAGAAGCGGGCCGCCGCGCGCGGGTGACGGTACGGCAGCCACAGCAGCAGACCGAGCGTGACCCAGGTGTAGGCGTTGGAACCGGCGAACGCGGCCACGCCCGACGCGTTGTGGGCCCACAGCCACACCACGCTGGTGCACAGCACCGCGTACAGAGCGCCCGCCACGCGCGCGTGCCCGGCGCGCAGCAGCACCGCGAAGGACGGCAGCAGCCACACCAGGTGGTGCACCCAGGTGATCGGGCTGGCCAGGCACGCGGCGAGTCCGGTCAGCGCGAAGGCGGCCGGCCAGTCGCCCGCGGCCGCCGCCCGGCGCGAACGCCACGCCCACACGCCGAGCGCGGCCACGACGGCCAGCGCCCACAGCCCGTGCTGCGGCTCCCCGAGGCGGGCGAGCACGCCTTGCAGGGACTGGTTGGAGACGTAGTCGAGGCGGCCCACGCGCGTGGTGTCCCACATCGCCACGGTCCAGTAGAAGCGGGACGGGCCGGGCGCGACGAGCGCCGCGAGCACCGTCGCCGCGAGGGCGACCGCCGTCGCGACGGCCGCGGCGCGTCGGCGGCCGGCGAGCAGGAGCAGACCGATGAAGAGCACGGGCGTGAGCTTGATCGCCGCCGCGAGCCCGATCCCGGCACCGGCGAGTACGGCCGCCCGGCTCCCCCGGCTCTCCTCTGCGCCGGCGTCCCGCTCCCGGCCGCGGGCCGACGTCAGCAGCCAGGCGTCGGCGAGGACCAGGGCCAGCAGGAGGAGGTTGACCTGGCCGAAGCTGACGGTGTCGCGCAGCGGCTCGAACAGGGCGAGAGCGCACAGGATCAGGCCCCAGCCGAACCAGCCGGGCCGGCGCCACGCCCGGCCCGCCAGCACCCGCAGCACGACCGCCAGCGCCACCGCGTCCAGCAGCAGGGCCACGGCGAGGGCGGCGGGACGGCCGAGCAGGGCCATGGGCAGCATGGCGACGGCCGCGAACGGCGGGTAGGTGAAGCCGTACGCCGTTCCCGGCACCCGGTAGTCGTAGACGTGCCCGCCGTGGTGGACCCAGGTGTGCACGGCGCCGTAGTAGACCCGCAGGTCGAACCAGTCCCGCAGCAACGGCACGGTCGCGGTGAACACCGTCACCGCGACGGCCGTGGACAGGAGCAGCAGCAGCCGGCCGCGGTCGGTGGCGGGAACGGGGAGCGACGGACGGGGGCGGGGGCCCGGGGCCGGCCGGCTCATGCGGTGCGCTCGAGTGCCGGGAGTTGTGCCACCTGGTGGACCTGGAACAGCACGACCAGGGCCAGTGCCCCGCCGGAGACGGCCAGGACGAGCCGGCCGGCGTCGGCCGGGCCGCCGCCGGGCAGGACGGCGAGCGCGAGCAGGGCCGCGACGCCCGCCATCCGGTGGCGGACCGAGGTGCTGGGCGCGGCGGCCGCGATGAGGAACAGGCCCCACAGGGCGTACCAGGGGCGGATCGCCGGTCCGAACGCGGCGACCACGGCCAGGCTCAGGCCCAGGGCGTACACCGGGTGCGGGTGCCGGCGCCGCCATATGACCGCCAGGGCGCCGGCGGTGACGGCGAGGCCGAGGGTGTGCCAGGCCGGGACCGCGAGCGGGGCCAGGTCGCTGCCGAGCCGGTCCAGCAGCGCGCCGGTGGCACGGCCGAGCAGGGTGGTCGGGGCCCAGTTGTGCGCGGAGACCGGGGTGTCGAGGGCGCCGATCCAGCCGTAGCCGGTGCCCGCGACGGCGGTCGCCGTGACGGTCGCGGCGGCGGCCGCGGCCAGCGTCGCCAGGGCGGCCGGCAGCGGGCGGCGGCCCGCGCGGACCTGGAGGACGACGACCGCCGCGAGGCCGAGCAGAGCGGGCGCCTTCACCAGGGCGGCGAGCGTGACCAGGACGGCGCCGGTCAGCGGGTGGCGGCCCGAGGCGGCGACCAGGCCGAGGCCCAGCAGACCGAGCATGAGGGCGTCGTTGTGGGCGCCCGCCACGAGGTGCAGCAGGACCAGCGGGTTCAGCGCGCCCAGCCACAGCGCGGCGGCCGGGTCGGCGCCGCCGGCGCGGGCCAGGCGGGGCAGTACGGCCGCCATCAGGGCGACGCCGAGCAGCGCGAGCAGGCGCATGCCGAGCAGGCCTGCGGGCAGCCTGCCCCGGGTCAGCCCGGACAGCGCGGACGCCGCCGCGAGGAACACCGGCCCGTACGGCGCGCCGGTGTGCCGCCACAGCGGGGCCACCTCGTCGGCCAGCGGGCCGCCGAGCAGGGCCGGCCCGTGCGCGTAGACGTCCAGGTGGGCGTCGACCATGGCGCCCTGGGCGAGGTAGCTGTAGACGTCACGGCTGAACAGCGGCGGCGCGAGCAGCAGCGGGGCCGCCCAGACGGCCAGCACGAGCAGCAGGGCGCGCGGGGACGGCGGATGCGGGCCGCGCACCAGCCGGCCCAGCAGGGCCCAGGCGGCGATCAGCAGGACGACACCGAAGTACACGCCGACCAGCCCGAGCGCGGCCCGCGCCGAGGCCGGCGCCGGCAGGTCCGGCATCGGCAGGGCGCCTGCCGTCTCCCCGCCCAGGGCGAGGAAGGCGGTGCCGGCCAGACCGAGCACCTGGCAGCGGCGTAGATCGACGGGGAAAGCCATGGGCAGCACCGGGTCAGCGTGCCAATGCCGGGTGACCGCGGGGCGACGCCGCGGCCTCGGGGCGGGGACCTGCGTGTGGACGGGGTGTGCGGGGGCCTGCGTATGACGGGGTGTGCGGGGGCCTGCGTGTGGACGGGAGGTGCGGGGGCGTGGTTCCGGTCAGAACACCGAGAGGCCCGTGAGGGTCGTGAAGCGGTCCAGCGCCGCCACGCCCGCCACGGAGTTGCCGCGTTCGTCCAGGCCCGGGCTCCAGACGCAGAGTGTGCAGCGGCCGGGTACGACGGCGATGATGCCGCCGCCGACGCCGCTCTTGCCCGGCAGGCCGACACGGTAGGCGAAGTCGCCCGCCGCGTCGTAGGTGCCGCAGGTCAGCATGATCGCGTTGACCTGCTTGGCCTGGCTGCGGGTGAGCAGGCGTGAGCCGTCGGCGCGGACCCCGTGGCGGGCCAGGAATCCGGTTGCCAGAGCCAGGTCGGCGCACGAAGCGGTGATCGAGCACTGGCGGAAATACTGGTCGAGCAGCTCGGGCACCGGGTTGTCGATGTTGCCGTACGACGCCATGAAATGCGCGAGAGCGGCGTTGCGGTCGCCGTGCGCGGACTCCGAGGCGGCGACCTCCCCGTCGAAGGCGAGGCCGGTGTTGCCGCTCTCGGCGCGCAGGAAGGCCAGCAACTCCGCTGCCGCGTCGCCGGTACGGGTGTGCAGGCGGTCGGTGACGACGAGGGCGCCCGCGTTGATGAACGGGTTGCGCGGGATGCCGTTCTCGTACTCCAGCTGCACCAGGGAGTTGAACGGGTTGCCGGACGGCTCGCGGCCCACGTGCTCCCACAGCTCGTCGCCCTCGCGGGCGAGGTCGAGCGCGAGGGTGAAGACCTTGGTGATGGACTGCGTGGAGAACGGCTCACGCCAGTCCCCCACGCCGTACACCGTGCCGTCCGGCTCCGCCACGGCCATGCCGAAGCTGCGCGGGTCGCACGCCGCCAGCGCCGGGATGTAGCCGGCGGGGCGGCCCCGGCCGGGGGTGTGCTCGATCTCCTCGGCGATGCGCTCGAGTACCGGGGCGAACGTCTTCGACGGTGCCATGATCGGCATTCTCCCTCCGGGTCGGGTGCGGGGCGCTTCAGGGTGGTCGGTCGGCGGTGGTTCGGTGCGCTCAGGGGTGGTTCGGGGCGCTTCGGGGGGTCAGGTCAGGGGGGCCGCGCTGCCCGCCACGACCTCCGGGCGGAGGAGAGCGGCGAGGCGGTCTGCCGGGAGCAGGCCCTTTTCCAGGACCAGTTCGGCGACTCCGCGGCCGGTGGCGAGGGCCTCCTTGGCGATGTCCGTGGCCGCCGTGTAGCCGATGTGCGGGTTGAGCGCGGTGACCAGGCCTATGGAGGTCTCCACGGTCGCGCGCAGGCGTTCCGTGTTCGCGGTGATCCCGTCGACGCAGCGGACGGCGAGCGTGACGCAGGCGCGCTCCAGATGCGTGATCGACTCCGAGAGGGAGTGCAGGATGATCGGCTCGAACGCGTTCAGCTGGAGCTGGCCGGCCTCGGCGGCCATGGTGATGGCGACGTCGTTGCCGATCACCTCGAAGGCGACCTGGTTGACCACCTCGGGGATCACCGGGTTCACCTTGCCGGGCATGATCGACGAACCCGCCTGCACCGGGGGGAGGTTGATCTCGCCGAGGCCGGCGCGCGGACCGGAGGAGAGCAGGCGGAGGTCGTTGCAGCTCTTCGACAGCTTGACGGCGATCCGCTTCAGCACGCCGGACATCTGGACGAAGGCGCCGCAGTCCTGCGTGGCCTCCACGAGGTTCGCGGCCGTGACGAGCGGCAGGCCGGTGATGTCGGCGAGGTGGCGGCGGGCGGCCTCGGCGTAGCCGGCGGGGGCGTTGAGGCCGGTGCCGATGGCCGTGGCGCCGAGGTTGATCTCGTGGATCAGCTCGACGGCCTCGGCGAGACGGCTGCGGTCCTCCTCGATCATGACCGCGTACGCCGAGAACTCCTGACCGAGCGTCATCGGCACCGCGTCCTGCAACTGTGTACGGCCCATCTTGAGTACGTCGCGGAACTCCACGGCCTTGCGGGCGAAGGCGTCCTGGAGGACCGCCATCGCCTTGAGCAGCCCACGGACCGCGAAGACCGTCGCGATCTTGACGGCGGTGGGGTAGACGTCGTTGGTGGACTGGCCGAGGTTGACGTCCTCGTTGGGGTGCAGGTGGGTGTACTCGCCCTTGGCGTGGCCGAGCAGTTCGAGCGCGCGGTTGGCGACGACCTCGTTGGCGTTCATGTTGGTGGAGGTGCCGGCGCCGCCCTGGATGACGTCGACGACGAACTGGTCGTGCAGCTTTCCGGCGCGGATCTCCTGGCAGGCGGCGATGATCGCGGCGGCCTTCTCGGGGGCGAGCAGGCCGAGTTCCTCGTTGGCGCGGGCGGCTGCCTCCTTGACGGCGGCGAGCGCGTCGACGAGGTGGGGGTAGGTGGAGATGGGGGTGCCGGTGATGGGGAAGTTCTCGGTGGCGCGGAGGGTGTGGACGCCCCAGTAGGCGTCTGCGGGGATGTCCCGGTTGCCGAGGAGGTCGTGTTCGGTGCGCATGGGGCTCTTCCTTGTGGGTGCGTGCGGGGTGCGTTGTGGCTGGTCGCGGGTGCGTGCGGCGTTGGGTCGTGTTTTGTCTGCGGGTGGGTGGGGGCTGGTCGCGGATGCCTGCGGCGCTGGGTCATGTTTCGTCTGCGGGTGCCTTGTGGCTGGTCGCGCAGTTCCCCGCGCCCCTTTTGTGCCTGCGGCGGCCCGTTACGGTCCGGTGGGTGGCTGGTGTCGCGCCTTCGGTTCGTTGTGAGTCGGGGACGGGGTGGGGGGTGTCCGTCCTCGGTCCGGCCGCCCGTCCCCGACGACGGCGCCCTGTGCCGGTGCCGGCCGCTGCGGGCGGACACCCCCCACCCCGCCCCCTTCCCGCCGTCGGCGACTGCGGGCCGTCGCCCCTTCCCGCGCGCGGGATCGCCACGCGCGCGTAACCGAGGGACCGCCGCGCGGGTGCCGTCCCGTGTAGCTGCGGGCAGTTGTGCCTCGTCGCCGGTGCCGGGCTGCGCGGCCGGCACCGGTCGGCTGCAGCGTCGAGTACCGGGCGACGCGGGCGTGCGGCCCGGCCGTGGGCATCACATCGCCGGGTGCAGCCCTGCGTCGGGGCCGCGCGCTCGCGGGGTGTCAGTGGGTGGGGAGGTCCAGGGCTCGGGTCGGGCGGACTTCGCCCACCGGTGTGCCGCCGCCCAGCAGGGGCTCGCCCGCGAAGTCGGTGAGGCGTGACGGGTCCACGCCCGCGCGGGCCAGCGCCGCCGCCGCGACCGGGATCCGCGCCCGGTTCGCCCCGTCCGCGATCTTGACGGCGATCGCGCGGCCGTCGGGCAGGGCCGCGACCTGGACGCCCTCGAAGCCGTCCTTCGCCAGCAGCCCCGGCACCGCCCGCATCAGCGCGGCCACGTCGCGGCCCGCGCCGGAGGCCATCTCGGCGTGGTCGCGCATCGCGTCGGCCACGCGGGCCTCCGGGGTGCCGGGGGCCGCCGTGGTGATGCGGGCGACCGCCCGGGCCAGGCCGTGCAGGGAGACGGAGAAGAGCGGTGCGCCGCAGCCGTCCACCGTGACCTGCGCGATCCGCTGGCCGGTGAGGTCCTCGACGATCTCGGCGATCGCCTTCTGGAGGGGGTGGCCGGGGTCGAGGTAGTCCTCTAGGGACCAGCCGTTGAGCTTGCAGGTGTACAGCATGGCCGCGTGCTTGCCGGAGCAGTTCTGGGCCAGGCGGGACGGGCCGCGGCCGGCGCGGATCCAGGCGTCCCGTACGGCGGGGTCGAACGGGAGGTCGGGGACGTTGCGCAGGTCGTCCTCGGTGAGGCCGGCCAGGTCGAGGATGCGGCGGGCGCCCTCGAGGTGGACCTCTTCGCCGGAGTGGCTGGCGGCGGCCAGGGAGAGGAGGTCGCCGTCGAGCGGCAGGCCCGCGCGGACCATGGCGACGGCCTGGAGCGGCTTGATCGCCGAGCGGGGGTAGAACGCCGCCTCGATGTCGCCGAGCTGGAACTCGGGTGTGCCGTCGGGGCCCAGTACGGCCACGGAGCCGTAGTGGATGCCTTCTATGACGCCGCCGCGTACGAGGTGGGCGACGGGGACGTGGAGGGGTTCACGGATCTGGGGTGCGGCCGCGAGGGAACTGCTGTACATCTCTGCCTGGTTCAGTGGTGGGTGGACGGGGCGGGGTGCGCTGTTCACGCGTCGGCCCCGGTGCGGTGGAGGCGGCCGCGGATGGCGTACCAGCCCGCGACCAGGGCGCCGGCGATCAGCGGCAGGCACTGCACGGTGGTGCGTCCCGCGCCGCCGTCGGCGTACATGAGGACCAGGACCGAGACGAGGAACGCCAGCGTCACGAGTTCGGTCCAGGGGGAGCCCGGCAGGCGGTAGCCGGGGCGGGTGAGTTCGTTGCTCCGGGTCTTCTGCCAGAAGCGCAGGTGGCAGATCATGATCATGCCCCAGGTGGCGAGGATGCCGATCGCCGCGAAGTTCAGGACGATCTCGAAGGCGTCCGCCGGGACGACGTAGTTGAGGCCCACACCGAGCACGCAGAAGCCGCTGGTGAGCAGGATGCCGCCGTAGGGGACCTGGGTGCGGCTCATCCGCGCGGTGAACTTCGGGGCCGAGCCGCTGACCGCCATGGAGCGCAGGATGCGGCCCGTGGAGTACAGGCCCGAGTTGAGGGACGACATGGCCGCGGTGAGGACGACGAGGTTCATCACGCCGCCGGCCGCGGGGACACCGATGTGCGACAGGACCGTCACGAAGGGGCTCTGGCCGGACGTGTACGTGTTCCAGGGCAGGAGCATGGAGAGCAGGATCACCGAGCCCACGTAGAACAGGCCCACGCGCCACATGATCGAGTTGATCGCCTTCGGCAGGATCTTCTCGGGGTTCTCGGTCTCGCCCGCGGCGACGCCGACCAGCTCGACCGAGGCGTAGGCGAAGACGACGCCCTGGATGATCAGCAGCATGGGCAGCAGGCCGTTGGGGAAGACGCCGCCGTGGTCGGTGATCAGGGAGGGGCCCGGGGTCGTTCCGTCCACCGGGTGCCGGGTGACCAGGAGGAAGATGCCGATGCACATGAAGGTCACCAGCGCGGCCACCTTGATGATCGCGAACCAGAACTCCAGCTCACCGAACATCTTGACGGAGATCAGGTTGACGGTCAGGACGACCGCCAGGGCGATCAATGCGATCAGCCATTGAGGGACGTCGGAGAACATCCCCCAGTAGTGGGTGTACGTCGCGACCGCGGTGATGTCGGCGACGCCGGTGGTCGCCCAGTTGAGGAAGTACATCCAGCCCGCGGTGTACGCGCCCTTCTCCCCCAGGAACTCGCGGGCGTACGACACGAAGGCGCCGGAGGACGGGCGGTACAGGACGAGTTCGCCGAGGGCGCGCACGACCAGGAAGGCGAAGACTCCGCAGACCGCGTACGCGATGAACAGCGAGGGGCCGGCGTCGGCGAGGCGGCCGCCGGCGCCGAGGAACAGGCCGGTGCCGATGGCGCCGCCGATGGCGATCATGTTGACGTGCCGGGACTTCAGGGACTTGCTGTAGCCCGCGTCTCCGGCGTCTGTGTGACGGGGCGAGGGGCGCGTCTCGTCTTTGAGGTGCTGTTCGCTCACGCCTCGGGTCCGCCTTCCGTGGATTGTGCCGCGCGCGAGGGGCGCACGATGTCGGTGAGGGTCGTCTCGACGCGGTCGAGGTGGTGGGCCATGGCCTCCACCGCGTCCTGCTCGCAGCCGTCGACCAGCGCCTCGACGATCGCCCGGTGCTCGCGGTTGGACTGCTCGCGCCGGCCGCCCAGCTCGTTGAGGAAGGCCGACTGACGCGCCAGTGCGTCGCGGATCTCCTCGATGACCCGGCGGAAGACCGGGTTCTGGGCGGCCTCGGCCACGGCGAGGTGGAACAGCGTGTCCATGGCGACCCACGCGGTGGTGTCCGTCTCCCGCTCCATGCGCTCCAGCAGATGCGCCAGGTGGTCCAGGTTCTCCGGGGTGCGGCGCACGGCGGCGTACCCGGCGACGGGGATCTCGATGTGGCGGCGCACCTCGAGCAGGTCGCTGGCGGCGTAGTCGCCGAAGGTGGGGTCCTCGACGGCGTTCGCGACGACGAAGGTGCCCTTGCCGGTCCGGGAGACGGTCAGGCCCATCGTCTGCAGGGCGCGCAGCGCCTCGCGCAGCACGGGCCGGGAGACCTCCAGGGTGCGGCACAGCTCCGCTTCGCTGGGGAGCTTGTCGCCTATGGCGTACTCGCCGCGCTCGATGGCGCCGCGCAGATGACCGAGGACGGCTTCCATGGCGCTGATGCGCCGGGGAGGCTGACTGGCTGTCCGGCTGTCTGACAGGTTCACGGGAGTGATACTCCGGGTGGCGGCGGGGCGGTGTCAAGGCGGGTGGAAAGAAAAATTCAGGGGGCGGGAAGCCTGTAAGCCGGCTTTCCGCCCCCTGGCAGTCAGAAGGTCAGCTGTCGAGCACGCCCGTGGTGAGCATGCCGATCAGCAGCACACCGACGACGAGGCGGTAGATCACAAAGGCGTTGAAGGAGTGCTTGGCCACGAACTTCAGCAGCCACGCGATCGAGGCGTAGGCCACGACGAAGGAGACGATCGTGCCGACGGCCAGCGGGGCCGCGCCGACCCCGGTGCCGAGCGCGTCCTTCAGCTCGTACAGGCCGGCGCCGGTCAGGGCCGGGATGCCGAGGAAGAAGGACAGCCGGGTGGCGGCGACCCGGTCGAGGTCGAGGATGAGCGCGGTGGACATGGTGGCGCCGGAACGCGAGAAGCCCGGGAAGAGCAGCGCGAGGATCTGCGAGCAGCCGACCAGCATCGCGTCCTTGAAGGACGTGTCGTCCTCGCCGCGCTTGTGCCGGCCCATCTGGTCGGCAGCCCACATCACGCCGCTGCCGACGATCAGCGAACCGGCCACCACCCACAGGGAGGCGAGCGGGCCCTCGATCAGCGGCTTGGCGGCCAGGCCCACGATCACGATCGGAATGGTCGCGGCGATCACCCACCAGGCGAACTTGTAGTCGTGGTGGTACCGCTCCTCCTTGTTGACCAGCCCGCGGCCCCAGGCGGAGACGATCCGCACGATGTCCTTGAAGAAGTACACGAGCACGGCGGCGATGGCGCCGACCTGGATGACGGCGGAGAATCCGACGACGGCGTTGTCGTCGACGGGGATGCCCATCAGCCCCTCGGTGATCTTGAGATGCCCGGTGGAGGAGACGGGGAGGAACTCGGTCACTCCCTCGACGACTCCGAGGACGACGGCCTGGCCGACGCTGATGACGCTCATGGATTCCCGTTCTTGGAGGGGAGGGGGGTACAGGGGGGCGGGACAGTCTTACTACACGCGGGCGAGGGCCTGTACCTAGGGCCAGACCCACTGGGCCAGCGCCACGCCCGCGAAGGCCGCCGCCAGACCGGCGG
Organism: Streptomyces sp. NPDC097129; assembly: GCF_055668065.1. Lineage (NCBI taxonomy): Bacteria > Bacillati > Actinomycetota > Actinomycetes > Kitasatosporales > Streptomycetaceae > Streptomyces > Streptomyces sp. NPDC097129. The sequence goes on along the minus strand of NZ_JBVOQE010000008.1, from coordinate 288,421 downwards.
CCACGCTCACCGCGACGTTGAGCAGCGCGTACAGGCGCGCGCCGGTCTCCGTCAGCCGCAGCGTCTCGTACGAGAAGGTCGAGTACGTCGTCAGCGCCCCGCACAGGCCCGTACCCACCAGCAGCCGGACGTGGGAGCCCACGGCGCCCGCGACCGCCGCTCCCGTCAGCACCCCGAGGATCACACAGCCGACGACGTTGACGGCGAAGGTGCCCCAGGGGAAGACCGAGTCGTGCCGGGACTGCACCGTGCGGTCGGTGAGGTAGCGCAGGGGTGCGCCGGCCATGCCGCCGGCGACGACGAGCAGCCAGTTCACAACGACTTCTTACCCTTCCTGCCCGATTCGCCGGATTCGGCGCCGCGTCCGACGTACCGGATGACCTCGCAGTCGTCGAGGGTGACCAGTCCTTCGGTGACCAGTTCGTCGAGCTGTGGCAGGAAGGCGCGGACGCGGTCCTCGGTGTCGACGATCACGACCGCCACCGGCAGGTCCTCGCTGAGCGACAGCAGTCGCGAGGTGTGGATCAGGGAGGAGGCGCCGAAGCCCTCGATGCCCTTGAAGACGCTGGCCCCGGCGAGACCGGCCGCGTGGGCGCGGTGCACGATCTCGGCGTACAGGGGCTTGTGGTGCCAGGTGACCATCTCGCCGACGAAGACGGTCAGGCGCAGGGCTCGTCCGGTCAGCCTGGTCATCGCTGCCTCCGGGTCAGGACGCCGCGGGTCGCCGTGGCGGCGAGCCACACCGCGGTGAGCGCCGCGAGCGGGGTCGCGACGAGGTAGACCAGCGCGGTCCGCGCCTGGCCGTTTTCGATGAGCTGCTGCGCGTCGACGGCGTAGGTGGAGAAGGTGGTGAAGCCGCCCAGTACCCCGGTGCCGAAGAAGGGCCGCACCAGCTTGTGGGCGGCCAGGGCTTCGGTGATCAGCACCATGAACACGCCCATCACCGCGCAGCCGGTGATGTTGATCCACATCGTGGTCCACGGGAATCCGCCGCCCGGCGCGGGCCAGGCGAGGCCGGCGGCATAGCGGGCGGCCGCGCCGCAGGCGCCGCCGAGCGCGACCACCGCGACGACGGGCAGCTGCCCGCGCCAGACGGACGGGCGCCGCGGGTCTGCGGGGATGCGGAGGCTCTCGGCTTCCGGGGCTGTCATGTCGTACGTCTCCTGCTCGCCGTGCGGGTGATCACGGCCGACACCAGCCTAGCGCCGGGTCACAGGCCGGTTCAGTTGCCGGTGGGCGGGGCGCAGACCGCGACGCCCGGTTCCCAGAGGCTGCCGAGGACCAGGTGTCCGGCCGTCGTGCAGACGCTGGTGACCATGCGGAAGCGGGAGTGGCGGCGGGCGAGGTGATGCACGACACGGCCGTCGTCGTCGACGGCCAGGACGGCGGCGGTGCCGGTGGGGCGGAAGGGTGCGCGCACCGCTGCCCGCGCGGCGGCGCGGCGTGCCGCGGGGGCGGTGCGGTGCAGGACGTCGAGCGCGGGGACCCTCGGGCCCGCGAGAGCGACCCAGAGCGGGCCGTCGGGGCCGGAGCGCCACAGGTTGTCGGGCATGCCGGGCAGGTTCTCGGCGAAGGGTTCGCCGTGGCCGGCCCGCGGTCCGGTGAGCCAGTAGCGGGTCAGGCGGCAGGCGCTGGTCTCGGCCAGCACCAGGAAGGCGCCGTCGGCGCTCAGGGCGAGGCCGTTGGCGAAGCGCAGGCCCTCCAGCAGGACCTCGAAGGTGGTGCTCCCCGGGGGGAGACGGAGCAGGCGGCCGGTGCGGGTGTCCTCGACGATGTCGGCGATCCAGTGGTGCAGGGGGTGGCGGCGGCTGGAGACGGTGACGTAGACGCTGCCGTCGGGGCCGGCGACGGCGTTGCTGGCGAAACGCAGCCGCTCCCCCGCCACCTCGTCGGCCAGGACGCGTACGGCGCCGGTGGCGAGGTCGGCGCGCAGCAGTCCCCGTTCGGCGTCGCAGACGAGGAGGTCGCCGCCAGGCAGTAGTTCCAGGCCCAGCGGCCGGCCGCCGGTCACGGCGAGGGTCTCGACGCGAGGGGGCGCCTCCGGGTCGGTCAGGCCGTCGAGGCGCAGGATGCGGCCGTCGGCCACGCCGGTGAGGACTCTGCCGCGCGGGTCGGCGATCACGTCCTCGGGGCCGTGGCCGGGCAGGCGGACCTGGCGGATCGGGTGGAGCGTCGTGGGGCGGTCCATGCCGGCCGGGTCACCAGCCCTTCTCGAACATGCGGGCCACCTCGGCGATCCGTCCCTCGTCCCGCCGGTAGTAGGTGTGCGCTCCGGCCTGGTGGGCGCGCACCAGGCCGGCGCGGGTCAGCAGGGCGAGATCGCACCGCACGAGGTGCGGCGGCACACCGAGGGCGACGGCGATCGCGTCCGCCGTGACGCCGCCGTGCGAAGGGTCGTCGTCCGGCGGGAAGGGGTCGGGGGCGTGCTCGAGCCACTGCAGGATGTGCAGACGCCTCTCGCTGACGGGAGCCCTCACCATCGTGTCCCCCTCGGGTGCCTGAGCCGGGCTTTCGTACCGCGTCTTCCCACTGTTCCCCGGTGGGAGCGCTCGCGCACCGCAGTCGGCGCGCGTTGTCCGGGATGTGTCGGCCGACGGCCGTGAAAGGGGCGGGCGTCCGACGCACGGGCGGGGCCCGGCCGCCGTGGTGGTGGCCGGGCCCGGCGCGGTGTGCCGCGTGGGTGCGGGGTGCGGGGTGCGGGGTGCGGGGTGCGGAGTCAGCGGTGGCGGAACCAGGACATGGACGCCGGCGTCTTGTCGTCGTAGCCGAACAGCGCCTGACCCGGGGTGATGCGCCACGAGGCCGTTCCCCCGGATGGCGGCCCGCGCGGACGTCACCCTGCCGTCGTACATCGTGGCCCGGGATGTCCCGGACGGCACCGGGGAGCGTCCCGGGCTCGCGCGACCGGTCAGGATCGGAGAAGCCATGACGCGCCGCGTCGGCCTAGCGTGGGTGCACCGACGGAAACCCGTCGGGTCCCGCCCCTTCGAGGAGTGAGTGCCATGACCTCCGGTGTGCAGACGATCATCTACCCCGTCAAGGACAAGGACCGGGCCAAGGCCGTGTTCACGGCCCTGCTCGGCGTGGAGCCCTACGCCGACGAGCCGTACTACGTCGGTTTCAAGGCCGAGGGCCAGGACGTGGGCCTGGACCCGAACGGGCACGCTCAGGGCCTCACCGGACCGGTGCCGTTCTGGCACGTCACCGACCTGCGGGAGCGGCTCGCGGCGCTGCTGGCGGCGGGCGCCGAGGTGGTCCAGGACGTGCGGGACGTCGGCAACGGCCGGCTGATCGTCTCCGTGAAGGACCCCGACGGCAACCTGGTGGGACTGCTCCAGGACCCGGCGTCCTGAGGACCGTCCGACCGTTGCACCCACACTAGTTGCATAGTCAACGAATGGCCTGATCGGTGCTACCGTGCGGGTATGGCAGCGAAGACGTCCCAGGCGCGGCTCGAGGAGCGGTGGCGGGACATCCTGTCCGTCCACGCCCGCACGATGTGCGAGATCGACCGGGCCCTGCACCCGCACGGTCTGGGCGCCAGCGACTTCGAGGTGCTCGACATCCTGGCGAACGCCTCGGCCGGTCCGGGCGACCAGTGCCGGGTGCAGAACCTGGTCGGACAGGTGCATCTCAGCCAGAGCGCGCTGTCCCGCCTCATCGGCCGGCTCGAGAAGGACGGCCTGGTCGAGCGTTCGGTGTGCGCCGAGGACCGCCGGGGCGTGTGGGTCGCCCTGACCGACAGGGGCCGTGTGCTGCACGCACAGGTGCGGCCGCTCCAGCGGGAGGTGCTGGAGCGGATGCTCGGCGGCCGGTCCGCGCAGGAGTAGGACCGGGGCCTGCTCCTACGGCCGCGCCAGCAGGGTGCGCACGCCTTCCGAGGTGAGCGTCAGCGGGTGCGACGAGCCCGCGTCGATGGTGAGCGACAGGTCGTCCGCGGGCCACTGGGCGGCCAGCGCGCCGAGCGGCACCAGGCGGTAGCGCGAGATGTAGGGCAGCAGGTCGGCCATGGCCGGCTCCGAGGTGAAGACCGGGACCACCGGGTTGCCGCCCGGCTGCTCCAGTACCGGCAGGGCCACGGCTGAGGGGTCGGTGGCGTCCTCTTCGGCCACGTCGTCGGGCACGGGCACGAGCACGTCGCTGTGGGCCAGCGTGTCCAGCGCCGCACTGTCCTCGGTGTTCTGCGCGAGCGCGTCCAGTGCGCGCTGCGCGGGGGTGGCGGTGTTGTCGTTCGCGGGTGTGTCCATGGTGTCTTCCCTGGTAGCGGCGGTCGTACGGGCCGTTCCGGATGAGGGCTCCCGGACACGGTCTGGCGACGCGTACCCGACCCGGACGCGATCATTCCCCTTACCGGCGACCGATCCGCGGGCCTCCTGGCGGGACGGCCGGCACGTCGAGCGGTTGCTCACCGACACGTCGAGCGGTTGCTCACCGATCCGGGCGTTCCCGATGGCGCCCACCCACGACACCGCGGCCGGTCACGGCCGCAGCCAGACCCCGGAGCTGATCACGGTGGTCCGCGGCGGCCGGCCGTCCAAGCCCTGGCGGTCAGTCGGTCACCACCGCCAGCGTGAACCCGTCGTAGCCCTTCTCCCCGACCGTCTGCAGGGTCGTGGCGGTCAACCGGGGGTGGGCGGCGATGAGTTCGGTGAAGCGGCGCACGCCCTGGACGCGCGGGTCGGAGCTGCCGGGATCGGTGACGGCTCCCTCCCGTACGACGTTGTCGCCGACGATGACGCTGCCGGGGCGGGTGAGCTTCAGCGCCCACTCCAGGTACGCCGGGTTGGAGGGCTTGTCGGCGTCGATGAAGACGAGGTCGAAGGGGCCCTCCCCCTCCTCCACGAGCCGCGGCAGGGTGTCCAGTGCCTTGCCGAGGCGGATGTCGACGATGTGGCCGAGCCCGGCGCGGGCCACGTTGGCGGCGGCGAGCGCGGCGTAGTGCTCGTCGGCCTCGAGGGTGACCAGGCGTCCGCCGGCGGGCAGGGCACGGGCCAGCCAGATCGTGCTGTAGGCGGCCAGCGTGCCGATCTCCAGGACGGTGCGGGCGCCGCGGATCCGGGCCAGCAGGTGCAGCAACTTCCCCTGGTTGGGCGCGACATGGATGGCGGGCAGTTGCGCCGCGTCGGCGTCGGCCACGGCCCCGCGCAGGGCGGCGTCCTCCTCGACGAGCAGGTCGTTGAAGTAGGCGTCGACGGCGGTCCAGGTCTCCTGGGACACGGCGGGCTCCCTTGCTTCTCGTAACGAGTGAGTTTCCGGAAATGTGCGGCACGGCGGTGATCCGCCCGCCCCCTCGACGTCGCCGTACAGCAGTCCGGGCCGGCCCACGAGGGGCCGGCCCGGACTGTGTGCTCGGGACGATCAGACGAGGTCGAACCGGTCCAGGTTCATGACCTTGTCCCACGCCGCGACGAAGTCCTGGACGAACTTCTCCTTCGCGTCGTCGCTCGCGTAGACCTCCGCGAGGGCGCGCAGCTCGGAGTTCGAACCGAAGACGAGGTCGGCACGGCTGCCGGCCCACTTCAGCTCGCCCGTGGCCGCGTCACGGCCCTCGAACGTGGTCTGGTCCTCGCTCGTCGACTTCCACGTCGTGCCCAGGTCGAGCAGGTTGACGAAGAAGTCGTTCGTCAGGGCCCCCGGCGTCTTGGTGAGGACACCGAGCTGCGACTGCTGGTGGTTGGCGCCCAGCACGCGCAGGCCGCCGACGAGGACCGTCATCTCGGGGGCGCTGAGGGTGAGCAGGTTGGCGCGGTCGAGCAGCAGGTACTCGGCGGGCAGACGGTTGCCCTTGCCGAGGTAGTTGCGAAAGCCGTCCGCGGTCGGCTCCAGCGCCTCGAACGACTCGACGTCGGTCTGCTCCTCGGTCGCGTCGACGCGGCCCGGCGTGAAGGGCACCTCGATGTCGAAGCCGGCGTCCTTGGCGGCCTTCTCCACCGCCACGCAGCCGCCGAGCACGATGAGGTCGGCCAGCGACACCTTGCGGGCGCCGGTGTTGAACTCCTGCTGGATGCCCTCGAGGGTGCGCAGCACCAGCGCGAGCTGGTCGGGCTCGTTGACCTCCCAGCCGCGCTGCGGCTGCAGGCGGATGCGCGCGCCGTTGGCGCCGCCGCGCTTGTCGCTGCCGCGGAACGTCGAGGCCGACGCCCACGCGGTGGTGACCAGCTGCGACACGGTCAGACCCGAGTCGAGGAGCTTGGCCTTCAGGGCCGCGACGTCGGCGGCGCCGATGGGCTCGCCCTCGGCCTGAGGCAGCGGGTCCTGCCACAGCAGGGTCTCCGCCGGGACCTCCGGGCCGAGGTACAGCGACTTCGGGCCCATGTCGCGGTGGGTCAGCTTGTACCAGGCGCGGGCGAAGGCGTCCGCGAACTCCTGCGGGTTCTCGTAGAACCGGCGGGAGATCGGCCCGTAGATCGGGTCGAAGCGCAGCGACAGGTCGGTGGTGAGCATCGTCGGGCGGTGCTTCTTCGACGGGTCGTGCGCGTCCGGGACGATCTCGGGAGCGTCCTTGGCCACCCACTGCTTCGCGCCGGCCGGGGACTCGGTGAGCTCGTACTCGTACTCGAAGAGGTTCTTGAAGAACCCGTTGCTCCACCGGGTCGGGGTGGTGGTCCAGGTGACCTCCAGGCCCGAGGTGATGGTGTCCCCGCCCTTGCCGGTGCCGTAGGTGGACTTCCAGCCCAGGCCCTGCTCCTCCAGGGAGGCGGCCTCGGGGTCGTTGCCCACGTGGTCGGCGGGGCCGGCGCCGTGGGTCTTGCCGAAGGTGTGGCCGCCGGCGATCAGCGCGACGGTCTCCTCGTCGTTCATCGCCATGCGGCGGAACGTCTCACGGATGTCGCGGGCCGCGGCGATCGGGTCCGGATTGCCGTTGGGGCCCTCCGGGTTGACGTAGATCAGGCCCATCTGGACCGCGCCGAGCGGGTTCTCCAGCTCGCGGTCACCGCTGTAGCGCTCGTCGCCCAGCCAGGTGGTCTCGGGACCCCAGTAGACGTCCTCCTCCGCCTCCCAGACGTCCGCGCGGCCGCCGCCGAAGCCGAAGGTCTCGAAGCCCATCGTCTCCAGCGCGACGTTGCCGGTGAGGACGAGCAGGTCGGCCCAGGACAGGCTCTTGCCGTACTTCTTCTTCACGGGCCACAGCAGACGGCGGGCCTTGTCCAGGTTGGCGTTGTCCGGCCAGCTGTTGAGCGGGGCGAAGCGCTGCTGACCGGCGCCCGCGCCGCCGCGGCCGTCGCTGATGCGGTAGGTGCCGGCGCTGTGCCAGGCCATGCGGACCATGAGCGGGCCGTAGTGGCCGAAGTCGGCCGGCCACCAGTCCTGCGAGGTGGTGAGCACCTCGGCGATGTCCCGCTTCACCGCGGCGAGGTCGAGGCTCTGGAACGCCTCGGCGTAGTCGAACTCCTCGCCGAGCGGGTTGGCCACGGCCGGGTTCTTGGCAAGGATCTTCAAGTTGAGCCGCTCAGGCCACCACTGGCGGTTGCCACCGCCCTGCGTGGGGTGCGGGGCGCGTCCGTGCGCGACGGGGCAGCCGCCCGTGCCCTCCGTCTTGGGGTCGGTGACGATTGCGTCAGGGTTCTCGGACATGGGGATCCTTCCGAACTAAGCGGATCGTGGTGCTGAACTGCTTGCGGATCAGGGTGCTGAACTGCGTGCGGTGGAGCAGTCGGGGCACAGGCCCCAGTAGATGACCTCGGCCTCGTCGATGACGAAGCCGTGGTCGTCGGAGGCCGTCAGGCAGGGCGCCTCCCCGACCTCGCAGTCCACGTCGGCGACGGTCCCGCAGGAGCGGCACACGACGTGGTGGTGGTTGTCCCCCACCCTCCCCTCGAACCGGGCCGGAGAGCCGGCCGGTTCGATACGGCGTATGAGCCCGGCCGCGGTGAGCGCGTGCAGGGCCTCGTAGACGGCCTGGAGGGAGATGTGGCCCACGCGGGCGCGCACGCCGCCGGCGATCGCCTCGACGTCGAGGTGGTCGCCCGCACGGACGGTTTCGAGGAGGGCCACACGGGCGGCCGTGACGCGCAGGCCGGCACCGCGCAGCTCCTCGGCGACGGTCGCGGACCGGGATGCGCTCATGGCGAGCAACCTACTCCGCCAGACACGAGAGGTACAGAAAAACGAACGATTCAATTTTGCGGCGGAGGGAATCGGCCGCACTGTCACCCACAGCGTCCGGCGCGTGACGGACCGTACAGCGGTGGGCCGTTCCCTCCGCGCGACGTCGCCTCAGGATTCCCCCGGCCGAAGAAACGTTTCCCGGCAATTTCCCGCCTGGCCAAATCCGTTCGCCACCCTTCTGCAAACATCGCAAAGGGGAAGGAAAATAACTTCTAGCTACAACCAATTGGCCCCGAAGAGATCGGCCGGAGCCGCCCCGCAGGAGCACTCTTTTCCTCGTTTCGTCGGCAGAGGCCCGCCCGGAAAACCCCCGTGGCGCGCCCATCGCGAGGGAGTCGGGAAGGCGTGGCACGAGGCAGGTCAAAGGCGGAGAGGCTCGCGTCGGACGCGGCCGAACGGCTCCTGGCGGCGGGCAGACTGCTCCAGCGGGCACCGACCACACCGGACGGCCGGGCGGTCTTCCGCACGGACCAGCAGGTCAACGACCAGCCGTACCGGGAGCGCTGGGCGCACGACAAGGTCGTACGCTCCACCCACGGCGTGAACTGCACGGGCTCGTGCTCGTGGCAGGTGTACGTCAAGGACGGCCTGATCACCTGGGAGACCCAGGCCACCGACTATCCGTCGGCGGGCCCGGACCGGCCGGACTACGAACCGCGCGGCTGTCCGCGCGGCGCGTCCTTCTCCTGGTACACCTATTCGCCCACCCGCGTGCGTTATCCGTACGCCAGAGGTGTGCTGGTGGAAATGTTCCGGGAGGCGAAAAAGCGCCGGAGCGGTGATCCGGTGCAGGCCTGGGCGGACATCACCGGGGATCCGGACACACGCCGGCGCTACCAGTCGGCGCGCGGCAAAGGCGGCCTGGTGCGCATCGGCTGGGAGGAGGCCCTGGAGATCGCCGCCGCCGCGCACGTGCACACGCTGACGGAGTACGGCCCGGACCGCATCGCCGGCTTCTCCCCCATCCCGGCGATGTCCATGGCCTCGCACGCGGTCGGAGCCCGCTTCCACGCGCTGATCGGCGCGCCGATGCTGTCGTTCTACGACTGGTACGCGGACCTGCCCGTCGCCTCGCCGCAGGTCTTCGGCGACCAGACCGACGTGCCGGAGTCCGGGGACTGGTGGGACGCCGCCTACCTGATGCTGTGGGGCTCCAACGTGCCGGTCACCCGCACACCCGACGCGCACTGGATGACCGAGGCCCGGTACCGCGGCCAGAAGGTGGTCGTGGTCTCCCCCGACTACGCCGACGCGACGAAGTTCGCCGACGAGTGGCTGCACCCGCACCCCGGCACCGACGGCGCCCTCGCCCTGGCCATGGGCCATGTGATCCTGCGCGAGTGCTTCGTCGAGCGGTCGGTGCCGTACTTCACCGACTACGTCAAGCGGTTCACCGACCTGCCGTTCCTGGTGGCGCTGGACGAGCGCGCGGCCGGCACGCACGCGCCGGGCGCCTTCGTCACCGCACGCGACCTCGACCTGGCCGGGAACGCGGACCCGCAGGCGCGCCGGTGGATGCCGGTGCTCTACGACGCGGTGACCGACGGCCCGGTGGTGCCGAACGGCACGCTGGGCGACCGCTGGGGCAAGGAGAGCGAGGGCCGCTGGAACCTGGACCTCGGGCAGATCTCACCGGTGCTCACCTTCCACGGCCGCACCGGCGCGACGCAGGCCAGGGTCGACCTGCCGCGTTTCGACGGCGAGGAGGGCGTGGTGCGCCGTGCGGTGCCGGCGCTGCGGCTCGGGGACCGTTTGGTGACGACGGTCTTCGATCTGATGCTGGCCCAGTACGGCGTGGGCCGCGAGGGCCTCGGCGGCGCCTGGCCGGCGTCGTACGAGGACGCGTCGCCGGGCACTCCGGCGTGGCAGGAGGCGATCACGTCGGTGCCGGCGGGCGCGGTGGTGCGCACAGCCCGGGAGTTCGCCCGCACCGCGGAGCAGACCCGCGGCCGCTGCATGATCGTCATGGGCGCGGGCACCAACCACTGGTTCCACTCCGACACGATCTACCGGTCGTTCCTGTCGCTGCTGCTGCTCACCGGCTGCCAGGGCGTCAACGGCGGCGGCTGGGCGCACTACGTCGGGCAGGAGAAGGTGCGCCCGTACGCCGGCTGGCAGCAGCTGGCGAGCGCGGCGGACTGGGTGCGCCCGGCGCGGCAGATGGCGGGGACGCCGTACTGGTACCTGCACACCGACCAGTGGCGCTACGAGAAGTTCACCGCCGACGCGCTGACCGCGCCGACCGCGTCCGGCACCCTCTCCGGGCGGCACACCGCGGATCTGGTCGCGCATTCCGTGCGCCGGGGCTGGATGCCGTCGGCTCCCATGTTCGGCGCGAACCCGCTGGAGCTGGGCAGCAGGGTGCGGGAGGCGGGCGCCGACCCGGCGCGCTGGGTCGCCGAGGAGCAGGACGCGGGCCGGCTGGGCTTCGCCTGCGAGGACCCGGACGCTCCGGCCAACTGGCCGCGGGTGCTGACGGTGTGGCGGGCCAACCTGATCGGCTCCTCGGCCAAGGGCAACGAGTTCTTCCTGCGGCACCTGCTGGGGGCGTCCGACAACGCGAGCGCCGAGGAGGCCCCTCCGGAGCACCGGCCCCGGGAGGTGGCCTGGCGCGACGAGGCGCCGCGCGGCAAGCTCGACCTGCTGCTGGCGCTGGACTTCCGGATGACCTCGACGACCCTGTTCGCGGACCTGGTGCTGCCGGCGGCGACCTGGTACGAGAAGCACGACCTGTCCAGCACGGACATGCACCCCTTCGTGCACGCCTTCTCCCCCGCGATCAGCCCGCCCTGGCAGGCGCGCACGGACTTCGAGATCTTCCACGGGCTCGCCACCGAGATCGCCCGGCTGGCCGCGGGACGCCTGGACACGGCGTACGACCTGGTGGCGACCCCCTTGCAGCACGACACGCCGGGCGAGGCGCCGCCCGACGGGCCCACCGGCCCGCACGTCACGCTGGTGGAGCGGGACTACACGGCGATCGGCGCGAAGCTGGCCGCGCTGGGGCCGCTGGTGCAGGAGCTGGGGATCACCGTCAAGGGTGTGACCGTCAGCCCGGGTCCCGAGTGCGACCGGCTCGCCGCCCGGTGCGGCACGGCAGGCGCCGGGCCCGCGCGGGGGCGGCCCCTGCTCGACACGGACGTGAAGCTGTGCGAGGCGATCCTCGCCCTGTCGGGCACCACCAACGGCCGGCTCGCCGCGGAGGGGTTCGAGCGGCTCGCCGAACGCTGCGGCGCCGACTCGGGCCTCGCGGAGCTGGCGGCCCAGGTGGCGGAGCGGCGCGTGCAGTTCTCGGACACGCAGGCACGGCCGGTGCCGGTCGGGGCGAGCTTCGAGTGGTCCGGCAAGGAGGGACCGGACCGCCGCTACTCCCCCTTCACGATCAACACCGAGCACTTCAAGCCCTGGCACACCCTCACCGGGCGCCAGCACTTCTACCTCGACCACCCGTGGATCGCCGAGTTCGGCGAGCAACTACCCGTCTACCGGCCGCCGTTGGACCAGGCGGCGCTGGGCGAGCAGCTCGACGGGGAGCACGCGGTGACGGTCCGCTATCTGACCCCGCACTCCAAGTGGTCGATCCACTCCGAGTACCAGGAGAACCTGCTCATGCAGACCCTGGCGCGCGGCGGCCCGGTCATCTGGATCAGCGTGCGCGACGCGGAGGCGATCGGCGTGGCGGACAACGACTGGATCGAGGCGGTCAACGCGAGCGGTGTGGTCGTCGCCCGCGCCATCGTCTCGCACCGTATGCCGCCCGGCACGGTGTTCATGTACCACGTGCAGGAACGCCTGGTGAACGTTCCCAAGTCCGAGACCACCGGACGGCGCGGCGGCGTGCACAACGCCCTGACCCGGCTGCTGATCAAGCCGACCCATCTCATCGGCGGCCACGCGCAGCTCTCCTTCGCCCCCAACTACTACGGCCCCACCGGCAATCAGCGCGACGCGGTCACCGTCATCCGCCGCCGCGCCCAGGAGGTCACGTACTGATGTCCCGTCGCGAGACGACGATCGGGCGCCCCATGGCACAGGTCGCGATGGTGATGAACCTCGACAAGTGCATCGGCTGCCACACCTGCTCGGTCACCTGCAAACAGACCTGGACCAACCGCTCGGGCACCGAGTACGCCTGGTTCAACAACGTCGAGACCCGCCCCGGCCAGGGCTACCCGCGCACCTACGAGGACCAGGAGAAGTGGCAGGGCGGCTGGCGGCTGAAGCACGGCCGGCTGGTGCCGCGCAGCGGCGGCCGCGCCCGCCGCCTGGCGCGCCTGTTCGCCAACCCGCATCTGCCCTCGCTCGACGACTACTACGAGCCGTGGACGTACGACTACGAGAACCTGACCGGCGCCCCGCTCGGCGACGACGTGCCCACCGCCGCGCTCCGCTCCCTGATCGACGGCCGGCCCACACAGGTCACCTGGGGCCCGAACTGGGACGACGACCTGGGCGGCGGGCCCGAACACCTGGCGGGCGACCCGGTGTTGCGGCAGATGAACGAGCAGGTGCGGCTGGAGTACGAGCAGGCGTTCATGTTCCATCTGCCCCGGATCTGCGAGCACTGCCTCAACCCGTCGTGTGTGGCGGTGTGTCCCTCGGGCGCGCTGTACAAGCGGGTCGAGGACGGCATCGTCCTGGTCGACCAGGACCGCTGCCGGGGCTGGCGGATGTGCGTGACGGGATGCCCGTACAAGAAGGTGTACTTCAACCACCGCACCGGCAAGGCCGAGAAGTGCACCCTGTGCTATCCGCGCATCGAGGCCGGGCAGCCCACCGTGTGCTCGGAGACCTGCGTGGGCCGGCTGCGCTATCTCGGGGTCGTCCTCTACGACGCCGACCGGGTCGGTGAGGCCGCCGCCACGGCCGACGAACGGCAGCTGTACCAGGCCCAGTTGGACTGCTTCCTCGATCCGGAGGACCCGGCGGTGCGGCGCGCCGCCGAGGCGGCCGGCATCCCGCACGACTGGATCACCGCCGCCCGCCGCTCCCCGGTGTACGCGCTGATCAGCCGGTACAAGGTGGCGCTGCCGCTGCATCCGGAGTACCGCACGATGCCGATGGTCTGGTACGTCCCGCCGCTGTCGCCGGTGGTGGAGTCGCTGACCGCGTCCGGACACGACGGGGAGGACCCGGCGAAGCTGTTCGCCGCGATCGACTCCCTGCGCATTCCGCTGGAGTATCTGGCCGGACTGTTCACCGCTGGTGACGTGGCCCCGGTGGAGGCGGCCCTGTGCCGGCTGGCGGCGATGCGCTCGCACATGCGCCGGGTCAACCTCGGGGAGGAACAGGACCCGGCCATCGCCCGCGCCGTCGGCCTGGACACCGAGGGCGTCGAGGCGATGTACCGGCTGCTGGCCCTCGCCAAGTACGAGGAGCGGTACGTCATTCCGACGACGTACACGGCGGGCTCCCCCGCGGACCCGGACGCGGCCGGGTGCAGTCTCGACGGCCACGGAGGGCCGGGCATGTATGAGGCGGAGCTGTTCCACGCGCCGCCGTCCGCACCGCCCGAGCCGGAGCACGCGGGCGCGTCGCTGCGCGGCCGGGTGAACCTGCTGAACTGGAACGGCCGCGGACGCCCCGACGGGCTCTTCCCGCACGGCGGGGGGCGGCAGGCGTGAGCACCGCGGTCATCCATCAGGCGGCCTCGCTGCTGCTGCAGCACCCGGGACCCGACTGGCCGGAGCGGATGCGCCTGGTCACCGGCGCTCTGACCGGCGCCGGCGGCACGGCGGCCGAGCCGCTGGCCCGCTTCTGCGCGAGCGTCGCCGGCACCCCCGTACTGGAGCTGTCGGCCCGGTACGTCAGCACCTTCGACCGCAGCCGGCGGCGCACCCTGCACCTGACGTACTACACCGACGGGGACACCCGGCGACGCGGCCAGTCCCTGCTGGCCTGGCGGCAGTTGTACGGCGCCCACGGCTGGCGGCCGCCGCAGGACGAGCTGCCCGACTTCCTGCCGCTGGCGCTGGAGTTCGCCGCCCGCTGCCCCGAACCCGGCCGCCGCGCCCTCCAGGAGCACCGGGCGGCGCTGGAGTTGCTGCGCCTGGCGCTGCGCGACCACCGCAGCCCGTACACGGACGTGCTGGAGGCGGTCTGCCGCACGCTGCCCGGCGCCTCCCCCGCCGACCGTGCGGCGGCGCTGCGGCTGGCCCGTACGGGTCCGCCGGCGGAGACCGTCGGACTGCTGCCCTTCCCGCGCGTCAAGGAGACCGCCCGGTGAACCACTTGCACATCACCCTGTGGGGCGTTCTGCCCTACCTGGTCCTGACCACCCTGGTCGCGGGCACGGTGTGGCGCTACCGCTACGACCGGTTCGGCTTCACCACGCGCTCCAGTCAGCTGCACGAGCACCGCCTGCTCGGCATCGGCGGGCCCCTGTTCCACTACGGGCTGCTGTTCGTGGCGGCCGGGCACGTGAGCGGGCTGCTGGTCCCGGAGTCCCTGACCGAGCGGCTCGACGTCCACGAGTGGCTGTACCACGACAACGCGCTGCTGGTCGGCGGCACGGCCGGCCTGGCCACCCTGGCGGGCCTGACGGTCCTGCTGGTGCGGCGGCTGCGGGTGCCGGCGGTCCGGGCCTCGACCAGCCGCAGCGACCGGGCCGTCTACCCGGTCCTGGTGTGCGTGCTGCTGGCCGGACTGGCGGCGACGGCGACCAGCGTGCGCTCCCACCCGTACGACTACCGGCTCGGCGTCGCGGTGTGGTTCCGCTCCCTGTTCACCCTCGACCCGGACGTGACGGCGATGGCGCACGCGCCGCTGGTCTACCAGCTCCACGCCCTGCTCGGCATGGCGCTGTTCGCGCTGTGGCCGTTCAGCCGTCTCGTCCACGCCTTCACCGCCCCGCTCGGCTATCTGGCCCGGCCGTACGTGGTCTACCGCTCCCGCGGGGCGCGCCGGGCCGCGCCGGGGCGCGCCCTCGGGTCGTGACCTATCTGCGGCCGCCCGGCTCCCAGGGGTGGACCTCGACGGCGGCGTACCGGTCGGCGTCGAGCACCGCGCGAGCGGCGTCGGCGTCGGGCGCGCGGACCAGGGCCGCGGTGCCCAGCCAGAGGGCGCCGTCGTCGGACAGCAGCGGGCCGTAGGCGACGAGGTGGTCCCGGTCGGCCGGCGGTACGTCCTCGTCGGCCGCCCGGCCGGAGCCGAACCCGAGCACCAGGTGGCCGTCATCGTCGACCGGGCCGCCGGGGAACTCCCACATCGTGCGCCCCAGTATGTTGCGCCACCGGCGCAGCAGCACATCGCGGTAGACACCGGCCCGCTGGTTGGGCTCGTCGAAGGCGAACGCGCGGGCGGCGGCCGCGTCGGGCAGGTCGACGATGTGCACGCTGCCGCTGGGCAGGTCACCGGAGAAGGTGGGGCCGCGCGCGATCAGCTCCTTGTCGTAGCCGTCCATGTAGGACCAGTGGTCTTCCAGGAGTTCGGCGCGCAGGGGCAGGGAGCCGGGCCGGTCGCGGTGGTGGACGAAGAATTCCATGGCCGCAGTGTTCACCAGGTCGCCGTGCGCACGGAACCGAGTTCCGGTGGGGCCCCGGCGCCGTCGGACCGTCGACGTGCGCGAAAATGGTTGCCTGAAGTAACCAGCAGTCGCGCGAAGGGGCTCGCAGTGCCGCACATCACCATCGACTACTCCTCGCAGCTGGACGGCGCCTTCGACCGGGAGATCCTCGTGAAGGAGCTGCACACGACCGTGATCGCGGAGTCCGGCTCGACAGGGGTCTGCAAGACGTTCCTGCGCCCGTCGCAGGCCTACGTCGGCGGCCGGGCGCCCGCAGAGTCGCTCTTCGTGCACGCCGAGGTGGGTCTGCTGCCGGGCCGCTCCGAGGCGCTGAAGTCACGGCTCGCCGAGACCGTCCTGGAGATCATCGGGCGCCACCTGCCGGCCGCCGAGAGCGTGGTCTGCTCCGCCGAGGTACGGGACCTGGCCGATTCCTACCGCCTGTCCCCCTACCGCGCGAGGGGGGACCTCCGGGCAGACGCCTGCCACCCGGCCCCTACGCTCGGGGCATGGTGAGTGAATTCAGCGACGCGTTCCTCCTCGATGCCGAACGGCACGCCGCCTGGGGCGCGGCCCAGCTCGACGCCCTGACCGCGTTCCTGCCCGAGGCCCCGTGGACCGCCGACCTCGACGCCTGCCGCTACCGGCAGGGGGACGTCGAACTGCGCGTGGCCGTGCTCGGCACCTACGACACGGACGAGCAGTCCTGGATGTGGGGTTGGGCGAACCCGGGACTGAAGGGCACCGAGGCGGTCGCGCTCACCGGCGCGGTGGAGCGTTACGGGCGCGTCCACGGCATCCCCGAACTGACCGAACCCGTACTGGGGTTGTCCGCTTTCCCCGATCCACGGCGCGCGGCGGAGATGCTCGCCTTCACCGGCATGGGGGTGGCCGAGGCCCCCGGGTACATCGGCGTCGCGGCAGGAGGGGCGACGCGGGTGTATTTCCTTCCCGACGACCCGCGGGTGCCGCGCGCCGGCCTGGACCCGGTGACGCTGCCACGGACGCTGCTCACGGGCGCGGGCCTGATCGGCCGGTCGGCCCGGCACATGGTGGGCGGGTACTTCGACCACCACGGCGTCTCCCGGCGCAACGAGGACGACCGGATCGTGGCGGGTCTGCCGGGCGGCAGCGCGGTCGAGGTGCGCTTCGACGCCCTGGGCCGGATCGGGGGCGTGGAGGTGAAGGTCCTTCCGTAGAGGCGGCGTTTTCCCGCGCCTCGTCCGGTCGTGGTCCTGATGTCACTGCCTCGCAGTCAGGCCGCAGTCAGGCTGCAGTCCTGCGGCAGTCCCGTGGTGAGGAGACGTCAGGGCCGGGCGGGGACGTCCGGGGCGGGTGCCGTGATGCGGGCGACCGCCTCGGCGGTCAGGGCGCGCCCGTGCGGTTCGACGGCCAGCGCCCGGTGCAGGGTCAGCCCTTCGATCAGGGCGTCGAGCTGCCGGGCGGTGTCCGGGTCGAAGTGTTGCTCCAGGTGTGCGCGGCTGCGCTGCATCCAGGCCTGGGTGAGGGTCCGGTAGGCCGGGTCGCGGGCGGCGAGCGTGTACAGCTCCTGGGCGAGCACGAGGTCGCGCCGGCTGTCCTCGGACAGGGCGTGCACGAGGTCGGCGACGGCCTCCCGGGCCTGGTCGCGGTCCGCCGCGGCGCCGAGGTGGGCGTCGAACAGCTCCGCCATGCGGTCGGTGAAGCGGCCGAAGGCCTCGCGCAGCAGCTGGTCGATGCCCTTGAAGTGGTAGGTCATCGATCCCAGCGGAACACCGGCGCGCTGGGCGATCCTGCGGTGGGAGACATGGGCGATGCCCTCGTCGGCGATGACGTCGAGCGTGGCGTCGAGGATGCGTACGCGGCGCTGCGGGTCGGTGTGTCCGGTGGCCATGGCGGCGCGCTCACAGGCTCCGGACGGGCCGGGCGGGGTTGCCGACGGCGACGGTGCCGGCGGGGACGTCCTTGGTGACCACGGCGCCGGCGCCGATGACGGAGTCGTCCCCGATGCTCACGCCCGGCAGGACGATGGCGCCGCCGCCGAGCCACACGTTGTCGCCGATGGTGATCGGCCGGGCGGCCTCCAGCTTGTCGCGGCGCGGCCGCGGTTCCAGGGGGTGGGTGGGGGTGAGCAGTTGGACGTTGGGTCCGATCTGGCAGTCCTCGCCGATGGTGACGGCGGCGACGTCGAGGGCGGTCAGGTTGTAGTTGACGAAGGTGCGGGCGCCGATCGTGATGTTGGTGCCGTAGTCGACGTACAGCGGCGGCCGCACCTGCGCCTCGTCCCCGAGGAAGCCGAGGAGCTGCGCGAGGATCGGCCGGGCGGCGTCGGCGTCCTCGACGTAGGCGGCCTGGTAGCGGGCGGCCAGGCGCACCGCCCGCTGCTGCCGCAGGGCGATCTCGGGGTCGTCGGCGATGTACAGGTCGCCCGCGAGCATGCGTTCCAGGTTCGTCCGCCGATCGCCCGCGAAGTGGTCCGAGGTCATGCGTACGATCGTACACTCCAAAGTGTACGAACGTACGCTCTCGGCGTACGCTCTCGGGTGTACCTGCGACGCTCCCCATCGATGACGCCCTGAACAGTCCGGCATTTCCCTGCGTATGTGACATAGGGGTCGACCTCGAAGGGGATGAGCCACATGGCGATCTCGGCACACACGACCCGCAGGGCGGCCGGCACCGCGGCGGCGGCGTTCACGGCGGCGCTGGTCCTGGCGGCCTGCTCCAGCGGGGGCGGCGGCCAGTCGAAGAGTTCGGGCAGCTCCGCCGCGCAGCCCACCGGTTCGGGGACCCGGGTGACCGTCACGGAGACCGAGTACGGGCTGAAGCTGTCCCGGGCGTCGTTCACGCCCGGCACCTACACCTTCGTAGCCGACAACGCCGGCCACATCACGCACGCCCTGTCGATCGACGGTCCCGGCGTGCAGGACGCCCGGACCAAGAACATCCAGGGCGGCCAGATGGCCCCGCTGACGGTGACGCTGAAGAAGGGCTCGTACGACGTGTACTGCCCCGTGCCCGGACACAAGGCGCTCGGCATGGACAAGCACATCCAGGTCGGCTGACACGGCGGCGCCCCCCTCGCCGCGACGAAGGGGGCGTACCGAAAGGGGCCGTGGCCGTTCAGGCGTCCGCCCGCACCGGGGCCGGGGTGTCCGGGACCACCTCGGCGAGGTCCCGGCTGCGGGTCTCCTTGGCGCAGACGATCGCGACGACCGTGAGCAGGGCGGCGGCGATGACGTACAGCGCGATCGGGGTGGAGCTGCCGTAGTCGGACAGCAGCGCGGTGGCGATCAGGGGCGCCGGGGCGCCGGCGGCCACGGACGAGAACTGCGCGCCGATCGACGCGCCGGAGTAGCGCATCCGGGTCGCGAACATCTCGGCGAAGAAGGCGGCCTGCGGGGCGTACATCGCGCCGTGCAGGATGAGACCGACGGTGACGGCCAGCAGCAGGCTGCCGAAGCTCTTGCTGTCGATCAGCGTGAAGAACGGGAACATCCACAGTCCGACGCCCACCGCTCCGATGAGGTAGACCGGCCGCCGGCCGATCCGGTCCGACAGGGCGCCCCAGGCGGGGATGACCGCGAAGTGCACGGCCGAGCCGATCAGCACCGCGTTGAGCGCGGTCTGCTTGCTGAGCCCCACGGAGGTGGTGGCGTACACGAGGATGAAGGCCGTGATGACGTAGTAGCTGATGTTCTCCGCCATCCGCGCCCCCATGGCGACGAGGATGTCCCGCCAGTGGTCGCGCAACACGGCCAGCAGCGGCATCTTCTCCACGGTGCCGGTCGCCGCCACGCGCTGTTCGGCCGCGGCCAGCGCGGCCCGGAAGACCGGCGACTCGTCGACGGACAGCCGGACCCACAGACCGACCATCACCAGCAGGCCCGACAGCAGGAACGGGATCCGCCATCCCCAGTCGCCGAACGCGTCGTCCGACAGCACGGCGGTCAGCAGCGACAGCACGCCGGTCGCCAGCAACTGCCCGGCGGGCGCCCCGGTCTGCGGCCACGAGGCCCAGAACCCGCGCCGCCGGGCGTCCCCGTGCTCCGACACCAGCAGGACGGCGCCGCCCCACTCGCCGCCGAGCGCGAAGCCCTGGACCAGCCGCAGGACGGTCAGCAGCACGGGCGCCGCGGTCCCGATCGTCGCGTGGGTGGGCAGCAGTCCGATGGCGAAGGTGGCCCCGCCCATCATCAGCAGGCTCAGCACGAGCAGTTTCTTACGGCCGAGCCGGTCGCCGTAGTGCCCGAACACCAGCGCGCCCAGCGGCCGCGCCGCGAATCCGACGGCGTAAGTCAGGAAGGACAGCAGTGTGCCGACGAGCGGGTCGGAGCCGGGGAAGAACAGCTTGTTGAACACCAGCGCCGCGGCCGACGCGTAGAGGAAGAAGTCGTACCACTCGATGGTGGTCCCGATGAGGCTGGCGGCGACGATGCGCCTGAGGTTCGCCGGGGGCGGGGATGCGGTCGTTCCGGAGGCCATGTGCGCCACTTCCTCGTGTGCGGTGGGGACGGGTACGTGCTGGCACACCGTAGAAACGCGCAGGTCAGGCGGACATGTGGTGGGGCACCATAGTTCGGGGGGTGGTTATGCGTGTTGCCCCCATGCTCGCCTCCGCCGCAGGTCGGGGCCGGCCCGTTCCCTGAGGGTGCGGTGGACCCGGTGGGCGACATCTCCCGGAACGAGTACGGCTGCCCCCCTTCCCCCCTCAGGCCCCGTCCGCCGTCGCCGACAAGCGGTGCAGGCGCAGGGCGAGTTGGATCTCCAGAGTGCGGGCGGGGGTCTGCCAGTCGTCGCCGAGGAGGCGGGCGACGCGGTCCAGGCGTTGCGCGACCGTGTTGACGTGGACGTGCAGTTCGTCCTTGGTGCGCGCCGGGCTCATACCGCAGGCGAAGTAGGCCTCCAGGGTGCGCAGCAGGTCCGTACCGCGCCGTGCGTCGTAGTCGGCGACCCGGCCTATCGTGCGCTCGACGAATCCGGCGATGTCCCGGTCGCCGGCCAGCAGCAGGCCGAGGAATCCGAAGTCCTCGGCGGCCGCGCCGTCTCCCGTACGGCCCAGCAGGCGCAGCGCGTCCAGGCAGCGGCGGGCCTCGCCGTAGGCGGCGGTCACGGCCTCGGGGCGGGCGGCCAGGCCGGCGACGGGCGCGGAGGCGCCGACGGTGACCGCTTCGTGAACGGCGGTGCCCAGCTGGCGGGCGGCGGAGCGGGCCAGCGCGGTGGCCGTCTTCCCGGCCGGCAACGGGAGCAGCAGGACGGTGCCGCCGTCGCGTGCGGCGGCCAGTCCCTGCCGGGTCGCGGCCAGGTGGGAGGCGGCGGCCCACAGCCGGCGGCGGGCCTCGGCCTCCCGGTCGGCGTCGGCCGCCGGGCCGTCGAGGCGGGCGGCGAGCACGACATGCGTGGCGTCGAGGTCGGCACGCAGCCGTGCGGCCCGCTCGCGCAGCAGGCGCGGGTCGCGGTCGTGGGCGTCGAGCAGGTCGTCCAGCAGTTCGCCGCGCACGCGCTGTTCGGCCTCGGCGGCGGAGCGTCGGGCCAGCAGCAGCAGGGAGGTGACCATGGCCGCGCGCTCCAGGGTGCGCTGGTCGACCGGGTCCAGGCCGCGGTGGCCGCGCAGGACGAGCGCCCCGAGCAGTTCGCCGCCCGCGGCGACCGCGGCGATCCAGTCGTCGCCGTGCCGCACGGCGTGTCCGTCCGCGCGGGAGGCCTCCAGTGCCGCGGTGGGCGCCGCGCCGGCTTCCGCGAACTCGACCGTGCCGGAGAGCACTTGGGAGACGGCCGCGGCCACGTCGTGCACTCCGCCGCCGCGCAGGACGAGCTCGGCGAGCCGGTCGTGGACGTCCGAGGCCCGTTCGATGACGGCGCTGCGGTCCCTGATGATCTCGTTCGCCCGCTCCAGGCCGGCGAGGGCCGACCGGGTCTCGGTGAGCAGGTTGGCGGTGTCGATGGCGGCCGCGGCGAGGGCGGCGAAGGAGCCGAGCAGGGCGATCTGTTCGCGTTCGAAGACCCGGGCCCGGCGGTCGGCGGCGAACAGCACGCCGATGACGTGCGGGCCGAGCATCAGGGGCACACCGAGGATGGCGACCAGTCCCTCGTCGCGCACGCCGGTGTCGATGCTCGTGGTGTGCTGGAAGCGGGCGTCCTTGAAGTAGTCGTCGGTGACGTAGGGGCGGGCGGTCTGGGCGACGAGGCCGCCGAGGCCTTCGCCCATGCCCAGGCGCAGCTGCTGGAAGCGGGCCGCGACCGAGCCCTCGGTGACCCGCATGTAGGTGTCGCCGCGCTCGGGGTCGTTGAGGCTGAGGTAGGCGACGTCGGTGCCGAGCAGGGAGCGGGCGCGCTGCACGATCGCCTGGAGGACGGCGTCCAGGTCCCTGAGGCCCGCGAGGTCGTGGGCGGTCTCGAAGAGCGCGGACAGCTCGGCCTCGCGGCGGCGCCGGCCGTCCAGTTCGGCCCGCACCCGCAATGCGAGCAGCTTGGCGTGCTCCAGAGCGGCGATCCGCTCGGCGGGCCATCCCTCGGCGCGCGCCCGAAGCACCGGCTGCTCGTAGGCGTCGGCGGCCGCGCCCCGTGCCAGGAGCGCGAGGAAGGGCGCTTCGAGGTCGAACTGCCGGGGCGCTGCGCCGACCTGCTCACCCGCGTGCGGGGGCGCGTCGACGGGCCGGTCGTCGTCGGCCGGGCCGCCCGGATGCCGGGGCTGGGTGTCGAGCCGTGCGGGGTGCCGGTCCGACGGGACGTGATCGCGGGACATGGTCACAGGATTCCTCATCGCCCGGCCGTCGCGTCAGGCCTGTGGAAAACCGACGGCGCCCAGGTCAGTCGTGGTCCCCCCGTGGCGTCCTGGTCGGTGCACGGTCCACGCACGGCGCCCTGCTCAGTGCGCGGTCCACCCGCCGTCCAGGACGAGTGAGGTGCCGGTCATGAAGGAGGCGTGCGGGCCGCACAGGTACGCCACGGCCTCGGCCACCTCCTCCACCTCGATCAGCCGTTTGACCGCGGTGTCCTGCAGCAGCACCTCGCTCAGCACCCGCTCCTGCGGAATCCCGTGCGCCGCGGCCTGGTCGGCGAGCTGCTGCTCGACCAGCGGGGTGCGCACATAGCCGGGGTTGACGCAGTTGGAGGTGACGCCGTGGGCCGCGCCCTCCAGGGCGGCGGTCTTGGACAGTCCCTCCAGACCGTGCTTGGCGGCGACGTAGGCCGACTTGTAGGCGGAGGCCCGCAGCCCGTGGACGGAGGAGATGTTGACGATGCGGCCCCAGCCCTGCCCGTACATGTGCGGCAGCGCCCCCCGGATGAGCCGGAACGGAGCCTCCAGCATCACGGTGAGGACCGTGTGGAAGACGTCGGGCGGGAACTCCTCGATCGGGCGGACGAGCTGGATCCCGGCGTTGTTGACCAGGATGTCGGTGCCGGCGGCGGCGTGTTCGGCGGCGTCCAGGTCGGTGAGGTCCAGGACGTGGGGTTCGACAGTGCCGGGCAGGCCGGCGGCCGGTTCGGCGAGCGCGGCCAGGCCGGCCGCGTCCCGGTCGACGGCCCGGACCTTCGCCCCGGCGGCGGCCAGGCGCAGCGCGCAGGCGCGGCCGATGCCGCCGGCGGCGCCGGTGACGAGGGCGGTGCGACCGCCGAGGTCGAGCGAGGGGGCGTGGGGACCCGGGAGGGGGCTGGGCGCGGTCATGGCACGACCCTAGGCGGGGCCCCCGCCCCACCCCATGTGGTCACCCCACATACTTCACAGCGTGTTGCTGGGGTCGAACCATGTGGGTGCGTCGGACATGGCCTGCTTGATCCGGAAGCGCGCGAACTCCTGCAGTTCGGGCAGGGCGTCCACCGCGAACCAGCCGACCTCCAGCGACTCGTCGTCGTTGACCCGCGCCTCGCCGCCGACGGCCCGGCAGCGGAAGGTGATGTCCATGTACTGGCAGATGTCACCGTTGGGGTAGGTGAAGGAGTCGAGGGCCTGGACGAGCACCACCCGTTCGGCGACGCAGTGCACGGCGGTCTCCTCGTACACTTCGCGCACCGCGCAGGCCGCGGGCTGCTCACCCGGGTCCGGGATGCCGCCGATCACCGACCACGCGCCGGTGTCGGCACGCCGGCCCAGCAGCACTCTGCCGTCGTCGTCGAACGGGACGGCGGTCACGCCGGGCAGCCACAGCAGCTGCGTTCCGGCCGAGGCCCGGAGCGTGCGGATGAAGTCGGGAGTAGCCATGGGCCGACCCTAACGGGCCGGCCCGCGCGTCACCCTGCGGAGTCGGTGGACGTACGGCGGGCGTACGGCGGCACGTCACCGGCGCGCCGCCCGCGCACGCCGGCGCCGATCGCCCAGCCGAGACCGGCGGCCGCGAGGAGCACCAGGGCGATCTCGGGCGCCACGCCCAGTTCGGTCGCGGGCGTCGTGGAGGAGCGCAGCGGGATCTTCTGGACCAGCGAGTCCGCGACGAACATGCCGGTCCTCTGGGTGATCCTGCCGTCCGGCATGATGATCGCGCTGACGCCGCTGGTCACCGGTACGGTGACGGTGCGGCTGTGCTCGACGGCCCGTACCCGGGACATGGCGAGCTGCTGGTAGGTCATCTCGCTGCGGTCGAAGGTGGCGTTGTTGCTCGGCACGGAGATCATCTGCGCCCCGTGCGTGACGGTGTCGCGCACCGCCCAGTCGAAGGCGGCCTCGTAGCAGGTGGCGATCCCGACCTTGGTGCCGTGCATGGTGAAGACGCCCGGCTCGGTGCCGGGGGTGAAGTCCTGCCGGGCCATCGCGGTCCAGTCGCTGTTGATCGCGCCGACCAGCGACCGCAGGGGCAGGAACTCGCCGAACGGCTGGGTGCGGCGCTTGTCGTACGTCTGGGTGGGGCCCTTGGCGGGGTCCCACAGGATCTGCTCGTTGTACAGCTTGCCGTCCCGCTCGACGACGCTGCCGACGGAGACGGGGACGCCGACGGCCTTGACGGCCTGGTCGATGACGTAGGCCGCGTCCGCGTAGGCGAAGGGGTCGAGGTCGGAGGAGTTCTCCGGCCACAGGACGAAGTCGGGCCTGGGCTGCTTGCCCGCCTTGATCTCGGCCGCGAGCCGCTCGGTCTCGCGTGCGTGGTAGTCGAGCACGGCCCGGCGCTGGGAGTTGAAGTCCAGGCCGAGACGCGGGACGTTGCCCTGGACGAGGGCCACGGTCGCCGTGCCGTCCTCGGCCCGGTCGCTCACCAGGGTGCGCGCGGCCAGCGCCCCCGCCACGGGGACGGCCATGCTCAGCAGGGCCGCCGACGCGGCGCCGCGCCGCAGCACGCGCATGCGGCGCCCCTCCAGGAGGAGCCGTACGGTCTCGTACAGGCCGAAACCGCACAGCACGACCGCGAAGCCGAGGACCGGGGTGCCGCCCACCGCCGCCAGCGGCAGGAAGACGCCGTCCGCCTGACCGAAGGCGATCTTGCCCCAGGGGAAACCGCCGAACGGCACACGCGCGCGTGCCGCCTCGCCCGCGATCCATACCGCAGCCGCCCACACGGGCGAGGCCGGCAGCCGCGAGACCGCGGCGATGCCCACGCCGACCAGGGCGACGAACAGGGCCTCCACCGCGCACAGCGCCAGCCAGGGCAGCGAGCCGACCTCGACGCCGGTCCACACCAGCAGCGGGAGCAGGAAGCCGAGGCCGAAGAGGTAGCCGAGGCCGAGCGCCGCCTTCCAGCTGCGTCCGCGCAGCACCCAGCCGAGGCCCGCGAAGGCCGGCAGGGCCAGCCACCACAGGGTGCGGGGCGGGAAGCTCACGTACAGCAGCACTCCGCAGAGCACCGCCGCGACGGCCGGGACGAGGCGTTTCAGGCGCGCGCCGCGGGCGGGGGACGCGCTGTCGGGGTCCAGCTGGTCCGCGTGGCCCACGGATGTTGCGGTGACGGTCACTCGGGGAGTGTACGGCGGGTGACCTCGGCGTTGACAGCGCCGGCCGTCCGGTGGGCCGTTCCCGTCGGCCCCGCCCGGGGCTAAGGCCGGCGGCAACCGTCCGCGGACCGGACCGGCATCCGGAGGGCATCGTCCCTGCGTATCCGCGTATTCGGGCTCCCGCGGTTTCCCGTATCCGGGTTCCCGCGGTCCCGTATCCGGGTGCCCGAGGGTCCCGCCCCTGCGTGCTTGCCTGTCTGCGCACAACTCCTCCACAAACCGGCCATCAGCCGTTACGGTGTGCCCCAGTCCCGGCGACGCGGCCGGGCGCGGGTCGGGGGCGACCGGGTGCGGGGGGACGGGGTGGAGTCCACGGCGAGAACGTCGTCCGGGGGCGGTCCGGAACCGGACGAGGACAGAGGAAACGTTTCTGATGCGGCGGGGATGGTGCTCCTCGGCGCCTGCTCCGCGTGGTCGCTGATCACGGCGGGCCTGCACGACGGGCGCCCCGAGGGCGTGCTGCTCGCGGTGCTGGCGGTGGCGGCGGGCTGTGCCGCCGGGCGGATCTGCGGAGCGCTGCTCCCGGTGGCCGCGCCCGGTGCCGCGGCGGTGGCCGGGCTCGCTCTGGTGGCGACCACGCCGGGCCTGGCGGCGAGCCCGCAGATCAGCGCGCCACTCGGGCACGCGGGCGCGACGTCCGCGGTCCTGACGCTGTCCGCGGGCGCCGCGTGCTGTGCCGCCTGGGCGTCCACCGCACCGGCCGTGCGGCTGGCGCTGCGGCTGCTGGCGGCCGGGACCGCGGCGACCGCGGCGGCGGTCGGTTCGACCGCGGGCGTCCTCGGCTGCACGGCGGTGCTGCTCTCCTCGCTGGCCGCCGGCCGGATGCGGCACCGCGGGCTGGGCGTCGCCGGCCTGGCCGCGGCCGCCGCCGCGGTGACCGGCGCCGTGGGGGCGATCGCCGCCGGAGCGCTGCCGGCCGGCCCGGCCGCCGCTCTGGAGGGCGCGCTCTCACCGCACCGGGTGCTGCTGTGGCGGGACGCCCTGGGGCTCGCGGGCGACGACGCGGTGTCCGGGGTCGGTCCCGGCCGCTTCGGGGACCTCAGCCAGGCAGCGGCTCAGGCGCTGCCGCCTGACGGACGACCGCACTCGGCGCCCTTGCAGCAGGCGGCGGAGCAGGGCGTGGTCGGGGTGGCGCTGCTGGCGGCGGTGTTCGGCTGGGTGCTGTTCGCGCTGTGGCGCTCGCGGCGGCCCACCGCGCTCGTGCTGACTGCGGGCGCGACCCTGACCGCGCTCGCGGCGATCGCCTCGATGAGCAACGCGCTCAGCTTCACGGCGGTGTCCGTGGGTGCGGGCCTGGTGGCCGGAGTGGCGACAGCGAGGCCCCTGACGGAGGAGACCCGGCAGACCCCACCTGCCGCACAGCAGCGGAGCGACCGGCTGGTCGGGTGAGCGTCAACGGCGGTCCGGCCGGCGGCAACGCACGCACGCGTGGGCCCCCGTACGACAAAAGCCGGGGCTCCACGCGCGTGGAGCCCCGGCTTTTGTCGTACGGGCCTTTCAGGTGACCCTCCGTCCACAGCGGAGCGTCACCGCAGTGCGCCCGGGGACGTCGGCCGCAGCCGGTCGCGGATCATCCGGACCGCGGCCTCCGCGTTGTCCACGGTGATGGTGAACGTGTGCCCGTCCCACAGCCGCAGCACCACGCCCTCGCCGCGGCGCACGACCACGGCCGTGCCCTTCTCGGGCCGCCACCGGTAGCCCCAGCCGCCCCAGTGGCGCGGGGTGACGTGCGGGGCGACCTCGGCGCCCGCGATGAGGTCGAGGGGGATGCGCCGGCGGGGCAGACCGATGTGGCCGCAGCGCACCTCGAGGCACTCGGGGTCGAGCTTGAGGTCGACGTGCACGAAGGCGAGAGTGCCGAAGACGACGAGCAGGCCGGCGGCGATGCAGCCCACGACGGCCATGACGAGCGCGGTGACCCCGGAGGTCCAGGCCGAGTCCACGGCGAGCTGGACACCGAGGGCCACGCAGGCGACTCCCACCAGGGCCAGCAGCCACTGGATGCGATTCGTGGCACGTCCGTGCCAGACCACGGGCTGCGGGGTGTCGGCGTCGCGGAGGCGGTGGTCCCTCATGCCTTGAGGGTACTCAGGTTTCGCTGTGCGGGTACCGGGTCGCAGACAGTGACTGCTCCGGCGGGGTGCGCCGCCCTCCGGCGACGGTTTCCCTACGACGCGGGGCTGACCGCCGGCAGCAGCCTGCCCTCCTCGTAGGCCAGCGCGGCCTGCGGCAGCACGCCCTCGCGGCCGCTGAGCAGCACCGTGAGCGTGCCGACGGCGGGCGCCTCGGGTGCCGGGAGCTCCCCCATCCGGCGCAGCGCCTGCGCGGCCACCGCCTCGGCGGAGCCCCGCAGCGCCGGCTGGGGGCGGCCGGGCCGCTGGACGGCGGCGCGGATGCGGCCCGCGACGAGTTCGTAGTGGGTACAGCCCAGGACGACGGTCGTGACGTCCTCGGGCGTGAGGGCCGCCGCCGCGGCGACGGCGGCGTCGATGGCCGTCTCGTCCGCGTGCTCGACGGCCTCGGCGAGACCCCAGCAGGGCACTTCCGCGACCGGGACGCCGTCGGCGAAGTCGCGGATGAGTCCTCGCTGGTAGTCGCTGCCGGTGGTGGCGGGCGTCGCCCAGATCGCGACGTGCCCGCCGCCGGCCGCGGCCGGCTTGATCGCGGGGACCGTGCCGATGACCGGGATCCCGGGCTCCAGCAGGGCCCGCAGCGCGGGCAGCGCGTGCACGGTCGCGGTGTTGCAGCCGACGATCAGGGCGTCGGGCCGATGCGCGGCCGCGGCCTCGGCGACGGCGACGGCGCGCGTGGTGAGGTCCTGCGGCGTGCGCGGCCCCCAGGGCATGCCGTCCGGGTCGAGGGAGAGCACGAGATCGGCGTCGGGGCGCAGGCGCCGTACCGCGGCGGTGGCCGCCAGCAGCCCGATTCCGGAGTCCATGAGCGCGATCTTCACCCGGCCACGATAGACGATGGCCTCCGCCGGGCCGTCCCGGTGGGGCACACTGCGCAGGTGAGCGCCTTCGTGTGGATCGCCGCCGTGTCCCTCGCCGCCTGGCTGTGGCTGCTGCTGTCGCAGGGCATGTTCTGGCGCACGGACGTGCGCCTGCCGCCGCGCCGGGAGCCACGCGCGTGGCCGTCGGTCTGCGTCGTCGTACCCGCGCGTGACGAGGCGGAAGTGCTGCCCCGTAGCCTGCCGTCGCTGCTGGCGCAGGACTATCCGGGGCGGGCGGAGGTCTTCCTGGTGGACGACGGCAGCTCGGACGGTACCGGGGCGCTCGCGCGGGAGCTGGCCGAGCGCTGCGGCGGGCTGCCGCTGACCGTCGGCTCACCGGGTGAGCCGCCCGCAGGCTGGACGGGGAAGTTGTGGGCGGTGCGGCACGGCATCGCGCTGGCACGCGCGCGTGAGCCCGAGTACCTGCTGCTGACGGACGCGGACATCGCGCACGCCCCGGACAGCCTGCGCGGCCTGGTCTCGGCCGCGCGGAGCGGAGGCTTCGACGTCGTGTCGCAGATGGCGCGGCTGCGCGTGGAGAGCCTGTGGGAGCGGCTGGTGGTGCCGGCGTTCGTCTACTTCTTCGCGCAGCTGTATCCGTTCCGCTGGATCGGGCGCAGGGGCGGGCGTACGGCCGCCGCGGCGGGCGGCTGTGTGCTGCTGCGCACCGAGACGGCCGTGCGGGCCCGGATCCCGGACGCCATCCGGCACGCCGTCATCGACGACGTCGCCCTCGCCCGCGCGGTGAAGAGGGGCGGCGGGCACATCTGGCTCGGCCTGGCGGAGTCCGTGGACAGTGTGCGGCCCTACCCGCGGCTGCACGACCTGTGGCGGATGGTGTCACGCAGCGCCTACGCGCAACTGCGGCACAACCCCCTGCTGCTGCTCGGCACGGTCGCCGGGCTCGCCCTGGTCTACCTGGTGCCGCCGGTGGCGCTGATCGCGGGCCTGGCCACGGGCGACGGTGCGCTCCCGCTGCTCGGCGGCGCCGCGTGGCTGATGATGACCGGGACGTATGTGCCGATGCTCCGGTACTACCGGCAGCCGCTGTGGCTCGCTCCCCTGCTGCCGTTCACCGCGTTCCTGTACCTGCTGATGACGGTCGACTCGGCGGTGCAGCACTACCGGGGGCGCGGTGCGGCCTGGAAGGGCCGCACCTACGCGCGCCCGGACACCGTGCCCGAGGAGGGCTGACGCCCTGCCGGCGCCCTACTTGCGGCCCGGGGTCCAGTTCATGCCCCAGCCGTAGACGCGGTCGACGGTCCGCTGCGGGCTCACCCCTCGGTCGGGCACCAGGTAGCGGGCCTCGCGCTGGACGACGAGGTCGCCGCCGGTGTTGGTGATCAGCGCGAGCGCGCACACGGGCGAGGGGACGGTGCACTCGTCGAGGGAGAACTCGATCGGTGCGCCGTACTGTGGCTGGAGCGTGACCGTGGCGTGCAGGTCGGCGAACGAGCGGGCGCCCTCGTAGATGGTGACGAAGACGAGGATGCGCCGGAAGTCCCGCGTGCGGTCGAGATTGACGGTGAGGTTCTCGCCGCTCTCCACCGCTCCGGTGCGGTCGTCGCCGTCGAGGTGGATGTACGGCGGCCGGTGAAGGTCGCCGAAGGCGTTGCCGAGGGCCTGGACGACGCCCTTGCTGCCGTCGGCGAGTTCGTACAGGGCGCACAGGTCGAGATCGAGGTCGTTGTGCAGGGCGACGGCCCGTTCGCGCTTGCTGCCCCACCCGGCGAACTGCTTGCGCACCTGCCAGTTGAGGTTGACGCGCAGGGACCCCGAGGTGCCGCCCTGTTTGGTGAGCGAGACGGCCGGCGCGGCCTTGGTGAGCGTCACCTTGCTCAGCCGGACGGGCTGCGCGGGGGCGGCGCCGGCGGGCGGCGGAGGGGGCGGCGGGGTGCCGTAGGAGGGCGGGGGCGGCGGCGTGCCGTAGGAGGGCGGAGGCGGGGGCGTGCCGTAGGTGGGGGCAGGGGGAGGCGTGCCGTGGCCGGGCGCGGCGCCCGGCGGGGGCATGGTCACCGGGGGCGCGGGCGTCGCCGCGGCCGGCCACGGGTTCGGCGGTGGGGACGTGGGCCGGGTCGCCTGCGGCGCGGGAGCGCGCTGCGGTTCGTCGACCGTGATGCCGAAGTCCGTGGCCAGGCCCTCGAGTCCGCTGCTGTAGCCCTGCCCGACGGCACGGAACTTCCAGGCGCCCTGGCGGCGGTAGAACTCGCCGAGCACGAAGGCCGTCTCGACGCTCGCGCCGGTGCTGTCGAAGCGGGCGACCACACCGCCCCGCGCGGCGTCGCGCACCTCGATGTACAGGCCGGGCACCTGGCCGAAGGCGCCCCCGTCGGCGGATGCGGCGAGGACGATCCGCTCGATCGCGCCCTCCACGCGCGCGAGGTCGACCAGGAGCGTGTCGGTCACCCGGTCGCCGGCCTGCCGCTTGCCCTCGTGCCGGACGGCGCCGGAAGGGTGGGCGGGCTGGTTGTAGAAGACGAAGTCGCCGTCGGAGCGCACCTTCGCGCCGGCCAGGAGCAGTGCGGAGGCGTCCGCGTCGGGTACGCCGGGGCCCGGTCGCCAGCCGAGTTCGACGTGCAGCGCCGTGGTCGGCACCGGCGTGTTCGATCCTTTTGCCATTGACATGTCAGCCCCCATCAGTGATCACCACTCCGGGCCGCTCACCGGCGATCACGGTGCGTCATGCGACCGCAGTGTTCCGGCCGCTGCCGAGCTCCCTCAGGGTCCCATCCGAGGTGACAGGGCACAGCCCGTCAACCGCCGGTAACCCACTGGGAACTCGCGCTTTACAGGAATATCGCCGTCGTCGCTGCCCCTTTTTCCCACGTTCGCTCGGATTGGGGATCGGTGGTCACTCAGGGCACGCAAAACAACCCTCTTATCGGTCTCCCCAACCAGCACATCGTGGGCTTAACTTATGTGCCATGACCTCCCCCCGCTCCACTTATGGTGGCGGCTACTACTCCGCCTCTTTCCCGGACACCCCGATCTACGACTCCCTCGTGGCCGAACGAGGCACCCCGCAGATCGCCCCGATCCGGGTCCCCGCCGCGTACGACGCGCCCGGCAGCCAGCTGCCCGCGCTGCCGTCCGCCCTGCCCGCCCTCCCGGCGGCGCCGTCCCAGCCCTCCTACGGCTACCCGCACATGCAGCAGCCCGCCCCGCTGCAGCAGGCGCCCACGGCCTACATCCCGCAGCAGGCCACCGCGCCGCGCGGCTACCCCGGCCAGTACCCGCAGCAGCCCCGCCCGGCGGCGCCGCAGAACATGGGCTACGAGGCGATGCGCCCCGCGGCTCCCCGGCCCGCCCCGGCGCCGTACCAGGATCCGTACAACAACCAGCAGTACCGCGGCTACTGACCGCCGCGAGGATGCCGGTGCCTCCTGGCAGGATGACCCCATGGGGAACGCGGAACTGCTGTCCATACACGTCCATCCGGTCAAGGCGTTCCGGAGCCTGTCGCTCCGGGAAGCCGTCGTGGAGCCCTGGGGGCTGACCGGAGACCGGCGCTGGGTGCTGATCGACAACGGGGGAAAGGTCGTCACCCAGCGCGAACAGCCGCGCCTCGCCCTGGCCGCCGCCGAGCCCGTGCCCGGCGTCGGCGTCCTGCTGTCCGCGCCCGGCCTCGACCCGCTGACGGTCACCGTCCCGGACGCGGCCGGCACGGTGACCGCGGACATCTTCGGCGACAAGGTCGAGGCGGTGCCCGCCGACGCCGCCGCCCACGCCTGGTGCAGCTCCTACCTCGGCGAGGACGTGCGCCTGGTCCACATGGACGACCCGGCCACGCGCCGCCCGGTCGATCCCGACTACGCCT
This sequence comes from Streptomyces sp. NPDC097129, assembly GCF_055668065.1. NCBI lineage: Bacteria > Bacillati > Actinomycetota > Actinomycetes > Kitasatosporales > Streptomycetaceae > Streptomyces > Streptomyces sp. NPDC097129. The sequence goes on along the minus strand of NZ_JBVOQE010000008.1, from coordinate 256,099 downwards.
CGCCCGGTGAGACCGTCTCGTTCGCCGACGGCTTCCCGCTGCTGCTCACCACCACCGCGTCCCTGGACGCCCTCAACTCCCTGCTGGCGCAGGGCGCGTACGCCCACGAGGGCCCGCTGCCCATGAACCGCTTCCGGCCCAACGTCGTCGTGTCGGGCACCGAGCCGTGGGCCGAGGACGGCTGGACCGGCATCGCGATCGGCGACGTCGTCCTGCGCGTGGCCAAGCCGAGCGGCCGCTGCGTCGTGACCACCACCGACCAGGACACCGCCGTACGCGGCAAGGAGCCTCTGCGCACGCTCGGCCGGCACCGCCGCTTCGGCAAGCAGCTCGTGTTCGGCCAGAACCTGGTGCCCCTCTCCCCGGGCACCATCCGGGTCGGCGACCCGGTGCGCGTGCTCGACGGCTCTCCCCGCTGACCCGGTTCTCTCCCGACCCGGCTCTCCGCCTCGCCTCCTGCCCCGGCTCTCACCCCCCCGGCCCCACGACCTCCATCTGGGTCCGGCTGGATCCGGCGCCCGCGGGGAACCCTTCGCCGGGGCCCGCTCGTTGGGAGGATGAGAGGTTCCTGAGGACCGCCGGTGGGAGGTGATTTCCCTCTCTCTTCCACCGGGTTCTCCGGTGGGCGGCTCCGGACGGAGTTATCACGGAGCGGGAAGGGGGTGCGGGACGATGGTGCGAGCGATCCGCGGGCTGTGGCGCTGGCGGCGCAATCCGTTGCGCCGCGGGACGGATCTGGCGGAGGCCTGGCTGAGCCTGACGGCCCTGCTGCTGATCCTTGTCGTCGCGCCCGTGGCCGGCGCCCTCGCCGGGAGGGCCGCCGACGGCGCCCTGCAGCAGTCGGTGCGCGACCAACGGCACACACGCCACGAGGTGGCGGCCACCGTGGACCACGAGGTGGAGCGCGCCCCCGTGGAGGCGAACCCCGACCTGGCCGCCGGGCGCGACACCCGCAGCCGGGTCCTGGCCGACTGGCGGGGACCGGACGGCAGCGCGCACCACGGCCCGATCATGACGACGCTGAAGTCCCCGCGTCCCGGCGACCACTTCGCGATATGGACGGACCCGCACGGCGACCTCGCCGCCCGTCCCCTGGACTCCACCACCGCGGCCACGCACGCCGTGCTCGCCGGCGTCGGCACGGCCCTGGCCGTGGGCGGTCTGATCGAGGCGGTCAGACGGCTGATCGTCTGGCGCATGGTCCGCCGCCGCTACGCCCGCTGGGACCGCGCCTGGCTGCGGGCGGGCCCGGACTGGGGCCGGACCGGCGCCGGCAGCTGACCGCGTTCCGCCTCCGGTCAACTCACCGGCCCCGCGCACGCTACGGTGGACCGGCCGAGCTCTTCGGCAACATCCCGCGTGTGAGGGAGCCGCAGGGGCGCGCCCCGACGGCGAACGAGCCACAGTACGACGAGGTGGGGGCACAGCAACGCCATGGCACAGGGCACGGTCCAGGTGACGCACACCGGCACATCGAGGTGGCGGCGCCGCACGGGTGAGTACGCGTCGCTCGCCGCCGCCCTGGAGGCCGCGACCGACGGGGACGTCCTCACCATCGCCCCCGGCACCTACCGGGAGAACCTCGTCGTGCAGCGGGCGGTGACGCTGCGCGGCCCGGAGGGCTCGCCGGGCAGTGTGCGCATCGCGCCCCTCGACGGAGTGCCGCTGACGGTGCGGGCCTCGGCCGTGGTGCAGGACCTGCACGTGGAGGGCCAGGACGCGGCGGCGCCCGCCCTGCTGGTCGAGGAGGGCACGCCGGAGCTCAAGGACATCCGGATCGTGACCCGTTCGGCGGCCGGGGTGGAGGTCCGCGGCGGCGCGCGGCCCACCGTGCGGCGGCTGACCGTGGACAACCCGGCCGGTGTCGGCATCGCCGTCGTCGACGGTGGCGGCGGGGTGTTCGAGGACTGCGAGGTGGTCGCCGCCGGGCAGGCGGGCGTCGCGGTGCGCGGCGGCGCCCATCCGCGGCTGGAGCGCTGCCGCGTCCACCACGCCTCCGGCGCCGGACTGTCCGCGACCGGCGACGGCTCCGCGCTGGAGGCGGTGGGGTGCGAGATCTACGAGGTGCGCGGCACCGGGGTGCAGATCACCGGCCGGGCCACCGCCCACCTCACCGACTGCGACGTGCACCGCACCACCGCGGACGGGATCACGCTGGACACCGACGCGGTGGTCACCCTGGCCGACTGCCGGCTGCACGACATCCCCGAGAACGCGGTCGATCTGCGCTCGCGTTCGGTGCTCACGCTCACCCGCACGTCGGTGCGGCAGTTCGGCCGCAACGGCCTGTCGGTGTGGGACCCGGGGACCCGGGTGGACGCCAACCAGTGCGAGATCTTCGACAGCACGGGGGACTACCCGGCCGTGTGGGTGAGCGACGGCGCGACGGCCGTACTGGACTCCTGCCGGGTGCACGACGTCCCCGACGCGCTGTTCGTCCTCGACCGGGGTTCGCGCGTGGACGTCGTCGACAGCGACCTGTTCCAGGTGCGCAACACCGCCGTGTCGGTCAGCGACGGCGCCACCGCGCAGCTCGACGACTGCCGGATCCGGGACGCGGCGACCGGGGCGTGGTTCCGCGACCACGGCAGCGGCGGCACGCTCAACTCCTGCACGGTGGCGGGCACCCAGACAGGCGTGATCGTCACCAAGGGCGCTGACCCGACGGTCGAGCGGTGCACGGTCGACTCCCCCACCGAGGCCGGTTTCTACGTCTCGGCGGGCGGCCGCGGCAGCTTCCTCGGCTGCCGGGTGTCGGGCAGCGACGGCTACGGCTTCCATGTGATCGACGGCTGCCGCACGACGCTGAGGAAGTGCCGCACGGAGCGCTGCGCGCGTGGGGGCTTCGAGTTCGCCGACGCCGGCCCGGACGCCGGTTCGGGGACCGGCCCGCTGGTGGAGGACTGCACCAGCGACGAGAGCGCGAGCCTGCGGCCGCCGGCGGTGCTGGAGACGGCCGTGCAGTCGGTGAGCGGCTCGACGGGACTGCTGGGCGCGGTCCCGGACCAGCGCGCCGTCGCTCCTGAGCCGCCCGCCGCCGAGGAGGCCGTACAGTCGGCGCGCACCAGCAAGGACGTGCTCGGGGAACTCGACGCGCTGGTGGGCCTGGAGAACGTCAAGCGGGAGGTCCGCGCGCTCACCGACATGATCGAGGTGGGCCGGCGCCGCCGGGAGGCCGGACTGAAGGCCGCCTCCGCCAAACGGCATCTGGTGTTCACCGGCTCCCCCGGCACGGGCAAGACGACGGTCGCCCGCCTGTACGGCGAGATCCTCGCCTCCCTCGGTGTGCTGGACAAGGGCCACCTGGTGGAGGTGTCCCGCGTCGATCTGGTCGGCGAGCACATCGGCTCCACGGCGATCCGCACCCAGGAGGCGTTCCAGCGGGCGCGCGGCGGTGTGCTGTTCATCGACGAGGCGTACGCGCTCTCCCCCGAGGACGGCGGCCGCGACTTCGGCAAGGAGGCCATCGACACGCTGGTGAAGCTGATGGAGGACCACCGTGACGCCGTGGTGGTGATCGTCGCCGGCTACACCGCGGAGATGGAACGCTTCCTGTCCGTCAACCCGGGCGTAGCCTCCCGTTTCTCACGGACGATCACCTTCGGCGACTACGGCCCCGACGAGCTGCTGCGGATCGTGGAGCAGCAGGCGGAAGAGCACGAGTACCGGCTGGCGCCGGGCACGGCCGAGTCGCTGCTGAAGTACTTCACGGCGATCCCCAAGGGCCCGGCCTTCGGTAACGGGCGTACGGCCCGGCAGACGTTCGAGGCGATGGTGGAACGGCACGCCGGCCGGGTGGCACAGCTGGCCCAGCCGGACACCGACGACCTGACCCTGCTGTACCCGGAGGACCTGCCGGATCTGCCCTGACACCACCGCCGCTCAGGCGCTCTCCGCGCTTCGTTCGCCGTCCTGCGGCCGCGGGGAGGGCACGCCGGGCGCGCCGGGCGTCTCGGGGTCCCCCGCGCCGTCCGCCGCGGTGGGCTCCGACGGCTGCAACCGGGCCAGCAGCAGCCGTCGTTCCTCCGCGAAGGCCGGGTCGGCCTGGTAGTCGGAGTGGCCGAGGATCGGTGCGGGCAGCGGATGCAGGACGGTGCGGCCGTAGGACAGGGGGTCCTTCAGGGGCGCCCGGTCGACCTCGGGCCCGCAATCGCCGGTGAGCCGCACAGGGCCGCCGATGGGGTCGGTGAGCCGGTACAGGTTGCGCCAGCGGTCGACGTCCTGGTGCAGCGAGGCGAGGGCGGCCGGCCCGAAGTAGGCGGGGAACCAGCGGCCGTAGAGCCGCTCGATCGGGGAGCCGTAGGTCAGCAGCGCCACGCGCCGGCGGGCGGACGGCGGCAGCTGCCAGGCGGCCGCCGCGGCGAGCACGCTGCCCTGGGAGTGCCCGGAGATCACCAGCCGGCCTCCGGTGGCGCGGGTCCAGGTGGCCATCCGCCAGGTCAGGTCGGGCACCGCGCGCTCGGCGTAGCAGGGCGGCGCGAAGGGGTGCGCGGCGCGCGGCCAGAAGGTGCCGACGTCCCACAGGATGCCGATGGTGCGCCGGGCGGAGGGGTCCTTGTAGGCGCGCCGCCCCCAGGTGACGAACAGCAGGAAGCCGAGCCCTATCAGCCAGGAGCCGAGCGCCTGCGCGGTCTCGGCGGCGCCCTGGACGAAGGGGTGCGCGTTCCGCGCGGCCCCCACCGGGGTCCTGCCGCTGCCCAGCGCGCCCACGAGGGCCGCGGCGCCGAGCAGCAGCGTGGTGACGGAGGTGATCGCGACGATCCGGGGTCCGCGGTCGGTGAGCGAGGCCAGCGCGCGCACGGTGGCGATACGGCGGGTGAGGGACCCGTCGCCGGCCGCGCCGGGATAGTCGCGCCGGACGGCGGGGATCTCCGCGCGGCGCAGTTGCCAGGCCCGGTGGGTGAGCCAGCCGCACAGCGCGAGCACCACCACGACCATGGGCGGGATGACGGAGGCCTGCCAGGTGAGCAGCACGGGCGGCCCGGGGATCGAGGCGCCGGTGCCGTCCAGCCAGTCGGCGACGCGCTGGGACACGCCGCCGGACATCACGCCGCCCAGGGCACAGGCGAGCATCGCCACGGCGGGTCCGCCGAGGCCGCGCATCGCGGCGCGCCGGTCGGGCCGGGTGCGGTGCAGCAGACCGGCGACCACGCCGAGGACGACGACGAGCAGACTCTGCGCAAGGGTGATCCCGGCGAACGTCGCGTTCCCCGGCAGCCGGCCGACCGACCGCCAGCCCGGCCGTTCCCAGCCGGCGTACACCGCTGCGGCGAGCAGGAGCAGCAGCGCGGCCAGCGGCAGCCACCGCACGAGGTGCGCGTCGAGCGCGCGGTCCGGGCGGCGTTCGCTGCGGCCGCGGCGGCACACCACCCACACGACGGTGACCGCGCCGGCGGCGACGGCGCCTTCCAGCAACCGTCCGAGGAGGTCGAGCACGGCGGGTCCGCCCGGGCGGTGGTCGAAGCGTGCCGCCGCCGCGGTCAGGGCGGCGGCGACGGTGAGCAGTCCGGCGGCGGTGTGCGCGGCGCGCAGCCGGGCGACGAGACGACGGCCGTACCAGAAGCCGGGCCGGCTCAGGGCGGTGCGGCCGATCGCCTCGTCCGGTTCGACGGGGCGGTCCATCGGTTCGGTGGACTCGTAGGCGTTCCAGGTGCGCAGGGAGAGATACCACAGCAGTCCGGTGAGCGCGGCGGGGACGAGTGCGGCGAGCGCGAGCCGGCGTCCCGGGCGGCTCCACCAGCCGCCGGCGGACTCGGTGGGCGACAGGAAGCCGAGCCAGGAGTGCCGTCGCGCGCACGCGTGCGTGCCCGCGCACTGCCAGGCGGCCAGGTCCAGGGCCACCTCGCAGGCGGCCGCCACCAGCAGCACGGTCAGCGTCAGTCCGGCGAGCCGCACCAGCAGCCCGTACAGGCGCACGGTGCGGCGGCGGCCGTGGGCGGCGGGGCGCATCCAGTGGGCGAGGTTGACCACCATGAACGGCAGGAGCAGCAGCCACAGCGCGCGAGTGCCGTTGCCGGAGGTGAGGTTGCACCACACGTACGCCTCGGGCACCGGCTTGCCGCCGTGGTCGGCCGGGTGTTGCTCGGCGTCCACGTCGTCGGCGCGCCGGAAGACGGCGGCCGTGTCGTCGCCGGAGATCCGTACCGTGCGCGGATCGCCCAGCATCTTCTCGGGTGTGGCGCCCCCCACTCCGTGAACGAGGAGTTCCAGGGCCGTTGTCTGCGCGCGTTCCACTGTCCGCACTTCCCCCGCGGTGCCCGCCGTCGGCTGTGTCGTGCCGCCCCAAGGATCTCCGTTCGCGGTGGGCCGTACACCCTCCGTCACGGAATCTCCCCGATCCGTGCGGCGGCGGACCGGGCCACGGCATCACGATGACATGTGCGCGACGGGCCGAGCGGATGGCGCGCCGTACCGGGCGACGTGCGAGGATGGGACGTCCGCACACCCGGGCGGGGGCCGGTTCCTCGCCCCGGCGGGTGCGCCGGGCGGTCGGAGCAGACGGCGGTGTGAGGCGAAAGGACCGGAGCGTCACGTGAGTGAGAATCAGAACCTCCTCGCGGAGCAGCGGCGCGCCCTGATCGTGGACGAGGTCCGTCGCCGCGGCGGCGTTCGCGTCAACGAGCTGACCCGCAAGCTCGGCGTGTCGGACATGACGGTCCGCCGTGACCTGGACGCGCTGGCCCGGCAGGGTGTGCTGGAGAAGGTGCACGGCGGCGCGGTGCCGGTGGTCGAGGCGAGCACGCACGAGCCGGGGTTCGAGGCCAAGTCGGGCCTGGAGCTGACGGCGAAGGAGGACATCGCGCGGGCGGCGGCCGAACTGGTCGTGCCGGGCAGCGCGATCGCCCTGTCCGGCGGTACGACGACCTATGCGCTGGCGCACCGGCTGCTGGACGTGCCGGATCTGACCGTGGTGACCAACTCGGTGCGGGTGGCGGACGTCTTCCACGCGGCGCAGCGCACCTCCGGCCCGCGGCAGGGGGCGGCGACGGTGGTGCTCACCGGTGGCGTGCGCACCCCGTCCGACTCGCTCGTGGGGCCGGTGGCCGATCAGGCGATCGCGGCGCTCCACTTCGACGTGCTGTTCCTCGGGGTGCACGGGATATCCGTGGAGGCAGGCCTGTCGACGCCGAACCTCGCGGAGGCGGAGACGAACCGGCGGCTGGTGCAGTCGGCGCGCCGGGTCGTCGTGGTCGCCGACCACACCAAGTGGGGCACGGTGGGCCTGAGTTCGTTCGCGAAGCTGGAGCAGATCGACACCTGGGTGACCGACGCCGGGCTGCCGCGCGAGGCGCGCGCCGAGATCGCGGAGCAAGTGCGGCTGATCGTCGCGGGCGAGTCCGGACAGGATCGCGCGCTCGAACAGGACGGCGTATCGGGGCAGGCCGCAGACAACTGACGGACCGCCAGCTATCGTGACGGCCCGAACGCGCGCCGCTGCGAAGGGGGATGCACCCATGGCTCACCGACTGCGCCCGGTGGAACTCGGCTTCCTGGACACCGCCGCCGTACGGCATGTCTTCGCGCGGGAGATCACGGCCCCGCCGGAGCGGGTGTACCGGGCGCTGGCCGAGGACGTTTCGGGCTGGCCCGCGTGGTTCTCGGCGGTGGCGCTGGCCCGGCCCTTCGACGACGGCGCGCGCCGGGAGGTGCGGCTGCGGGGCGGCGTGCGTTTCCTGGAGACGGTCCTCGCGGCGAAGGAAGCGGAGGTGTACGCCTACCGGATCGACGTCACCAACGCCCCGGGCGCCCGCGCGCTGGTCGAGGAGTGGCGCCTGGCGCCGGCCGGCACGGGCACCCGCGTCCAGTGGACCTTCGCCGCCGACGGCGCGCTCCCGTTCCGGCTCGCTCTGACAGCGGCCCGCCCCGCACTGGGCCGGTCGTTCCGGGACGCGGTGACGGCACTGGACCGGCGGCTGGCGGCCTAGCCCCCACCCCACACGGCCCCCCCCCACCCACACGGCCCCCACCCACACGGCCCCCGTTCACCGCACCGCGCCTGGCGCCTGGCGGGCCCGCCCACGCAACGCCCGCCCGATCCGCCGTCCGCCCTCGTCACCCGCCGTCCGCCCTGGTCACCCGCGGTCCGGCCACACCCCCGTCGCCAGCAGCGCGTCGATCGCGGCGGTGTACGGGGCGATGTCCAGGCCCTGTTCCGTGAGCCAGGCGTCGGAGTAGTACTTGTCGAGGTAGCGGTCGCCGGGGTCGCACAGCAGGGTGACGACGCTGCCGCGGCGGCCCTGCGCCACCATCTCGGCGACGATCTTCAGGGCGCTCCACAGTCCGGTGCCCGTCGAGCCGCCCGCCTTGCGGCCGATGGCCCGCTCCAGGGCGCGTACGGCGGCGACGGAGGCCGCGTCGGGGACCTTCATCATGCGGTCGACGGCGCCCGGCACGAAGCTCGGCTCCATGCGCGGCCGGCCGATGCCCTCGATCCGCGAGCCGCAGTCGCAGGTGACGTCCGGATCGCCGGTCGTCCAGCCCTCGAAGAAGCAGGAGTTCTCCGGGTCGGCGACGCAGATCCGGGTGTCGTACTGCATGTAGTGGACGTAGCGGGCGAGGGTCGCGGACGTGCCGCCCGTGCCGGCGGTCGCGACGATCCACGCCGGTTCCGGGAACCGCTCCAACTCCAGCTGGCGGAAGATGGATTCGGCGATGTTGTTGTTGCCGCGCCAGTCCGTGGCCCGTTCGGCGTAGGTGAACTGGTCCATGTAGTGGCCGCCGGTCTCCGCCGCGAGGCGGGCGGACTCCTGGTACATCGTGCGCGAGTCGTCCACGAAGTGGCAGCGGCCGCCGTGGAATTCGATCAGGCGGATCTTCTCGGCGCTCGTCGTACGCGGCATCACCGCGACGAACGGAACGCCGATCAGCTTGGCGAAGTACGCCTCGGACACCGCGGTGGACCCGCTGGACGCCTCGATCACCGGGCGGTCCGGGCGGATCCAGCCGTTGCACAGGCCGTAGAGGAACAGGGACCGGGCGAGGCGGTGCTTGAGGCTGCCGGTGGGGTGGGTCGACTCGTCCTTGAGGTAGAGGTCGATGCCCCAGTGCTCCGGCAGCGGGAAGCGCAGCAGATGGGTGTCGGCCGAGCGGTTGTGGTCGGCCTGGACCTTGCGGACGGCCTCTTTCAGCCAGTCGCGGTAGGCGGTGTCGCTGCGGTCGACGTCCAGGGTCGCGCCGGCCGGGGTGTGCTCGATGGTGCTCACGACAGTGCTCCTCACACTTCGCGCCGACGGCGCGTCGCGCGGCCGACACACCGATGATAAGCACCCCGCGCACCACTTCTCACCTGCATAAACGCCTCTTTGGGCGGCTCAAAGCAGCGCTGGGGCACGCGTGTGCGAGGCGGGCGGGGCACCTGCGGGCGGGCGCGCTGTGACCTGGGGGGCGCATTCGGTCAGTGCGCCGGGACGAGCTGTCGCACCCTGGTGCTCACGGCGGCACGCGGGCAGACTGCCGGACGTGACGAGGCCCACAGTCCCGGGTCGTACGGGACGGGGGGTCACGTGTGCCCGGCTGGGCGCACCCGGACCAGCACATCGCGCGAGGGGGCAGGTCGGCATGGCGGAGCCGGAGTTCGCGGCCACGGGCGTGCGGATCGACAGCGGACCGCGGTCGCTCACCGGGCCGGCCAGGTCCGGATCAGCGGCGGCGCGCCGGAGCCGCCCACCTGTCACCGCAGCGCCGGCGCGTGCGGCCGGGCGTGGTGGGTGAGCACGTGACGCAGTCGGCCCGTCGCGGCGAGTTGCGCGACCACGTCGCTTGGGTCACTCTGTTCACACGTCACTTAGGGTTTACCGGCGATAACGCTGCGAACCAGCCCGCCGGCCACGACAGCAGGCGGCAGCGTCACGCGGGCGTCCTGCTGAAGATCCGTACTCCGTGTTCTTCCGGACCTCACGTCGGGGAGTCGCAGCCGTGATCAGTTACCCGAGCAGGCACTGCACGGTGGAGCTCCAAGCCCTGCCGTCGCGGATCGGCCAAGTCCGCAGAATCGTATCTGCGCAGTTGCGTTACTGGCATCTGGATCCCCTCATAGACCGGGCGACGCTCGGTGTGACGGAATTGCTCACCAACGTCCACCAGCACGCCGAGCCCGACAAGACATGCACCGTGGAGATGGAGCTGCTGCTGGACCGGCTCGTCGTCTCCGTCCGCGACCGCGACCCGCGCCTCCCGGTCGTGGACACCGCCCATTCGGCGGACACGGACGCCACCTGCGGGCGGGGCCTGTCCATGGTCGCCGCCGTCAGCGAGACCTGGGGGGCGCGCCCCGAGGGCGAGGACGGGAAGGTCGTGTGGTTCATCCTGCCCGCGCCCGCCCCGGCCGTCAGCCGTCCGGACCGTGCCCCACAGCCCGCGGCAGCGCAGCCGCCCCGTTTCGTCGAGGTCGCCGTCGAGCCCATGGGGCCGGTGGCGCCGGTGGTCGACGAGCCCGCGCCGGCTCACGCGCACGCTCCCGCCCGGTCCGCCGTTGTCGGCTGACCGGGCGGTGAGGGGCGCGGCGCCGCGCGGACCCGGGTCGGGCGTGGCCCCGCCGTATCGCTCGACGGCGCCACCGCCTCCCCCGATGCCGCTCCCACGTCACCCGGGGACTGCGCCCCCTCCCCCGCCGGCGCACCCGCGTCACCCGGCAACGGCGCACCTGACTCGAGATCGCCCCCGCGTGGATCGCACGCGCCCCCGCCTCACTCGGTGGCGATCGCCCGCAGGACGTCCAGGCGGGCCGCGCGACCGGCCGGCCTGAGTCCCGCCAGGGCTCCGGCCGCGAGGCCGACCAGCGCGACGACGGCGAGTCGGGCGGGCGGCAGGGCGAAGGCGAACGCGCTGTCCGACGCGCCGTCGGAGGCCTGGACCAGCACCCAGCCGAGGAAGGCGCCGAGGCCGAGCCCGCCGGCCGTGCCGAAGGCCGCGACCAGCACCGACTCCCAGCGGACCATGGCCCGCAGCTGGCCGCGGGTCTGGCCGACGGCCCGCAGCAGCCCGAGTTCGCGGGTGCGCTCGTGGATCGCCAGCGTCAGCGTGTTGGCGATGCCCAGCAGGGCGATCAGCACCGCGAGCGCGAGCAGCGCGTAGACCAGGGTGAGCATCATGTCGATGCCGCCTGCCGAGGACCGGGCGTACTCGGCGCGGGTCTGCACCTCCGGGTCGCCGTACTGTGCGGCGACCTTCTGCACGGCGGCCTTGCCCTGGTCCGTGCTCACTCCGTGCTTGAAGGAGACGGCGACGAGCGTGTCGGAGTCCTGCGTGCGGTGCGGGGCCCAGGCGGCGCGGGTGATGACGTAGTCGCCGGCGAGTTCGGACTGCCCGTAGACCGCGCGGACGGTGAAGGGCTGTTTCCGGCCGTCGGTGAAGGTGAGTTCGGTGGTGTCACCGGGCCTCAGACCGCGCCGGTCGGCCTCGGCGCGGGTGACGGCGATGCCGTCGCCGCCGAGGTGGCGCAGGTCGCCGCGGACGGTGCCGAGGTCGAAGGTGCGGGCGAGGGCGGCCGGGTCGGTCACGGTCAGCGCGCGTCCCTCGCCGCCGACCTGGGCCACTCCCCTGCCGAGTCCGACAGCCGTGTCCACCTGGGGCAGCCGGGCGATCGCGGGCGCCAGCTTCGGGCTGAGCCCGCTGCCGCCCGCCCCGAACGACGGGGTGCTGACGGCGACGTCACCGGCGAAGGAGCGCGAGACGGTCTGGTCCATGGTCGCCTTCAGCGAGGCGCCGAAGACGGTGAACAGGGACACCACCGCCACGCCGATCATGAGCGCCCCCGCGGTGGCCGCGGTCCGCTTGGGGCTGCGCAGCGCGTTGCGCCGGGCGAGGGCGCCGGTCACTCCGCGCAGCCGGTCGAGCGGGCTGCCGAGGAGGCGTACGGCGACGCCGGCGGCGACGGGTCCGAGGACGACGAACGCGGCCAGGGCCAGCACGGCGCCCGTGCCGGCCAGCCACACCGAGGGCGTGAGCAGCACGCCGGTGAGCGTCGCGGCGGCGGCCAGGACGATCAGCACCGCGCCGGCGAGGGCGCGCGGCCGGGAGGCGCCCGAGGTGTCGACGGCCGTCGCGCGCAGCGCGGCCAGCGGCGCCGTGCGCCCGGCGCGCACGGCCGGCAGCAGCGCGGAGCCGAGGCAGACCAGGACACCGGCCACCAGCGGCAGCGCCATCGACAGCGTACGGATCACCAGGCCGCCGTCCGGGAAGGGGAACCCGATGGCCGGGAACAGCGCCTGCAGCCCGGCGGCGATGCCGACGCCGCCCGCGAGTCCGGCGAGCGAGGCGGTCACGGCGACGGCGCTCGCCTCCACGAGCGTCCCCGCGGTCACCTGGCGGCGGGAGGCGCCCAGCGCGCGCAGCAGGGCGTTCTCGCGGGTGCGCTGGGCGACGACGATGGCGAAGGTGTTGTGGATGGAGAAGGTCGCCACGAGCAGGGCGACACCGGAGAAGACGAGCAGGAAGGTGGTGAAGACGGTGAGGAACTGGCTGGAGATCATGTCCGTGTTCTCCTGGGCCGACTCCTGCCCGGTGATCGCCTCCACGCCGTGCGGCAGCACGGGCGCGAGCCGCTCCACGAGCTGACGCTCGCTCACCCCCGGCGTGGCGCGCACCTGGATGCTCGCCGCCCGGCCCGGCCGTGCCGTCAGGTACCGCTCGGCGTCGGCCTGCGTCATCCCGGTGAACGTCACCTGCGCCATGCCGTCCGCGCCGCCGAAGGTCGCGAGGCCCACGATCCGCACCCGCACGGGGTCGGGGGTGCGCAGCACGGTGGTGCCGCCGAGGTGCAGGCCGCCCTTCTTCGCGGCGCCCCGGTTGACGACGACCTCGCCCGACGTGTGCGGGACGTGCCCCTCGGCGAGCCGGTAGGGGTTGAGCTGTGGGTCGGTGATCCAGTTGCCGGCCAGGGTGGGCGGTCCCTGACCGCCGACGGGTTTGCCGTCGGCGCCGACGAGCTGGCCGGCGCCCTGGATGTCCGGCGCGGCCGCGGCGACGCCGGGCACGCTTTCGATCCGCTTCACGAGGTCGATGCGGACGGGTTGCCGTACGCCCTGGCTCTCGCCGGGGGTGGTGATGGCGTCGGCGCTGCGGACCACGGCGTCGGTGCCGGCGGTGGCGCTGCCGAACATGGAGTCGAAGCTGGCGCGCAGTGTGTCGCCCATGACCAGGGTCCCGGCGAGGAACGCCACGCCGAGGAAGACGGCGAGGAAGGTGCCGGCGAAGCGGCGCTTGTGGGCGCGCAGGGAGGACACGCTCAGGCGTGCGGCGGCGTTCATGAGGGGGCCTCGAAGGCTTTCATGCGGTCCAGTACGCGGTCGGCGGTCGGGTCCTGCATCCGGTCGACGAGGCGGCCGTCGGCGAGGAAGACGACTTCGTCGGCGTGGGCGGCGGCCACCGGGTCGTGGGTGACCATGACGACGGTGCGGTCCATGGTGCGTACGGCCCGGCCGAGCAGGCCGAGGACCTCGCCGCCGGAGCGGGAGTCGAGGTTGCCGGTGGGCTCGTCGGCGAAGACGACGTCGGGCCGGGCGGCGAACGCCCGTGCCACGGCGACGCGTTGCTGCTGTCCGCCGGACAGCTCGGCGGGCCGGTGGTGGAGCCGGTCGCGCAGTCCGACGACGTCGATCAGCGCGTCGATCCACTCCGGGTCGCCCCGGGTGCCGGCGAGGTCCAGCGGCAGGGTGACGTTCTCGGCGACGGTCAGGGTCGGCACCAGGTTGAACGCCTGGAAGACGAAACCGACCCGGTCGCGGCGCAGCAGCGTCAGCCTGCGGTCGTCGAGGCCCGCGAGGTCGGTGCCGCCGATGCGGGCGGAGCCGGAGGTGAGGGTGTCGAGGCCGGCCGCGCAGTGCATCAGGGTGGACTTGCCGGAGCCGGAGGGCCCCATGATCGCGGTGAAGCGTCCGGCCGGGAAGGCCACGCTCACCCCGTCCAGGGCCCTGACGGCGGTGTCGCCGCTGCCGTACGTCTTGACGGCGTCGACGACCTCGGCGGCCGTCCGTACGGCGGTGGTGGTGGTCGTCATGCCGCACCGCCCTTGCGGCCGAACTGCTCTTCGAGGACGGACAGCCGGCGCCAGTACTCGTCCTCGTCGATCTCGCCGGCGGCGAAGCGGCGGCCGAGCAGCGTCAGGGGCGAGTGGTCGTCCGCGGCGGGCGGCCGCCAGGGGCCGCGCCGGCCGCCGCGCCGGGCGGTGCGGCGCAGCAGCGCGATGCCGCCGCCGATGACCAGCGCCCAGATCACCGGGAAGAGCAGGATCCACGGGCCGGGCCCGCCGTCGCCGAAGTGCGCCAGGGTCTGCATGGTCGGTCAACTCCTCGGAAGTACGCGTTCTTGCGGTGTGCTTCCGAGCCTGGCCCCGGCACCCCTCCCCGGTCGTCGTACGGCCGGCGGCAGTTGCGCGTACCTCTCCGGGAGTACGCGGCGGTGCTCAGCGGGCGGTGACGTCCCCGTGGCGGATGACGTAGGAGTACGTCGCGGAGTAGCCGATGGACGGCGTGATCAGCAGGCGGACCTTGACCGGGGCCGGTTCGGTGCTCGCGGTGGAGAAGGTTCCCACGGCGTGGCTGCCGGTGAGCGGGTACCAGAACCAGCTGTTCGCCTTGCCCACCTGGACGCGGTCGGACTCCTTCCAGGCGCCGCCCTTGTGGACGAAGACCTGCAGGCGCACCGAGGCGGCGTAGGGGTCGGTGGCCGAGCGCAGAGCGGTGAGCGTGACCTTGTAGTCCGAGCCGAGTACGGAGGTGGCGATCTCCTTGGTGCGGGACGCCTGCGCGGAGTGCCCGGCGGGCGAGGCGGTGGCGGCCGTGGCGGTGGCCAGGACGCCGAGGGTGAGCGCAGCGGCGGACAGGGCGACGGTCCGGCGGCGCGGCGGGCGGGATGCGGTGGATGCGGTCATGACGGCCTCCCTTGTCGAGGGAGACACAGCGGTCCCCCTTCACGGAAGGAGACATATCGGAAGGACTGCCGGTTGCACGTCCGCACCCGCCGGATTCTGTAACTACTAGTATGTACAGTAGGGGGCGTGAGCACGTCGGAGCGGTTGATCGAGTCCACCCGCGCACTGCTGTGGGAACGCGGCTACGTGGGCACCAGCCCGAAGGCCATCCTGGAGCGCGCGGGCGCCGGGCAGGGCAGCATGTACCACCACTTCAAGGGCAAGCCCGACCTCGCGCTCGCCGCCATCCGGCGTACGGCCGAGGAGATGCGGACCGCCGCCGCGCGCGTGCTCGACGGCCCGGGCACCCCCTACGAGCGCATCGCCGCGTATCTCACGCGGGAACGCGATGTGCTGCGCGGCTGCCCTGTGGGCCGGCTGACCATGGACCCGGATGTCATCGCGAGCCCCGAACTGCGCGCCCCCGTCGACGAGACGCTCGCGTGGCTGCGGGCCCGGCTCGCCGCGCTCGTCGAGGAAGGCAAGGAACAGGGCCTGTTCGCGCCCGGCCTCGACGGCGAGGAGATCGCCTCGGTGATCGTCGCGACCGTGCAGGGCGGTTATGTCCTGGCCCGCGCCTCCGGCTCCCCCGCCGCCTTCGACGCCGGCGTGCGGGGACTGCTCGCCCTGCTGGCGCCCTGATTCCGTCCGTCCGAGGAGGACCCCACCGTGCACGCCATGCAGTACGTGATGACGCTCCCCGCCGACTACGACATGGGCGTCGTCCGCGCGCGCGTGTCCCGCCTCGGACACGCACTGGACGCGTGGGAGGGGCTCGGACTCAAGGCGTACCTGATCCGCGAACGCGGTGTGCACGGCTCGCCGGTGAACCAGTACGCGCCGTTCTACCTGTGGCACACCATGGACGGCATGAACCGCTTCCTGTGGGGCGGTCCGTTCCAGGGGCCCGTCGACGACTTCGGCCGGCCGTCCGTCCGGCAGTGGACGGGACTGGCCTACGAGGAGGGCGTGGCCGCCGGCGCCCCGGCCGTCCTCGCCGTGCGCCGCCGCGAGGCCGTGCCGGACGGCGTGGCGCTGTCGCGGGTGATGGCGGACGCGGCGGCCGGGACGGCACGGCTGGCCGGTGAGGACGGGGCCGTGCTCGCGGCGGCCGTGGTCGACTCCAGCCGCTGGGAGGTCGTGCACTTCTCGCTGTGGTCGCGGTCCGAACCGACGGCCGAGGGCGACGTTTTCCAGGTGCTGCACCTGTCCGCGCCGGGCCGCGGGCGGCTGCCGCGGGGCCGGCAGTGGTGAGCGCCGTCCGCACGGTGCTCGGGGACGTCGAGCCGGAGTCGCTGGGGCTGTGCGACGCGCACGACCACCTGTTCTTCGCCAGCCCCCGGCTGGCGGGCCAGGAACTGAACAGCGTGGCCGCCGCGCGGGCGGAGCTGGTGGCGTTCCGGGAGCAGGGCGGCGGCTGCGTGGTGCAGTGGACGCCGTACGGGCTGGGACGGCGGGCCGCCGACCTGCCGGCGCTGTCCCGGGACACCGGGGTGCGCCTGGTCGCCGCGACGGGACTGCACCAGGACGTGCACTACGCCGAGAACGTGCTCAAGGAGCTGCGCGGCCGGCTCGCCGAGGTGTTCGTCGCCGAACTCACCGGCGGTATCGGCGCCTCGGGTGTGCGGGCCGGGCTGATCAAGGTGGCCGGCGGTTTCCACGCCCTGGACGGGCACGCCCGCTGGACGATGACCGCGGCCGCCGAGGCGCACCACGCGACGGGCGCGCCGATCGCCGTCCACCTGGAACTGGGCACGGGCGCACCGGACGTGCTCGACCTGCTGTGCGGGGAGCTGGGCGTGGAGCCGCACCGGGTGATCCTCGGCCATCTGAACCGTTTCCCGGACCCGGTTGTGCATCTCCAGGCGGCGCGGTCCGGCTGCTGGCTGGCCTTCGACGGGCCGTCCCGCGCCCACCACGCGACCGACTGGCGCATGCCGGACGCCGTGGCGGCGCTCGCCGAGGCCGGGTTCGGCGAGCGGCTGCTGCTCGGCGGCGACACCACGACCGCAGCGGCACGCTCCGTCGACGGCGGGCCGGGGATGCCGTACCTCCTGCGGCGGGTGCGGCCGCGGCTCGCGGCGGTGCTGGGCGAGGAACTCGTGACGCGCGTTCTCACTCACAACCCGGCGCGCGCCTTCGGCGTCGACTGGCGGTGAGCCTCCGATGGCCCGAGCGCGTCGGGGCCCGGCCCGGCGGTGAGCTGGTCCCCCGGCCGCTGCGGCGAGGCTGAGGGCGGCTCAGCCCGGCTGGTCGCTGTCCTTCATCTTGCCCCAGCCGTGCCAGCGTTCGACGTCGATCCAGGCACTGATCCGGGAACGTTCCCGGCGCGGGTACGGCCCGCCCATGTAGTGCGTGGCGAGCCGGTCGATGTCGGCCAGACCCTCGTCGTCGTACATCTCGGAGACGCGGCCGATGAGCGTGACGTGGGTGTACCAGTCGTCCGAGGAGAGCACGGTCAGGGTCACCCGCGGATCGCGGCGCAGGTGCTTCAGGCGGACGCGGCCCTCGTCGAGGTTGACCAGGACGCGGCCGTCCTCCCACAGGTACCAGGTGGGGGTGGACACGGGCGCGCCGTCGGAGCGCACGGTGGCCATGACACACGGGTTGGGGCGGCTCAGCAGCTCCACGGCCTCGGGCGGCAGCGGCGGCTTGGACATGGGGGTTCCTCCGTCGTGTCGGGTGTCGATGGATGGCTCAGGACGCCGGCTCGTCGGGGAAGCTGGCGAAGTACGCGGCGACCATGTCCTCGTCGGCGTGGCCCTGCGCGGCGGCCCGGGCCAGGCGCTCGGCGCTCGCGGCGGCCACGTCGAGGCGGACGCCGTGCCGTTCGCCGGCCGCCACGATCAGGCGGGCGTCCTTCTCGGCGGTCGCCACCGCGAACTGGGGCGGCGTCAGCTTGTCGTCGAGGATGAGGGCCGCCTTGGCGTGCAGGTATCCCATGTCGAGGGGGCCGCCGGCGATGAGGTCGAAGAAGCCGCCCGGGTCGACGCCGAGCGCCTTGGCGAGGGCCAGCGCCTCCCCCGCCGCCGCGGTGGCAGCGATCACCCAGCTGTTGGCGACCAGCTTGAGCCGCGTCGCGCCGGCCGCGGAGCCGTCCTCCCCGGTCCACACGGTGCGGGCGCCGACGGCGTCGAAGACGGGCGTCACCGTGTCGCGGCCCTCGGTGGGGCCGGCCGCCAGGACCGTGAGCTGCCCGGCCTCCGCGGGCTGGCGGGTGCCGAGCACGGGCGCGTCGTAGAAGAGCAGGCCGTGCTCGTGGGCGAAGGCCGCCAGTTCGGGTACGTCGTCCAGTCCGGCGGTGGTGGACTGGACCCACGCGGCGCCCCGGCGCAGGGCGGGAGCGGCCTCATGCATGACGTCCCGGGCGGCGGCGCCGTCGTACAGCATGGTCAGGACCACGTCGGCGTCCCGGACCGCCTCCGCGGGGTCGTCGGCGACGCGTACGCCGTCGGCGGTGAGCGGTTCGGCCTTGGCGCGGGTGCGGTTCCAGGCGTGGACGGTGTGGCCGGCGCGGGCGAGGTTGCGGGCCATCGCGGCGCCCATGATGCCGGTGCCGAGGACGCTGACGGTGAGCTTGTCGGTCATGACGCGGGGGTTCCTACTCATGGTGGGCGGTGCGGACCTCAGGCTCCAGCCTTCCCGGAGGCGGCCCCGGCAAGCACGCCGCGAGGGGACCCGCTGCCCCGCGTTCGGGTGACCGCCGCTCGGGTCACCGGCCCGCGGAACTCACTTGCCGATGCCCGCCGACAGCCCCCGCACGAAGTGCCGCTGGCCGATCAGGAAGACCACGATCATCGGCAGCGCGGCGATGGTCAGGCCGGCGAACAGCACCGGCCAGTCGGAGTTGAGCCGTCCGGCCATGTCGGCGAGGCCGACGGGCAGCGTCTTGAGCCGGTCGTCGGTGATGAAGACCAGCGCGAAGGCGTACTCGTTCCAGGCGAACAGGGACTGCAGGACCGCCGCCGAGACGAGGATCGGCCGGGCCATCGGCACGACCACCCGCCAGAACGTCTGCCAGCGCCCGGCGCCGTCGAGGAACGCGGCCTCCTCCACCTCCACCGGCTGGCCGAGCAGGTAGGCGCGGATGAGGAAGGTGGTGAAGGGCACCTTGAACGCCGTGTACAGCACGATCAGCGCCCAGTAGGTGTCGTAGATGTGCAGGGCCTGCAGCAGCTGGGCCAGCGGGACGATCGCCACGGTCGGCGAGAGCATCATCGCGCCGAGGACCAGCAGCAGCGCGGGCTGGGAGCAGGGGATGTCCAGGCGGGTCAGGCCGTACGCCGCCCACGCGCTGACGAGTACCACGGCGAGGACGCTCGCGGAGGTGACGAGCAGCGAGTTCAGGAGGTAACCGAGCACGCCCTGGTGCCAGGCGGCGGCGTAGGTGCTCCAGTGCGGGTGGGCGGGCAGGGCCCAGGGGTCGGAGAAGATCTCCCCGTTGGACTTCAGGCCGGAGACCGCCATCCAGAGCAGTGGGTAGAGCACGGCGATCGCGAGGCCCGCGAGTGCGGCGTGGGCGAGGACGCGCAGCGCCGCCGTGCCGGCTGTGCGGGCGCGCCGGGTGGGCGGGGCGGCGGCGGTGGCCGGGGTGCGGGACCGGTCGAGGGTGAGGGTCATGCCGTGGCCGCCTTCCTGCGGGAGTGCAGGAGCTGGACGGCTCCTGCGGCGAAGGTGATCAGGAACATCACGGTGCCGATGGCGGCGGCGTAGCCCATGTCGTCGCCGGTGAAGGCGGAGGCGTACAGCCAGGTGCCGAGGACCTGGCTGGAGTTGGACGGGCCGCCGCCGGTCATCACCATCACCTCGTTGAAGACGAGGAAGGCGCCGGAGACGGTGAGGATGACGAGCAGGGTGGTCATCTCGCGCACCATGGGCACGGTGACGGTGAAGAAGGTGCGGACGCGTCCGGCGCCGTCGACGGTGGCCGCCTCGTAGAGTTCGCGCGGGATGCGCTGCATGGCGACGGTGAGCAGCATCGTGGTGTAGCCGAAGGACTGCCACTGGCTCATGTTGATCACACCCCAGATGGAGGTGGCGGCGTCGCCGAGCCAGTCGTGCTGGAGGGAGCCGAGGCCGACGGCCTTCAGGGCGCTGTTCACCAGGCCGGCGTCCGGCTGGTAGAGGAACTGGAAGAGCAGGCCCGCCACCGTCATCGACACCGCCGCCGGGACGAAGTACACGGTGCGCAGCAGGCCGCGCAGCCGGCGCCCGACGGCCTCCTCCAGCACGGCGGCGAGCACGAGGGCGGCGCCGACCTGGAAGACCACCGACGTCACCGCGTAGAAGACGTTGTTGAGCAGGGCCTGCCAGAACACCGGGTCCGCGACCGCCTGGCGGTAGTTGTCCAGTCCGACGTAGCGCATGCCGGGCTGGAAGACGCTGAACTTGAACAGGCTGAGCCGGACGTTCTCGACGATCGGGTAGTAGACGAACAGCGCGATCAGGGCGAGGGCGGGCGCGACGTACAGGGAGTGGCGCAGCCGGTGCCGCATGCTGCCGTGGGGTGTGCCGGCGTGTCCCATGGGGGCACCTCCTTCGGGGCGGGTTCGGGGGTGTGCGGGCAGGTCACGGGGTGACCCCGTAGCGCCGGGCCTGTTCGGCGCCGCGCCGCACCTCGCGCAGGGCCGCCTGCGGGGAGGCACGACCGGCGAGGACGGCCTCGGCCGCCGACAGGTAAGGGTTGACGATCTTCTCCCCGGCCCGGGTGTCGAGCCATACGGCCATGTCGTGCCCGGCGATGACGCGCTGTGCCTTGGCGAGGGCGGGCAGTTCGGCCGCGTCGGCGGTGCCCTTGACGGCGCTGAGCCAGCCCAGGTCGCGGACCAGGGTGCGGGCCTGGGCCCGGCTGGTGAGGAACTTCAGGAAGTCGAGCGCGAGGGCCTTGTGGGGCGAGGCGTTGGAGACGAGCAGTCCGTCCGCGCCGCCCGCGATGGCCTTGGGGTCGCCCTGCGCGCCGGGGACGGCCGGCATCGGGAAGAAGTCCCAGTGGTCCGCGAACTCCTTGGGCGCGCCGCCCTGTTCGGTGAGGTAGGAGAACTCCAGCGTCTCGAGGTACTGCATGGCGGCCTTGCCGTACACCATCCGGGCCTGCGCGGACTCGTGGCTCATGCTGGTGCCGCCGGGGGCCATGCAGCGCTGCTTCAACCGGGCGAGGTCGTTCAGGGCGCGGGCGTATCCGGGGTGGGTGAAGTCGCCCTGGCCGTCGTAGTCGCGGGCGAGGACGCCGGCGGGGACCTCGGACGCGTTGAACTGGGTGAGGAGGTGGCCTGCGGGCCAGCCGTACTGGTTGCCGAAGGCGAGCGGGGTGTAGCCGGCCTTCCGGACGCGGTCGCACGCCGTGAGCAGCTCCGGGAAGGTGCGCGGCGGCGCCGTGACACCGGCCTTCGCGAACAGGGCGGTGTTGTAGGCGAACACCTTGGCGTCGACGTCGAGGGGGACGCCGTAGACGTGTCCGTCGAAGGTGAAGGCGTCGAGGGCGTTGCGCTCGAAACCGTCGCCCCAGGCCGTGCCCTTGAGCGCGCCGCTGAGGTCGGCGGCGAGCCGGCCGTCGGCGAACTTGCGGGCGTACTGGCCGGGCCAGGCGAAGAAGATGTCCGGCAGCTCTCGGGAGGCGGCGAGGACGGCGATGCGGTCCTTGTACGGCTGGTCGCCGACCGCCTGGAGTTCGATGCTGACGCCCGGGTTCTGCTTCTCGTAGGCGCGCACGGCCTGCTGGAAGTAGGGCGCGTACTCGGGGTCGGCCCACTTCTCCAGGACGGTGAGCCGGCCCTGGGGCCGGCCGTGGAGCGCGAAGTCGTTCGGGGTGACGGTGACCGGCCGCTGCCCGCAGCCGCTGACCAGCAGCATCAGCAGGGTGGTGAGCAGGCAGCCGACCACGGGGGCGGGAGTTCGGCGCATGGGTGGCTCCTGGCGGTCGGGCGGAAGGGTCAGGGGGTGCCGGCGGCCTCGAAGGCGAGCGGGTGGCCGAACGCGCCGGGCTGTGTGCAGACCTCGGCGGCGTACGCGGCGGCGCGGGCGGCCGCGTCGGCGAGGGGCCGCCCCTCGTGGTGCAGGGCGACGAGGAGGGCCGCGAGGAAGGAGTCGCCGGCCCCCAGGGTGTCGGTGGCCTCGACGGGCACCACGTCCTGGTGGTGCACGGTGCCCTCGCAGTGGATCAGCGCCCCGCGCCCGCCCCGTGTCACCACCGCCAGGCGCACTCCGGCCGCGACGGCACGCCGGATCACGTCCAGGGCCTCGGTGTCGTCGGCGTCCGGGCGGGAGAAGACTGCGGCGCGCATGGACGGCAGGAGGGGCGCGGCGTACGTCCAGGGGCGGTCGGAGAAGTCGAAGCTGACGGGGCAGGCGGCGGCCAGGCGCGGCAGCTCCTGCTCCAGGTGGCTGCAGTCTCCGGTGTGCAGGAGGTCGAAGCCGCGCAGCCAGGCGAGGTCGGCGGCGTCGGGGGTGAAGCGGGAGACGGTGGCGTCGCACTCGCCGAAGGCGCGGTTGCCGTCCTCCTCGACGTACACGGTGGCGTACGCGTTGGGGCCGTCGGCGGTGCGCAGGCGGTCGAGGCACAGGCCCTCGGCGGCGAGGGCGGCGCGGATGTGGGCGCCGGCGGCGTCGTTGCCGGTGACGCCGAGGTAGGCGGACCCGGCGCCGAGCCGGGCGGCGTGCACGGCGACGTTGAGGGCGTTGCCGCCCGGGTACATCAGGCCGCGCTGGGGGTAGCGGTCGACGACGTTGTCGCCGACTCCGCAGATGCGCATGGGGGTTCCTCGGCGGGGAGTAGGACGGGATGCGGGTACGGGACCGGCCCGGTGCGGCGCCGCACCGGGCCGGGGTGGATCAGCGGGCCGGGAGCCGCGGCTCAGTACTCGACCTGGAACATGTAGCGCCGCTTGTCGAGGTCGTGGCCGCGCACGGACTCGTAGTGGCGGGCGAGGCGGGTGCCGAAGACGTCCAGGGCGATGGGGGTGATCTCCCCGCGCAGGTGGGCGGGGACGCCCGGCAGGGAGAACATCGTCGAGTCCACGTGGTGCGCCTTCTTCGTGTACCTGTCGAGGAAGGTCTTCGCCCGCTCGGCCATCGGGCGGGTGGTGTCCTCGCCGAGGAAGAGGATCACCGGCTGGTCCTCGGTGACCACCTCGAAGGCTCCGTGGAAGAACTCACCGGCGTTGTAGCTGCCGCCGTGCTTCCACTGCATCTCCATCAGGTAGCACATGGTGAAGCCGTAGCCGGCGCCGTAGTTGGGGCCGGCCGAGAGCACGTAGGTCACCGGCTCGTCGGCGAGCGCGGTCGCGATCGACGCGGCCAGCTCCTCGCCCTCCTCCTGAGCGGTGTACAGGGCGTCGGGCAGCGCCTCGTAGGCCTGCCGCAGCGCGGCGTAGTCGCCCTCGACGCCGGTCTTCTCCAGCAGGGCGTACGCGAGCTGCCCGAACAGCACGCCCTTGGGGGCGACGACGGTGTCCTCGCTGCGGTAGGTGAAGGCCACGTGGGCGGCGTCGGCGAGCGGGCTGTCGGCGCTGCGGGTGAGGGCGGCGACCTTGGCGCCGGCCTCGCGGGCGTAGTGGGCGGCGGCGACGGTCTCCTTGGTGGTGCCGGTGTGCGAGGAGACGAGGACCAGGGAGCCCTCACCGAGCAGGGCGGGCCTGCGGTGGTTGAACTCGTCGCTGTTCATGTGGAAGACGGGGAACTGCGCCCGGGTCTCCAGCAGGTACTGCACGGGGTAGGCGGCGGTGAGCGAGCCGCCGCAGCCCACCAGGAAGACGTTGCGCAGACCTGCTTCGACGACCTCGTCGACGAAGGCGCGGGCGGTGTCGTTCTGACCGAGCGCGAAGGCCACGGCCTCCTTGAAGTCCTCGGTGATGGGCTTGAGGGGCAGGGTTGCGGTGCTCACGCGGTTCCTTCCAGGACGGGGAGGGAGAACGTTCCCAATCGCGTGCCGCACGGGGCGCGGAGTGCTGTGGGAACGTTCTCACCGGCGGTGGTGAGAACCTTCCCACCGCCCGATCCGGAGCGTCAAGACCCGTGTCGCGCCCGATAATCTGACTCCTGCCATGACGACGAACCGACGCAGCGGCCGCGCCCGCCCCGCCACCATCCCCGACGTCGCACGTGAGGCCGGGGTCTCCCGCTCCACCGCCTCGCGCGCCCTGGCGGACTACGGGTCCGTCTCACCGGAGGCCCGGGAGAAGGTGCGCGCGGCGGCCGAGAAGCTGGGCTACCGCCCCAACCAGCTGGCCCGCTCGATGATCACGGGGCGCACGCACACGCTCGGCGTGGTGGTGGCCGACATCCAGAACCCGTTCTTCGCGGGCGTCACCCGCGGCATCACCGACGCGGCCCGCGCGGCCGGCTACCAGGTGCTGCTCGCCAACAGCGACGAGGACGTCACCGCCGAGCGCGCGGCGGTGAAGACGCTGCTGGACAAGCATGTCGACGGCCTGATCGTCGCCCCCGCCTCCACGGCCGACGCCGCCCACCTGAAGGCGGCGCACACCTCCGGCTGCCCCGTCGTCCTGCTCGACCGGCGGGCACCCGGCCTGCCCTGCGACTCCGTCACCGTCGACAACCGGGGCGCGGCCAAGGACGCGGTGCGCCGTCTGATCGCGGCCGGCCATCGCCGGATCGGCCTGGTGAGCCTGGTCGGCACCGGGGACGAGGACCCGTCGGGCCCGATCACGACGGGCCTGGAACGCATCGAGGGCTACCGGGCGGCGCTGTACGAGGCGGGCATCGGGGACAGCGAGCGGTATCTGCGCCGCGGCACCTTCCACCGCCAGGACCCGGCGGCGCTGGCGGCCGGCCTGCTGGCACTGCCGGACCGCCCGACGGCCGTCTTCGCCACCGACAGCATGATCGCCCTCGGGGTGCTGACGGCCGCGCGGGCCGGTGGGCTCACCGTGCCGGACGACCTGTCCCTGATCACGTTCGACGACCCGGACTGGGCGGCGGCGGTGCGTCCGCGGATGAGCGTGGTGGCGCAGCCGGTGCAGGAGTTGGGGGCGTGCTCGGTGCGGGCGCTGACGGCCCGGATCGAGGGCGGCGGCGGGGAGCCGCAGCACATCACGCTGGATACGACGTTCATCGCCCGGGACTCCGTGGCGGCGCCTCCCACGACGAGCGTTGATTGACCGATCGTTCTGCAATGGACTAACTTCACCGGCATGGCCAGGACCAAGGAATTCGATCCGGACGCCGTCCTGCTGTCGGCCCTCGACCTCTTCTGGCGCAAGGGCTACGAAGCGACGTCCATGGCCGACCTGGTCGAGCACCTGGGGATCGGGCGCGCGAGCATCTACGCCACCTTCGGCAACAAGCACGACCTGTATCTGAAGGCCCTGGACCGCTACGGCGAGGCGCACAACCCGCTGCTCGCGCTGGAGCTGTCCCAGCCGGGGCCGGCCCTGCCCGCCGTCCGGGCGGTGGTGCGCCGGTTCGCCGCGGAGGCGGCGGACGACTCCCGCCGCGAGCGCGGCTGTTTCGTCACCAACACGGCGGCCGAACTGGCTCCGCACGACGACGCCGCCGCCCGCCGCGTGGAGCGCGACTGGGGGCATCTGGAGACCCTGCTGCACTCGGCCCTGCTGCGCGCCCGGGCCCAGGGCGAGCTGCCCGAGGGGTGCGACCCGCGCGCCCTGGCCCGCATGCTGCTGGTCCTGATGCAGGGCTTCCGGGTGGTCGGCAAGGCCTCGACGGACCCGGCCCGGGTGCTCGACGCGGCGGAACAGGCACTGGCGCTGCTGGACTGACGCCCGCCCCTGAGCGCACGCTCCGGCGGGGCGGCGTTTCACTGCCCCGATATTTGACCGAACGGTCTGGAAAGAAGGGAATCCCAGACCGTGCTCGCCGTCGGCGACGATGCAGCCAGCTTCTCCGCGGCGGCGGCCCTGTGCACGGCCGCGGCTCTCCCGCTCCTTCTCGCCCGCCCTCCGACGACGCGCTGAAGGACCCCGTTCCACCACCTCTTTCATGTGGCTCTCTCGAAGGGAACAACCATGTCCAGCAACCGTTTCTCCGGCCGCGCCGCCCTCGTCACCGGTGCCGGAACCGGCATCGGCCGGGCCGTCGCGCTCGCCCTCGCCGCCGAGGGCGCCCGGGTCGTCGTGGCCGGCCGCTCCCGGGCCCCGCTCGACGAGACCGTGGCGCTGGTCGAGCAGGCCGGCGGCACCGCCGTGGCGGAGGTCGCCGACGTCGCCCGGGCCGCCGATGTGCGGGCGCTGGTGTGCGCGGCCGTCGACCAATTCGGCGCCCTCGACGTGGCCGTGAACAACGCGGGCGTCTTCCGGGGCGCGCCGCTCGCCGACCTCGCCGAGGACGACTGGCACTCCCTGCTCGACATCAACGTGACCGGCGTCTTCCTGGCCCTGCAGGCGGAGATCCGGCAGATGCGCACCCAGCCGCACGGGGGTGCGATCGTCAACGTCGCCTCCAACCTGGGCCGGCACAAGCAGGCGCCGAACACCGTCGCGTACGGCGCGAGCAAGGCGGCCGTGGCCTCCCTGACCCGCGGGGCCGCGCTGGAGTACATCGCGGACGGCGTGCGGATCAACGCCGTCAGCCCCGGCGCCTCCGGCACGACGATGTCGCTGCGGCCCGGGGAGAGCGAGGCGGAGCGCGCCGTCCGCATGAAGGACCAGTCACCGCTGGGCCGGGTGTCGTCCACCGAGGAGGTCGCCCAGGCCGTGCTGTATCTGGCCTCCGACGCGGCGGCGGCGCTGGTCGGCACGGACCTGGTGATCGACGGGGGTGCCGCGCTGTAGCCGGAGGTCAGCCCCCGGTCAGCGCCCCCAGCGGGTCGTCCAGCACCGGCTGCCACGCCAACTCGGCCGCTCCGACCAGGCTGTTGTGGTCCAGGGAGCAGGCGAGGATGGGCACGCCGCCGCTGCGGCCCCACAGGCTGCGGTCGGCGACGACGGCACGCAGCCGCTCGGGGTCGGCGTCCAGCAGCGTGCCGTGCAGCCCGCCGAGGATGATGCGGTCGGGGTTGAGGATGTTCACCAGTCCGGCCAGGCCCAGGCCCAGCCGGTCGATGAGGGCCTCCACGGCATACCGGACGTCCGGATCGTCGTACTCCTGCCGGATCAGGTCGTTGGCCTGCTGGAGCAGTGACACCTCGGGGCCGGGATCGCGTCCGGCGGCGGTGAGCAGGGCGAGCGGGTCGGCCTCGACGTCGAGGCAGCCGCGGCTGCCGCAGTGGCAGGGGCGGCCGCCCTCCGGGTTGACGGTGAGGTGGCCGACCTCCAGGGCGAGGCCCGAACTGCCGGTGTGCAGCCGCCCGTCGAGCACCAGCGCGCCGCCCACGCCGCGGTGCCCGGTGGCCACGCACAGCAGGTCACGCGAGCCCCGTCCGGCGCCGTGCCGGTGCTCGGCGAGCGCGGCGAGGTTGACGTCGTTGGCGGCGAACGCCGGCCCGGCGATCCCGGCGTCGTGCACGCACGCGGCGAAGATCTCCCGCACGGGCGCGCCCACCGGCCAGGCCAGGTGCAGCGGGTTCAGCGCGAGGCCCTCCGGTTCGGCGACCGCGGAGGGCACGGCGAGCCCGGCGCCCACACAGCGGCGGCCGGTCTCGTGCAGCAGTTGCGCGCCCGCCTCGACCACGGACCCGAGCACCTTCGCCGGGTCGGCGTCGACGGTCTCGCAGCCGGGCGCGGTCGCGACGATCCGCCCGCCGAGGCCGACCAGAGCGGCGCGGAAGCCGTCGGCGTGGACCTGCGCGGCCAGCGCGACCGGCCCGTCCTCGGCGAGGTTCAGCCGGTGCGAGGGGCGGCCCTGGGAGCCGGCGGGGGCGCTGGGCCGGGCGTCGACGCGGATCAGGCCGAGCGCCTCCAGTTCGGCGGCCACCGCACCGGCGGTCGCGCGCGTGACGCCGAGTTCGGCGGTCAATACGGCACGGGTCGGGGCGCGTCCGGTGTGCACGAGCTCCAACGCGGGCCCGAGCGCACCGCGCCCCCGGTCCAGCCGCGTCCTGGAGGTGGTCCCTTCCCCCGCCTGCCGGGGGTCCGCCTTGCCGCTCATGGGGGATGAGTCTGTCATGATCCGCTGCTCAGGTGGCGTCCGGCCGCAGCCCGCTGACCCGCAGCGTGATGTTCAGCCGCCCGGTCAGCCCGAGCCACGGCGGTGCGGTGCCCGGCAGCACGCGCGGCACCCCGTGGTAGGCGAGGCGGGACGGCCCGCCGAAGACGAAGAGGTCACCGCTGCGCAGCTCGACGTCGGTGTAGGGCCGGGTGCGGGTGGCGGTGTTGCCGAAGCGGAAGACGCAACGGTCACCGAGGCTGATCGACACCACCGGCGCGTCGGCCTTCTCGTCGCCGTCACGGTGCATGCCCATGCGGGCGTCCCCGTCGTAGAAGTTGATCAGCGCGATGTCGTACGGCGCCACCGGCTCCGCCTGCGGGCCCAGCGCCGCGGTCACCGCGCGGCGGCCCAGTTCGCCGAGCCAGGCCGGGAACGGCTTGACGGGGGCGCCGTCGCCGTCGACGACCGTACGGGCGTAGGCGTAGGGGTACCAGTGCCAGCCGAGGCAGACCTGTCGGGCGGTCATCGTGCCGCCGCCCGGTGTGTGCACGGTGCGCAGCCCCGCCGGCGGGCGGGCCCAGGCGCGGCAGGCGTCCAGCAGCGTCCGCTGACAGCTCGGCGTCCATGGCACCATCCTGCCCCACGGGGCCTGAGCTGCGGCTCCGCTAGCCTGGACGCACCATGAACGACCGTATGACGACGCCCTGGGGCGAGCTCGCGCTGACCCGTTTCCCCGAGGACCCGCGCGACAGGCTGCGCGCCTGGGACGCCTCCGACGTGTATCTGCTGCGGCACCTGGCCGAGGAACGGGTCGATCTGTCCGGCACGGTCGTGGTCGTCGGTGACCGCTGGGGCGCGCTGGTCACCGCGCTCGCGGCGCACGCGCCGGCGCAGATCACCGACTCCTATCTGGCGCAGGAGGCGACCCGCGCCAACCTCGCGCGCAACGGGGTCACTCCGGGGGCGGTGCCCCTGCTGACCACGCAGGACGCGCCGCCGGAGCGGATCGACGTGCTGCTGGTGCGGGTGCCGAAGAGCCTGGCGCTGCTGGAGGACCAGCTGCTGCGGCTGGCGCCCGCGCTGCACGAGGGGTCCGTGGTGGTCGGCGCCGGCATGGTGAAGGAGATCCACACCTCGACGCTGGCCCTGTTCGAGGAGCTTCTGGGCCCGACCCGCACCTCGCTCGCCCGGCAGAAGGCGCGGCTGATCCTCTGCACGCCGGAGCCGGGGCGGGAGCGTCCCGCCAACCCGTGGCCGTACACCTACACGCTGCCGGACGGCATCGGCCCGGCGTCGGGGCGGCCGGTGGTGAACCATGCGGGCGTGTTCTGCGCGGACCGGCTGGACATCGGTACGCGGTTCTTCCTCGGGCATCTGCCCGCCGCCCGCGGCGCCCGGCGCGTCGTCGACCTGGGCTGCGGCAACGGCGTCGTCGGGACCTCGGTGGCGCTGGCCGACCCGGAGGCCGAGGTGCTGTTCGTGGACGAGTCCTTCCAGGCGGTGGCCTCGGCGGAGGCGACGTACAAGGCGAACGGGGTGCCCGGGCACGGGGAGTTCCGGGTCGGGGACGGGCTGGCCGGGGTGGCCTCCGGGAGCGTGGATCTGGTGCTGAACAATCCGCCGTTCCACTCCCACCAGGCCACGACGGACGCGACGGCCTTCCGGATGTTCACGGGGGCGCGGCGGGTGCTGCGGCCGGGTGGTGAGCTGTGGGTGATCGGTAACCGGCACCTGGGGTATCACGTCAAGCTGCGGCGGGTGTTCGGCAACAGTGCGGTGGTGGCGAGCGATCCCAAGTTCGTGGTGCTTCGGGCCGTGAAGAGGTAAGCCTGCGGCGCCGGGTTGTCGTTAGTCCGCGGGTGCGTTGTGCCTGCGGCGCTGGGTCGCGTTTCGGGTGCGGGTGCGCTGTGCCTGCGGCGCCTGGTCGCGTTTCGGGTGCGGGTGCGCTGTGCCTGCGGCGCCTGGTCGCGTTTCGGGTGCGGGTGCACTGTGGCTGGTCGCGCAGTTCCCCGCGCCCCTTTGATGCCTGCGGCGGCCCGTTGCCCTCCGGTGGCCGGTTGCTGTCACGCCTACGGCCGGTTTCTGGGTCGGGGCCGGGGCGGGGGGTGTCCGTCGTCCCTTGCGCCCTAGGTGACGTGGTGGGTCAGTTCAGGACGTCGATGATCCGTGTCACCTCCCGGATCATCGCCTCGCGGCCCACGCTGAGGTATTTGCGGGAGTCCACCGCTTCGGGGTGGGCGGCGAGGAAGTCGCGGATCGCCGCGGTCATCGCCTGGTTGAGGGCGGTGCCGACGTTCACCTTGGTGATGCCGCCCGCGACGGCCGTGCGCAGTTCGTCGTCGGGGACGCCGGAGGAGCCGTGCAGGACGAGCGGGAGCTGGAGGGCCTGGGAGAGGCGCTTGAGGAGTTCGTGGTCGAGGGTGGCGGTGCGGGTGGTCATGGCATGTGCGCTGCCGATGGCGACGGCGAGCGCGTCGACGCCGGAGTCGGCGACGAAGCCGCGCGCCTCGGTGGGGTCGGTGCGCGCGCCGGGGGCGTGCGCGTCCAGCGGGCGGCGGCCGTTCTTGCCGCCGACCTGTCCCAGCTCCGCCTCGATCCAGAGTCCTTGGGCGTGTGCCCAGTCGGCGGCGGCGCGGGTGGCGGCGAGGTTCTCGGCGTACGGCAGCGCGGAGGCGTCGTACATCACCGAGCTGAAGCCCGCCGCCGGTGCCTGGCGCAGCAGGGCGTCGCTCTGCACATGGTCGAGGTGCAGGGCGATGGGCACCTCGGCGGCCTCGGCGGCGGCGACGGCGGCGCGGGCGAGCGGCAGGAGGCGGCCGTAGCGGAACGTGACGGCGTTCTCGCTGACCTGGAGGACGACGGGTGCGCCGGCCTGTTCGGCGCCGGCGATGACGGCCTCGACGTGCTCCAGCGTGATGATGTTGAACGCGGCGACGGCTGAGCGGTCGACGGCGGCACGGGTGACGAGCTCGCCGGTGGTCGCGAGGGGCACGGCCTGTCCTTTCCGGGGTGTCGGGCGGCTCAGGGGGCGAGGATCACCGAGCGGGTGAGGTGGCGCGGCTGGTCGGGGTCGAGGCCGCGGGCCGCGGCGACGGCGACCGCGAGGCGCTGGGCGCGGACCAGTTCGGCGAGCGGGTCGAGGCCGCCGTCCACCCACAGTCCGCCGGTGGCCCGCACCTGGTCGGCCAGGCCCTCGGGTGCCTGGCCGAACATCCAGGTGGCGGTGCCCTCGGTGGTGACGCTGATCGGGCCGTGCCGGTACTCCATCGCCGGGTAGGCCTCGGTCCAGGACAGCGACGCCTCGCGCATCTTCAGCCCGGCCTCGTTCGCCAGGCCGACCGTCCAGCCGCGGCCGAGGAAGGTGAACTGGCGGCAGCCGACGAGCCGTTCGGGCAGTTCGGCGGCGAGCGCGGTGCGCGCGTCGGTGACGGCGGCGTCGGTGTGCAGGCCGAGGTGGGCGCGCAGCAGGGTGAGCGCGGTGGTGGCGAAGCGGGTCTGCACGACGGAGCGCTCGTCGGCGTAGGGGAGCACGACGACATCGTCGGCGGCCGCCATGACCGGGGTGCCGGGGTCGGCGGTGACCGCGGTGGTGCGGGTACGGCCGTGCAGCCGGCCGAGCAGTTCGAGCACCTCCGTGGTGGTGCCGGAGCGGGTGAGCGCGACGACCCGGTCGTAGGCGCGGCCGTCGGGGAACTCGGAGGCGGCGAAGGCGTCGGTCTCGCCCTGGCCCGCGGCCTCGCGCAGGCCGGCGACCGCCTGGGCCATGAAGTAGGAGGTGCCGCAGCCGACGACCGCGACCCGCTCCCCCGGTGCGGGCAGTGCCGCGGCGTGCGCGGCCGCCTCCGCCGCGGCGCGGGTCCAGCACTCCGGCTGGCTGTTCAGCTCGTCCTCGACATGCGTCATGCGGCTGCCCCTCCCAGGGTGTGTTTGTTTATGCAAGATATAGCGAGCTTTCGAGCAACTTCAAGCATTCGACGCCAGGTGGGGTGCGCTAGGGTCACCGGGAAGCCGACACGCAGGGAAGACGGAGGTGCGGATGTCGCGCGACGCCCGCTGGAAGGCGCTGCTGGAGCTGCTCGTCGAACGCGGCCGGCTGGACGTCGAGGAGGCGGCCGCCGAGCTGGAGGTCTCGGCCGCGACGATCCGCCGCGACTTCGACCAGCTGGCCGAGCAGCAGATGCTGGTGCGCACCCGGGGCGGCGCGGTCGTGCACGGGGTGTCGTACGAACTGCCGCTGCGCTACAAGACGGCCCGGCGCGCCTCGGAGAAGCAGCGCATCGCCCGGGCGGTGGCCGAACTGATCGCGCCCGGGGAGGCCGTCGGGCTGACCGGCGGCACCACCACCACCGAGGTGGCCCGCGCGCTCGCCGTGCGCAGCGACCTCGCCTCCGGCTCCCCCGCGCTCACCGTCGTCACCAACGCCCTCAACATCGCCAACGAGCTGGCGGTGCGGCCCCAGTTCAAGATCGTGGTGACGGGCGGGGTGGCACGGGCGCAGTCGTACGAGCTGATCGGGCCGCTCGCGGACGGGGTGCTCGGTCAGATCACCCTCGATGTCGCCGTGCTCGGCGTGGTCTCCTTCGACGTGGTGTACGGGGCCGCCGCGCACGACGAGGCGGAGGCCGCGATCAACCGGCTGCTGTGCGAGCGCGCCGAGCGCGTGATCGTCGCCGCCGACTCCAGCAAGCTGGGCCGCCGAGCCTTCGCCCGCATCTGCGCGGCCGAAACCGTGAACACGCTGGTGACGGACTCGGCGGCGGATCCGCAGGAGGTACGGCGACTGGAGGAGGCCGGGATCGACGTGGTGACGGTCTGACGAGAGCGGCTCCCTCGGCCGGGGCCGGTCCCGCCCGGAGCACCGCGCCGGCCCCACGTCCGGAGCACCGCGCCGGGCCCACGCCCGGAGCACCGCGCCGGCCCCACGTCCGGGGCCCACGCCCGGAGCACCGCGCCGGCCCCACGTCCGGGGCCCACGCCCGGCGCCCGCGTCCGGGGCTCACGTCCGCGGGCCGGCCCCGTGGACAAGCCCTAAGCTGGAAGCCGCCCCGCGGGCACAGGTCCAGGGAGGCTGTGATGGCCCAGGCAGCGGACGAGGGTGTGAGCCGGTGCGCCGGCTGTCTGCCGGTCGCCGACCACGGACTGATCGGTGATCTGCGCACCGTCGCGCTGGTCGGGACGAACGGCACCATCGACTGGTACTGCTGCCCGTCGTTCGACGCGCCGAGCGTCTTCGCCGCGATCCTGGACGCCGAGCGCGGCGGCTGTTTCGAGCTGGCGGCGAGCGGGGCGGCCCGTACCAAACAGTTCTACTTCCCCGACACCAACGTACTGATCACCCGCTTCTTCACCGAGGACGGCGTGGGTGAGGTGCAGGACTTCATGCCGCTCGGCGGCGGCCCGGCGGAACGGGCGCGGCACCGGCTGATCCGCAGAGTGCTGTGCGTACGCGGCACCGTCCCGTTCCGGGCCCGTATCGCCCCGCGCTTCGACTACGCCTCCCGCGCCCACACCCTGCGCCTGGTCGGCGACACCGCGGTGTTCACCACCGGCCAGCTGTCCCTGGGCCTGACCTCGACCGTCCCGCTGGAGCCCGACGGGCAGGACGTGCGGGCGGAGTTCAAGCTCGCCGAGGGCGAGTCGGCTGTGTTCGCGCTGGACGAGGTCGGCGGCGAGGTGGCGCCCCGCCGGTGCGCGAGCCGGGAGGCCGAGGAACAGTTCGCGGCCACCGTGGCGTACTGGCGCCGCTGGCTGTCCGCCTCCCGCTACCGGGGCCGCTGGCGGGAGATGGTGCACCGCTCGGCCCTCACCCTGAAGCTGCTCACCTACGCGCCGACCGGCGCGATCGTCGCCGCGCCGACCACCAGCCTGCCCGAGCAGCTCGGCGGCGAACGCAACTGGGACTACCGGTACCTGTGGGTGCGCGACGCCGCGTTCTGCGTGTACGCGCTGCTGCGCCTCGGCTTCAGCGAGGAGGCCGGGGCGTTCATGGACTTCGTCACCCGGCACATAAGCCCCGGCGACCACGGCGGGGCCGGGCCGCTGCAGATCATGTACGGCATCGACGGCCGCACCGATCTGACGGAACGCGAACTGCCCCATCTGTCGGGCCACTTCGGTTCGGCTCCGGTACGCGTCGGCAACGCCGCCGCCGACCAGCTCCAGCTCGACATCTACGGCGCGCTCGTCGACTCGATCTACCTCTACGACAAGTGGGCGAAGCCGATCTCCAGCGACCAGTGGGACGACGTGTGCGCGCTCGTCGACTGGGTGTGCGCGCACTGGGACCAGCCCGACGAGGGCATCTGGGAGACGCGGGGCGGCCGCAAGAACTTCCTGTACTCACGGCTGATGTGCTGGGTGGCGATCGAGCGGGCCATCCGCATGGCCAACCGGCGCGGGCTGCCCGCCGACCTCAACCGCTGGCGGGTGTGCCGGGACACGATCTACCGCCGGATCATGGACCACGGCTGGTCGGCGGCGCGCGAGGCGTTCGTCCAGTACGAGGACGGCGACGTGCTGGACGCGGCGGTGCTGATGATGCCGTTGAGCAAGTTCATCGCACCGACCGACCCCAAGTGGCTGTCCACCCTGGACGCCCTCACCCGGGACCTGGTCTCCGACTCCCTGGTCTACCGCTACGACCCGCTGAGCAGCCCCGACGGCGTGCGCGGCGACGAGGGAACCTTCTCGATCTGCTCCTTCTGGTACGTCGAGGCCCTGGTCCACGCCGGCCGGCTGGACGAGGCCCGCCTGGCCTTCGAGAAGATGCTGACCTACGCCAACCATCTGGGGCTGTACGCGGAGGAGATCGGCCACACGGGCGAGCAGCAGGGCAACTTCCCGCAGGCGTTCACGCATCTCGCCCTGATCAGCGCGGCGTTCAACCTGGACCGGGCACTCGGCTAGCGGAAGGGACCCACCACATGACCGACGGGAGCGTGTCGACGGCGGCGGAGTACTGGGAGCCCGTGTGGCGGTCGGGCCGCCGCTACCGCACCATCGACGACCGGGAGGCGGAGGTGCTGCGCCGGCAGGTCGGGCCGGGTGCGGGACGGCCCGCGCTGGACATCGGCTGCGGCCTGGGCGAGCTGGCGGCCCGCGTGCACCGGCTGGGCTACCGGGTCACCGCCGTCGACTGCGCGCCGACCGCGGTCGCCGGGGCCCGCCGGCGCCACCCCGAACTGGACGTGCGGGAGGTGGACTTCACCGCCGGCGACCCGGCCGGGCTGCTGCCCCACCCCGCCTACGCGCTGATCACCTGCCGGCTGGTCTTCCGCTGGATTCCCGACAAGGCGGCCTTCCTCTCCCGTGTCCGCGGCCTCCTCGCCCCGGGCGGCGTCTTCTGGGTCGGCGCGTCGCTCCACGACCCCTCACGCGGCGAGTCCCACCCGTGGGAGCTCACCCCCGCCGACGCCGAACTCCTGACCGCCGGCTGGTCCCGCGTCGACAGCGAGGACCTGGACGGCTACCACTGCCTCGCCCTGCACCCCTGAGCGGCGGTGCCGCATGCGCGCGCCATGCCGCGGGTAGGGTGCGTCGCACACGGGGACGTCCCCTCGGCCGGCCCGCCCGCGACAGGAAGGAACGCCATGAGCGCCCACCCGAGCAGCGACGGCGGACTGCCGCCCTCCTTCCTGGCCGCCGAGACGTCGTCCTTCGTCGACTTCCTCGCCGCGCAGGCGCCCGACCTGCTGCCCGGCAGCCGCGAACTGCCCTCCCCCGCCCCGGGGTTCGAGGCGCCGCACGGAACGACGATCGTCGCGGCGACCTACGCCGACGGTGTGCTCGTCGCGGGCGACCGGCGGGTGACGATGGGCAACGTCATCGCCCACCGCGAGTACGAGAAGGTGTTCCCGGCGGACGAGCACTCCGCCGTCGCCATCGCCGGTACGGTCGGCATCGCCGTGGAGCTGGTCCGGCTGTTCCAGCTGGAGCTGGAGCACCACGAGAAGATCGAGGGCACCGCGCTCTCCCTCGACGGCAAGGCCAACCGGCTGACCACGATGGTGCGCGGCAACCTCCAGATGGCCATGCAGGGCCTGGCCGTGGTGCCGCTCTTCGCGGGTTACGACCTGGACCGGGGCGTGGGCCGGATCTTCGGCTACGACGTCACCGGCGGCCGCACCGAGGAGCCGGGCTTCACCGCGACCGGCTCCGGCTCGGTGTACGCGCGGGGCGCGCTGAAGAAGCTGTACCGCGCGGGGCTGCCGGAGACGGAGATCGTCACGGCGGCCGTACAGGCGCTGTACGACGCCGCCGACGACGACTCGGCGACCGGCGGCCCGGATCTGACCCGGCGCCTGTTCCCGCTGGTCGCGCTGGTCACGCGGGAGGGCTTCAGGTGGCTGCCGCAAGAGGAGGTCGCCGCGATCGCGAGGGAGGTCGTCGAGCGCCGCGGCGAGAGCCCCGACGGCCCCCGGGCGCCCGTCCTCTGACGCGCGGCCGACCGGAGCGCGGAACGCGGCGGACCGGGCGGGCCCCGGCCCGTCCGTGTGCCCTGCGGGCGAGCGGGCACACGGGGGACATGGTCAACGGCGACACGGGTGACGACAGTCTGGAACGCGGACGGGGCGAGAGCGGTCACCGGGCGGTGCCGCACACCGGCGACGTCCGGATCGACGCGTGGGGTGCGAGCCGGGAGGACTGTCTGGCGGAGGCGGTCCTCGGGATGGTGGAGTGCTTCGCGGACGTGTCCCGGGTGCGGCCCACGGCGGTGGAGCGGCTGCGGGTGGCCGGGACGGGCGACGACGACCTGCTGGCGGCGCTGCTGGAGGAGGTCGTCTACCGGCTGGAGGTGTACGGCCGGGTGCCGGTGGACGTGGAGGCGGACGCGGAGGACGACGAGCTGGACGTGCGCCTCGCGGTGGCCGAGCTGGCGAACGTGGAGATCACCGGCAGGATGCCCACGGAGGAGTCCTGCCACGAGCTGCACCTGGGCCGGGGACCGTACGGCTGGTCCTGCTCCCTGACCATCCACCCGTGACGCACCGCTCTGGGGCCGCGCGGCGGCTCGGCGTGCCGTCAGCCGGTGGCGCGCCATCCGGTCCAGCGGGTGACGGTGACCACGACGACCGGGCCGTCGGGCGGGTGGGTGGCGTACTGCGGGTACTTGCGGCGCAGCAGGGTGATCGCCCCGGCGTGCTCCTCGCGTGCCGCGGGGTCGGCGGCGTCCGGTGGCACGCTGCGGGCGCCGCCGTCGGCGCGCACCCACCACAGGCGGTCCCAGTCCTCGTCGTAGGCATCGGCGAGCAGGCTCACCGCCGGGTGGACGGCGATGTTGCGCAGCCGCTGGAGCCGCTGGGTGGCCTTGGGTTTGCGGTCGACGGCCGTGACGATCCGGTCGCCGTCGGCGGCGAACACGACGGGCACCAGATGCGGGTGGCCGTCGGCGCCGACGGTGGCGAGGCGGGCGACGCGGGCGCCGGTGAACCGCCGGCGGGCCTCGTCGTCGTCCATCGCGGGCACGTCAGGTCTCCTGCTCCGTCCGCGCGGTGGGGACGACGGCGACGGGGCACTCGGCGTGGTGCAGCACCGCGTGGACCACGCTGCCCAGCCGCAACCCGAACCGGCCGGCGGGCGGATGCCGGGAGACGACGACCAGACCGGCTCGCGCGGAGGCGTCCACCAGGGCGGCCGCCGGGGTGCCCATGACGAGGTCGGTGTCGGCGCGGACCTGCGGGAACTCCGCGATCGGCCGGGCCGCGTGTTCCAGCACGCGCGTGTGGAGATGCTGTTCGTCGTCCACCTGGCTCTCCTGGGGCACCACCCGCCCCACCCGCGCGAGCGGCGTCCAGGCGTGCAGCACCCGCACCCCGACCCCGCGCAGCCGCGCCTCGTAGAGCGCGAACCGTACGGCGTCCGCGTCCCGTTCGTCGCGTACGCCGACGACCACGCTGCCGTGTGCGGCCCTGTCCGTGTGCCCGCGTGCGACGACGACCGGCCGGTCCGCGTGCGCGGCGGTGCGCAGGCTCACCGAGCCCAGCAGCAGTCCGCTGAAGCCGCCGCGGCCGCGGGTGCCGACGACGATCAGGTCGGCGTCCTGGGCCGCGTCGATGAGGGCCTCGGCGGGCTGGTCGTGGGCGAGGGCGGTGTCCAGGAGCAGCCCGGGGTGCCCGGCGGAGATCCGGGCCACGGCGTCGTCGAGGACGGAGGCGGCCGCGTCCAGGACGCGTGCGTCGGCGCCCTCGCCGGCCGGGCTGCCCGGGCCGACGGCGTGCAGCACGCGCAGGGCGGTGCCGCGCAGGCCTGCTTCGGTGGCGGCCCAGTCGGCGGCGAGCCAGGAGTCGGAGGTGTCGTCGACGCCCACGAGCACGGCACGGTGTGCCGGTTCGGTGGCCATGCTCATCCCTCCCGCAGCGCGTCGAGCACATCGGCGTCGCTGAGCTGCTCGAAGTCGTCGTACCACTGGCCGACGGCGCGGAAGTCGGCCGGCCGGTACGGGCACACCACCTCGTCGGCCTCGCGGGAGAGCAGTTCGGCGGACTCGGGGGCGGCGACGGGCACCGCCAGGACGACGCGTTCGGGTCGCTGGCGGCGGGCCCAGCGGACGGCGGCGCGCGCGGTCGCCCCGGTGGCGAGCCCGTCGTCGACGACGATCACGGTGCGTCCGGCGAGGTCCAGCGGCGGGCGGTCGCCGCGGTAGAGGCGTTCGCGGCGGCGCAGTTCGGCGCGCTCGCGCTCCACCGTGCCCGCCAGCGCCTCGTGGGTGAGGCCGAGCCGGCTCAGCGCCCACTCGTCGAACAGGGGCGGGTCGTCACCGGCGAGCGCTCCGACGCCCAGCTCCTGCTGGAAGGGCGCGCCGATCTTGCGGGCGACGAGCACGTCGAGCGGGGCGTCCAGGGCGCGGGCGACCTCGCGGGCCACCGGCACGCCGCCGCGGGGCAGCGCGAGGACCAAGGGGTGCGGGAGGGCGCCCTTGTCGTGCCGGATGCGCAGCTGCTCGGCCAGTTCCCGACCGGCCTGGGTGCGGTCACGAAACTCCATGCGCCTCGCGTCTCCTTCCGGCGCCGGCCGCCGTACGGCTCCCGCCCGGGTACCCGGCGCCCCGCCCGGGCACACGCCGAGCCGCCTGCCGGGCCGCCTGCCGGGCCGCCCGCCGGGCTAGCGTGCCGGGCGGCCCTGGCGCAGGAAGCGGCGCAGCCGGGTGAGCGGCCAGGTGTTGATCACGTCGTCCGCGGTGAGCCAGCCGCGCTGGGCCGTGCCGATGCCGTAGCGCATGTTGGCCAGGTGCAGGGTGGAGTGGGCGTCGCTGTTCACGGCGAACTTCACGCCGTGCCGCTTGGCCCGCAGGATGTCCTCGTCGCGCAGGTCCAGCCGGTCGGGGTGGGCGTTGATCTCCAGTGCGGTGCCGGTGCGGGCGCAGGCGGCGAACACCGCGTCGAGATCGGCGTCGATGCCGGGCCGCTTGCCGATGAGGCGGGTGGTGGGGTGGCCGATGATGTCGACGTGAGGGTTCTCGCAGGCCCGCACGAGCCGCCGGGTCATCGTGGCGCGGTCCTGGCCGAAGTGGGAGTGCACGGAGGCCACGCACAGGTCGAAACCGGCCAGGAACGGCGCCGGCCAGTCCACCTCCCCGTCGGGGCCGATGTTCAGCTCCGCGCCGTGCAGCAGCCGCATGCCCCGCCCCTTGCCGAGCGTGCCGTCCAGTGCGCGCACGCGTTCGCGCTGGGCGAGCATCCGCTCGTCGGTCATGCGCTGCATGGCCATGTCCGGCCCGTGGTCGGTGATCGCGTAGTAGGCGTAGCCGCGTTCGGCGGCCGCGGCGACCATGTCCTGCAGCGGGGCGAGCCCGTCGGTGAGATCGGTGTGGGTGTGCAGGTCTCCGCGCAGATCGGCCTCGGTGACCAGGTGGGGCAGTTCGCCGCGCAGGCCCGCCTCGATCTCGCCGCGGTCCTCGCGCAGGGTCGGCGGGATCCACGGCAGGCCGAGCCGGGCGTACACGTCCTCCTCGGTCTCGGAGACGATCTTCTCGCCGCTCTCGGCGTCGAACAGCCCGTATTCGGACAGCTTCAGCTTGTGGTGCACCGCGCGTTCACGGGTGCGGATGTTGTGGGCCTTGGAGCCGGTGAAGTACTGCAGGGCCGCGCCCCAGGAGTCGGGGGGTACGACGCGCAGGTCCACGGCGAGGCCTTTGCTGGTGCGCACCGAGGTCTTGGTGGTGCCGTGCGCGATGACCTCGCTGACGTACGGCAGCTCGGTGAACGCCGTCATCAGCGGGCCGGAGTCGTCGGCGGCGGCGAGGATGTCGAGGTCGCCGACGGTCTCCCTGACACGGCGCAGGGAGCCGGCGTAGGCGCAGCGGCGGCAGCCGGTCACGCCGGACAGGGCGGCGACCAGGTCGTCGGCGAGGTCGAGGGCGGCGTCGAGCAGGACGCGGTCGCCGGCGGAGCGCAGCAGTTCGATGCCGTGCAGGATGTTCTGCTCGGTCTTCGGGCCGAAGCCCTTCAGGTCGCGCAGCCGTTCGCCGTGGATCGCGTCGGTCAGCTCCTCGACGGAGGAGACGCCGAGCTCCTCGTACAGCACCAGGGCCTTCTTGGGGCCGAGGGTGGGGATGGCGGTCAGCCGCCGGACGCCGGCGGGGATGCGGGCGCGCAGTTCCTCGACGGCACGGACGGACCCGGAGCGCAGGTACTCGGTGATCTTCTCGGCGATCGACCTGCCGACGCCAGGGATCTCCTGGAGTCCCTTGACGTCGAGGCGGGCCACGTCCGCGTGGTGGCCGCCGATCGCGCGGGCAGCCTTCTCGTAGACACGTGCCCGGAACGCGTCTCCCCCGGTGATCGAGATCAGGTCCGCGTACTCCTGGAACAGCGCGGCCACCTCGTCGTTGGAACGAGCCACACCTCCAGGGTAGGTGCGGTACGCGGCGGCGGCAGGGGGTACCCGCGAGGGTGGCACACCCCTGTTCACCCCTCTTCCGGGCCCTTCGGGGCTCTTCGGGGAGATGACTCGCATGCTGTTGCTCGGACTCCTCCTCCTCGCGGCCACGGTGGCCTTCACCGTCCTCGCGATCGCCGGCAACCTGGGCGGCGGCCCCCACTACTCCGTGTCCGTGCTCGGCCACCACATCGCCACGCTGAACGGGCTGGCGCTGTTCTGCTCGGGCCTGGCGCTGGCGCTGATCTTCTCACTGGCGCTGGCGATGATGCGGGGCGGTGCGGGGCATCGACGCCGCCGGGAGCCGGGCGTCGTCGAGACCGACGACCGGACGACGCTGCACGACATGATGCGCAGGCCGCACCGGCACGCCTGATCCCCGGCGACGGCCCCCTCGACGAAGGGGGAGGCCCCGCCGCACGGCCCCCTCGAAGGGAGGCCCCGCCGCACGTCGACGGGGAAGTGCCGCGCGCCCGGGCAGGCCGGCCCCCCGGTGTCCGGCAGCCACTGAGCTGCCGGCCGGCCTGCGCCCGGGCTGGGCGGCGGCGCGGTTACCAGGTGACCGGCAGCCGCTCCGGGATGCGCTTCATGAACCCGGTGCGCCACACCAGTTGTCCCGCGGGCACGGCGAGGGCGAGTTCCGGCAGCCGCTCGGTGAGCACCTCCAGGGCGACCTCGGCGTGGCGGCGGCCGAGCCCGGTCGCCGGGCAGTAGTGCGAGCCGCCGCCGAAGGAGAGATGGTCGGCGGCGTTGGGACGCTCGGCGTCGAAGCGATGCGGGTCGGGGAAGCGCTCCTCGTCGAAGTTGGCTCCCTCGACGAGCACCAGCACCAGTTCGCCCGCGCGCACCCGCACGTCGCCCAGGGTGACGTCCTCCAGGGCGATGCGGGGCAGTGCGTCACCGATGGACAGGTTGACCCGCAGCAGCTCCTCCACGGCCCCACTGGTCACCTCGGGCCGCTCCCGCACCAAGTCCCACACCTCGGGGTGGGTGAGCAGATGGACGAGGGCCATGGTGAGGAAACCGGAGGTGGAGATCACGCCGGCGCCGAACAGGGTGACGCCGACGGTGGCGAGCATCTCGTCGCTGAGGTGGGCGTAGTCCGGGTCGTCCCGCAGGGCGGCCAGCTCCCCCATCAGCCCACCGGTCGCGGGGTCGTTCAGCAGACCGGTCATCCGGGCCATGTCCCGGTCCCAGTTGACCTTGGCGCCGGTGATCGGGCACGGGGAGTTCATGAAGGCGATGTCGAGGCTGCGCAGGAACGCGGGGGCCTCGCTCGTGGGGATGCCGAGGATGCGGCAATGCATCCCGGCGGAGTAGGGGTCGCAGAACGCGCCGCGCAGGTCGGCGGTCGGCCCCTCGGCGACGAGCACGTCGACGAGGCGGTGCGCCTCGTTGCGCATCCACTCCTCCAGCCCCTCGGCCTTCGGGTTGAGCGCCCTCATCACCGCCCGGCGCAGGCCCGCGCCGGTGATGTTGCCCATGTTGTTCACGACCTCGGGCGGGATCGTCAGGGCGTACTGGCGGGGCATGCCCGGGGCGGAGGTGTCCTTCAGGGAGAACCGGCCGTCGGTGAGGACCTGCCGGCACAGCCGGTACGACGACACCAGCCACGCCTCGTCACCGGCGATGGTCCGCACCCGGGTCACCGGAGCCGCCTCCCGCAGCGCGGCCACCTCGTCGGGCACCTGGGTGCCGTCCCAGGAGAAGGGGAAGTCGAGCAGGGGCGGGGTCTGGACGGTGCTGACGGTCATGCGGCGGCTCCTTCGACGACGGCGGGGGCGGGGACGGGGACGGAACCGGCCGGGTCGGCGTCGGCCGGGGTCACGATGGCGTGCCCCTGGTTGCGGGAGGCGCGCAGTCCGGCGCCGCGCGCGTACAGCAGCTCCGCCATCGGCAGCAGCTGGTGGTAGCAGTTGAGTGAGGACGGCACACCGAGGATGGCCGGGGTGTCGAGGAAGAGCGGGGCCTCCGCACAGACATACTCCAGGCAGACGGCGCGCTGCCGCTCGTTCGCCGGCTCTCCCCGTGAGGTGAGGAAGCGGCTGACGAGCGCGGTGCACACGGCGCGGAAGTCGTCGTCGGTGGAGAGCCGGTGGGTGAGGTGCTGGTGCAGGTCGCGGTAGGCGTCGTTGGCCTGGAAGGCCGACATCGGCTGCCAGCGCAGCCGCTTGCCGTCGGGGTCGGCCGCCGTCACCGCGTCCCGTACCTTGGCACGGACTCCCCTGAGGTTCTTGACGGCCTTGCGTCGGGCGTCGTCGGGGGTGTAGCCGGACGCCTCGTACATCTCGGCGACGTAGAGGTCGGTGTAGACGAAGTCGACGCGTTCGAATCGGTTCAGCCCCCAGCGGGCGAGATCGTGCAGCCGCCCGGCGGAGAAGTAGCTGTTGCCGGGGGACACACCGATGACGGCGTGTGCGCCCTCGTCGTGGATGACCCGGCAGTGCGAGGTGTAGGGCTGGACCTGGAAGACGTCGGCCATCAGCACGGATGCTGTGGTCAAGGAGTGATCCTCCGCCGCGTGCAAGTCCCGGCAGGGCCCTGTGCCCTGGGTGTGGCGACGCGGCGCCCACACACTATGTGCGTCGGCGTGAACACGGGGCGTCACAGATCACTTTGGCCGAAAACGCTTGTAGCAAGACCTCAAATGCCCAGTGAGTGCGTCGAGTTCAAGCCATCCGAGCAGGGATGACAGGGGCATCACCGTCCCGGCGACGGCGGAAACGCGCCCCTCGGGAAGTCCGGTCCGAGCCACGTCGGGGGCCGTTCAACGAAAGGTCATGCACCGTTCCCCTTGAGCCGGTGCACCGTTCACCCGCCGTTGGCGAGGTGTTCACCTTGCCGCCCGGGGGCGTCACCACGGCAGGCCCTCCAGACGCGCGGCGACCCGCTCGCGGTCCCAGGCGCCGTCGGCGATCACCACGCGGTAGCGGTAGCCGAAGCTCTCCCCCGGTGCGAGCGTGAACTCCTCGAAGAACGCCCAGGAGACCGCGACAGCCGGGACGGGCTCGCTGCGCACGAACCAGTGGGAGGCGTGGATCGCGGACGTCTCGTCGAGGTTCTCCGGGGCGTGCGCGAAGAGGAGCATGGAGTGAGCGTCCACCTCGTCGCGCTCGGAGGCGAAGGCCGGCCACGACCCCTGACGGCCCATCACCTCGACGGCGTCCTCCCGGTCCGGGGTGAAGACACGGCCGCCGGTGAAGTCGCGCGGTCCGCGCCAGGG
Organism: Streptomyces sp. NPDC097129; assembly: GCF_055668065.1. NCBI lineage: Bacteria > Bacillati > Actinomycetota > Actinomycetes > Kitasatosporales > Streptomycetaceae > Streptomyces > Streptomyces sp. NPDC097129. Next base: position 212,093 of record NZ_JBVOQE010000008.1, on the reverse strand, counting down.
TCGTCTGCTCCCGGTGCAGCGCGGGCGGCGTCCCGATGAGCACCAGGTCGGCGCGTACGGCGTCCAGCATGGCGCCGGTCGAGGTGTACCCGGCGACCCGCCCGCCCGCGAGCTCCCGGAAGGCGTCCAGCCGGCCTTGGGGCCACGTCGACGGCGGCGACCAGTTCGACCCGGTCGGCATGGGCCCGCAGCGCGGGCAGATGACCGCCGACGACGATGGCGCCGGCGCCGATCACGGCGACGCGGCGCCGGGAGGGGGCGGCGGGGCGGGGGCATGCGGCGCGTCCTCAAGGGCTCGGCGACCGGGTCCGGGCAGGGTCCGGGTCAGGGTCCGGGTCAGGGTCCGGGAGAGTGTCCGACACGCTTCGGAACGGCTCAGAAAGCGCTTACTCCCGAGGGGAGACCCTAGGCCCCCCGTCCGGGGACGACAACCCCGCAGCGGGAGATTCCCGCACGCGACACCCCCCGCGGGGCAGCTCCCTCTGCGCCGTCGGACCCACGCCGGGCGGGCCTGGGGACAAGCCGGCGGTCACCTCGGCCGCGCTGGGTGCGGCAGGACTCGGCAGGACGACGCCGACAGACGTGCCGCCCGCCCGGGCGGGCCGGCTCAGTCCTCCGCGACCAGTTCGGCGGGCGTCGCGATCACGTCGACCAGGGCGTCGCCACGCAGCGCGGTCAGCGCGAGGGGGCGGCCGATGGCGTCCTCCAGCATGCGGCGCTGCAGGGCCTGCGCGCTGTCCACCGGATCGCCGTCGGCGGTGAGCAGCAGGTCTCCGGCGCGCAGGCCGGCGCGGGCGGCCGGGGAGGCGGGGACGACCTCGGCGATGCGCAGTCCGGTGCGCCGTCCGGTCCGCTCGCGCAGCGGCGGGGGCAGCGGGGCCGGTGTGCCGGCGATGCCGAGGTAGGCGCGGCGCACCCGGCCCGCCGAGAGCAGGGCGGCGATGATCTGCCGGCTGGTGCCGTTGACCGGGATCGCGAGGCCGAGTCCGATGTCGGCGATGGCGGTGCTGATGCCGACGACCGCCCCGTCCGCGGTGGCCAGCGCGCCGCCGGAGCTGCCGGGGTGCAGGGCGGCGTCGGTCTGCACGACGTCGTCGACGACCCGGGTGGCGACGCCCGCGCTGGTCGGCAGTGACCGGCCGAGGCCGCTGACCACGCCCGCGGTGACGCTGCCGGCCAGCCCGAGCGGGTTGCCGACGGCGACGACGAGCTGCCCGACCCGCAACGTGTCCGCCTCGCCGAGCCGCACCGGCGGCGGGGTCGGCCCGTCGGCCCGGACCACGGCGAGGTCGGACAGCGGGTCGGCGCCGATGACGTGGAACGGCACGGTGGTGCCGTCGGCGAAGGAGGCCGTACCGGCGTCGGAGCGGCCCACGACGTGCGCGTTGGTCAGCAGGAACCCGTCGTCGGTGAAGACCACGGCGGAGCCGGTGCCCCGCACGAACCGGTCATGGGTCCACCGGTGCGCGACGGTCACCGCCGCCACCTTCGGCGTCAGCTCGGCGGCCACCGAGGTGACGATGCGTGAGTACGTGTCGAGCGCGGCCCGCTCCTCGCCGGAGCGGTCGGGCTCGAAGAGAGTCCCGGCCACGGGGCGCCCCTTCCGCTCGCCCGGCGTTGATTACATGATTACACCGGGCGGGCGGAAGGGGAACGGCTGCGGGCGGGCCCGGCGGGCCTACAGCGACCGCTCCAGCCGCTCCGCGACCAGCTTCACGAAACGGGCCGGGTCCTTCGGCTGCCCGCCCTCGGCCAGGACCGCCAGGCTGTGCAGCAGCTCGGTGGTCTCGGTGAGGGGGGTGCGGTCCTGCGGCTCCTGCTGGAAGGCCCGGTTGAGGCCCTGGACCAGCGGGTGTCCGGGGTTGAGTTCCAGGATCCGCTTGGCGCGGGGCACCTCCTGGCCCATCGCCCGGTACATGTTCTCCAGCGCCGGCGTCAGGTCGTCGGCGTCGGAGACCACACAGGCCGGGGAGACGGTGAGCCGGGAGGACAGACGGACGTCCTTGATGTCGTCCGCCAGCTGCTCCTTCATCCAGCCGAGCAGACCGGCGTAGCTCTCGGCCTGCTTCTCCTTCTCGCCGTCGGTCTGCTCCTCGTCCTGACCGTCGAGGTCGATCTCGCCCTTGGCGACCGAGCGCAGCCGCCTGCCCTCGAAGGCGCCCACGGCGTCGGCCCACACCTCGTCGACGGGGTCGGTGAGCAGCAGCACCTCGATGCCCTTGGCGCGGAAGGCCTCCATGTGCGGGGAGTTCTCCACGGCCTGCCGGGACTCGCCGGTGAGGTACCAGATGTCCTCCTGGCCGTCCTTCATCCGCTCCACGTAAGCCGCGAGTGTCGTCGGCTCCTCGGCGCTGTGCGTGGAGGCGAACGAGGCGACGGCGAGGATCGCGTCGCGGTTCTCGGCGTCGGTGACCAGACCCTCCTTCAGCACGGCGCCGAACTCCCGCCAGAAGGTGGCGTAGCGCTCGGTGTTCTTCTCGCGCATCTCCTTGACGGTGGCGAGGACCTTCTTCGTCAGCCGGTTGCGCATCGCGCGGATGTGCCGGTCCTGCTGGAGGATCTCGCGGGAGACGTTGAGGGAGAGGTCCTGCGCGTCGACGACGCCCTTGACGAAGCGCAGGTAGGGCGGCAGCAGCTCCTCGCAGTCGTCCATGATGAACACCCGCTTGACGTACAGCTGCAGGCCGCGCCGGTGGTTCTGGGTGAACAGGTCGTGCGGGGCGTGCGCCGGGACGAACAGCAGGGCCTGGTACTCGAAGGTGCCCTCGGCCTGGAGCCGGATCGTCTCCAGCGGGTCGCGCCAGTCGTGGCTGATGTGCTTGTACAGCTCGTGGTACTCGTCGTCGGACACCTCCTCGCGCGAACGCGCCCACAGCGCCTTCATCGAGTTCAGCGTCTCCGGCTCGGGCGCCTCGGCGCTCTCGCCCGGGGGCTGGACGAGCTTGACGGGCCAGGTGATGAAGTCCGAGTACCGCTTGACGATCTCCCGGATCTTCCATTCGGAGGTGTAGTCGTGCAGCTGGTTGTCGGGGTCGGCGGGCTTCAGGTGCAGCGTGACGGCGGTGCCCTGCGGGGCGTCGTCGACGCGTTCCAGGGTGTACGTGCCCTCGCCGCGGGACGACCAGCGGGTGCCCTGGCTCTCGCCGGCCCGCCGGGTGAGCAGGGTCATCTCGTCGGCCACCATGAAGCCGGAGTAGAAACCGACGCCGAACTGGCCGATGAGGCCCTCCGCGCCGCCCTCCTCCTCGGCTTCCTTCAGCTCCTTGAGGAACTGGGCGGTGCCGGAGTTGGCGATCGTGCCGATGAGCCGCCCGACCTCGTCGTAGGACATGCCGATGCCGTTGTCCCGCACGGTGAGTGTGCGGGCGTCCTTGTCGGCCTCGATCTCGATGTGCGGGTCGGACACGTCCGCGTCGAGCGTGTCGTCCCGCAGCTTGGCGAGGCGCAGCTTGTCCAGCGCGTCGGAGGCGTTGGAGACGAGCTCCCGCAGGAAGACGTCCTTGTTCGAGTAGACCGAGTGGATCATCAACTGGAGGAGCTGACGGGCCTCGACTTGGAACTCAAACGTTTCGGTCGCCATGGTTCGCGATTACCTCACTGATGGCTTTGGCTTCGGTCACCTTCGGTGGCCGTGACTGGTGCTGCTACTTTAAAACACCTGGTCAGGCCGGGAGGGTGACTTTGGGACGCGGGCGGCTCATCCGCCGCCGTCCCGGGGTGCGCGGGAGGCGGGCCGATCGTCTACTGAAGCCCACCCACGCGTCGCAGCCCGGCCCACCCGACGGAGGCACCCGCGTGCCCACCCGATGGACTCCCCGCAACCGGCCACTCCAGGACGGCACCGGACCTCCGGCGCCGGACGAAGGCGCGCCGCCGCGCCCCGTGCTGCTCAGCCGTGCCTATCTGCGGCTCCTGCTGCTGTCGGTGCTGCTCGGCGTGCCGATCTCCCTGGCCGCGTTCTTCTTCGTCGGCCTCCAGCACTGGCTGCAGCACGAGGTGTGGGAGGGGCTCCCCCGCGCCCTCGGCCACGGCCGCGCCCCCTGGTGGTGGCCGCTGCCGGCGCTCGCGCTCGCCGGGCTGATCCTGGCGCCGATCGTGACCCGGCTGCCCGGGCGCGGCGGCCATCTGCCCGTGCGGGGTCTGAGCGCTACGCCGACGCACCCCCGCGAACTGCCGGGCGTGGCGCTCGCCGCGCTGCTCACCCTCCCGCTCGGCGTGGTCCTCGGGCCCGAGGCGCCGCTCATGGCGGTCGGTTCCGCGCTCGCGCTGCTCGCCCTGCGCGCCGTACGGCCGGGTGCGGACGAGCGGGTGACGGCGGTGGTGGCCACCACGGGTTCCACGGCGGCCATCTCGACCATCCTCGGCGGGCCGCTGGCCGCCGCCGTGATGGTCGTCGAGGCCGCCGGGCCGGCCGCGCCGCAACTGGCGATCCTGCTGCTGCCCTGTCTGGCCGCGAGTGCGGCCGGCGCCCTGGTGTTCACCGGTTTCGGGCAGTGGACGGGCCTGTCCATCGGCGCGCTGTCGCTGCCCACGGTGCCGCCGGACGTCCGCCCGGACGCCGGCGACTTCCTGTGGGGTGTCCCGGCGGCGGTGCTCATGGCCGTGATCGTCGCCGGCGCGCGCGGGCTGGGCGAGCGCACCCGGCGGTGGACCACGGGGCGTGGCACGGCCTGGCGGACGGTGGCCTGTGCCGTGACCGGCGGAGCGGCCCTCTCGGCGTACGCCCTCCTCACGGGCCGTTCGCCCGCCGAGGCGGCGCTCTCCGGACAGGCCACCCTGGGTCACCTCGCCGCCCAGCCGCACGCCTGGCCCGTCGGCGCCCTGGTCGCCCTCGTCCTGTGCAAGGGCCTCGCCTACGGCCTCGCGCTGGGCAGCATGAGGGGCGGTCCGATCTTCCCCGCCGTGCTGCTCGGCGCCGCGACGGGCGTGGCCTGCTCGGGGCTGCCCGGCCTGGGTGTGACCCCCGCCCTGGCGCTGGGTGTCGCCGCCGCCTCGACCGCGGTCACCGGGCTGCCCCTGACCAGCTCCGTGCTGGCCGTGCTGCTGCTCGGCAAGGACGCCCACGACCAGATGCCGCTGATCGTCATCTGTGCCGTCGTCGCCTTCCTCACCAGCCGTTTCCTCGAGCGGCGCGGGGCCGGGCGGGCCGCGGGCGGCGACCGGTGAGCGGGGGGCCGCCCCGGTACAAGTCGCCGTCGCCGCGCCTGTGGCTCGGCGCGGGGGCCGGTGCGATCGCCATGCTGCTGGGCTACTTCCTGCTGCCGCTGCACCGTCTGGGCCCCGGGCGCGCCGCCCTCGCCCTGGTGCTGCTGATCGTCGCCCTGAGCGTGCTCGCCGTGCTGCTGCTCCGGCAGATCCACGCCGTGCACCTGGAGCGGCCCGGGGCGCATCCCGGTGTCATCATCCCGCTGCTGATGTGCTCGTCGGTCCTGGTCTTCTCCGCGTCCTACTTCGTCCTGGCGCACTACCCGGGCGAGTTCACCGGCCTGGCCACACGGGTCGACGCCCTGTACTTCACGCTGGTCACGCTGGCGACGGTCGGCTACGGGGACATCACCCCGACCGGGCAGGAGGCACGGGTGGTGACCATGCTGCAGATCCTGTACAACTTCGTGTTCCTCACGGCGGCGGCGACCGCTCTGACGCGCCGCATCCGCAGCGCGGTCGGCACCCGCGGCCGCCGGAACAGCTGAGCCCTCATGCGAACGGCCGGCCCCGCCGAAGCGGGACCGGCCGGGTCGTACCCCTGGTCAGGAGCGGACGGGCTCGGTGACGTCGATGCCGCGCGAGGCGACGATCCGGGCGCTGCCGTCGACCAGCCGGTAGCACAGGCCGACCACGGCGGCCTTGCCCGCCTCGACGCGCTCGGCGAGGTCGCGGGAGCGCTCCAGCAGCAGGTCCACGGTGCGCTTTATGTGCTCGTCCAGAGCCGCCTCCACGCTGGTGTCCCCGGCCGCACGGGCGGCGAACACGCTGGGCGTGACACGCTCGACGATGTCACGGACGTAACCGCCGGGCGTCTGGCCGTTCTCCAGGGCGGAGCAGGCCGCGCTGACGGCGCCGCACGAGTCGTGGCCGAGGACGACGACCAGCGGGGCGTCGAGGACGCTCACGCCGAACTCGATGGAGCCGAGCACCTCCGGACCCACCACGTGGCCCGCGGTGCGGACCACGAAGAGGTCACCGAGGCCGCGGTCGAAGATGATCTCGGCGGCCAGCCGGGAGTCCGAGCAGCCGAAGAGGACGGCGAACGGCTTCTGGGACGGCGCGATCTCGGCGCGGCGGGCGGCGTCCTGGTTGGGGTGCCGGGGAGCACCCGAGACGAATCGCTGGTTGCCGTCGAGGAGCAGATCGAACGCCTCGCGGGCGGAGAGGGTCGGCGCATCAGTCATGGCCACAGGTTACTGGGTGGTCGTGAGCCACGCCGGGTCAGGCCAGGTGGCCGAAAACGACGAGGTTCTGGGTGTAGTCCTTTGCGGATCGGTCGTAGCTGCCGGCGCAGGTGATCAGACGGACCTCCGGCTGCGGGGTGTCGGCGTAGACGCGGTCGCTCGGGAAGTCGTCCTTGTCGAAGGTCTCCGCGCTGTCGACGACGAAGGCCGCCCGGCGTCCGTCGGCCCGGTCGACATAGATGAGGTCGCCCTTCTGCAGTTCGTACAGCCGGGCGAAGACGGCCGCGGAGGTCTTGGTGTCGACGTGCCCGGCGATGACCGACGTGCCCGCCTCACCGGGTGAGGGCCCCTTGGCGTACCACCCGACGAGGTTGGTGTCGTCGGCCGGGGGCGGCTGGAGCCGGCCGGACGCGTCGATGACGAGGTCGGTGAAGGGCGCGTCGACCGCGATCGCGGGGATCAGCAGACGGGTCGGCCGGGCGCGCGGCAGATGGCGTCCGGCCTCGGCCGGGGCGGACGACGGCGTGGCGGCGACGGCCGGCGCGGCGTGCGGCCGGGGTCCGGCGCCGGGAGCGGAGTTGTCGTGGTGGCCGGCGAGACCGACGCCGACGACGAGCGCCACGGCGGCCCAGAAGAGGGTCGCGAGGGTGCGCGGTCCGCGTTTGGGCGGCTGCGGATCTGTCTCGGGGGAGGACGGGGGGTTTGCTGCCATCGGAACACCACCTCATTCGGGCACGGCAGCGGCGAGGACCGGGGGATCGAGCGGCGGGGCCGCCGCCGGCTGGATGCGCGTGCGGCGGCCCGTGGGGCTATGTCGGCTATGTCGTCGGGCATGGTCAGGCCACGCTTCCGGCGACCTTCTTACGGCGCAGTACGTACAGGCCGGTGCCGGCCACCGCGACCGCGGCGAGCCCGCCGGCCGTCACGCCCGACGTGGCGAGCGCGCCGCCACCGGTGTGCATGCCGCCGTGCGGCTTCTCGTGGTCACCGCCGCTCCAGGAACCGCTGTCCTGGCCGCCGCCGCCCCACGTGTCGTTGCCGGCGGTCTTGCCGCCCCAGTCGGAGCCGCCGCTGTCCTTCTTGTACGTCTCCGGGTCCTGCTTGGGGTCCCGGGGGCTGCTGCCCCAGTCGTCGTTGGAGGTCAGGGTCAGTGCTCCGCCACCCGTGTGCATTCCGCCCTGCGGCTTGCCGTGGCTGCTGTCCTTGTCGTGCTCCTTGCCGTAGGAATTGTCGTGCTCCTTGCTGTAGGAGGAGTCGTCGTGGTCCCAGCCACCGGACCCCTCTGCGTAGGCGGGTGCGGCGATGGCGAGAGCCGCGGTGGCCGTCGCGGTGGCGAGCAGGATGCGGGCAGAACGCATTCGACAGTCCTTCCGTCACGGCCGGGCAGCCGACGCCTTGTCAGCTGGAGAGACCCGGCCCTGGCGTGATCCACCGTCAGTCAAGACCGGCCCGGGCACCATTCAGGGCGCTCACACGGGTTACGACCCCACCCCTACGGCGGCATCCGGCCGCCTCCGGACGGCCCGTCCGCGCCGCTCCGGGCGCGTGGGCAGGGCGGGGGCCCGGGCGGGGCGGGTGTCAAGGAGGCTGCCGGGCAGGTGGCGGCGCGGGCGGCGCGGGACGGGAGCAGTACCGCCGGGTGTGCGCCCTGGCAGGCGGCTCGGCGGGGCACCTACAGTGTGACGCTCCTGGTCACCGGCTCCGGCCCCGGTCGCCGCCCGCATCCGCCCTCGCCATGGGGACGGGCGTGGCGCGAGGGGCACCGGCGATCGCCCCTGTGAACGGCACACCGTCCCGTAGCCCGCCCCCGGGCCGCGCCGCCGTGCGGCACGGCTCCCCCGGGCGCGTCGAATGCCGCTGGAGGCCACCGTGTCCCGACCCTGTGTCGCTCTGATCGCCGACCCCACGTCGCCCGAGGGCTGCCGGGAGTACCTCGCCCGGGCCGTCGAGCTGCTCACCGGCGCTCCCCCGCTGCGGCTGGACTCCCGGTACTTCGCGGCCGGCGGCGCCGGGCGGGCCGTACCGGAGGGCGGGCGGGTGCGGCTGCGGGTCGCGGACGAGGGCGTGGACGTGGTGCCGGACGTGGTCGTGCTGTACGAGATCCGGCCCGAGCGGCGGCATGAACTGGCCGCTTTCCAGCGGGTGTTGGGGCGGTCCGCGGTGGCGCCGCTGGCGGGCACCCCGGAGGGGTGGCGGGCGGCGACGCACAAGGACCGCACGATCGCGCATTTCGCGCGGGACGGGGTGGCCCACATGGAGACCGTGGTGCTGTCCCGGCCGTCGCGGCAGGAGGCCGCGGCCGCTTTCGGCAAGCTGGGGCGGGACGCGTGGGCCCGTCCGGTGGTCGGCACGGGCGGCAACGACACCTTTCACGTCACCGGCTCCGGGCAACTGGAGCGGGCGGCGGATTTCTACGCCGAGCGGGGCACGGACTGGCTGCTGTCGCGGGACGCGGGGAACTTCACGGCCGACGGGCGGCGCCACCAGTTCCGCGTCTTCGTGCTGCACGGCCGTGTCGTGCACGCCCGGGAGCATCTGCAGCGGGCGCTGGACACGCCGTGCAACACCTGTCAGGGCGCGACAGCGGTGCCGATCGCGCCGGCCGACCTGCCGCCGCGACTGGCCGAGCTGGCCGTCGCGGCGACCGCGTCGGTCGGGCTGCCGTTCGCCGGGGTGGACCTGGCCGTGGAGCAGGGCGGGGTCGTCTTCGAGGTCAACGTCCAGCCGGCCTTCGTCGACGGCGAACTGCCGACGGTGGCGGTGCCGTACGTGCGGGCGCATCTGGACGCCGCCCTCGCACAGCGTCCGGGCGGCCGCGCTCCGGCGGGGGCGGCGTCGGAGGGGTGAGGGAGCACGGCGGGGCGGACGGTGACGCGGGCGCCGGGCAGTGGACGGCGCGGGCGGCGGCGGCACCGGGGCGGTGGGCAGCGCGGGCAGCAGGCGGCACGGGCGGCGGGCGGCACCGCGGCGACGGGCTGGCGGGCTGGCGGGCTGGGGGCGGGTCATCCGATCGGCCTTCCGTCGGCGACTGGCTCGGGCGGGCTGGGCAAGTAGGCTGAGGTGAGCGCTGTGTGTGCGTCGCGAGCCGACGGAAGAGCACCCCGTGAACAGAGGTCTGCGCGTGCTCCACCAGGGAGTGAACTGGGTCAGGGATCACCATCTCCTGCGGCGCGGCAGGGAACTGGAGCTGATGCACCGGGCCATGGGGTTCGCCACCCTGGCCCTGGTGACTCTGGCCCCGCTGCTGATCGTGGTGGCCGCGGCGGATCCGCTGGCGCGCGGGGGCTTCTCGGCGTGGCTCGCCGACGGCATGGGGCTGTCCGGCCGCTCCGCGAAGATCCTCACCGACATCAGCAGCCCGCCGAGCCACGTGGTCAGCACCACCAGCGTGTGGGGCGGTATCGCGCTGGCCGTGTTCGGTGTGTCCTTCGCGGGCAGCGTGCAGAACGGCTACGAGCGGATCTGGCACCTGCCCCCGGGGCCGTGGCACAGGGTCTGGCGGCAGGCGGCCTGGCTCGCGGCGCTCACCGTGTACCTGTACCAGGAGGCGCAGACCCGTGCGGCCCTGACCGGGCCGGAGCGGATCGCCCTGTCGTCCGCGACGGGCATCGTGTTCTTCTGGTGGGGCCAGTACTTCCTGCTCGGGGGGCAGGTGCGCTGGCTGCACCTGCTGCCGGGTTCGGTCGCCACGATGGTGGGCCTGGTCGGCCTCCGGGGGTTCTCCTACCTCGTCTTCACGCCCCTGATCGTCGACAACACGATCAGTTACGGCACGGTCGGCATCGTCCTGGTCGTCGAGTCGTGGCTGATCGGGGTGGGCTTCGTCGTCTACGGCGGCTCGATGTTCGGCCACTGGCTGTACGCCCACCACCTGTGGGGCCACACCCGGGGCGGCGGCCCCCCGACCACACCGGCCGCGACCCGCCCCCCGGCCCCCCAGCCCCCGGGCCCGGACCCCGGCCCGCCGCGGCGGCGCTGAGACCAGCCACGCGACGACCCCGCCTCGAAGAGGTGATCGTGCCCCGGATCCGGGCCGCAGTGGACATTGGATAGAGTCGGCCCATGTCACACCCTGACAAGCTGCTGGTCGAGATCGCCGCGCACGTGGAGGCCGGGCACAGCAACCAGATGTCGCTGACCGTGGTCGTGGACGGAGCCGTGCTCACCGGGCGGCTCGCGCCGGAGACGGTCTGGCGCCAGCGGGTCGCCGAAGTGCTGCGGGACTCCGCTCGGCTCAGCCGGTTCGCCGGCATTTTCACCGCGGGGCACGAGGAGACGGACACCCCCGACCACTCGGGGTCCCCCACGCACCTGCATTTCCACCTGGCGCGGATCATCCAGGGCACCACCGGCATCCCCGAGAGCGGCGGCATGTACCGCGTCGCGATCGAGGAGGTGACCGCCTGGACCATCGGCGACGTCCGTTACTCCGACGGCTGATCCACCCCTTACGAAGTCGTGACGTGCCGGGCCGCAACCCACCGGCGCACCCGTCGCGGGCCTAGCCTGCGCCCATGCGTGTACTGGTCACCGGCAGCGCCGGCTTCATCGGGTCCCATGTCGTCGAGGCACTGACCGAGCGCGGACACGACGCGGTGGCGTTCGACGTGCGAACCGACCCCGCCGCGGACGTGCGCGACGCGACGGCGGTGGGGCGGGCGCTGTCGGGCGTCGACGCGGTGTGCCATCAGGCCGCGATGGTCGGTCTCGGCACCGGGTTCGCCGACGCCCCGGACTACGTCTCGCACAACGACCTGGGCACCGCCGTCCTGCTCGCGGCGATGGCCCGGGCGAAGGTGCGGCGCCTGGTGCTGGCCGGGTCGATGGTGGTCTACGGGGAGGGGCGGTACACCTGTTCCGCGCACGGGGCGGTCCGACCGGGGCCGCGAGCCGTGGCGGACCTGGCGGCGGGGCGGTTCGAGCCGCGGTGCCAGGGATGCGGCGGCGACCTGGAGCCCGGCCTGGTCGGCGAGGGCGCCCCGGTCGATCCGCGCAACGTCTACGCGACGACGAAGCTCGCCCAGGAACATCTGGCGGCCGCCTGGGCGCGCTCCACGGGCGGTGCGGCGGTGTCGCTGCGCTACCACAACGTCTACGGCCCGCGGATGCCTCGGGACACCCCGTACGCGGGGGTGGCCTCGTTCTTCCGCTCCTCGCTCGCGCGGGGCGAGGCGCCCCGGGTGTTCGAGGACGGGTGCCAGCGACGTGACTTCGTGCACGTGCGGGACGTGGCCGCGGCCAATGTGGCGGCTGTGGAGGCCGGTTCGGCCGAGGGCACGCTGACCGCGTACAACACCGGCAGCGGCGAGCCGCGCACCGTGGGCGAGCTGGCGCGTGCGCTCGCGGCGGCGCACGGCGGCCCGCAGCCCGTGGTGACGGGCGAGTACCGGCTGGGCGACGTCCGGCACATCACGGCGGACTCCTCGCGACTGCGGGCCGAGCTGGGCTGGCGGCCGAGGGTGGGGTTCGAGGAGGGTATGCGGGAGTTCGCGGCCGGGGCGTGAACCCCCGCCCGGGGCATACCCCTCCGGTCGGCGGCGAGCCGACCGGAGGGGTATGCCCCGGGCCGAGAGCGCGAGCCGTCAGGCCTCGGCGGCCGGCAGGACGACCTCGAAGCGGCAGCCGCCCACGACGTTGCGGACGGCGGCCCGGCCCTGGTGGGCCTCGACGATGCCGCGGACGATCGCCAGGCCCAGGCCGGCGCCGGCGGGCGGGGTGCGCGCGTCGGAGCCGCGCCAGCCGGTGTCGAACACCCTCGGCAGGTCCTCCTCGGGGATGCCGCCGCAGCCGTCGGTCACCGACAGCACCACGCCGTGCGGGGCGCGTTCGGCGGCTACCGCGACCGTGCCGTCGGCCGGGGTGCGGCGGATGGCGTTGATCAGCAGGTTGCCCAGCACGCGGCTCATCTCCTTGCCGTCCACCTCCACCGGCACCGGTTCGACACGGTCGCCGACGAGCCGTACGCCGTGCTCGCGGGCCAGCGGGCCCGCCCCGGCGAGGGCGTCGCCGACCAGGTCGTACAGGGAGATCCGGGAGCGGGTCAGGGCGAGGGTGCCGGCGTGGATGCGGGACAGCTCGAACAGGTCGCCCACCATGTCGTTGAGGCGTTCCACCTCGGTGCGCATCTGCCGCAGATAGCGGTCGGGGTCGGCGGCCACCCCGTCCTCCAGCGCCTCCGCCATGGCCCGCAGGCCGGCCAGCGGGGTGCGCAGATCGTGCGAGATCCACGCGACGAGTTCGCGGCGGGAGGACTCCAGGGCGCGTTCGCGTTCCCGGGACTCGGCGAGCCGGGCGCTGGTGGCCGCCAGCTCCCGGCTCAGCTCGTCCAGTTCGGCCGTCGTCGGGCCGTCGGGCGCGGCGAAGGAGCCGGCGTCGCCGAAGGAGCGGGCGGCCAGGGCGAGTTCCCTGCTGCGGGCCACCACCCAGCGCCCGAGCAGCGACGCGGTCACCAGGGAGACGACGGCCGCCATCGCGACGACGGTGGTGACGACGCTCAGGTCGTGCGCGGACAGGAACATCGCCTGCGCCACCGCCAGGGTGCCGGCCAGCATCGCGCCCACGGCCACCGCCGCGACCACGGTCAGCGAGGCGGTCAGGGAACGCCGACGGATCAGCCGCAGGACGCCTGCGCCCACCAGACCGGTGGCGGCGGCGCCGCAGAAGGCGTACAGAGCGATCAGCGCGGTGTCGGACACGTCAGCCCTCCTCGCCACCGGCGGGGTCGAACCGGTAGCCGACCCCCCACACGGTCTGGATCAGACGCGGCCGGGCCGGATCGCCCTCGACCTTGGCGCGCAGCCGCCGCACATGGACGGTGACGGTGGACAGGTCGCCGAAGTCCCAGCCCCACACCTCACGCATGAGGTCCTCACGGCTGCAGGCGCGGCCGGGGTGCTGCAGGAAGAAGGCGAGCAGGTCGAACTCGCGCAGCGTCAGAGCGAGTTCGACTCCTCCGCGGGTGGCGCGGCGGGCGGCCGGGTCGACGGTGAGTCCGGCCGCGGCGAGCGGCGCCGCCGCCGGTCCCGGCCGGGTGCGGCGCAGCACCGACTGCACCCGCAGCACCAGTTCCCGGGGGCTGAAGGGCTTGGTGACGTAGTCGTCGGCGCCGACCTCCAGCCCGAGGACGCGGTCGTCCTCGTCGCCGCGGGCAGTGAGCATGATCACCGGGACGGGTCCGCGTTCCCGTATCCGGCGGCACACCTCCAGGCCGTCCATACCGGGCAGCATCAGGTCGAGGACGACCAGGTCGGGGCGGTTGCGGGCGGCCTGCTCCAGCGCGCTGGGGCCGTCCGCCGCGCGGTCCACCACGCAGCCGGCGCGGACCAGGTAGCCGGCGACGACCTCGGCGACGGTGGGGTCGTCGTCGACGACCAGGACCCGGCCGGAGGGTGCCGCGGGGCCGTCGGCCGCGGGCTGCGCGAAGGGGTGCGACTGCTGCATGGGTCCAGCCTCGCACCGCGGCCGTGCCGGTGCGGCTCACGGAGGGTCAGACCGGTCCGATGTCCGTGTTTCGTAAGGAGCCACAGCCCGGAATGACCGTTTTGCGTCCGTAGGGTGAGTGCCGTGACGACCTCTTCCGCCCGCTGCGGCGTCGACGTGATCCTGCCCTGCCTCGACGAGGCCGAGGCGCTCCCCTGGGTACTGGCCCGCATCCCGCCCGGCTGGCGGGCCCTCGTCGTGGACAACGGCTCCAGCGACGGCTCCGCGGAGCTGGCCCGCGACCTCGGCGCCACGGTCGTGCACGAGCCGCGGCGCGGGTTCGGCGCCGCCTGCCACGCGGGGCTGACCGCGGCGAGCGCCGGCATCGTCTGCTTCTGCGACTGCGACGGCTCGCTCGACCCGTCCCTGCTGGTGCCGTTCGTCGACGAGATCGGCTCCGGCGCGTCGGATCTGGTCCTCGGGCGGCGCCGGCCGCGGGGCCGCGGCGCCTGGCCGGCGCACGCCCGCGCCGGCAACCTCGCCCTGGCCCGGCTGGTGCGCCGCCGCACCGGACTGCGGCTGCGCGACCTCGGCCCGCTGCGGGCCGCCCGCCGCGAGCCGCTGCTCGCCCTCGGCCTGACGGACCGGCGCAGCGGTTATCCCCTGCAGATGGTCGTCCGGGCCGCCGACGCCGGCTGGCGTATCACCGAGCACGACGTGCCGTATCTGCCGCGCACCGGAGCCTCCAAGGTGACCGGCACCTGGCGCGGCACCTGGCAGGCGGTACGGGACATGAGCCGGACCCTGGCCGAGCCGGCCGCGGACGGGGGGACACGGTGACCACGCTGGTCGTCATCGCCAAGGAACCCCGCCCCGGCCGCGTCAAAACACGCCTCACCCCGCCGTTCACGCCACGGCAGGCGGCCGCGCTCGCCGAGGCCGCGCTCGCGGACACCCTGACCGCGGTCGCGGCGACGCCCGCGGCCCGGCGTCTGCTCGTCCTGGACGGCAGCCCGGGACCGTGGCTGCCGCCCGGCTTCGACGTCGTGGCGCAGTGCCGCGGCGGGCTGGACGAGCGGCTCGCCGGCGCCTTCGCCGGCTGCGACGGCCCGGCGCTGCTCATCGGCATGGACACCCCGCAGGTCACACCTCGCCTGCTCGACGTGGACTTCACCGACTGCGACGCGTGGTTCGGCCCCGCCGAGGACGGCGGCTTCTGGGCTCTCGGCCTGGCCGCGCCCGACCCCCGGTTGGTGCGGGGCGTGCCCATGTCGACCCGGGTGACGGGGGCCGTGCAACGGCAGCGGCTGCTCGCGGCGGGGCTGCGCGTGCGCGACCTGCCCCGGCTTCGTGACGTGGACACGGCCGACGACGCGGCGGCGGTCGCCGCGCAGTCCCCCCACGGCGGATTCGCCGCGCAACTGTCCCGGCTCCGCACGGCCTCGGCCCGGTGAGCGCCACGCACGAGGCTCCGCCGCCGGCAGCCCGGTACCGGAGCGCCGCGCGTGGGGGGCCCGCGTGGGCCGGGGACGAGCCGTACGTCGGGGCGCTGCGCGCCGGGCGCGGGCCGCTGTTCCTGCGGCGGGCCGACGGGTGGCTGCTGCCGCTGGAGGTGGAGCGCTGGTGCGCCGACGCCGACGCGGTGGACCTGGACGCACTGGACCGCTGCGAGGGCACCGTCCTCGACGTCGGCTGCGGTCCGGGCCGACTGGTCGCGGCGCTCGCGGCGCGGGGGCGGCCGGTGCTGGGCCTCGACGTCAGCGAGGCAGCCGTCGCACACACCCGCCGACGGCTTCGCCCAGCACCCACCGCCGGGGCGACCACACCACCACCGGGCGATCCCTGCGCACCCCCCGGGACCTGCGCGTCCCCGCACCCCGGGGTCGGCGCACCGCCGCACGGCGGGGACTGGGCGGTGACGTCATCGAAGGCCTCTGTCCTGTGCCGGTCCGTGTTCGCGTCGCTGCCCGGCGAGGGCCGCTGGGGTACCGCGCTGCTGCTGGACGGCAACATCGGCATCGGCGGTGATCCCTCCGCCCTGCTCGACCGGCTGGCCCGGGTGCTCGCGCCCGGTGGCCTGGCGCTCGTCGAGACGGCGCCGGCCGACGTCGACGAACGGGTCACGGTCCGCCTCACCGGCCTGGGCGGTGCGGCCGGCAGCCCGTTCCCGTGGGCGCGCATCGGCACGCCCGCGCTGGTGCGTCGCGCCCGGCACGCGGGCTGGCGTACCGGGGATCAGTGGACGGCGGGCGGCCGGTGCTTCGTCGCCCTGCGCAGCCGCCACACCAGCAGCACCGCGGAACCGCCGAACAGGGCTGCGCTGATCAGCAGCCAGCGGGCCAGGAAGCCGTCCGCCGACAGCCCGGCGACGCTCCGGTAGGAGCCGGCCACCTGGCCGCTGATCAGGGGGAACCACACGAGGAGCAGGAGGCCGGACAGCGCGGCCGGCACGCGCACATAAGGTGCCCACGCGCGGCCTCCGAACGCGCCGCACGCCCGCAGCAGGGCACGGTCCAGGGCGGCGTACAGCGGCAGCAGCACCAGGTCGTGCAGCAGCGCCGCGCCGGCGAACCACAGCGCGACGCCGAACCAGTCGCCCGCCAGCAGCCGCACTCCGGCATACCCGGCGAGGGCGAACGAGCAGGCCAGAAGCAGCAGTTGGAGCGGGCTGCCGAGGGTGATCCGGTGTCGCATCACAGGGCTCCGAAGGTCAGCCGGGCCACCCACTTGGTGTTCAGCACACCGGGTGCCGCAGGGACGATCACCCGGGCCGGAAAGCCGTGGTCCAGGGTGAGGGGCTCGCCGTTGACGGACAAAGCGAGCAGACTGCGGCCGTCGGCGACCTGGTCGGCGCTGAGCGCGGACCGCCGGAAGGCGCCGTGCCGCTGGAGCGACTCCGCGAGGACGTCGACCGGGTCGTCGTGGCCGACGAGCGCGGCGAGGTCGCGCAGCCGTACCCCGCGCCACCACTGGTCCGAGGTCGACCAGCCCTCCACGCACGCGATCGGCAGCGCGGCGCTGGTCTGGGGCAGCCGCAGCAGCTCGGCGCGGCTGAGGCGGACGGTGCCGGTGCGGCCGGTGACGGCCAGCCGCCACGCCTCGTCGCCGGTCTCCGCGGCGTGGATGCCGGCGTACGCGGCGGTCTTGTTGATCTGGAAGCCGTTCGGTCCGTCGCCCGGCTCCGCCCATCCGTGCGGGGTGAGCAGCGCGGTGCGCCGCAGCGGCCCGTCGAAGCTGCGGCCGGCGCTGGTGGCGAACAGCAGCAGTGAACCGCCGCCGACCAGCCACAGCGCCCCGCGGCGGGACACGCTCGGTGCATCCGGCCGCGGGGAGACGAGGTCCGCGCCCAGCGCGTCCGGGGGCGGGGGCTGCGCCCGCCGGCGTACGTTCCGTACGGCGGCCGGCACCCGCAGCACGGCGTGCACCACGAACGCGGCGAAGAAGACCCAGGCCCCGTAGAAGTGCAGCGGGTAGAAGGAGCCGGGGAAGAGGTAGTCGAGCTGGACGTTGAGCACGCCGGTGGTGAACTCGAACAGCGCTCCCCCGACGAGCAGGAGCAGCGAGATCCGCTCCAGGGCGTGTACGAGCGAGCGGGCCGGCGGCAGCGCGAACAGCTTGGGCACCACCGACCACAGTTTGGCCAGCAGCACCGGGATGAGGGTGATGCCGAGCGTGACGTGCACGCCCTGGGTGAGCCGGTACAGCCAGACCGGGCCGGTCGGCCAGGAGAAGAGGTAGAAGCCCAGGACGCCCTTGCCGGGGGTCTTGTCGTTCACCGGGGACAGCCCCGGGTTGTAGGCGGCGTAGGACACCAGTCCGGTCACGAACAGCACGGTGATGCCGACGAGCAGCACCAGTCCGAGCACCGAGGTGAACCACGGCCCGCGCAGCGGGCTGCGCCAGAAACCGGGCGAGGTGGGAAGCCGTAGGTCGCGCATGTGCCGACCGTAGGCCGCGATCGGCGCCACGGCGGCGCTGCGAACCATGACGAAACGCTGACGTCGTGCCGTCGGGGCATCTTCCGGAGGTCCGTTCGCCCTAGCGTGCCGGTGTGAACCGAGCCCTCCGCCGTGACCTGTACGCCGTCGCCGCCGCCGCCCTGCTCGTGGCGGCGGCGGTGTTCATCGGCCGCCACATCCGGGACTTCCCGCACCGGCTGTTCGTCGACTGGCCGCCGCTCGTGGGGACCTGGGGCCCGCACACCGGCCCCGGCACCCCGGCCACCCTGGTGGTGGCGGCCCTGGTCGTGGGCTACGGCCCGGTGGCGGCGGCCCGGCTGCCCTGGCGGGCGCTGCTCGCCGCGGCCTGGGGTTCGGCGCTGGCCTGGATCTGGTCGCTGGCCCTGGTCGACGGCTGGCGCCGCGGTGTCGTCGGCCGGCTCACCACGCGCCACGAGTACCTCCAGGTCGTCGGCCGTTTCCACGACATCCCGGCCGCCCTGCGGGACTTCACCCACCACATCCTGCTGCACTCCCCCGGCAACTGGCCCGCCCATGTGGCCGGTCATCCGCCGGCCGCGACGCTCACCTTCGTGCTGCTGGACCGGGCCGGTCTGCGCGGCGGCGGCTGGGCCGGGGCCTGGTGCATCACGGTCGGCGCGACGGCGTGCGTGGCGGTGCTGGTGGCGGTGCGCCTGCTGGCCGGGGAGGAGCCGGCCCGGCGTGCGGCGCCGTTCCTGGTCCTCGCCCCGGCAGCCGTGTGGATGGGGACGTCTCCCGACGCGTACTTCGCCGCCGTCGCCGCCTGGTCGGTGGCCCTGCTCGCGGTCGCGGTGACCCGGCGGTCCCCGGCGGCGGCGTTCGGGTCGGGGCTGCTGTTCGGGCTGACCTGCTACTTGTCGTACGGGCTCACGCTGATGGCGCTGGTCGGGGCGGCGGTGGTGCTGCTCACGCGGCCGCCGGCCCGCGTGCTGCTGCGCGGTTCCGGCTTCCTGCTCGCCGGTTCCGCGGTCGTGCCGGTGCTGTTCACGCTCGCCGGGTTCGACTGGTGGGAGGCGTACCGGCTGCTGGTCCAGCGCTACTACCAGGGCGCGGGGGGCGTGCGCCCGTACGGCTACTGGGTGTGGGCGAACCTGGCCTGCACCGTCCTGGTGGTCGGGGTGGCGACCGTGGCGGGGCTGCGGCGGGCGGGCGCGGTTCTGGCCGGCGAACGCGGGGCGCTGGTCGCCAAGCGCGGGGCGCTGCGTACCGCCCCGGCCGGCGCCGGCCCCTCTCCGCAGCTGCGCCTGACGGTGCTCGTGTACGCCGCCCTGCTCGCCCTCCTCGTCGCCGACCTGTCCGGCATGAGCAAGGCGGAGACGGAGCGCATCTGGCTGCCGTTCGCGGTGTGGCTGTTGCCGGCGGGCGCGCTCCTGCCCCGGCCGCGGGCCTGGCTCGCCGCGCAGGCGCTGCTCGCCCTCCTGCTCAACCACCTCCTGTGGACGGGCTGGTGACAGCCGGGCGGACGCGTCACCCACGCCACGTTCCCCCCGGTCGCACCGACGCCGCGGGGCCGCCGGATCCCTACGTCAGCGGTGGTTGACCGGTGTCGCCTCCGCGAGTGATCGTCCGGTGCGCTGCCGGAACAACGCGACCCCGCGCGATGATCATGGTGCGGTGACCTACACCTCCCCACTCCCCCGCCGTCGCGGCCTGCTGTTCACCGCCGCGCTCGGCGTGCTGAGTCTGCTGCCCGTGCCGCCCGCGCACGCCGCCGCGTCCGCGCCCCGGCCGGCCACGCCCTCCGAGCGGAGCACCGACGCCTACCTTTCCGTCGTACGCGACGACCCGCGGCTGCTGCGCCGCTTCTTCGAGGCCATGCCCAAGGGCGGCGAGCTGCACAACCACCTCTCCGGTGCGGTGACGACCGAGTACCTGATCGAGCTGGCCGCCGAGGACGGGCTGTGCGTCGACACGGCGACGATGACCGCGGTCGCCCCGCCGTGCGGGGCCGGCACCCGGCCGGCCGCCGACGCGCGCACCGACCGCGCCTTCCACGACGCGCTGGTGCGGGAGTGGTCCATGCAGGACTTCCCGCCCGACGGCAACGGCCACGACCACTTCTTCGACACCTTCGGCAAGTTCGGCGAGGTGACCTGGCGGCATCGCGGCAAACTGCTGTCCGAGGTCGCCGACGACGTCGTACGCGACAACCAGTTCTATCTGGAGACCATGGTCTCGCCGGCCTCCGACGGCGCGAAGAAGCTCGCGAACGAGGTCGGGTGGGACGCCGATCTGGCCCGGCTGCACGGCAGGCTGACGGCCGGCGGGAAGCTCGACGCGCTGGTGACCGAGGCCCGCAAGGAGGCCGACGCCTCCGACGCCGAGTTCCGTGCGACGTCGCACTGCGGCACGCGGCAGGCCCGGCCGGGATGCGGGCTTCAGGTCCGGTGGATCTCGCAGGCGTCGCGCGGCAGCGCCCCGGAGCGGGTGTTCACGCAGCTGGCCCTCGGCATGCGGCTGGCCGAGCGCGACCCGCGGTTCGTCGCGGTCAACCTTGTGCAGCCGGAGGACTGGGACAGCTCGCTGCGCGACTACAGCCTGCAGATGCGGATGGTGCGGTACCTGCGGGGCGTCTACCCCAAGGCGCATGTCACCCTGCACGCCGGGGAGTTGTGGCCCGGTCTCGTCAAGCCGGCCGATCTGAAGTCCCACATCGCCGAGGCGGTGAACGTCGCGGGGGCCGAGCGGATCGGGCACGGGGTGGACCTGGTCCACGAGGACGACTGGCAGCGGACGGCGCGGACCATGGCGGACCGTGAGATCGCCGTCGAGGTGCCGTTCAGCAGCAACGCGCAGATCCTCGGGGTGCGGGGCGACGACCATCCGTTCGCCACGTACCGTGCCTTCGGCGTGCCGGTGGTGCTGGCCACCGATGATCCCGGGGTGAGCCGGATCGACGTCACGCACGAGTACCAGTACGCCGCGCAGACGTACGGGCTGTCGTATCCGGAGCTGAAGGATCTCGCCCGTGCCTCGCTGGAGTACGCGTTCCTGCCCGGAGAGAGTCTGTGGCGGGGCAATCCGACGCGGGACGGGTATGTGCCGGTCGCGGCCTGCCGCGGGGCGGAGCCCGGGCGGGAGATGCCCGGGAGCGCGTGCCGGCGGCTTCTCGCATCGAGCCCGAAGGCTGCCGTCGAGTGGCGGCAGGAAGGTGCGTTTCGGGAGTTTGAGCGGGCTGCGGCTCTGATGCGGTGACGCTCCGCTGGGGCCGTCGTGTGGGTGCGGGTGCGTTGTGGCTTCTTGCGCCGTTCCCCGCGCCCCCTGGTGCCTGCGGCGGCCCCTGCGGGTGCGTTGGGGTTGCTCGCGGTGCGGGTGCGGGTGCGTTGTTGCTCGCGGTGCGTGTGCGTTGTGGTTGCTCGCGGTGCGTGTGCGGGTGCGTGTGGTTGCTCGCGCCGTTCCCCGCGCCCCTTGGTGCCTGCGGCGGCCCCTGCGGGTTCGTTGTGGTGGGGGTCGCGCCTGGTGTCCGGTGTGCGTCGGGGCCGCGGCGGGGGGTGTCCGTCCTCGGTCCGGCGGTGCTGTTTCTCAGGGGGTGCCGTCTCCTGACGCCGGCCGCTGCGGGCGGACACCCCCCGCCGCGTCCCCTTCCCGCCGTGCGCGGCTGCGGGCCGTGCTCGCCCGGACCAGCAGGCGGGGTTCCACCAGCGCCGGTTCCGTGCGGGCGTCGGGGTCCTCGATGTGGCGTAGGAGGTGGGTCACCGCCAGGGCGCCCATCTGCGGGAACGGCTGCGCCACCGTGGTGAGGGAGGGCGAGCAGTACTCGGCGAGTTCGATGTCGTCGACGCCGACCACGGAGATGTCCTCGGGCACGCGGCGGCCCAGTTCGTGCAGGGCCCGGATCACGCCGAACGCCATCTCGTCGCTGGCGACGAACACGGCCGTGGCGTCGGGGATGCGGCCGAGGATCAGTCCGTTGCGGTAGCCGGACCCGGGTGACCAGTCGCCCTCCAGCGGGGGCGGGACCGGGCGGCCGGCCTCCTCCAGGGTCGCGCGCCAGCCGTCGCGGCGGGCTGCCGCTTCCAGCCACTCCTCGGGGCCCGCGATGTGCCAGACCGTGTCGTGGCCGAGGTCCAGCAGGTGACGGGTCGCGAGGCGCGCGGCCAGGGCCTGGTCGACGGCGACCACCTCGGTGGCGGCGGTGCGGGAGCCGTCGATGGTGATGGTGGGGACGGAGCGGGTGAGCTGTTCGATCCGCGGGCTGGTGTGGGTGAGCGGCACGGACAGGACCACGCCCTCGACGTCCTGGTCGGCCAGGCGGGACAGGGCGTCCTCGATGGCCGCGGTGTCGAGGGAGGCCGTCGTCGCGGTGCTGACCGTGTAGCCGGCCTCGCGGGCCGCGTTCTCGATGCCGGAGGTGACGGCGGCGCGCGAGTAGAACGTGGTCTGCAGCGTGACCACGCCGATCGTGCGGCTGCGTCCGGAGGACAGGGCGCGGGCGGCGTTGTTGCGGCGGTAGCCGAGCTGTTCGACGGCGGCGAGGACCTTGGTGCGGGTCTTCTCCTGCACGTTCGGGTGCCCGGAGAGCACGCGGGAGACGGTCTGTGCCGAGACCCCCGCGAGCCGTGCCACGTCCGCCATCGCGGGTGGTCTGTCCACGTCGGCAGTCCGATGCGCCATGTGCCCCTTCCCCGGGTCGGTGGGCTTGATGATATCGCCCACATGGCGCTGGGGGGCGGGGGCGCCGGGAGGGGTGGTCAGCGGTGTTAGCATCGATAACATCCTCTGTCATAGTGGCGGCCGTCGCCACGTTTGGGGAGAGGTATGAAGCGGTCCGTTGTGGGTCAAGAGGCCTCGCCCCCTGGGGGGATATCGATAACAAAGAGCGGTGACGGCGCTCCCCTGTTGCGGTACGCCGACGGCGGGCTGTCGCGCGGTGGGCGTCCGCATCGCGTGCTCGCGGGGTCGCTGCACTACTTCCGGGTCCATCCCGGGCAGTGGGCCGACCGGCTGGACCGGCTCGCCGCGCTCGGGCTGAACACCGTGGACACGTATGTGCCGTGGAACTTCCACGAGCGCACGCCGGGTGACGTGCGCTTCGACGGCCCGCGCGATGTGGGCCGCTTTCTGCGGCTGGCGCAGGAGCGGGGGCTGGACGCGATCGTGCGCCCCGGGCCGTACATCTGCGCCGAGTGGGACAACGGCGGGCTGCCCGCCTGGCTGACCGGCATGCCCGGCGTACGGCTGCGGACCTCCCAGGCGTCGTTCGTGGATGCGGTGGGGCGCTGGTTCGATCAGGTCGTGCCGCGTATCGCGGAGTTGCAGGCGAGTCGTGGCGGGCCCGTGGTCGCGGTGCAGATCGAGAACGAGTACGGCAGTTACGGCGATGACGCGGCCTATCTGCGCTGGGTGCGCGACGCCCTGGTCGAGCGGGGGATCACCGAGCTGCTCTACACCGCCGACGGGCCGACCGCGCTGATGCAGGACGGGGGCAGTGTGCCCGGGGAGCTGGCGGCGGCGACGTTCGGCTCGCGGCCCGAGCAGGCGGCGGCGCTGCTGCGGGCGCGCCGGCCGGGCGAGCCGTTCCTGTGCGCGGAGTTCTGGAACGGCTGGTTCGACCACTGGGGCGAGAAGCACCATGTGCGCTCGGCCCGCAGCGCCGCCGAGGACGTCGGCGGCATCCTCGACGCGGGCGGCTCGGTCAGCCTGTACATGGCGCACGGCGGCACCAACTTCGGTCTGTGGGCGGGCGCCAACCACGACGGCGAGCGGCTCCAGCCGACCGTCACCAGCTACGACTCGGACGCGCCGATCGCCGAACACGGGGCGCTCACCGAGAAGTTCTTCGCGCTGCGGGAGCGGCTGGCCGCCATGCGCGGCACTGCCTTGCCCGCGGTGCCCCCCGATCCGCCGGTGCTCCAGCCCCGCTCGCTTTCCGTGACCCACGGCGCCGCGCTGCTGGACGCGTTGCGTGCGACGGGTGAGCCGGTGCGGGGGCCGGGACCGCTCAGCTTCGAGGAGCTCGGTCAGTCGGCCGGTCTTGTGCTCTACGAGGCCGAACCACTGCTGCCCGAGGGCCGCCACGAGGTGACGGTGACCGGACTGCACGACCGGGCCCAGGTGTTCGTCGACGGCGCACCCGTGGCCGTACTCGAGACGGAGACCGCCTCGTTCATGGTGGACGGGGCCGGGAAGAGGGTCCGGCTGGCGCTGCTCGTGGAAAACCAGGGGCGGATCAACTACGGGCCGCTGCTCGGCCAGGGCAAGGGCATCCTCGGCGGGGTGCGCGTGGAGCGCCGGCTGGTGCACGGCTGGACCATGTACCGGCTGCCGCTGGACGAGTGGACGGCGCGGGACCTGGCGGCTGCCACGGTGGCGGCGCCGGCCGACGGCCGGGCCGGACTCGCCACCGCGACCCTCACCGTCGGCGTGCCCGCCGACGCCTTCCTGCGCCTGCCCGGCTTCGGCAAGGGTTTCGTATGGGTCAACGGCACGCTCCTCGGGCGCTATTGGGACATCGGTCCGCAGAGCACCTACTACGTTCCCGGGCCGATGCTGCGGGCCGGCGAGAACACCCTGACGGTCCTGGAGCTCGAGCATCTCGGTGAGCATCTCGCCCTGGAGGACCGGCCGGACCTCGGCCCCGCCGAGGAGTACATCGAGACCTTCGACTGAACAGCCGCTGTTTCCGCGTCCCCCGGAGGACCCCATGCCCCCGGGCAGCCGCCGGTGCGCTGCTGACCGAAGCCGCGGCCCGGCGCCGTGTCGTCGCCACGTTCCCGCACTTCCGAGACGTCGGACGCCGCCTCACCTTCTGCTTCCAGTAGGCGCTCGCCCGGGCAGGGAGCCGTTCGCTTCCCGCCCGGGTCCGGCCGGCTCAGGGGGCGATCGGCAGACGGCGCTTGTGCTCGGTGATCCGGTAGCGGTGGACGATGGCCGCGAAGGCTTCCTCGCCGACCGGCTTGCCCTCCAGGAAGTCGTCGATGTCGTCGTAGGTGACGCCGAGCGCGTCCTCGTCGGGCCGGCCCGGGTTCAGGGTCTCCAGATCCGCGGTCGGCGTCTTCCACACCAGCTCGGCGGGTGCGCCGAGGGCGTCCGCCAGTGCCCGCACGCGCCGCTTGGTGAGGCCGGTGAGCGGCACGACGTCGGCCGCGCCGTCGCCGTACTTGGTGAAGAAGCCGGAGACCGCCTCGGCGGCGTGGTCGGTGCCGACGACCAGGCCGTCGTGCGCGCCGGCCACCGCGTACTGGGCGATCATGCGCTGCCGGGCCTTGACGTTGCCGTGCACGAAGTCCTGGTGGTGGTCGTCGCGGAACACCGTGTCACCGGCCAGCAGCGCCGCCAGGGCCGCGTCGCTCGCGGGCCGGATGTCGACGGTCAGCACACGGTCGGGCCGGATGAACTCCAGCGCCCGCTGCGCGTCGTGCTCGTCGGCCTGCACGCCGTAAGGCAGCCGCATCGCGAAGAACGTCGCGTCGTGCCCGGCCGCCCGGGCCCGCTCCACGGCGAGCTGGCACAGCCGGCCCGCGGTGGAGGAGTCCACGCCGCCGCTGATGCCCAGCACCAGGGCGCGCAGGCCGGTGGAGGTCAGCCGGTCGGCGAGGAACGCCACCCGGCGCTCGATCTCCCGCTGTGCGTCGAAGTCGGCGCTCACCTCCAGCTCACGGGCGATCTCCTGCTGCACGGCCATGGACGCCGGGTCGGTCACGGTTGCTCCTTCGGTACGGGTCTGCGGATTCTTCAGGGACGGGTACCCGGCAACGGCGCGGTACCCGTGACGGACATGACAAGGGAGTACAGGGCGGTGTCGGCGGCGATGAACAAGCGGTTGCGCTTGGCGCCGCCGAAGCGGATGTTGGCGACGACGTCCGGGACCAGGATGCGGCCGAGGAGGGTGCCGTCGGGGTCGTAGCAGTGCACGCCGCCGTCCATGGCGGCGGCCCACAGCCGGCCGGCGTCGTCGAAGCGGATGTTGTCGAAGGTTCCGGTCCCGCATTCCGCGAAGACCTCGCCCTCGCCGAGGGTGCCGTCCTCGCGGACGTCGAAGACGCGGATGTGGTTGGCGCGGCTGTCGGACACGTACAGCCGCCGCTCGTCGCACGAGAAGACGAGCCCGTTGGGGCCGCCGAAGCCGTCGGCGACCAGCCGGACCTCCCCGGTGCCGGGGTCCACGCGGTACACGTTGCAGGCGCCGATCTCGCTGTCGGCGCGGTGGCCCTCGTAGTCGGTGGTGATCCCGAAGTCGGGGTCGGAGAACCAGATCGACCCGTCGGACTTCACGACGGCGTCGTTCGGGCTGTTGAGCCGCTTGCCCCCGAACCGCTCGGCGAGCACGGTGAGGGAACCGTCGTGTTCGGTGCGGGTGACACGGCGATTGCCCTGCTCGCAGGTGATCAGGCGGCCCTCGCGGTCCAGGGTGTTGCCGTTGGGGTGGCCGGCGGGCGTGCGGAAGACGCCGACCGCGCCGGTGGTCTCGTCCCAGCGCAGCAGGCGGTCGTTGGGGATGTCGCTCCACAGCACATACCGGCCGGCGGGCACGTAGAGCGGGCCCTCGGCCCAGCGGCAGCCGTCGTAGAGCTTCTCCAGCCGTGAGTCGCCCGCGTGGCACCGACCCGTGCGGAACCGCTCGTCGAGGATCTCGTACAGCTGCGGTCGCTCATCGGGCATGCCGTCACCTCCACCGTGCTTGCGCATACCGCTCCGACCATACGTCACGGCGAGCACCCGGCACGGACCTGGGCCGGGGCCCTTCCTGGCTGGTCAGACCGGCGGGGCGGGCGGGAGCAGGTGGCCTCTGGTGCGCCTGCGGACCATGTGCGGGCCGTGGGGACGCCCCGCCCCGCCACCCCTTGCCCCGCCCGGCGCGGGCTTCTAGCCTGACTTTGTGCCGCAAATAAACAAAACCCGTCCGCACAACGCCGTGCCGGGTCACCAGCTCCCTCTCACCCGACTCCGTATCGCCCTCACCGCCTTCTTCGCCCTCGACGGCTTCGTCTTCGCCGGCTGGGTCGTGCGCATCCCCGCCATCAAGCACCAGACCGGCGCCTCCGCGAGCGGTCTGGGCCTCGCACTCCTCGGCGTCTCCGCCGGCGCCGTGATCACGATGACGCTGACCGGCCGGCTGTGCCGCCGCTACGGCAGCCACCGCGTGACGCTCGTCTGCGCCGTCCTGCTCTCCCTCAGCGTGGCCCTGCCCCCGCTCACCCACTCGGCGCCGACGCTGGGAGCGGTCCTCCTGGTCTTCGGCGCGGCGTACGGCGGCATCAACGTCGCCTTCAACAGTGCGGCGGTCGACCTGATCGCGGTACTGCGACGGCCGGTCATGCCGAGCTTCCACGCGGCCTTCAGCCTGGGCGGCATGGTCGGCGCGGGGCTCGGCGGCCTGCTGGCGGGACGGTTCACCCCGACGCAGCACCTGCTCGGCCTCACGGTCGTCGGGCTGGTCATGACGGGCGTCGCGGGCCGGCCACTGCTGCGGTACGGCGGCCTGGTGCCGCAGGCCGCGGCGGACGGGGAGGCCGACGCGGGGCACGGCGAGGCGCCCGGTCGGCGGCGCACCGGTCGGCGCACCCGGGGGCTGGTCGTCGTCTTCGGGCTGATCGCGCTGTGCACCGCCTACGGCGAGGGCGCCATGGCCGACTGGGGAGCTCTCCACCTGGAGCAGGACCTCGGCGCCTCGGCCGGGGTGGCCGCGGCCGGCTACTCCTGCTTCGCGCTGGCGATGACACTCGGCCGGCTGAGCGGGACGACCCTGCTGGAACGGCTCGGCCGCACCCGCACCATCGTCGCGGGCGGCGCCACCGCGGCCGCCGGGATGTTCCTCGGCTCGCTCGCGCCGTCCACCTGGGCCGCCCTGCTGGGCTTCGCCGTGACCGGGCTCGGTCTCGCCAACCTCTTCCCGGTCGCGGTCGAACGGGCGGGCACGCTCGCGGGTCCCAGCGGTGTCGCCGTCGCCTCCACCCTCGGCTACGGCGGCATGCTCCTCGGGCCGCCGGCGATCGGTTTCATGGCCGACTGGTTCTCCCTGCCCACGGCCCTGACGAGCGTGGCGGTCCTGGCAGCGGTCGCGGCGGCGGTCGGCTTCGCGACGCGAGGGCCGGCGGTCCACTGACCCGGGCGGGTGTCGGAGGCGGCCCGTCGAGGGGCGCGCGGGCCCGCGGGGTGTGAGGGGCTGTCGAGTGTCCCCCGGCTCCCTCTCAGGGGCGCGGGGAACTGCGCGACCAGCCCCCCACGACCCGCACCCGGCAACGCACCCCACGTCCCGACGGCACCATGCCAGCGACCGACGCCTGCAACCCCCTCAGGGGCGCGGGGAACTGCGCGACCAGCCACCCACGACCCGTACCCGCACCCGTACCCGCACCCGCACCCGCACCCGGCGACATACACCAAGACACGGGGTCCCCGGGGCCGCCGGAGTCGCCGGGCCCGGCCCCGCGCCGCCTGGGCCTAGCCGCCCACCAACGCCGCCACCAGCCGTTCCATCGGCGCCCGTGGGTCCGGGGCGCCCGGCCAGCTGGTCATCAGCAGGTGGTGCGCGGTGCCGACGACGGCGAGGGCCGCCGTCTCCGGGTCGACGGTGTCCGGCACCCGGCCGAGCCGCCGCTCCGCCTCCAGGTAGCCGGTGATGCACTGCTGGATCGCGCTGAAGCCGGGCGCCCCGCCCTCCAGAGCCTGGCGGATGCGCAGCGCCGCGGCGGGGCGCGTCATGGCCAGCCCGGAGATGGCCGGGCCGCCGGAGTCGAAGAGGGCCAGGGCGACGGCGCTGAGGTTTCCCACCACGGTGTCATGGCCGACGCGTCCGGACAGCGCCCGCGCCCGCGCCGCCGTACGCGCGAACCGGTCGAGGCACAGCTCGGCCACGAACTCGTCCAGCCCCGCGAAGTGCGCGTGCAGCAGACCCTTGGCGCAGCCGGCCTCGGTGGTGACGGCCCGGCTGGTGAGCGCGCCCGGCCCGTCCCTCTCCACGACGCGCTCCGCCGCCGCGAACAGCCGCTCGCGCACGTCCGGCGTCGCCACTCCACGCGGTGACATGAACCCCTCTTCCTTCGCGCCGCCGCGCCCTCCCGCGGCGCAACCGCTCGGATCGTAACCGGCATTGCCAGTCTGGGCGTATGCCCATACTGTTTGGGCATACGCCCATTCTCCGTCCTCGAGCGCAGGAGGCACCGTGCCGCACATCGTCAACACCGAGCAGGCGCAGGCGTGGAACGGCCCGGAGGGCGCCCACTGGGCCCACCACCAGGACCGCTGGAACGCCGTGAACCAGGGCTTCAACGAGCCACTCCTCGACGCCGCCGGCATCTCCGCCGACCACCGGGTCCTCGACCTCGGCTGCGGCTCCGGGCAGAGCACACGACTCGCGGCGCTGCGAGTGACGCGCGGGCATGCGACGGGTCTCGACCTGTCCGGCCCGATGCTGGCCGCCGCGCGGGACCGCGCCCAGCGGGAGGGCGTCACCAACGTCTCCTTCGTCCAGGGCGACGCACAGGTCCACCCCTTCGAGGCGGGGAGCCACGACGCGGCGATCAGCCGCTACGGGGTGATGTTCTTCGCCGACCCGGCAGCCGCCTTCGGCAACGTCGGCCGGGCGCTGCGCCCCGGCGGACGGCTGGCGTTCGTCTGCCCGGCCGACGCCCCGCTCAACGACTGGGTGGCGGCGATCGCGTCACTGCGCGGCCTGCTGCCCGTCGGGGACTTCGGGGCGCCGGGGCTGCCCGGGATGTTCTCCCTGGCCGCACCGGACCGCATCCGCGCCGTCCTCAGCGCCGCCGGCTTCCTCGCTGTGGAGGTCCGGCAGGTGCAGGCCTACGGAACGTGGGGGACCGGCGCCGAGGACGCGGCGGAGTTCCTGCTGGGCACGGGCCCCGGCCGCCACCTGCTGGAGCAGGCCGACGCGACCGCCAGGGCCCGCGCCCACAGTGCGCTGACCGCCCATCTGCGCCAACACGAGACTGCGGACGGCACGGTGCGCCTGCGCAGCACGTGCTGGCTGGTCACGGCGGACCGCCCGGCCGCCTGAGCGGCGCCGCAGCACAGGGCCGGACCGACGATCAGGAGCTCGAGGATCAGTAGCTCATCGTGCGGGAGAGCACGAGCGGTCGTACGGATTCGGGTGCAACCCAACCCGGCCCATAGGTGTCTCAAGGAGTAGACAACCCATTTCCGGCTTCAGCGGCTGTAGAGGCACAGTGTTCTCGACGCCGCCGACACACATCATGGAGGTGTCGTGTCATGCCACTCTCTCTCCCCCTCCCCCGCAAGCTGGCCGCCGCCGGGCTCGCGGCCGCGGTCGTCGCGAGCGGTGCGGCCGCCGTTGCCATGGCCGCGCAGCCGGCCAGCGCCGCGGCGCCCACGTGCGCCGCGAGCAACCTGTACCTCTCCACCGGACGCCAGGACCACGGCGCCGGTCAGCTGTACTGGCCCATACGGTTCACCAACACCGGCACCGGCTCCTGCACCCTGCGCGGCTACCCCGGCGTGAGCGTGCTGGACGTCGCCCACCGGCAGATCGGACCGGCCGCGACCCGTACCGGGCAGTCGTTCACGACGGTGACGCTGCGTCCGGCGCAGACGGTCAGCGCCGTGCTGCACACGACCAACGGCCCGATCGGCGGCGCCTGCCGGCCCACCGGCTCGTATCTGCGGGTCTACCCGCCCGGCTCGCACCAGGCTCTCCTGGTCCCCGCGTCGCTCCGCGTCTGCTCGAACGTCTTCACGGTCACGCCCGCATCGCACTGACCGCGATCCACCATCCATCACCCATCACCCACCGCACTCCCTACTCAGACCCCGCAATCCGCAATCCGCAGGACAATGGCTCCATGGCGTCCGAGTCGACCGGCCCCGTGGACGAGGCCCTGCACACCGCCCCGGCAGCCCCGCTGCGCGGCCTGGTGGGCTGGTACTCGGGCTACCGTCAGCGCGGCGTCCCGCACGGCCGGCACCTCGGGCTGCCGTCGCCGTGGCTGACCCTGATCCTCACCCTCGACGAGCCGCTCAGCATCGCCGCGCATCCCGATCCGCGGTCGCCCGGAGGTGACTACGCGACGCTGCTGGGCGGACTGCACCTGGCGCCGGCGCACATCGCCGTGCCCGGCCGCCAGTCCGGCATTCAGGTGGCCCTCAGTCCCCTCGGCGCCCGGCTGCTGCTGGGGCTGCCGGCCGGTGAGCTGGCCGGTGCGGACGTGCACGCCGACGACGTGCTGGGCGCCGAAGTGACCGAGGTGCACGAGCGGCTGCGCTCGGCGGCCGACTGGCCGGCCCGCTTCGCCGTCGTCGACGACTGGCTGCTGCGCCGCCTGGCCCGGCACAGCGGGCAGGCGCCCGTGGTCGCGCCCGAGGTCGTCCGGGCGTGGCGGCGGCTGCTCGCGGACGGCGGCCGGGTGCGGATCGACGCGCTCGCCGCCGAGGTCGGCTGGAGCGACCGGCATCTGCGCACCCGTTTCCGCCAGGAGATCGGTCTCACGCCGAAGGCCGCGGCCCGGGTCGCCCGCTTCGACCGGGCCCGGCGCCGGCTCGCCGCCCGCCCGCACCGGCCCGACCTCGCCGGCCTGGCCGCCGACCTCGGGTACGCGGACCAGTCGCACCTGGACCGCGAGTTCACCGCCCTGGCGTCCTGCGCCCCGAGCGTGTGGCTCGCCCGGGAGTTCCGAAACATCCAAGCCGGGTACGGCCCGCCCGGCTGATCCTGAAGGTGCCGGCACCACGAGACGCACCGAAGGGAACCACCGCCATGAGCACGAACCCGCAGACCACGACCGCCCCGGCCGGTACCGCGCCGAGCCCGCCCGCGCCCCAGGTCTGGCCGACCCTGCGCGCCCGGGACGCGCGCGCCCTCATCCGTTTCCTGGTGGACGCCTTCGGTTTCCGGGAGACCGTCGTCCACGACAGTGACGACGGCGGCCTGGTGCAGCACGCGGAGCTGGCCTGGCCGGAGGGCGGCGGCGTGATGCTGGGCTCACTGCGCCCGGACGCGAAGCAGGACGCGTGGCACTTCCAGCCGGGCTCCTTCGGCGCGTACGTCGTCACGGCCGACCCGGACGCGGTGTACGCGCGTGCCGAGGCGGCCGGCGCCGAGATCGTCTCCGAGCTGCACGTCACCGACTACGGTTCCCGCGACTTCGCCGCCCGCGACCCCGAGGGCAACCTGTGGAACTTCGGCACTTATCCCGGCGAGCCGCGCTGACGCCGCCTCACCGCCTCCGGCCGGGCGTGCGGACGCACCACGGCGCACGGTCCACCACTCGGGCGGGCATGCCTCCGAGCCCGCCCTATCCGGCACACTCCCTGTCATGGAGACAGCCGAGTTCGTGGACATCCTGCGCCGCGAGGGCGCCCTGCTGGCCGCGGCCGCAGAGGAGGCGGGGCCGCAGGCGAAGGTGCCGGCCTGCCCCGGCTGGCAGGTGCGGGACCTGCTGCGGCACACGGGTGCCGTGCACCGCTGGGCGGCCCGGTTCGTCGCCGAGGGCATCACCGAGCCGCGGCCCATCGACGCCGAGCCGGAGCTGGACGGCGCGGAGCTGCTGCGCTGGTACCGGGACAGCCACCGCCACCTGGTCGACACCCTCGCGTCGGCCCCGGCGGACGCGCCGGCCTGGACCTTCCTGCCCACCCCGCTCACCTCCCCGCCGGCCTTCTGGGCCCGCCGGCAGGCGCACGAGACGGCGATCCACCGCTACGACGCCGAGTCCGCGCGCGGGGGCACGCCCACCCCGATCGGCGCCCGCTTCGCGGCGGACGGCATCGACGAGCTGCTGCGCGGCTTCCACGCCCGGCGCAAGAGCCGGGTGCGCACCGAGGAGCCGCGGGTCCTGCGCGTGCGCGCGACGGACACGGACGACGCGGTGTGGACCGTACGGCTGTCGCAGGAGCCGCCCGTCGCCGTGCCCGGGGCATCCGGCGAGGCGGAGACCGAACTGGCCGGTCCGGCCGAGCAGTTGTACCTGGCGCTGTGGAACCGTGTCCCGGTGCCGTCCGTGACGGGCGACCCCGCGCTGGCGGCCCTGTGGGAGGAGACGTCGGCGATCACCTGATCGCGGGGCCGCCGGCCGTCCGGGAACGTGCGAGCCCGGCGGTCAGTCGCCGGCGAGCATCCTCGTCAGCACCGCGCGCTGCACCGGCCGTACCTCGTCGTGCAGCGTGCGGCCCTTGTCGGTGAGGGCGACACGTACGCCCCGCCGGTCCTCCGCGCACAGCGCGCGGTCCACCAGGCCGTCCTTCTCCAGCCGCGCGACGAGCCGGGACAGCGCGCTCTGGCTGAGGTGGACACGGTCGGCGATCTCCTGGACGCGCCAGGCGCGGGAGCCGTCCGCCGTCGCGCCCTCTGCGAGGACGTCGAGCACCTCGAAGTCGCTGGCGCACAGGCCGTGCCCGCCGAGCGCACGGTCCAGTTCGCACTGGGTGCGGGCGTGCAGCGCGAGGATCTCCCGCCACTGTTCCACGAGCGCCTGTTCGGCCTTCTTCGCCGCCATGACCGCACCGTAACAGAGAAGAGATTTCATTGCACCGTAATTAAATGCGCTTGCATTGAATGCATGCGCATGGAAGAGTCCCGGTCATGACCTCTCCGCTCATCCCCTCCGCGTCCCCGTCTTCGACGGTGCGCTGGACGCCCCGGCTGTGGGGCACCCTGCTGGTGCTCTGCGCCGCGATGTTCCTCGACGCGCTCGACGTGTCGATGGTCGGTGTGGCCCTGCCCTCCATCGGCGCCGACCTGCATCTGTCCACCTCCACCCTGCAGTGGATCGTCAGCGGCTACATCCTCGGCTACGGCGGTCTGCTCCTGCTCGGCGGACGCACCGCCGACCTGCTGGGCCGGCGTCAGGTGTTCCTGGTCGCGCTCGGCGTGTTCGCGCTCGCCTCACTGCTGGGCGGTCTGGTCGACTCCGGTCCGCTGCTGATCGCGAGCCGCTTCATCAAGGGCCTGAGCGCCGCCTTCACCGCGCCGGCCGGCCTGTCGATCATCACGACGACGTTCCCCGAGGGCCCGCTGCGCAACCGCGCCCTGTCCATCTACACCACCTGCGCGGCCACCGGCTTCTCCATGGGCCTGGTCCTGTCCGGGCTGCTCACCGAGGCCAGCTGGCGCCTGACCATGCTGCTGCCCGCACCCATCGCCCTGATCGCGCTGGTCGCCGGCCTGAAGCTGCTGCCGCGCAGCGCCCGCGAGGAGAACCACCAGGGCTACGACATCCCCGGCGCCGTCCTCGGCACCGCCTCGATGCTGCTGCTGGTCTTCACCGTCGTCCAGGCCCCCGAGGCCGGCTGGGCGTCGGCGCGCACCCTGCTGTCGTTCCTCGCGGTGGTGGTGCTGCTGACCGCGTTCGTGGTGGTCGAGCGGCGCTCGGCCGGACCGCTGGTGCGGCTCGGGGTGCTGCGCTCCGGCAACCAGGTGCGCGCCCAGCTCGGCGCGGTGGCCTTCTTCGGCTCCTACGTCGGCTTCCAGTTCCTGACCACGCTGTACATGCAGTCCCTGCTGGGCTGGTCCGCGCTGCACACCGCGCTGGCCTTCCTGCCGGCCGGCGCGCTGGTGGCGGTGTCCTCCACCAAGGTGGGTTCGATCGTCGACCGGTTCGGCACCCGGCGGCTCATCCCGGCGGGCTTCGCGCTGATGGTCGTCGGCTACGGCCTGTTCCTGAACGTCGACCTGGACCCGGTGTACGCGGTGGCGATCCTGCCGTCGATGCTGCTCATCGGGGCCGCGTGCGCCCTGGTCTTCCCCTCGCTCAACATCCAGGCCACCAACGGGGTCGAGGACCACGAGCAGGGCATGGTCTCCGGTCTGCTGAACACGTCGGTGCAGGTGGGCGGCGCGATCTTCCTCGCCGTGGTGACGGCCGTGGTCACCGCGCACACCCCGGCCCACGCCACCGGGCAGGCCATCCTGGACAGCTACCGGCCCGGGTTCATGGTGGCGACGGGCGTCGCCCTCGTCGGACTCCTGATCAGCCTGACCGGCCTGGGGAAGCGCCGCCCGCAGCACTCGGTCGTGGTCGCCCGGTCCACCGTGGCGGAGGCGAAGACGGACCGCGTCCCGGTCCGCGACTAGGGAGAACATCTCGGAACCCGGATGCCCGGTGGGTTGCTTGCCCGCCGGGCGCCCGGCTGTTTGACTCGCCGTATGGAGCACTACGGGGGACGGCGTACCAAGGCCGAGCAGGACGCGGCGACGGTGGAGATCGGGTACGCGCTGTGCAGCGCGGCGTTCGCGGCGGCCGTCGTGTTCGGGGCGGTCGCCGGCCCGGCGCTGCTGTTCGACCTGCCGAGGACGGCCGAAGTGCTGCTGGTCCGGGCCGGGGAGATCACCGCACCCGTACTGTTCTTCGCCCGCGTCGTCAGCGTGCTGCTGCGGTTCCGGCAGCCGTAGGGCCGGGCTCAGCCCAGCCAGCCCGGCCGGACCAGCCCCGACTCGTAGGCCTGCACGACCAGTTGGGCCCTGTCGCGGGCGCCCAGCTTCACCATGGTGCGGCTGACGTGGGTCTTCGCGGTGAGCGGGCTGACCACCAGGCGCCGGGCGATCTCGTCGTTGGACAGGCCGAGGCCGACCAGGGCGAGCACCTCCCGCTCCCGCTCGGTGAGCCGGGACAGCGTCTTCGCGGTCGCGGGTTCCTTGGACCGGGCGGCGAACTCGGCGATCAGCCGCCGCGTCACCCCCGGCGACAGCAGCGCGTCGCCGGCGACCACCGCCCGTACCGCGCGCAGGAGTTCGGCCGGTTCGGTGTCCTTGACCAGGAAGCCGGAAGCGCCCGCGCGCAGCGCCTCGAAGACGTACTCGTCGAGCTCGAAGGTGGTCAGCATGACCACTCTCACCTCCACCAGCCGCTCGTCGTCCGTGATGCGGCGGGTGGCGGCGAGACCGTCCAGCAGCGGCATGCGGATGTCCATCAGGACCACGTCGGGCCGCAGTTCGGCGACCGCGCGCACCGCCTGCTCCCCGTCGGCGGCCTCCCCGGCCACCTCGATGTCCGGCTGGGCGTCGAGCAGCGCCCGGAAGCCCGCGCGGACCAGCGACTGGTCGTCGGCGAGCAGTACGCGGATCACCGGTCCTCCTTGACGTTCAGGGGCAGTTCGGCCAGCACCCGCCAGCCGCCGTCGGGGCGCGGCCCCGCGTCGATCGTGCCACCCAGCGCGGCGGCCCGCTCCCGCATGCCGGCCAGCCCGTTGCCGCCGCCGCCCGCGTCCGCGCCGGACGCCGGTCCGTCGTCGTCGATCCGCAGCCGCAGCGCGCGCCCGTCGTGGTCGAGCCGCACGCGCGCGTGCCGCGACCGGGAGTGCCGTACGACGTTGGTGAGGGCCTCCTGGACGATGCGGAACGCGGCGAGGTCGGCGCCCGGGGCGAGCGGCGGGGCGGCGCCGGCGACGTCGACGGTGAGGCCGGCGCTCGCGGCCTGTTCCACCAGTTCCGGCAGCCGGTCCAGGCCCGGCGCGGGCGCCCGCGGCGCGGCTCCGGGGGTGCGCAGGGTGCCGAGGACCTGGCGCACCTCGCCGAGGGCCTCCTTGCTCTGCGCCTTGATGGTGGTGAGGGCCTGACGGGCCTGTTCGGGGTCGGAGTCCAGCAGGGCCAGACCGACACCGGCCTGCACGTTGATCACGGAGATGCTGTGGGCGAGGACGTCGTGCAGTTCGCGGGCGATGCGCAGCCGCTCCTCGTCGGCGCGCCGCTTCGCGGCCTGCGCCCGCTCGGCGCGCTCGCGCGCCCACTGCTCGCGCCGGGCGCGGGCGAGTTCGGCGACGGCGGCGATCGCCACCACCCAGGCGGCGACGACGAGTTCCTGGCCCCAGGGGGCGGCCGCGTCCCCGGAGGGCGGCAGCCACCGGTAGAGCCAGTGCGCGATGACCACATGACCGGCCCACAGCATCCCGACGGCCGACCATGCGGCCCACCGGCGCCCGGCCAGGATCGCGTTGAAGCAGGCCACGGCGACGGTGAGGAACACCGGGCCGTACGGATACCCGGCGCCCAGGTAGACCATGGTGGCGGCGGACGTGCCGAAGACGACCGCCACCGGGTACCGCTTGCGCCACAGCAGCAGCCCCGCCGCGACGACGAGCAGCACGCGGGCGAACGTGTCGAGCGGGGCCCGTCCGCCGTGCTGCTGGTGCGCGGCGAAGTGCGAGCCGGCCA
The DNA here is from genome assembly GCF_055668065.1 of Streptomyces sp. NPDC097129. Lineage (NCBI taxonomy): Bacteria > Bacillati > Actinomycetota > Actinomycetes > Kitasatosporales > Streptomycetaceae > Streptomyces > Streptomyces sp. NPDC097129. The sequence continues at coordinate 175,242 of NZ_JBVOQE010000008.1, read as the reverse complement.
GCACGACGGCGGTGACGATCAGGGTGGACGGCCAGGGCCAGTGAGTGCGGTGGTCCGCGTCGTCCCGCCGGCCCGCCCACGGCGGCCCGTGCCGCCACCACTGCGGCGGGCCGCCGCGCACGCGCTCTCGCTCCATGCCGTCACGCTAGACGCCTCGCGCGCCCGCGGGCGTCAGCCGGGCGAGGTGATCACACGTACTCCCCGGGAAGTACGCCGCCGGCACAGCGGACGGGGTGCGGTGCGGCCATCCTGGAAGCAGGCTCCCGGCGCGGTGAGGTGGTGCCACGATGACGATCGACGTGACGGTGCGGCGCACGATGCCGCTGCCGCCCGAGCAGGTGGCCGCCTATGCGATGGACTGGCGCAACGACAGCCGCTGGACCCAGGGCATCCGCCGGGCCGAGCTCACCAGGCCGGCCGGGGTGGGCGGCTTCGGCGCGGGTGCCGAGGTGACCCGCACGGCGTACTTCTTGCGGCGGCGCATCGACTACGCGCTGCGCGTCGCCGCGTACGAGCCGCCACGGACGCTGGACATGGTCTCCGTGGCCGGGCCCATGCCGATGCACGTCACGTACTCCTTCGCGCCCGACCCGCGCGGCACGCTGGCCGCCATCCGGGTCCGCGGCGGTCCCGGCGGCCTGCTCCGGCTCGCCGCACCCCTGCTGGCCCGGCAGGTCCGCTCCTCCCTCGCCAAGGACCTGCGCGACCTCGAACGCCGGGTGACCGACGAACACCGTCTGACCGGCGCGGACGGAGGCGCCTGATGGCGTACGACGAAGAACTGGCCGAGCGGGTCCGGGGGCTGCTGGGCGGTGAGCCGGAACTCGCCGAGAAACGCATGTTCGGCGGACTGGCCTTCCTGCTGAGCGGCAACATGGCCGTGGCGGTGACCGGCGACGACCTGCTGGTACGGGTCGGCCCGGACGCCACCGACGCCGCACTGGCCCGGCCGGGGGCACGGCTCTTCGACATGTCCGGCCGGCCGATGCGGGGCTGGGTGGTGGTGGCCGGCCCGTCCGTGGCCGGGGACGACGCGCTCGCGCGGTGGGTCGGCGAGGGGCGGGCCTTCGCGGCGGGCCTGCCGCCCAAGTGAGGGCTCACCGGCCAGGTGCCGGGGAGGTGCGCCCGGCCTGCCGCGCCGCCATCCCCTCCCGCATCGCCCGGGCCGTCGCCGTCGGGTCGTAGGTCTCGGGGACGCCCGGGACGAAGATGATGTCGCCCTCGATGTGCCGGGAGCGCAAGGGGGCGATCTCCCGGTAGGCGGGCGAGTCCCACCAGGCGCGGGCCTCCGCCATGCCGGGGAAGCCGATCACCACGACGTGGCCCGGCCAGCTGCCCTCCTTCACCTCGTGCTGCGCGGCATGCACCAGGAAACGCCCCCCGTACGGCGCGAACGTGGCGCCGATGCGCTCGATGTACTCGGCGATCTCCGGGCGCGGCGCGGCCTCCTGCAGATGGCCGATCACGTAGGCGGTCATGACGTCCTCCGGTCTCCTCGGGCTGCCGACACGCACGATCGTGGCAGGGGGCCGCCCCGGGGTCGATGACCTCTCAGGTAAGCGGCAGGCCCACTCCCTCCGCCAGCCGGAGCGATGCCTGCCGGAAGAACTCCTCACGCTCCTCCACGACCCGGTTGAACTGGCCGAACAGCTCGAAGTTCACCAGTCCGAACAGCTGCGCCCAGGCCGCGACCAGGGCAGCCACCGTCTCGGGGGGAAGGTCGGGGGCGAGGTCGGCGGCCATGCGGGCGGCCTCGCCGCGCAGCGCGGCCGGCAGGGGCGGCTCGGTCAGGCCGCCCGCGCGGTGGGCGTCACCGGTGATCGCGAAGAACAGGCGGCCGACCCGCGCGGCCGGCGGCACGGTCGTCATCGGCGCGCTGTAGCCGGGCACGGGCGAGCCGTAGATCAAGGCGTACTCGTGCGGGTGCGCCAGCGCCCAGTGGCGTACGGCCTCGCAGACCGCCGTCCAGCGGCGGCCGGGCGGGGCGTCGGCGACCGACGCGGCGGCGGACTCGGCCGCCTCGCCGAGGGAGTCGTAGGCGTCGATGATGAGCGCGGTCAGCAGGTCGTCGCGGCTGGGGAAGTAGCGGTAGAGGGCGGAGGAGACCATACCGAGGGCGCGGGCGACCGCCCGCAGCGAGAGATTGGCGGCCCCTCCCTCGGCCAGCTGTCTGCGCGCCTCGTCCTTGATGGCGGCGGTGATCTCGATCCTGGCCCGGGCCCGGGCGCCGCGTGCGATGTCGCTGCTCATACCGACCAGTCTGCCACGGAGAGAGAGCGGTGCCCATAATTGTGAGCACCGCTCTTGCTTTGGATCGCCGATCGCGCAAGACTGATGCCGAGCGAGAGCACCGCTCACGGATTTGGTTCCTGGAGGCTGTCATGTCCGCACACGTCCGCAAGCCCGGCTGGTTCACCGTCAACGTCCTCAACCGCGCGGTCGCCTGGCTGACCGGCCGAGGGCTCAGCGTGTGGGGTTCACGGGTGCTCGCCGTCCGCGGCCGCAAGAGCGGCGAGTGGCGCACCACCCCGGTCAATCTGCTCACGGTGGACGGCGCCCACTACCTCGTCGCCCCGCGCGGGCATGTGCAGTGGACGCGCAACATGCGCACGGCGGGCGGCGGTGAGCTGCGACTCGGCAAGCAGGTCGACGAGTTCACCGCGGCGGAGGTCGCCGACGACGACAAGGCGCCGATCCTGCGCGCCTACCTCAAGCGCTGGAAGGCCGAGGTCGGCGTCTTCTTCAACGGGGTCGGCCCGGACTCCCCCGAGTCCGAGCTGCGCCGGATCGCCCCCGACCACCCCGTCTTCCGCGTCACGCTCACGAGCTGACCCGACCGGCCGCCGGGCCGCCCGCGAACCCGGCGGCCGCCGGGGCCCTCCGGGCCGCCCGGGCCATCAGGGCCCGGCGTCGCCCCAGCGGAGACATCGCCGCCACTCCCGTGGCTGCCGTGGACTCCCGGGCCCCTGAGCCCCGGCGTCATCGGCGGGTCGGCCGGCCCCCGGCCCTCGGCCGCCCGGCCCGGCATCAGCCCAGCGGCGACACCGCCGCCACTTCCGTGGCTGCCGTGGACTCCTGGGCTCCTGGGCCCCGGCGTCATCGACAGGTCGACCGGCCCCCGGCCCTCGGCCGCCCGGCCCGGCATCAGCCCAGCGGCGACACCGCCGCCACTTCCGTGGCTCCCGTGGCTGCCGTGGGCCCCCTGGCCCCGGCGTCATCGGCAGGCCTTACCGTCCCCCGGCTGCCCGGCCCGGCAACTGCGGCGGTTCCGGCGGCTCCGGCGGCTCCGGCAGCTCCGGCAGCTCCGGCAGCTCCGGCAGCTCCGGCAGCTCCGGCAGCTCCGGCAGCAGCCGACCACTCCTCGGTCACCCAAGGTCGCGTCGACTCAGCCCTGAGACACCCTCCGCCCGCCGAACCCGACCTCGGAGCAACCCTGACCTCCCCGGGCCCGGCCCCAAGCCACACGCATCCGGCGGCAGCCGACCCGCTCCCGGCCTCCCGGCCACCCAAGGTCGCGTCGACCCAACGCTGAGACACCCTCCGCCGGCCGAACCCGACCTCGGAGCAAGCCATGACCTCCCCGGGCCCCGGCCCCAAGCCACACGCATCCGGCGGCAGCCGACCCGCTCCCGGCCTCCCGGCCACCCAGGGCCACGTCACCTCAGCGCTGACGCCACCCTGCCTTGGCGCTCTCACGCGTCACCGCCAGAGCCGACACCACGCCCGCCCCGCGGTCCCACCGCGCTCGGCCCCGCGCCCCGCGGAACCCCTCAAGAGTCCGCGGACTCCGCGGGTTCCGCGGAATCGGCGGGCTCCGCGGAGTCCGTCTCCGCCGAGGCCGTCTGCCGGCGGTCCAGGGCGTTCAGGGTGCGTTGGGCGATCGGGCGGGTGCGGACCATCTCGCCGAGGGTCGTGGAGCCGCGGGTGATGTCCGCGAACGCCCGCCAGGCCGGGCGCAGGCCGGTCAGGGCGGCGTGGAAGAGGCCGGGGCGCCGCTCGAAGGCGGCCAGCAGCCGCTTGCCGACGGCCATCTCGACGCCGAGTCCGGCCTTGACGGCGAACGCGTAGTTCAGGGCCTGGCGCCGGGTGTCCACCGCGTCGTGCGCCTCGGCGATCCGTACCGCCCACTCCCCCGCCAGCCGGCCCGAGCGGAGCGCGAAGGAGATGCCCTCGCGGGTCCACGGCTCCAGCAGCCCGGCCGCGTCCCCGCACACCAGCACCCGCCCGCGCGAGAGCGGCGAGTCGTCGGCGCGGCAGCGGGTCAGATGCCCGGAGGAGATGCCCGGCTCGAAACCGGCGAGGCCGAGCCGGCCGATGAAGTCCTCCAGATAGCGCTTGGTCGCGGCGCCCTCGCCGCGCGCCGAGATCACACCGACCGTCAGCGTGTCCCCCTTCGGGAACACCCAGCCGTAACTGCCGGGCAGCGGGCCCCAGTCGATCAGCACCCGCCCCTTCCAGTCCTCGGCGACGGTCTCCGGCACGGGGATCTCCGCCTCCAGGCCGAGGTCGACCTGGTCGACCTTGACCCCCACGTGCGCCCCTATCCGGCTGGCGCTGCCGTCGGCGCCGACCACCGCGCGGGCGAGGAGCGTCTCGCCACTCTGGAGTACGACGGCGACCGTGCGCCGGTCCGGGACGGCCGCGCCGTGCTGCTCGACCCGCTGCACGGTGACGCCGGTGCGCAGCTCGGCGCCCGCCTTTAGCGCGTGCTCGACGAGCTGCTGGTCGAACTCGGGCCGGTTGATCAGCCCGAACAGCATCTGCCGGGAACGCCGGGTGCGCGTGAAACGGCCGTCCAGGGAGAACGTCACCGCGTGCACGCGGTCCTTCAGTGGCAGCTCGAACCCAGGCGGGAGCGCGTCGCGCGAGGGGCCGATGATGCCGCCGCCACAGGTCTTGTAGCGCGGCAGCTCCGCCTTCTCCAGCAGGAGCACGCGCCGCCCCGCGACCGCGGCCGCGTAGGCGGCCGAGGCCCCCGCGGGTCCCGCGCCCACCACGACGACGTCCCACACCTGCCGCCCGTCGTCCGCCGAAGAGTTCTCGCTGCTCACGATGGTTTACCGCTCCCGATCACGCCGCTGCCGCTGCTGCCACAGGCATCCTACGGCGGAGATCGTCACGGCCCGCTGTGGGAGGATCGGCAGCACTCACCTGTAGAACGTCGCACCCACGAGGAGCGTGCCCATGTCGTCGCATCCGGTCGCCGGGACCGTCGCCGCGCTGATGCCCCGGGCCAAGGCGGAACTCGCCGAGCTGGTGGCCTTCAAGTCCGTGGCGGACTTCGCGCAGTTCCCGAAGAGCGAGAGCGAGCAAGCCGCCCGCTGGGTCGCGGACGCGCTCGGCGCCGAGGGCTTCACGGACGTGGCGCTGCTGGACACCCCGGACGGCACACAGTCGGTGTACGGCTACCTGCCCGGCCCCGAGGGCGCGAAGACAGTACTGCTGTACGCCCACTACGACGTGCAGCCCCCGCTGGACGAGGCCGGCTGGGCCACCCCGCCCTTCGAGCTGACCGAGCGCGACGGCCGCTGGTACGGCCGCGGCACCGCCGACTGCAAGGGCGGCGTGATCATGCACCTGCTGGCGCTGCGCGCCCTGAAGGCGAACGGCGGCATACCCGTCCACGTCAAGGTCATCGCCGAGGGCTCGGAGGAGCAGGGCACGGGCGGCCTGGAGCGTTACGCCGAACAGCACCCGGAGCTGCTGCGGGCGGACACGATCGTCATCGGCGACGCCGGCAACTTCCGCGTCGGCCTGCCGACGGTGACCACCACCCTGCGCGGCATGACCCTGGTCCGCGTGCAGGTCGACACGCTGGCGGGCAATCTGCACTCCGGCCAGTTCGGCGGCGCCGCCCCGGACGCGCTGGCCGCGCTGATCCGCGTCCTGGACTCGCTGCGCGCCGAGGACGGCTCCACCACGGTCGACGGGCTGTCCGGCGACGCCGCCTGGGAGGGCCTCCAGTACGACGAGGAGCAGTTCCGCAAGGACGCCAAGGTGCTCGACGGCGTGGAGCTGATCGGGTCGGGCACGGTCGCCGACCGCATCTGGGCCCGCCCGGCCGTCACCGTGCTCGGCATCGACTGCCCGCCGGTGGTCGGCGCCACGCCGTCCGTGCAGGCGAGCGCCCGCGCCCTGGTCAGCCTGCGGGTGCCGCCGGGCGTGGACGCCGCCGAGGCGACCAAGCTGCTCCAGGCGCACGTGGAATCACACACCCCGTGGGGCGCCCGGGTCGCGGTCGAGCAGGTCGGCCAAGGCCAGGCCTTCCGCGCCGACGCCGCCAGCCCCGCCTACCAGGCGATGGCCGACGCGATGGCGGTGGCCTACCCGGGTCAGGAGATGAGCTACGCCGGTCAGGGCGGCTCCATCCCGCTGTGCAACACCCTCGCCGCGCTCTACCCGCAGGCGGAGATCCTGCTGATCGGCCTGAGCGAGCCCGAGGCGCAGATCCACGCCGTCAACGAGAGCGTGTCACCCGAGGAACTGGAGCGGCTGTCCGTCGCCGAGGCGCTGTTCCTGCGCAACTACGCGGCCGGCTGACCGGAGGAGCCCACAGCGGAGGGCCCCGAGCGGGGCCCTCACGTCCACCCCGGGGACGTCACCGAGTTCGTCCCCCGGTCTCCCTCCTGCCGAGCTTCCGGGCCGACGGTCCTGCCTCGGCGGGAGGGCGACGGCGACCTGCCACACCGGGGCCCCGGTATGGCGCCGCATCCGTCCGCCCGCCCGCCTGGTGCTGTCACCGGGGACACGACCCGGCCGGCTCACCCGACAGGGCGGCCCGCCTCCAGGTAGAGCGCGGCGCCACGTTCGCGGGCGCGCAGAGCCCAGCGCAGACGCTCGTAGCGCACCGGCGGGAGCAGCCCGGCGGCCTCCTCCTCGGTGACGAAGCGCCATCCGCGCAGCTCGGGCCCCGGAAGCAGCACCTGGCGGGCCGCGGCGGCGTCGAGCCGGCCGCCGTCGAAGAGCAGGCGCAGACCGCCGTAGCCGGGGGGCGCGGGCCGTTCCCAGTCGACGACGAGGAGCCGGGGCGCCTCGTCGAGCCGTATCCCGGTCTCCTCCGCGACCTCGCGCATGCCCGCGCGGGCCGGTGCCTCGCCGGGCTCGACGACACCGCCGGGGAACTCCCAGCCGGCCTTGTAGGTGGGGTCGACCAGCAGCACCCGGTCGTGTTCGTCGAAGAGGAGCACACCGGCGGCGACGGTCTCGGCGGTGGGTTCGGGTGTCTGCACGATGTCGCAGACGGGCGCGGTACCGCTGCCGACCGCTTCGGCGATCCGGACGGCGGTCTCGTACGGGGTGAGGGCGCCGGTGTCGACGAGGTGCGCGTCGGCGGTGAGCCAGGAGCCGAGGGCCGCACGGTAGGGCTCGATGTGGTCGTAGGCCCACTGCCGGACGCGTATCTCGCCGTCCGGGAGGTCCGGCGGCACCGGGCGGTGGGCTATCCGCTCACGCAGGATCGTTTCAGCCGGGGCGAGGAGAATGTGCCGGACCTCGATCCGGCGGGCGGCGAGGCCGCCGAAGATCTCGTCCCGGTACTCCTGGCGCAGCAGGGTCATGGGGACCACGAGGGTGCCGCCCAGTTCGGCGAGCATCGCGGCGGCGGTGTCGATGACCAGGCGGCGCCAGATCGGCAGGTCCTGGAAGTCGCCGGCCTCGGCGAGACGTTTGGGTGGCAGCAGGTGCTGGAGTGCTCCGCCGATGAACTCGGGGTCGAAGAGCGTGCTGTTCGGGATCACGTCGATCAGTTCGCGCGCGGTGGTGGACTTCCCCGCTCCGAACGCACCGTTGATCCAGACGACGGTCACGGTTCCCCCTCTTCTGTTGGCCCCCTGTGGCTTGCCCGCTCCACCCTGCCACGGAAACCAGCGCCAGTTGAGGGCGCACGAAACGACGGTGCCGCCCCTCGCGCATCCAGCACGCGGGAAGGGCGGCACCAGCGGCGGTCGCCTGCTTCTCGTCGGTCGAGTCCGCCAGCTCGTCGCTCGAGTCCGCAGGGCTCGTCAGTCGAGTGCGGGGAGCGAGCCGTCGTCGACCTGGAAGCTGTCCTGGGCGACGGTGTGGTCCAGGGTGCTGAGGGTGTCGCCGACGTTGAGGTTCGTCAGGTCCTCGGTGTCCAGACCGTGCGAGGGGGTGATCGCCGCGACGACGAAGCCGGTGGCGAGGGAGGCGATGGCGAGCATGCTGCGCTTCTTCATGCCCGGCTCAACTGTGCGAACGGGCGGAGGTCACGCCCCAGCTGATTTCACCTCACCTTCACGAGTGCCTTACCGTGTTCCGGTTCCACGCTTACCGTTTTCACACCGTGCCTCACCGGCGCCGTCTGCTTCCTTCGGGGGGAACCATGCGCACCCGCGTCCTCAGTGCCGTCCTGCTGTGCTGCGCCACCGGCGGGCTGCTCGGCTGTCAGCCGAACGACACCGCCAAGCCGGCCGCGCCGAGCTCCACGGCCTCGTCGTTCCCGAGCGCGCCGGCGGTCACGCACACGCCGGACGACAAGCCGTCCACCTCCGAGCGCAAGCAGGTGCCGGCGTTCGCCGGCATGGGGCTCCAGTCCGCCCAGGACACCGCCCAGGCGCAGGGCTTCTACGCGCTCACCTCGCACGACGCGCTGGGCCGCGACCGGATGCAGGTGCTCGACCGCAACTGGAAGGTGTGCAGTCAGAACATCGCCGCCGGCACGACGGTGTCGACGGACACCACCCTCGACTTCGGCGCGGTGAAACTCGAGGAGACCTGCCCGGCCAAGGAGGAGACGGCCCCCTCGGCGGCGGCCGGCAAGATGCCGGACTTCACGGGCAAGTCGGTGAAGGCGGCCCGGGACGCCCTCGACTCGGGCACGTCGATCACCGTCAAGGACGCCTCCTCGCAGGACCGTTGGGTGCTCGTGGAGAGCAACTGGCAGGTGTGCACCCAGTCCCCCGCCCCCGGAAGCGCCCTGAACGGCCGCCCGGTCGCCTTCACCGCGGTGAAGTTCGGCGAGAGCTGCCCCTGACGGCTCGAGCCCGCACCTCACATCACGACCCGCCATCTTCCAACAGAGTCCGACACGTTCTAACGTGAGCGCCCACCGATGACGAGCACATGACGTCATGTCCCCTCTTGCTGGTCGGAGGCACGTCACCATGCGTCACACCCGCACACCGCGTCACAGAATCGTCGGAGCCCTCGCCGCGGGGCTCCTGTGTACGGCCGGACTCACTGTCCCGGCCGTCGCCGTGTCCGGCGCACCCGCCGCGCCGGACACGCCCACACTGGCCGACGGGCTCGCGCTCACCCCGCCGATGGGCTTCAACAACTGGAACTCCACCCACTGCCGGGCCGAGTTCGACGAGGCGATGGTCAAGGGCATCGCCGACCTCTTCGTCGCCAAGGGCCTCAAGGCCGCCGGGTACCAGTACGTCAACCTCGACGACTGCTGGGCGCTCCCGCAGCGGGACGCCGACGGCAAACTGGTGCCCGACCCGGCCCGCTTCCCTGGCGGCATCAAGGCGGTCGCCGACTACGTCCACGCCAAGGGCCTCAAGCTCGGCATCTACACCAGCGCCGGCACCAAGACCTGCAGCGACATCGGCTTCCCCGGCGGCCTGGGGCACGAGTACAGCGACGCCCGGCAGTTCGCCGACTGGGGCGTCGACTACCTCAAGTACGACAACTGCAACAACCAGGGCGTCGACGCCAGGCAGCGCTATACCACCATGCGCGACGCGCTCAAGGCCACCGGGCGGCCCATCGTCTTCAGCATCTGCGAATGGGGCCAGAACAAGCCCTGGGAGTGGGCCGCCGACGTCGGGCACCTGTGGCGCACCACTGGCGACATCTCCGACAGCTGGGGTTCGATGCTGGCGATCGCCAAGCAGAACCTGCCGCTCGCCCCGTACGCCGGTCCCGGCCATTGGAACGACCCCGACATGCTGGAGGTCGGCAACGGCGGCATGACCGACACCGAGTACCGCTCGCACTTCTCCCTGTGGTCGGTCATGGCCGCCCCGCTGCTCATCGGCACCGACCTGCGCAAGGCCTCCGACGCGACGTACGAGATCCTCGCCAACAAGGAGGTCATCGCCGTCGATCAGGACCCGCTCGGCAAACAGGGCACTGTGCTCTCCTCGGCCGGCGGGCGCTGGGTGATCGCCAAGCAGATGCGGGACGGCAGCCGGGCCGTCGCCCTGTTCAACGAGTCGTCCACCGCGCAGCGCATCGCCACCACCGCGCAGGCCGTGGGGCTGCCGGCCGCAGACGGCTACACCCTGCGCGACCTGTGGCGGCACACGACGTACAACACCGCCGGGACCATCGCGGCCACGGTCCCCGCGCACGGCACGGTACTGGTCCGTGTCGCGGCCGACGGCGGCTGGGCCGCGCAGCCACCGGCGGTGGAGAGCGGCCTGGACGGCGGCGCGTACGTCGAGGCGGGCAAGCCGGTCACGGTGACGTCCACCGCCACCGACCTCGGCCGCACCCCGGCCCGTGATATCTCGGTCGCCCTGACCGGCCCCGCCGGCTGGACCGTGCGGGCCGCCTCGCCCACAACGGCGGCCTCGCTGCCGACGGGACGCTCCCTGCGCACCGGCTGGACGGTCACCGCTCCCTCGGGGACGCCGACCGGGGCGTACGGCCTGACCCTGACCACGGGCTACCGCTCGCCGACCGGTGTGCGGGCCGCGAACACACTGACCGTGACGGCGTCCGTGGTGGTGCCGCCGCCTGCCGGGGCGTCCCTGCTCGGCGACCTTCCGTGGCTGTCGGCCGACAGCGGCTGGGGGCCCGTGGAGCGCAACACCAGCAACGGCGAGAGCGCGGCCGGCGACGGGCATCCGATCACCATCGGCGGCGTCGTGTACGGCAAGGGGCTCGGCGTGCACGCGCCCAGCACCGTCGCCTACTACACGGGGCGCTCCTGCGAGACGGTCAGCGCGTCCGTCGGCGTCGACGACGAGAAGGGCGCGAAGGGCACGGTCGCCTTCGAGGTGCGTGCGGACGGCAGGACGGTCGCCTCGACCGGGGTGCTGAGCAACGCCATGCCCGCGCAGTCCCTCACCGCGGACGTCTCCGGCGCCCAGGTGGTGGAGCTGGTGGTCACCGACGGCGGGGACGGCGTCGACTCCGACCACGCCGACTGGGCGGACGCCCGGCTGACCTGCTGACCGCATGCCCCGAGATGCCCGCCCCGAGCCGGCCGGCCGGGGTGGGCGGCCGGCAGCCGGACGTCCTGCCGGTCCGCGGCGGCGGATGCGCTCAGACCCCCGCCGCCGCGGCCCCCGCCACTTCCGTGAGCGCGGCGGCTGCCGCTCCCACCAGGCCCGCGTCGGTGCCCATCTGGGCCGGGGCCACCGTCAGCCGCCGTACGAAGGACAGGGTGGCGTAGTCGGCGAGCGAGCGGCGCAGGGGGGCGAAGAGGACCTCGCCGGCCTTGCCGACGCCCCCGCCGATCACCGCGATGTCGATCTCGACGAGGGTGGCGGTGGCGGCGATACCGGCGGCCAGCGCCTGCGCGGCCCGCTCGAAGGAGGCGACGGCCACCGGGTTCCCGGCGCGCGCGGCCGCGGCCACCGCGGCGGCGGACGTGTCGCCGTCGGGGCCGGGCCGCCAGCCGTCGTCCAGGGCGCGGCGGGCGATGTTCGGGCCGCTGGCGATGCGCTCGACGCAGCCGCGTGAGCCGCACGGACACAGGTCGCCGTCCAGGTCCACGCTGATGTGGCCGATGTGACCGGCGTTGCCGGTGGGGCCGGGATGCAGCCGGCCGTTGAGGACCAGGCCGCCGCCCACCCCGGTGGACACCACCATGCACAGGGCGTTGGCGTGCCCGCGGGCCGCGCCCTGCCAGTGCTCGGCGGCCGTGATCGCCACGCCGTCGCCGATCAGTTCCACGGGAAGGCCGCCGGTCACCGCCCGGGCCCGCTCCACCAGGGGAAAGTCCCGCCAGCCGGGGATGTTCACCGGGCTGACCGTGCCCGCCGAGGCGTCCACCGGGCCGGCGCTGCCGATGCCGAGTGCCCGCGCGCGCCCCCACAGCGGCGACGCCGTCAGCCGGCCGAGCACCTCCTCGACGGCCCGCATCACGGTGTCGGCGTCCTCCCGGGCGGGTGTCGGGTGCTGGGCCCTCGCCAGGATCGTGCCGCGGTCGTCGACCAGCGCGCCGGCGATCTTGGTGCCGCCTATGTCGAGCGCGGCCACGAGGTCGGTGGTCATCAGTGTCGGATCTCCCGTTCGGCGGTGGGAATCGAGCGAAGTCGGAAAACTGCGGAAGACTACCGGCGGTGGGGGCGCGGGCCGGAGGGTGCGGTGGACAGTCTCTCCCGCCCGTGACAACGTTGTCCAGGCTCTATGCTCGACGCCACATCCTCATACAAGCCCACCGACCGCCGCATCCGCCCGGCGGTTGGATGGGGCCGACGGACCCGTCGCCCCCCGTGGACCACAGGACAGGACAGCGCACCGTGCCCGAGACCGCCCGCAGCACCGCCCGCCTCACCGACCGCCTGCCCGGCAGCCGGTACGGCAACCGTCCCACCATGAAGGACGTCGCGGCCCGCGCCGGAGTCGGCCTGAAGACCGTCTCCCGGGTCGTCAACGGCGAGCCCGGCGTGACCCCGGACACCGAGCGGCGTGTGCAGGAGGCCATCGAGGCGCTGGGCTTCCGCCGCAACGACAGCGCGCGCGTGCTGCGCAAGGGCCGTACCGCGAGCATCGGGCTGGTCCTGGAGGACCTCGCCGACCCGTTCTACGGCCCGCTCAGCCGCGCGGTGGAGGAGGTGGCCCGCGCGCACGGCGCGCTGCTGATCAACGGCTCCAGCGCCGAGGACCCGGAGCGCGAGCAGGAGCTGGCCCTGGCGCTGTGCGCGCGGCGGGTGGACGGCCTGGTGGTGATCCCCGCCGGGGACGACCACCGCTATCTGGAGCCGGAGATCCGGGCCGGGGTGGCGACCGTGTTCGTGGACCGCCCGGCGGGCCGGATCGACGCCGACTGCGTGCTGTCGGACAACTACGGCGGCGCCCGCGACGGCGTGGCCCACCTGATCGCGCACGGGCACCGCAGGATCGGCTTCATCGGCGACATGCCCCGCATCCACACCGCCGCCGAACGGCTGCGCGGCTACCGGGCCGCGATGGAGGACGCGGGCATACCCGTGGCGGACTCCTGGATGTCGCTCGGCGCGACCAACCCGGAGCGGGTGCGCCGGGCCGCCGAGGAGATGCTCTCGGGGGCCGAGCCGGTCACCGCGATCTTCACCGGCAACAACCGGGTCTCGGTGACCGTGATCCGCGTCCTCGCCGCCCAGGACCGCCCCGTCGCCCTCGTCGGCTTCGACGACGTGGAACTGGCCGACCTGCTCCAGCCGGGGCTCACGGTGGTCGCCCAGGACGCGGCGGCCCTCGGCCGGACCGCCGCCGAGCGGCTGTTCCGCCAGCTGGACGGCGACCTCGTAGCCCCCGAACGCGTCGAGCTGCCGACCCGGCTGATCACCCGCGGCTCGGGCGAGCTGCTTCCGGCAGACCGGGCGCTCTGACACGGCGGGCCCCCGCGCCGTCGCCCGGCATGCCCCGGAGCCGACCGCCTAGTCTGGATACCGATGGTGGACCTCACCCTGGCGGCGCTCGGCCTGGCCGAGGTGCCGCGCGAGAACCCGCTGCTGTACCCCGGGGCGTGGCCGCGCGATTCGGGGTTGCTCGACGGGGACCGGCTGCTGCCGCTGGACCGGCTGGTGTACGACGACCGCGCCCCGGTCCTGTCCGTCGGCTCCAACGCCTGCCCCGGCCAGCTGCGGCACAAGATGGACGAGTTCGGGATCTCCTCGCCGGTGCCGATGGTGCGGGCCCGGGTGACCGGTGTCGACATCGGGGTCTCCGCGCACGTCAGCCGCGTGGGCTATGTGTCGGCCTCGCCGGTCCGCTCCCCTTCCTGCGTACGGGACCTGTTCGTCGTCTGGTTCGACGCCGAGCAGCTCACCGTCATCGACGCGAGCGAAGGCGTGCCACTGCCGGACGGCAACTTCCGCCGGTCGTGGCTGCCCGCGCCGGACGTACGCGTCGAACTCGCGGACGGCCGGCTGCTGCCGGGCGTGTACTCCTACGTCAACCGCCACGGTGTCCTGCACAACGGCAACCGGGCACCCCGCCGCCACCCCGGGCAGCGCGCCCTGCTGACCGAGCTGCTCGCCTCCCAGCGGTGGCGGGAGCTGTTCGGGGTGACTCCGGAGGAGTTCTGCGCCCGGGCCGGAGCCGACGCGGGACTGTGCGCGCGGGGGACGCGGTTGCTGGCCGAGGCCCAGCTGGTCATCGCCTCCGGCCTGGAGCAGTACGCCGACGGTCATCCGACCGCGGGCTCGTCGCTGTTCCCGCCGCTCGGGTAGCCGCGGACGGCGGGAAGGGGACGGGGTGGGGGGTGTCCGCCCGCAGCGGCCGGCACCGGGCAACGGCGCCCCTCGTCGGAAACGGGCGGCCGGACCGAGGACGGACACCCCCCACCCCGGCCCCGACCCACAACGCACCGAAGGCGCTACGCACGCCACGACGCAACCGCAACGGGCCGCCGCAGGCACCAAAGGGGCGCGGGGAACTGCGCGACCAGCCACAACGAACCCGCAGACAACAACGCACCCGGCGCCGCAGGCACCCCGCAGGCACCCCGCAACCTACTGCGCGGACGCCGTCAGATCCCCCCGCCGCGGCGCCGCGAAGCCCTCCAGGTCGGCCCGCGTCAGCCCGGTCGCCCGCGCGACCTCGGCGACGTCGAGGGCGCCGCAGTCCAGCCCCCGCAGCAGATACCCGCTGAGCGCCTTCGCCGTGGCCGGTTCGTCCATGACGTCACCGTCGACGTGGCCGGCGTAGCGGGCGAGGCGGGCGGCGGCCTGCTCGAAGCCCTCGCGGTAGAAGGCGAAAACGGCGGCGTAGCGGGTGGGGATGTGGCCGGGGTGCATGTCCCAGCCCTGGTAGTAGGCGCGGGAGAGGGCGCGGCGGGTCAGGCCGTAGTGCAGCCGCCAGGCGTCGTGGACCTTCTCGGTCGGGCCGACCGGCAGGACGTTGGTGGAGCCGTCCGAGACGCGTACGCCGGTGCCGGCGGCCGCGACCTGCATGATCGCCTTGGCGTGGTCGGCGGCCGGGTGGTCGCTGGCCTGGTAGGCGGCGGAGACGCCGAGGCAGGCGCTGTAGTCGAAGGTGCCGTAGTGCAGTCCGGTGGCGCGGCCCTCGGCGGCCTGGATCATGCGGGCGACGGTGGCGGTGCCGTCGGTGGCGAGGATGGACTGGCTGGTCTCGATCTGGATCTCGAAGCCGATGCGGCCGGGCTCGAGGCCGCGGGCCTTCTCGAACGCCTCCAGGAGGCGGACCATCGCGGTGACCTGCTCGGGGTAGGTCACCTTCGGCAGGGTGAGCACCAGGCCGTCCGGCAGCCCGCCGTGCTCCAGCAGGCCGGTGAGGAAGATGTCCAGGGTGCGGATGCCCCGGTCGCGGACGGCGGCCTCCATGCACTTCATCCGGATGCCCATGTACGGGGCGGCCGTGCCGTCGGCGTAGGCCTCGGCGATGAGACGGGCGGCGCGGGCGGCGTCCTCGTCCTCGTCCTGGCCGTGGTAGCCGTCCTCGAAGTCGACGCGCAGGTCCTCGATGGGCTCGCGCTCCAGCTTGGCGCGTACGCGCGTGTGGACGGGCTCGGCGAGGTCGTCGGCGAGGCCGAGGACGCGGGCGAAGGAGGCGGCGTCCGGGGCGTGCTCGTCGAGCGCGGCGAGGGCCTTCTCGCCCCAGGAGCGGATGGTGTCGGCGGCGAAGACGTCACCGGGGACGTAGACGGTGTGCACGGGCTGACGGGTGCCGGGGTCGCCCGGGTAGCGGCGCTCCAGTTCGGCGTCGACCGGCGCGAGGGAGGCGCTGATCTCCTCGCTGACGGCGCCCGCGAGGCTCGTCGCCACCTTCTCCTGCTGGCCCTGACCCATCCCGCACCCTCCTGTTTTCCGCTCTATGGAATCAATAATCCGTAGAGTGAAGTTATCCGTGGATCTTCCTCGCGGTCAACACCCTGTCCACAGCATGAGCCGTGGGCCGCGACACGGCGAGGCCCCCGCGACCACGCAGGTCACGGGGGCCTCGGCGAGCCGGGCGGGGATCAGCCCTTGCGGGTCTTGACCTCGTCGGTCAGCTGCGGGACGACGTCGAAGAGGTCGCCGACGATGCCGTAGTCGACCAGCTCGAAGATCGGGGCCTCGGGGTCCTTGTTGATGGCCACGATGGTCTTCGAGGTCTGCATGCCGGCGCGGTGCTGGATCGCGCCGGAGATGCCGCAGGCCACGTACAGCTGCGGGGAGACGGACTTGCCGGTCTGGCCGACCTGGTTGGTGTGCGGGTACCAGCCCGCGTCCACGGCGGCACGCGAGGCGCCGACGGCCGCACCGAGCTGGTCGGCGAGACCCTCGATGAGGGAGAAGTTCTCCGCGCCGTTCACACCGCGGCCACCGGAGACCACGATCGCGGCCTCGGTCAGCTCCGGGCGGCCCGTCGACTCACGGGCGGTGCGGCCGGTGACCTTGGTGCCGGTCGCCTTGTCGGAGAACGTCACGGACAGGGCCTCGACGCTGCCTGCGGCCGGGGCGGCCTCCACGGCGGCCGAGTTCGGCTTGACCGTGATGACCGGGGTGCCTTCGACGACACGGGACTTGGTGGTGAAGGACGCGGCGAACACCGACTGCGTGGCCACCGGGCCCTCGTCGCCGGCCTCCAGGTCGACGGCGTCGGTGATGATGCCGGAGCCGATGCGCAGCGCCAGACGCGCGGCGACCTCCTTGCCCTCCGCGGAGGACGGCACCAGGACGGCGGCCGGGGAGACGGCCTCGACGGCGGCCTGCAGGGCGTCCACCTTCGGCACGACCAGGTACTCGGCGTACTCGGAGGCGTCGTGGGTGAGGACCTTCACCGCGCCGTGCTCGGCGAGCGCGGCGGCGGTGTCGGCGGCGCCGTTGCCCAGCGCGACGGCGACCGGCTCGCCGATACGGCGGGCCAGGGTCAGCAGCTCCAGGGTGGGCTTGCGGACGGCGCCGTCCACGTGGTCGACGTAGACGAGAACTTCAGCCATGGGAATGCATCTCCTGCGGGGATTGCGAAGTCTGAGGGGCGGTCAGGGAGGCGACTCCCTGCTCCAGGGACGAAACGGGTCCCTTAGATGAACTTCTGGCTCGCGAGGTACTCAGCGAGCTGCTTGCCGCCCTCGCCCTCGTCCTTGACGATCGTGCCCGCGGTGCGCGCGGGGCGCTCGTTCGCGGCCTCGACCTTGGTGAACGCGCCCTCCAGGCCGACCTCTTCGGCCTCGATGTCGAGGTCGGACAGGTCCCAGGACTCCACCGGCTTCTTCTTGGCCGCCATGATGCCCTTGAAGGACGGGTAACGGGCCTCGCCCGACTGGTCGGTGACCGACACGACGGCCGGCAGGGAGGCCTCGAGGTTCTCGGAGGCGGCGTCGCCGTCGCGGCGGCCCTTGACCGTGCCGTCCTCGACCGAGACCTCGGACAGCAGGGTGACCTGCGGGACGCCCAGACGCTCGGCGACCAGCGCCGGGACGACGCCCATGGTGCCGTCGGTGGAGGCCATGCCGGAGATCACCAGGTCGTAGCCGGCCTTCTCGATCGCCTTGGCCAGCACCAGGGAGGTGCCGATGGCGTCCGTGCCGTGCAGGTCGTCGTCCTCGACGTGGACGGCCTTGTCGGCGCCCATGGACAGCGCCTTGCGCAGCGCGTCCTTGGCGTCCTCGGGGCCGATGGTGAGGACGGTGACCTCGACGTCGTCGTCGGAGTTCTCGGCGATCTGCAGCGCCTGCTCGACGGCGTACTCGTCCAGCTCGGAGAGCAGACCGTCCACATCGTCCCGGTCGACGGTCAGGTCATCGGCGAAGTGCCGGTCGCCAGTGGCGTCGGGCACGTACTTCACAGTGACAACGATCCTCAAGCTCACGCCGGCTCTCCTACTGCCTCGTCATTTCTCGGCTGCCTACTTGCAGGCAGCATAGGCGCCCCAAGCGGCCGATTCCGGTACGGGGCGGTCCCCGCTCCGACCGAAATATTACTCGTCAGTACATCCAGTTCCTGCCCGCTAAGCAAGCGCTTTGAACTGTGACCTTTGCAACGCAGCGTAACCGGAACCCGACCGCTTCGCAGGGGAGCCGGAAGGTGACTAATCGCGCAGAGCAGTGAAGCGCCCCTGGTGGTAAAGGAGCGGCCGGCCGGCCCCGTCGGGGTCGCCGAGGACCACCTCGGCGAGCACGATGCGGTGGTCGCCCGCGGGCACCCGGGCGACCACCCGGCACACCAGCCAGGCCAGGACGTCATCCAGCACGGGGACGCCCTGCGGACCCTCCCGCCAGACGGTGGGGGCGCCGAAGCGGTCGGCGCCGCTGCGGGCGAAGGTGGCGGCCAGATCCTGCTGGTGCTCGCCGAGGACGTGCACGCCGACGTGGCCGGCCTCCGCGATCGCCGGCCAGCTGGAGGCGCCGGTGCCGATCCCGAAGGACAGCAGCGGGGGGTCGGCGGAGACGGAGGTGAGGGAGGTGGCGGTGAAACCGACCGGCCCCGACGCGCCGCGTGCGGTGATCACGGCGACCCCCGCCGCGTGCCGCCGGAAGACGGAACGGAGGAGGTCGGGAGAGGCGAGCCGGGGAGTGCGCAGGTCGGGCGAGGCCGTCATGGAGTTGTCCTTCAGGGCTGAGGGGCGAGCGGGCGCGGGGCGGCTAGTGGCCCGGACAGCGCTGGCTCGCGGTGCGGACGAGGTCGACGTGCGCCCGTCCATGGAGAAGGAGTTCCGAAGGCATGAGGTCAGGCTGACGATAGGTGGCGAGCACAGTCAAGTACGTCCCGTGGAGTGCGAGGCAGCTCACCGTGACCGCCGGCGGCGCACCCGGGGCCGCCGCGGCCGGCGTCACACCGCCTCACCGAGGGCCGCGATGACGTCGGCCTTGCGGGGCTGGCCGGTGGCCCGGCGCACGACACGGCCGTCGGCGTCGAGGACCAGCACCGTCGGGGTCTTCAGGATGTCGAGGGCGCGCACCAGTTCAAGGCGGGCCTCGGCGTCGATCTCCAGGTGCGTGACCCCCGGGACCAGGCCGGCGACCTCGCCGAGGACGCGCCGGGTGGCCCGGCAGGGGGCGCAGAAGGCGCTGGAGAACTGCACCAGGGTGGCCCGCTCCCCCAGCTCGCCGCCGAGTTCCGCCGCCGTGAGCCGCTTGTCCTGATCGCGCACCCGCACCCGCACTCTCCCGCCCCGCCGTCGCTGCACCAGCCCGTAGGCGCTCGCCAGCGCGAGCACCACGACGCACACCACCAGTCCGGTCATCCTCCGCACCAGCGTTCACCGGACTGCAAAGATTCCCCGTTCCCGGAAGTCCACCGGTTGCGGAATCCTAGGCTCCATGGACATCGACGTGAGGGGGCCGCGGTTCGGGGCGGCCGTGACGGCCGTGGTGCTGGCCGTCGTGCTGATCACCGGCAACCCCTGGCTGCTGGCCTGGCAGACGCTGGCGTTCGCGCTGGGCGCGGCGGGCGGGGTGGCGCGCTCGCCGTACGGCTGGGCGTTCCGGACGGCGGTGCGGCCGCGGCTCGGGCCGCCGAAGGCGTTCGAGGCGCCTGAGCCGCCGCGGTTCGCGCAGGCGGTGGGGCTGGTGTTCGCCGGTGTGGGCCTGGCCGGCTACACGCTGGGACCGCAGTGGCTGGGGATGGCCGCGACCTCGGCGGCTCTGGCGGCGGCCTTCCTGAACGCGGTGTTCGCATACTGCCTGGGGTGCGAGATGTACCTGCTGGTGCGGCGTGCGGCGGTTCGCGCAGAGTAAAGGCAGCATAAAGACGCAGGTGGATCATGGGATGGACGTGACGAGGATCTCGCGGCGGACGGGCACCAGGACTGGCTCCCCGCCCGTTGTTTGGGGCACGATCTGCGACAAGCAGTGAACCTACGGCTGCGTAACTTGGCTTCCGCCGGGAATCTCCTTCTCTGGCAGTCCCTGGCAGCGGATGAAGAAGGAAGGGTCCCTCCCGCCCATGGCAGAACTCGTCTACCGCCCCGTCATCGGTCTCGCCCAAACCCTGTTCAAGGCGTGGGACCTCAAGATCGACTGTCGGGGGTCGGAGAACATTCCGCGTACGGGCGGCGCGGTGCTGGTGAGCAACCACATCAGCTACCTCGACTTCATCTTCAACGGCCTCGCCGCGCTGCCCCAGAAGCGGCTGGTGCGGTTCATGGCTAAGGAGTCGGTGTTCCGGCACCGGATCTCCGGGCCGCTGATGCGCGGGATGAAGCACATCCCGGTGGACCGCGAGCAGGGCGAGACCGCCTACACGCACGCGCTGGACGCGCTGCGCTCCGGCGAGGTGATCGGGGTGTTCCCGGAGGCCACCATCTCGCCGTCGTTCACCCTGAAGAGCTTCAAGTCGGGCGCCGCCCGGCTCGCCCAGGAGGCCGGTGTCCCGCTGATCCCGATGGCGGTGTGGGGCACTCAGCGGCTGTGGACCAAGGGCCACCCGCGCAACTTCAAGCGCAGCCACATCCCCGTCACCATCCGGGTGGGCGAGGCCGTCGAGGCGCCGCGCGACCAGTACGCGGGCGCGATCACCCGCCGGCTGCGCGAGCGCGTCCAGGAGCTGCTGGAGGCCGCCCAGCGCGCCTACCCGGTCCGTCCGAAGGACGCCGGCGACACCTGGTGGATGCCGGCCCACCTGGGCGGTACGGCGCCGACGCCGGAGCAGGTCCGGGCGGCGGAGGCGCACTGACCGCCCGTCCGCGAGCCGTCGCTCACAGAGCGGCCGGATAGATCCGCCACAGCGACGGGACGTCCGGCGCGGCCCGCAGCGCCTCGACGATCGCCGGGTGCGGGGCGGCGTACAGCTCCGGGTAGTCCCTCTCGCCCGCCCCGGGGTCGGGTACGAAGGCCAGTTGCTCCCCGTCCAGGCGGAACCGCGCGTCCACGCCGGGCGGAATGTTGCCGCGCGGGTCCTGGCGGTGCCAGGCGCCGTTGAAGCGGACCGCGACCAGGCCGTGCACCACCTCGAACTTCTGGTAGCACAGCGCCGTCGGGATGTCCTCGGCGCGCAGCAGCGCGGCCAGGGCGTGGGACTTGGCACAGCAGATGCCGGTGCGCCGCCCGATCACGTCGGAGGCCCGCCAGGTCAGGCGCGGGTCCCCGCTGTCCTGCGAGTGCGGGATCTCGTCGCGCACGAACTCATAGGCGGCGCGCGCATAGTCATACGAGTCTGTGGCTCCGTCGGCCAGTCTCGCAGCCGTCTGCCGTACCACCGGGTGGTGGTGATCGATGACCTCGTCGGCCGCCAAGTAGGCGGAAAGGTCGGGCGTGTTCTGGATCAGCTCCATGGCCGCAGAGCATAGGAAAGCGATCACCCGATCGTCAATGATTTTTCGGGTGACCGCATACCTATGCAATGCAGTGGGCTACCGCGCCATCTCTTCCTTCAGTGCGGCAAGGAACGCGTCCACGTCGTCCTCCGTGGTGTCGAAGGAGCACATCCAGCGCACCACGCCGTCGGCCTCGTCCCAGAAGTAGAAGCGGAAGCGCTTCTGCAGCCGCTCGCTCACGTCGTGCGGCAGCCGGGCGAAGACGCCGTTGGCCTGGACGGGGTAGAGGATCTCCACACCGTGCACGGACCGCACACCCTCGGCCAGGCGCTGGGCCATCTCGTTGGCGTGCCGGGCGTTGCGCAGCCACAGGTCCTTGGCGAACAGCGCCTCCAGCTGCACCGACACGAAACGCATCTTGGAGGCCAGCTGCATCGACATCTTCCGCAGGTGCTTCATCTGCCGCACCGCGTCCTGGTTGAGGACGACGACCGCCTCGCCGAACAGCGCGCCGTTCTTCGTCCCGCCCAGGGAGAGGATGTCCACGCCGACCGCGTCGGTGAAGGTGCGCAGGGGCACGTCCAGCGAGGCCGCCGCGTTCGATATGCGGGAGCCGTCCAGGTGCACGCGCATGCCGTGGGCGTGGGCGTGCTCGCAGATCGCGCGGATCTCGCCGGGCGTGTAGAGGGTGCCCAGCTCGGTGGACTGGGTGATCGAGACGACCTGCGGCATCGCGCGGTGCTCGTCCTCGAAGCCCCACGCCTGCCGGTCGATCAGCTCGGGCGTGAGCTTGCCGTCCGGCGTCGGCACGGTGAGCAGCTTCAGGCCGCCCATCCGCTCCGGCGCGCCGCCCTCGTCGACGTGGATGTGCGCGCTCTCCGCACAGATCACCGCACCCCAGCGGTCGGTGACCGCCTGGAGCGCGACGACGTTGGCGCCGGTGCCGTTGAACACCGGGAACGCCTCGGCGGTGGCGCCGAAGTGGCTGCGCACGATCCGCTGGAGGTTGCCGGTGTAGTCGTCCTCGCCGTACGCCACCTGGTGCCCGCCGTTGGCCAGGGCCAGGGCGGCGAGCACCTCGGGGTGGGCGCCTGCGTAGTTGTCACTGGCGAAACCGCGGACCCCGGGGTCGTGATGGCGACGCGCGTCGGTCTTGGGTGGGTTCACGGCTTCTCGGTCAGCCACAGACGGTTTCCGTTCACTTCCGCGGCGGGCTTGTCCCAGACGCCCACGATGGCCTCGGCGAGGTCCTTGACGTCCGTGAAGCCCGCGAACTTCGCATTGGGGCGGTCGGCGCGCATCGCGTCGTGCACCAACGCCTTCACCACCAGGATCGCAGCCGCCGAGGTGGGCCCGTCGGCGCCCTCTGCGATCCCTGCCTTGCGGAAGTAGTCGGCCATGGCCAGCGTCCACGCCTCGGACGCGGCCTTGGCGGCGGCGTACGCGGCGTTGCCGGCGGTGGGCTTGGTGGCGCCGGAGGCGCTGATCAGGACGTACCGGCCGCGGTCGCTGCGCTGCAGCGCCTCGGAGAAGGCCAGGGAGGTGTGCTGGACCGTGCGGATGAGCAGCAGCTCCAGGAAGTCCCAGTCGTCCAGGCTGGTCTTGATGAAGGTCTCGCTGCCGCGCCAGCCGCCGACCAGGTGCACCAGGCCGTCGACGCGGCCGAACTCCGACTCGGTGCGCTTGGCCCAGTCCCGGGTGGCCTCCAGGTTCAGCAGATCGACCGTCTCGCCGGTGACGGTCGCGCCGCCCTGGGCGTAGCGGGCCGCGTCCACGGCCTCGGACAGCCGCTCCGGGTCGTTGTCGGCGCCGACGACCGTCGCACCGGCCTCGGCGAGCCGCAGCAGCGCCGCCCGGCCCGCCGGTCCGCCCGCGCCGGCGACCGCGATCACCGCACCGCTGAGAGCCCCGTTCGCCATCTTCTTCGCCTCCGTAGCAGTGTTCTGGACGCGGTCGCTCACGCGGCGATCCGCTCGGTGCCGTCCGCCGTGATGCCCTTGGTCGAGGCAATCACGTTCTTGAGTTTCTTGGACAGCGCCTCATAGAACATGCTCAGCGGAAACTCGTCCGGAAGCACATCGTCGACGAGCTTGCGCGGCGGCTGGGTCAGGTCCAGGGCGTCGGGGCCCTTGGCCCACGTGGAGCCGGGGTGCGGGGCGAGGTAGGTGGCGACCAGCTCGTAGCCGGCGAACCAGTGCACCAGCTTCGGGCGGTCGATGCCGTCGCGGTACAACTTCTCTATCTCGGCGCACAGCTGGTTGGTGACCTGCGGGGCGCGCTCCCAGTCGATGGAGAGCTTGTTGTCCGTCCACCGCACGACGTCGTGCTTGTGCAGGTAGGCGAAGAGCAGCTGGCCGCCGAGGCCGTCGTAGTTGCGGTTGCGGTCGCCGGTGACCGGGAAGCGGAACATCCGGTCGAAGAGCACGGCGTACTGCACGTCACGGGCCTGCGGGACGCCGTCCGCCTGGAGCTTCACGGCCTCCTTGAAGGCGGTGAGGTCGCAGCGCAGCTCCTCCAGGCCGTACATCCAGAACGGCTGTCGCTGCTTGATCATGAACGGGTCGAAGGGCAGGTCGCCGTGGCTGTGGGTGCGGTCGTGGACCATGTCCCACAGCACGAAGGCGTCCTCGCAGCGCTTCTGGTCGTGGACCATCGCGGCGATGTCCTCGGGCAGCTCGAGACCGAGGAGGTCTACGGCGGCCTCGGTCACCCGGCGGAAGCGGGCGGCCTCGCGGTCGCAGAAGATGCCGCCCCAGGAGAATCGTTCCGGCGCCTGGCGTACGGCGATGGTCTCCGGGAAGAGCACCGCGGAGTTGGTGTCGTAACCGGAGGTGAAGTCCTCGAAGGTGATGCCGCAGAACAGCGGGTTGTCGTAGCGGGTGCGCTCCAGCTCGGCCAGCCAGTCGGGCCACACCATGCGCAGCACGACCGCCTCGAGGTTGCGGTCGGGGTTGCCGTTCTGCGTGTACATCGGGAAGACGACCAGGTGCTGCAGGCCGTCCCGGCGGTCGGCGGCGGGCTGGAAGGCCAGCAGCGCGTCCAGGAAGTCCGGCACCTCGAAGCCGCCCTCGGCCCACCGCTGGAGGTCCTTGACCAGTGCCTCGTGGTAGGCGGCGTCGTGCGGCAGCAGCGGGGACAGCTCGCGCACGGCCTCGATGACCTCGTGGACCGCGCCCTCGGCCTCGGCGCGCTGAGGGGCGCCCTCGGACGCGAGGTCGATGGAGCCGTCCTGGGACTGCCAGCGCCGGATGCGCTCCACGGCATCCTTGAGCCGGGGCCAGGCCGGGTGCTCCACCACCCTGCTCGCCGGAGGAATCTTCTCCTCCGTACCCGCCTGCACAAGAATTTCCGTCATGTCCCATCCTCCACTGGAAGACCTCGCGTTAGAAGACCGTATACATACACGGTTCCTCTCAGCAAGGGGAAGCTCGGGAAATTATCCTGCGCGACCCCCATGTTCACCGAAGTTTTTCCCGTCCCGTCGCGGAGGAGGGGTTTCTCCCCTTGCTGCGGGGTACGGATGGCTCCGTCGGCGACGGAAGTGAGCGGACCTTGAACTTCATCACCATTGGACACCGCGGCGTTATGGGCGTCGAGCCGGAGAACACGCTGCGCTCCTTCACGGCCGCGGAGCGTGCCGGTCTCGACGCGATCGAGCTCGACCTGCATCTGAGCAAGGACGGCGCGCTCGTCGTCATGCACGACGAGCGGGTGGACCGGACGACCGACGGCAGCGGGCCGATCGCCGACAAGACGCTGGAGGAGCTGCGCATCCTGGACGCCGGTCTCGGCGAGCGGGTGCCGGTCTTCGAGGAGGTCCTGGACGCGGTGAAGGCGCCGGTTCAGGCCGAGATCAAGGACGTGCGCGCGGCACGGGTGCTGGCGGAGGTGCTGCGGGCGCGGGACCTGGTGGAACGGGTCGAGGTGATCTCGTTCCACGACGACGCGATCACGGAGGTGGCCCGGCTGGTCCCCGGCGTGCGGACCGCGCTCGTCGCCGAGCACTACGGCCCGGAGGTCGTCGAGCGGGCGGTCGCGGCCGGCGCGGCGACGCTCTGCCTCGACATCCAGCGCCTCACCCTGGAAGTCGTCGAGCGGGCCCGCACGGCGGGCCTCAGGGTCTTCAGCTGGGTGGTGAACACACCGCAGCACCTGCGGCTGGCCCGCGCCCTGGAACTGGACGGCGTCACCACCGACCAGCCAGAAATCAAACGAGCCGGCCGCTTCACGGCGTAGCCCGAGGCGAGGGGGGCGGCCGGGGGCGGGAGCGACCGGGGGGCGGGGCGGCGGAGCCCGCCCGACCGGGGCCCGGTGGCGACCAGGGGGCGGCGGAGCCCGCCCGACCGGGGCCGGTGGCGACCAGGGGGCGGCGGAGCCCGCCCGACCGAGAAGCTGGACGGCGGGGCCCGCCCGACCGGGAGGCTGGACGGCGGGGCACGCTGGAGGCCGCGGCTGCGCCGGTGGAGGCCGGGGCGCCTAGCCCGCCCGGGACCGCGGCGACATAGCCCGCCCGGGGACGGGGCGACATAGCCGGTGGGCACCGGGCCGGCTCAACCACTGTGCAGGGGTGAGGTGAGCGGGCTGCCGGTCAGGCGAGGTCGCTGGGCAGGGGGTTGCCGAGTGGTCGGGCCTCAGGGCTGACTCGGCCGCTGGATGCCGGGGCCGTCCAGCACCCGGTGCTGGCCAGGCGAGCCGCTCGATGCCGGGCGGCCGAGCAGCGCTGGTGCCGGCGGACGAGCCCGCCGACACGGCCTCCGCTGAGCCCGCCGAGCGCCAAGGCGGCACAGCCGACGCGCACCGGATCGGATCCGTCAGCGGAGACCGGGGTGATCGAACGACCGCCACCGGCCGGACCAGCCCGCGGGCACAGCCTCGACCGCCGGAGGCCCAGGGCCAGCCGCCGGCCGCCGGGCCGGCCGGGCCGGCCGAGCCGGCCGCGCCCGCCGAGTACCGGGGCGGCACAGCCACGGGGCGCAGGGCACGGCCGCTGTCGGTCCGGCGAGCCCGGTGGGCGGGGACGGGCGAGCGGTTGGGGCCCGCGGTGGTCGGGCGAGGGGGCTCGTCAGGTGAGCGGCTTCACGAGGAGTTCGAACTGGAGGTCGTCGCGCTGCGGGACGCCGAAGCGCTCGTCGCCGTACGGGAAGGGCGTCATCCGGCCGGTGCGGTGGTAGCCGCGGCGCTCGTACCAGGCGATCAGGTCGTGACGTACGGAGATGACGGTCATGTGCATCTCGGTCGCCCCCCAGGTCGCGACGGCCTGGCGCTCCGCCTCGGCGATGACGGCCTTGCCGAGGCCCCCGCCCTGGCGGGTCGGCCGGACCGCGAACATGCCGAAGTAGGCGTGGGTCCCGCGGTGTTCGAGCTGGCAGCAGGCGACGATCACGCCGTCCTGTTCCACGATGAGCAGCCGGCTGTCGGGCGACTTGACGACCTCCCGCACGCCCTCGGGGTCGGTGCGCTGCCCTTCGAGGATGTCCGCCTCCGTGGTCCACCCGGCCCGGCTGGCGTCTCCGCGGTAGGCCGACTCGATCAGCTCGACCAGGGCGTCGACGTCGGCGTCGGCGGCGTCGCGGAACGTCAGGGCGGTGGTGGGGGGCTCCATGGAACGCTTCTCCCTCTGTCTCGGGGCCGGGGCGGGGCCGTCCCGGACGGTGGGCCGCACGGGCGGGTCGGCCGGGTCGAGGGTAACCCTGCCACTAGGCTCCGGATGTATGGTGCACGTTCTCAGCAGCCGGACACTCCTGCGCCCCACGGACCCCGAACGCTCCCGCGTCTTCTACGGCGAACAGCTCGGCCTCGCCGTCTACCGCGAGTTCGGCACGGGCCCGGAGCGCGGCACCGTCTACTTCCTCGGCGGCGGGTTCCTCGAAGTCTCGGGCCGCTCCGACGCCCCGCCCTCCCCCGCCGTACGCCTGTGGCTCCAGGTCGCCGACGCGGAGGCCGCGCACGAGGAGCTGCGGGGCAACGGCGTACCGATCGTGCGGCCCCCTCTGCGCGAGCCGTGGGGGCTGATCGAGATGTGGGTCGAGGACCCCGACGGCGTCCCGATCGTGCTGGTCGAGATCCCGGCGGACCATCCGCTGCGCTACCGGCCGGGGATCTGAGCCCCCGGGCGCGGAGGCCGCCCGGCGGTAGCGCTCGATGCGGCAGGTCGCCCTCCCCGTGGGATCAGCAGGTCACCGGCCACCGTGGAACCTGGAGCGCGCTTGCGATCAAGCGACCGGTGGCCGCCGCACCCGGGCCGGGCTAGCGTGCTGCGGGGGGCTCATGCTGGGAAGGAACGCCATGAAGCTCGACCGACCGGTGACCGGCGGGCCCTGCTGGACGGAGCTCGGAACCCCTGACATCGAGGCGGCGAAGCGCTTCTACGCGGCCGTCTTCGACTGGCGGCCCGAGACCGATCCGCGCTCCGAGGCCGGCGGCTACACGGTCGCGCACCTCGGCGACGCGGCCGTGGCCGCCCTGACGCCGCTGTACCAGGAGTCGCAGCCGGTGGCCTGGAACGTGTCGTTCGCGGTGGAGGACGCCGACGCGGCGGCACGGCTGGTCCGGGCGGCCGGCGGCACGGTGCTCCTCGGGCCGATGGACGTGCTCGACGTCGGCCGTTTCACCGTGGCCACCGATCCGACGGGCGCGCTCTTCCAGCTGTGGCAGGCGCGCGCCTTCCCCGGCGCCGGGCTGTTCAACGCGCCGGGGTCGCTCGGCTGGGTGGAGCTGATGACCCGTGAGCCGAAGCAGGCCGAGGCCTTCTACACGACCGTGTTCGGCTGGACGGTCAACGCCTCGGAGCGCTACACCCAGTGGGGCATCGCCGGGGACGACTTCGGCGGCATGACGGTGATGGACGACAAGTTCCCGCCCGAGGTGCCGCCGCACTGGCTGCCCTACTTCGCGGTGACGGACGTCGACATCACGGCGGCCGACGCGGCCGGGGCGGGCGGCACCGTCCTGATGGAACCCACCTCCGTTCCCGACGGCCCGCGCATCGCGGTGCTGCGCGATCCCCAGGGGGCCATGTTCGGGGTGTATCTGACCGGCCAGGAGGGCTGACCCACAGTCACCTCACGGTCCTTTCGCCGTTTCTTCCCCACCGCACGCCCTCTGTTCAAGGGGGCGTGCGGTGCGCTATACCTGCTGCGCTTGATTGATTCTGCTCGATGCGGCCCGGCATCAAGCAGTTTCCGTCATCTGACCGTCGATGCCGGGTAGCGCAGGATGCGAAGGGACCGATATGACCGCTCCATCCAGCAGATCCCGCTCGCGCAGCCGAAGGCGCGGCGCCGCCGGCCTGGCCGCGGCGGCCCTGTGCGCGGCGCTCGCCGTCGCGGGCGCGCCCGCCCCGCCCGCGCGGGCCGCCGTCCCGGCCGCGGACGCAGCCGCGGAGGCGGCCCCAGCGGCAGCGGCTTCCACCGTCATCGGAGACGTCACCGGCTTCTCGGCATCGGGGGCCGTGTACACGTTCACCGCGGGCGCGGCCAAGGCCCGCGTGAGTTTCGTGTCGGGTGACACCTTCCGTATCGAGGCCGCGCCCGACGGCACGTTCACCGATCCGGTCGGATCCGACATCGTGCTGCCGCAGGGGGCCGCGCCGGCCACGCGGTGGTCCGATCGCGGGGACCGCTACGAACTCTCCACCGACCAGGTCACGTTGCGCGTGTACAAGGAGCCCCTGCGGTTCGCCCTCTACCGCGCCGACGGCACCCGCCTGTGGGAGGAGGCCCGCGGCCTCAGCTGGGACGGCACCTCCACCACGCAGACGCTGGCGCGCGGCGCCGGCGAGCAGTTCTACGGCGCCGGCGAGCAGAACGGCAGCGGGAACACCTCGCAGCGCGGCAAGACCCTGAAGGTCGGCGTCGACTACAACTGGAACGAGGGCGGACACCCCAACTCGGTGCCGTTCTACCTGTCGTCGGCGGGCTACGGCGTCTACCGCAACACCTACGCGCCGGGGACCTACGCCTTCACCGACCCCGTGACCACCACCGAGCAGGAGAAACGGTTCGACGCCTACTACGTCGCCGGGGCGAGCGCCAAGGACGTCATCGGCAAGTACACCCAGCTCACCGGGCGCCCCATGCTCCCGCCGATCTACGGCCTGGAGATAGGCGACTCCGACTGCTACCTGCACAACGCCAACCGCGGTGAGCGGCACACCCTGGACGCGCTCAAGGTCGCCGACGACTACGTCAAGAACGACATGCCGCTGGGCTGGATGCTGGTCAACGACGGCTACGGCTGCGGGTACGAGAACCTCGCCGAGACGGCGAAGGGGCTCGGCGACCGCGAGATGCAGATGGGGCTGTGGACCGAGGACGGGCTGGACAAGCTCGCCGACCAGGTCAAGGCGGGCCAGCGGGTCGCCAAACTGGACGTGGCCTGGGTCGGCGACGGCTACAAGTTCGCGCTGGACGGATGCAAGGCCGCCTATCGCGGGATCGAGGACAACAGCGACGCCCGCGGGTTCACCTGGGCGCCGGAGAGCTGGTCCGGCGCGCAGCGGTGCGGGGTGCAGTGGAGCGGTGACCAGTCCGGCAGCTGGGACTACATCCGCTGGCAGATCCCCACGTACGCGGGCGCCACGATGTCCGGGCTCGCGTACACCACGGGTGACGTGGACGGGATCTTCGGGGGCAGCGCGAAGACGTATGCGCGCGATCTGCAGTGGAAGGCGTTCCTGCCGGCCGTGATGACGATGGACGGGTGGGCGTCGTCGGACAAGCAGCCGTTCCGCTACGGGGAGCCGTACACGAGCATCAACCGGAAGTACCTGAAGCTGAAGGAGTCGCTGCTGCCGTACATGTACACCTACGCGGCGCAGGCGAACCGGACCGGGGTCGGGGCGGTGCGGCCGCTGGCCCTGGAGTACCCGGACGATCCGGTGGCCGCGTCGGACGCGGCGAAGTACGAGTTCCTCAGCGGTGAGGACTTCCTCGTCGCGCCCGTGTACCGGGACGAGAGCGTGCGGGACGGGATCTATCTGCCGAAGGGCACGTGGGTCGACTACTGGTCGGGGCGGGTGTACCAGGGGCCGACGACGGTGAACGGGTATCAGGCGCCGCTGGACACGCTGCCGTTGTTCGTGAAGGCGGGGGCCGCGGTGCCGATGTGGCCCGGGATCCGCTCGTACCGGGACCGGACGGCGTCGTCGCCGCTGGCCTGGGACGTGTATCCGCAGGGCCGGTCCTCGTTCACGCTGTACGAGGACGACGGGGTGACCCGGCAGCACCGGGCGGGGCGGTACGCCGAGCAGAAGGTGGTCGTGACCGCTCCCGGCAGCGGCGGCGGTGCGGTGCGCATCGACGTCGGCGCGAGCGCGGGCTCGTTCGCGGGCAAGCAGAGCGCGCGGCCGTACCGGTTCACCGTGCACACCGGGTCCGCGCCGGCGCAGGTGCGGCTGGACGGGCGTGCGCTGCCCCGGCAGACGTCCGAGGCCGCGTTCGAGGCGGCCGCTGAGGGCTGGTGGTACGACGCCGGGGACCGCGCCGGGGTCGTGCAGGTGAAGACCCGGGCGCTCAGCACGGCGCGGGCGTTCCGGGTGGACCTGGACGCGGCGAGCGCGGTGGGCGGGCGCGTGCCCGGTGCCGTGGGCACGCTGGACGTGTCGGCCGACGCGGAGATGAGCGCGGGGGTGCCCGGGAAGGTCACGGTGGACTTCACCGCCGGGCGGGCGGGCGCGGAGGACACCGCGGTGTCGCTTGCCGCGCCGGAGGGCTGGACCGTGTCGCCCGCGCGGGTGCCGGGCAGCCTCGACGCCGGTGAGCGGGCGCGCGCCGAGTTCACGGTGACGCCGCCGGCCAGCGCCGCGGTGGGTGAGGCGGTGCTCGGCGCCACCGCGCGGTACCGGGCCGCCGGGGAGCAGAGGGTGACCGTGCAGCGGGCCGCGGTGCGCACCATGCCGAAACCGCCGGCCGGGGACGCGTGGGCGAGCGATCTGCCCTGGCTGAACGCCTCCAACGGCTGGGGGCCGGCCGAACGCGACCGGAGCAACGGCGAGTCCGGGGCGGCCGACGGACACGCGCTCACCCTGAACGGCACCGCCTACGCCAAGGGCATCGGCGCCCATGCCAACTCCGACATCGAGTTCTGGCTGGGCGGGGCGTGCTCGGCGTTCACGGCGACCGTGGGGATCGACGACGAGATCAACGGGTACGGCGGGGTGTCGTTCTCGGTCGTCGCCGACGGCAGGACGCTGTGGTCGTCGCCGACGGTGTCCGGGAAGTCCGATCCGGTGGACGTGAACGTGCCGGTGGGCGGGGCGCGGCATGTGCATCTGGTCGTGACGGATACGGATGGGTCCAAGTCCGGGGATCATGGGGACTGGGCGGGGGCGGCGTTTCACTGCGCGTGAGGCGTCAGCGGGGGGCGGTTGTTCGTGTGCGGGTGAGTGGGGGTTGCTCGCGCCCACGCGGCGGAGCCGCATATCGACACCGCCCCGCGCCCCTTGGATGCCTGCGGCGGCCCGTTGCGGTCGCGTTGTGGCGTGCGTCGCGCCTGCGGCCGGCTTTTGAGTCGGGGACGGGGTGGGGGGTGCGGCAACGTCGTGGCGGGCATATCGGTTCGCTCAGCTGTCGGGAGCAGGCCGGGTCACGTTCGGAGGGACTCCAGGCGGCCCTCCAGGCGGCCCAGCAGGTTGCTCAGGAGGGACGCCAGTTCGTTCTGGTCGGGGTCGTCGAGGGCGGACAGCACCGCCGTCTCGTACGCCAGTTGCTCCGGCAGGATCGCGTCGACCAGGTCGCGGCCGGCGGCTGTGAGGCTGACATGGGAGACGCGGCGGTCGCGGGTGTCGGCGCGGCGGTCGACCAGGCCGCGCTCGGTGAGCTGCTTCAGCCGCTTGGTGACGGCCGCGCCGGAGGAGAACGTCTCGCGGGCCACTTCGCCCGGCGTCAGCTCGTGTCCGGTGCGGCGCAGCGCGCCGAGCAGGTCGAACTCGGCGCGGCTCAGGCCCGCCCGGCGCAGCGGCGCGTCCTCCGCCTGCTGGAGGAGCGCGGCGCAGCGGTTGACCCGGCCGATGATCTCCATCGGGCCGGTGTCGAGGTCGGGGTGGACCGCCCGCCACTGCCGGACGACGGTGGCTACGGTGTCGCCCCTGTCGCCGGCTGCGCCCTGTGCCTCGGTCGCCGTCATGGCCGTACGTCCTCCGCTTCGGTGCGTTTGTTCTGGTCCACGGTCAGGCCCTGGGCTCGTACCGTCGCCGCGAGCGTACGGTGTCCCGCCTGTTCGGTGAGCACCACCCGGTCGTGCGGCAGGGCGCGCTGCCACCACTCGCCGGACGCGGCCTCGGCAGTGGCGCGCAGGTCGACCAGCGCGCCGGCGAGCGCGCGGCGGGCTGCTTCCAGGGCGGCGGGCGAGGTCTGGGGTTCGGTGAGGAGGCGGGCTGCGCGTTCGCGGGCCCGCTCGGCGGTGGTCAGGGCGTGTTCCAGCCGGGCGCCGGAGCGGCGGTTGGTGACGGCCACGGCCGCCACGAAACCGACCAGGGCGCCGACCAGCGTGTCGACCGTGCGCTCGGTGATCAGTTCGGTGGAGTCCTGGAAGCGGGCGAACTCGGTGATCAGCAGTGCCATGGGGGTCACGCAGAGGGTGCCGAGCCAGTAGTTGCGGCCCATCAGCGCCTCCGCGCCGAAGTTGAAGGCCAGGCAGATCAGGACGAGCGCCGCCGGGTGAAGGTGGGCCAGCGGGACCACCGCCGCGAAGACGAGGACGCCGATGACGTTGCCGACCACGCGCTGCACGGCCCGGCTCCAGGTGAGCGTGAGATTGGCCTGGTAGAGGCTGGCCGCGGTGACCAGGGCCCAGTAGGGGCGGCCGACGCCGAGCGCGAGAGAGGCGTAACCGGCCAGGGCGCAGCCGACGAAGGTGCGCACGGCGAGGGGGGTGACGTGGTGGTGGCGGGGGGTGGGGGTGGTGCGCTCCGCTTCCACGCCGAGGAGTTCCTCCGCCTCGCCCGGCAGGTCGTCCACGCGCGGCAGGGGGCCGTTGCCGCGCAGGTCGCGGGCCCAGGCACGCAGGCGTACGGGGTCGCTGTCGGCGGGTGCGGCCAGGGCAACCTCGGCGCGGACGAGGAGGCGTTCCAGGCCGCGCCGGGTGCGGTCGGAGCGCAGGCCCGCGGTGAGCAGGGTCTGCCAGGCGGTCTGGACGGCGGCGGCCGCGGCGCCGCGGGTGTGGGCGTCCCGGGTGGTGGCGTGGGCGGCAGCCGCGGTCAGGGCCTGCGCGGTGGCGCGCCGCTCCGGGCCGTGCGGGCGTACCAGGCCAGGCGCCATGCCGACCAGCCACGCCCAGGCGCCCGCCGCGAGGGCCAGCCCGAGGTGCCCGGGGATCTGGGCGAGCGTCTGGGGGACGAAGAGGGACGCGGAGCTGATGAAGGTGAGGACCACGTTGCCGGGCGGGCCGACGCGGGTGGCGTCGCACACGGCCTTCTGTACGGCGGCCAGCAGTGCGCCGACGGTCACCAGGACGAGCGCGCCGGTGGTCAGCGACGCCGCGACCAGGGCGACGGCGAGGCCGCCGGTCATGCCGAGGACCACCCAGGCCAGCGTCCGGGCCCGGGCGGCGTAGGGACGGTTGTGGGCGTACAGGGCGCACAGGGATCCGGCCATCGTGTACATCGCCAGGTCGAGACGGCCGAGCGCCAGCAGGATCAGGTTCGGCGCCGCCACCGAGACGACGCCGCTCAGGGCGGGCTTGAACCAGATCGGGGAGGGACGGCCGAGCCTGAGGGCTCCGGCGAGGGGGAGAGGACGGAAGTGCATGACATTGAGTTTAACAGGTGTTTTACTCGTGAAATATTTGCCTGCGCGCTCCCTGCGCGCCCCTCGTACCTCTCTGCGCTTGCGTGCGCTCCGGGTGGTCCGGGCATCGCTCCTTCTGGACCGACGGTCGAGCGGGGAGGCGCGCGTGCACGGACCGGCTTCGTCCGGCTTGCTCCTGGTCGCGCTGTGCGCGGCGGCCGGCGCCTACTGCCTGCTGCGCATGCGCGGCGGGACACGGGAGCAGCGCCGGGTCGCGGGCAGTGAGGCGCTGATGGGTTTCGGGATGGCCGCGATGGCGGTCCCGGCGGCGGTGTTCACGCCGCCGGCCTGGGCCTGGCCGGGCTACGCGGTGGTGTTCGGGCTCGCGGCGGTGCGTGCCCTGTGGGCGGCGCGCCGCAGCGCCCACCATCTGCACCATCTGGTGGGGGCGGCGGCCATGGTCTACATGTCCCTGGTGATGGCGGCCGCGCCGGCCCACCATCACACGGGCGGTGGTCTGCCGCTGGTGACGGGGGCGCTGCTGCTCTACTTCGCCGGGTATGTGCTGCTGTCCGGGGCGCGGCTGGTGCCGGTCGCCGCGATGGCCGGCGCTCCGCCCGTGGCGGGCTGGGGCGAACGGCCGGAGGTGACGCGGGCGTGCCGGCTGTCGATGGGCATCGCGATGGTGGCGATGCTGCTGACGTTGTGACGCGTGGGGTGTGTCACTTTGCCCGCACCGCGTGTACCGCCGAGTAGCCCCGGCCTCATAGGCTGCTGCCCATGGTGGTGCCCGCGATGTTGCTGCTGCTCGGCGCCCTGACCGCGGTCGTCGCGCCGCGGCTGCTGGCCAGGGCCGACTGGCCGGACCGTGAACCGGTGGTCGCCCTGTGGGTGTGGCAGTGCGTCGTGGCGGGCGTACTGCTGTGCTGCGCGCTGTCGATGACGCTCAGCGCGGCGGTGGCCTGGCAGGCGGTACGCGGCCATGTGTTCGCCTCGGCGCCGCGGGCCGTGGTGCAGGCTTACGAGCTGGGGGTCGGCGTTCCCTGGGCGGCGACCACCGCCGTCGCGCTGGCGCTGGGCGGGGTGTGGAGCGCGGCGATGCTGGTCCGCGAGGTGGCCCGGGCACGGACACGGCACCGGCTGCGCCGCACCGACCTCCTCGTCCACGCCCCGCGGTTGCCCGGTGAGGCAGGGCAGCGCGGGCGGCTGGTCATCCTGGAGAAGGAGCGCCCGGACGCCTGGTGGCTGCCCGGCGCACCGCCCCGGCTGGTGGTCACCACCGCCGCACTGCGCCGGCTCAAGGGGCGCCAGCTGGACGCGGTCCTCGCGCACGAGCAGGGGCACGCGCGCGCCCGGCACGACTGGCTGCTGCACTGCTCCTCCGCGCTGGCCGGCGGCTTCCCGCAGGTCCCGGTGTTCGCCGCGTTCCGCGACCAGATGCACCGGCTGGTCGAGCTGGCCGCCGACGACACCGCCTCGCGCCGCTTCGGCCGGCTCACCACCGCGCTCGCACTCGTCGAACTCAACGAGGACCGTGGCGTGTTCGGCCCCTGCCCCGGCGGGCACGGGCAGGTGTCGCAGCGCGTGGCCCGGCTGCTCACCGCGCCGGCCCGGCTCACCGCGGCCCGCCGGCTGCGGCTGACGGCCGCGGCCGCGCTGGTGCCGGTGATCCCGCTGCTGGTGGCGTTCGGCCCGGGGCTGCGGGCGATGGGCTGACGCGGGACCGGAGTTGGCCTCGCGGACCGCGTGTCGGCGAGGATCGCGCCATGCACCTTCCGCCCGTCGACGCGCCGCCCCGCTCCCCCGCCCACCGCTTCGCGCTGCGCTGCGCCCTCGTGCTCACGCTGTGCGCGGGACTGCTGACCGCGCTGGTCGCGATCAGATGGCGGCCGCTGACCGGCGCCGACGGCGACATCGCCCGGACCACCCACCGCTGGGCGGTCGGCGGCCCGGGCGTGACGCACGCCTTCCGGGTGCTGACCGACTGGGTGTGGGACCCCACGACGATGCGCCTCCTGTGCGCGGCGGTCGCCGGGTGGCTGCTGTGGCGGCGTGCCGCGTGGTGGACGGCCGTCTGGCTGGTGACGGTGACGGCGCTGGCCGCGGTGGTGCAGCAGGTACTCAAGGCCGCGGTCGACCGGCCCCGCCCGGTGTGGCCCGATCCGGTCGACTCCGCGCACTACGCGGCCTTTCCGTCCGGCCACGCCATGACCGCCACGGTGGTGTGCGGCCTGCTGGTGTGGCTGGTACACGTGTACGGCGCCGGGCCGGCTCTGCGGCGTACGGCATGCGGCGTCGCCGTGATCTCCGTCGCCGGGGCCGGCGTGACCCGGGTGTGGCTCGGCGTGCACTGGGCCTCGGATGTGCTCGGCGGCTGGCTGCTGGGCGCGGCCGTGGTGGCGGGCGCGGTGGCGGCGCATCTGCGGTGGCGGCCGTGAACCGGCGGGTGGGCGGTCACTAGGATCGCCGGCATGACCGCCGTTCTCTTCGACCTCTCCGGCACGCTGTTCCGGATCGAGTCCGTCGACTCGTGGGTGCGCACCGTGCTCGCGCAGGCGGGCGTCACGCTCCCCGAGAGTGAACTGGCCGCCACGGTGCGGGCCTTGGAGGCGGCGGGCGCACTGCCCGGCGGTCCGGAGCCGCAGCGGATCCCCGGCCCTCTCGCCGAGCTGTGGGAGACCCGCGACGAGAGCGGCGCCGGGCACCGGGCCGCCTACACCGGTCTCGCCCGCCAGGTCCCGCTGCCCGACCCGGCCCTGTACGACGCGCTGTACGAGCGGCATCGCACGCCGGGCGCCTGGACGCCGTACCCGGACGCGGCCGAGGTGCTGGGCGCGCTGCGGGAGCGGGGGGTGCGGATCGGCGTGGTGAGCAACATCGGCTGGGACCTGCGGCCCGTCTTCCGCGCGCACGGCCTGGATCCATTTGTCGATACTTATGCGCTGTCGTACGAGCACGGCGTCCGTAAGCCGGACCCGCGGCTGTTCGAGGTCGCCTGTGCCGCGCTGGACGCCGAGCCGGACGAGGTGCTCATGGTCGGCGACTGCCGGCGCGCGGACGGCGGCGCGGCGGCCCTGGGCTGCCGGGTGCACTTCGTGGACCATCTGCCGGCCCATGAACGCCCCGGCGCACTGCGACCCGTCCTGGCCCTGGTGAGCTGAACGCCGCAGCTCACGGGCCGGGCGGTCACTCCAGATAGCCCTCGACCTGCGAGGACGAACGGGCCGCGGCCTCGTCCGGGTTCTCCCCGAACTCCGTCTTCGCGCGCCGCTGCCGCAGCAGGTCCCAGCACCGGTCCAGCTCGTGCTCCAGTTCGGTGAGGCGCTGCCGCTCGGTGACGCCGTCGATCCGGCCGGACGCCAGGTCCTCGCGCAGCCGGTGCTCGTGCTCGACCATCTCCGTGATCCTGCCCAGGATCTTCTGGTCCTGTTCCATCCGCCCACGCCTCCTCGGCCGGCTCTCTCCGCTTCACTCCAGGGAGCCCAGATCTCTCCGCTTCACTCTAGGGAGCCCGAAGCACGCCTGCGACCGAGTCGCCTCACGCGACCCACCCGACGGCGACCCACCCGATTGCCTGAGGCGACCATCCGGGGAAGAGGCGGTCCGCTCTGGACGATCCCCCGCGTCGCCCAGAGCGGACGGCAACGCCGACCGGGGCCCGCACCGGGGCTGGTCGACACGCGTTGAGTATAGTTGGCTGGCAGCCAGTCAACGCAGGAGTTACAGCATGTCCCCGCGCAGCGCCTCGGTCAATGAGGAATTGCGGCGGCGCTCCCGGGAGCGGCTGCTGCAGGCGGCACTCGAGCTGGTCAGGGAGCGCGGCTACGAGGCGACGACGCTCGGCGACATCGCCGACCGCGCGGGCTCGGCCCGCGGACTGGTGTCGTACTACTTCCCCGGCAAGCGCCGGCTGGTGCAGTCCGCCGTGCACCGGCTGATGCACCGCACGCTGGAGGAGGCCCTGGAGCGCGAGCCGCGCACGGACGACGGCCGTGAGCGCATGGCGCGGGCGATCGACGCGATCCTCGGGCTGGCCCGGGACGAACCGGTGCTGATGCGCCAGCACATGGCGGGCCTGCTGCAGGCGGAGGGCTTCGTGCGGTGCCCGGAGCAGCAGCGGCTCGCGGAGCTGCTGCGCGCCACCGTGGACGGGTACGGCTCCCACGACGTCGACCGCGACTACCCGATGCTGCGCTCGGTGCTCATGGGCGCCGTGTACGCGATGGTGCTGCCGAACGTGGCCATGCCGATCTCGGCCATGCGCGCCGAGCTGTTCCAGCGCTACGGGCTGGACCAGGACGCGGGGAACCCGCCGGACGCCGAGGCGACCGGCGGGTGCTGCGAGCAGGATCTGTCCCGCTTCTTCGCGACCGGCGCGCGGCCGGAGGGTCAGCCGAAGTAGTCCGGCTGGGTCTGGACGTTGAGCTCCCGCAGGTGGACCCGGCGGGCCTGGTCGGTGCGGCGGTCGGTGAGCTTCAGGACGTCGAAGCCCTTGGCGATGTCGTTGGAGTAGATGTAGCCGTTGTAGTAGTACGCCGACCACGCACCGCCGACGGTGAGCGTGTCGGTGGTCAGCGGGCCGCGCTCGAAGTAGGCGATCTCCTTCGGGTGCGCGGAGTCGGTGAACTCCCAGACGGAGACGCCGCCCTGGTACCAGGCCTGGACCATGATGTCGCGTCCCTTGACCGGGATCAGCGAGCCGTTGTGGGCCACGCAGTTCTCGGTGTCGGCCTGGTGGCGCGGGATCTTGTAGTAGCCGCGGAAGACGAGCTTTCGCTTCTCGCCCTTGCCGGTGATGTCGTAGATGCCGTCGGCGCCACGGTTCGGACCGGTGGCCGCGTTGCAGGTGGCCGCGCCGCCGCCGCCGAGCTCGTCGGTGAAGACGACCTTGTTCGCCTTCTGGTTGAAGGTCGCCGAGTGCCAGAAGGCGAAGTTGACGTTGTCCTGGACCCGGTCGATGACCTTCGGGTGCTCGGGGTCCTTGACGGAGAACAGGATGCCGTCACCCATGCAGGCGCCGGCCGCGAGGTCCTCGGAGGGCAGGACGGTGAGGTCGTGGCAGCCGGTGGTCTTGGAGACGCCGGGGTTGGTGGGGGCGCCGGGGTTGCCGCCGCCGTCCGGGCCGTCGCCGGGGAAGAGCACCGGGAAGTTCACCACGGCCGCCTTCTCGGGGGCGTCGCGCGGCACCTTGATGACCGAGATCCCGTCGTGCGGCGGCTGACAGTCCGGGTAACTCGCGCTCGGCGAGTAGGAGGAGACGTAGACGTAGACGTTGTCCCGCTTCGGCACCAGCGTGTGGGTGTGCGAGCCGCAGGCGGTCTCGACGGCGGCGACATAGCGGGGGTTGCGCTTGTCGCTGATGTCGAAGACCTTCATGCCCTCCCAGGAGGACTTCTCGGTCGCCGGCTGGGTGGTGCTGTGGCAACTGCTGTCGCTGCGCGAGGAGTCGGTGGACAGGAAGAGAAGGTTGCCGGAGACGGAGATGTCGTTCTGCGAGCCCGGGCAGAGCACCTGGGCAACGGTCTTCGGTGACGCGGGGTTGCCGATGTCGAAGATGCGGAAGCCGTCGTAGTTGCCCGCGAAGGCGTACCGGCCCTGGAAGGCGAGGTCCGAATTGGTGCCGGGCAGCGCGTCCTTGGGGATGTTGGCGAGGTGCTGGACGTTGGCGGAGTGGACGATCTGGTCCTGGCCGGGTATCTCCCCGGCCGCGATCGCCTCGGCCGCCTGCGCCCGGGCGCTGCTGGAGAGTTCCCTCGGTGCGGCCGGGTGGTCGCCCGGGTCGGGGGTGGCGCCGGCCGGCGCGGCAGTGATCAGCGCGGCCAGCAGTCCGGCCGCGGCTGCCACAACACCCAGGCGTCTGCGTCGTGTTCGGGGATCGTGCAGGGTCACTGTGTCCTCCCTCGGTACCGTTCCGGGTCGGAACGGTTCACGCTTCCCCGCAGTATCGTCTTCATCATGCCCAGATCAACAGATGGCAATGGGATCGTCATGAAGAACCCGGGAGGTCGCCTTGCTCCTGCGCCGTGGATCGCGTCCGGTGCTCGCCACGGTCTCGCTGACCGCCCTCGCCCTGCTCACCCTCGGGGGCTGTGACTCCGGTACGGACGCCGGGTCGCCCGCGCCGAGCGGACGGCCCTCGGTGCTGGTGCCGGGCAAGCCGGGCGAGGCGAACCACACGCTCTCAGCCGAGGAGGCGGCACGGCAGCGGGCGGACGACGACACGCCCAACGCGGCGGACGTGTCGTACGCGCGGATGATGATCGCCCATCACGAACAGGCGCTGCGGATGACCGAACTGGCCGCGGATCACGGCCGGTCGGAGGACGTCAAGCGCCTCGCGGCCCGGATCTCGGCCGCTCAGGGCCCGGAGATCGCGACCATGCGGGCCTGGCTGAAGGAGTACGGCAAGGACGAGTCCGGTGGCGGACATGTACACGGCGGCATGCCCGGCATGGCGACCGAGGCGCAGCTGAAACAGCTGGGGGCG
The DNA here is from genome assembly GCF_055668065.1 of Streptomyces sp. NPDC097129. Classification (NCBI taxonomy): domain Bacteria; kingdom Bacillati; phylum Actinomycetota; class Actinomycetes; order Kitasatosporales; family Streptomycetaceae; genus Streptomyces; species Streptomyces sp. NPDC097129. The sequence continues at coordinate 134,712 of NZ_JBVOQE010000008.1, read as the reverse complement.
GCGCGCGGCTCGGCGTTCGACGCGCTCTTCCTCACCCTGATGATCACCCATCACCAGGGAGCGATCACGATGGCGACGGACGTCAAGGCGCAGGGGAACAACATCCGCATCGAGGAGATGGCCGACGACGTGGTGGCGCAGCAGACGAGCGAGATCACGCGGATGCGGCAGATGCGGTGACGGAAGCGCCGGATGGGGTGTCGGGGGCGCCGCGCCGAATGGGCTGCCGGGCGGGCCGGACGGGGTGATGGGAGGCCGGATGCGGTGACGGGAGGCCGCCGGATGTGGCGACAGGGTGCGCAGGATGCGGTGAGGGGAGACCGCCGGATGTGGCGACAGGGTGCGCAGGATGCGGTGAGGGGAGACCGCTGGAGTGGTGACAGGGTGCGCCGGGCGCGGTGACGGCTAGTCCGCCTTGCGGCGGGCGTGGCGTGGCGTGAGGAATCCGGCGTCGCGGGCCTGGGCGATCAGGCGCAGGGACTTGCGGCGGCTGTGGCCGGTCGCGCACATCACCGCGAGGACCGGGTCGACGCCCTCCTCCTGCGCCGCCCGGTACTCCTGGGCGATCTGCCATCGCCCCTCGATGCCGCGCGGCCAGGCGGGGCGGCCCCGGCGTCCTCCGGGCGGCTCGTCCTCGCCGGCCTCCCCGCGCTCCTCGTCGACGTCGGCGTCCACCCCGCAGGCCTCGAACAGCGGGCTCTCGATCCAGTCCGCGAGCACCGACAGGTCGTCCAGGGACAGCGCGGGCTCCGCCCTGACGTCCTCGATGGACACGCACCCCTCACACACCACGGCGAGCGCCTCGACGCCGGCGCCGTCGGGGAACGCGAGGCGGACGTGGAACCACCTCGTCGCGCCGGCGTCCTCCTGCACTTCCCATGCGGGCGACACGGTGACCGCGCCGTCCGCCTCCGATCGATCGGAAAGATTAAGAAAGGATGCTTCAAGCACACACGCAACGTAACCTCATGATCACATTCCATACGAACGGACACGCATCCGTCCGCCCGGACAGCACCCTGTCAGCGCAGCCCACCCTGCGACGACGGGCCCGGGAAGCCCTCCCTCTGACAGAGGAGTTCCGCCGTGCTCCGTGTCGCCGTCGTCGGTTCCGGCCCGAGCGGGGTCTACACCGCGCAGAGCCTTCTGCAGCTCCACCCCGAGGTGCGCGTCGACGTGCTGGACCGCCTGCCGTGCCCGTTCGGCCTGGTCCGCTACGGCGTCGCCCCCGACCACGAGAAGATCAAGACGCTGCAGCACACCCTCCGCGCGGTCCTGGAGGAGCCCCGGGTCCGCTTTCTGGGCGGGGTCCGGATCGGCGGACCGGGCGGCGTGCCGGGAGCGCGGCTGCGGGAGCTGTACCACGCGGTGGTGTACTGCGTGGGCGCCGCCGCCGACCGGCGCCTGGGCATCCCCGGCGAGGACCTGCCGGGCAGCTGGTCGGCGACGCAGTTCGTGGCCTGGTACAGCGCCCACCCGGACGCCGCCGCCGACGGATGTCTCGGCGGCGCGCGGTCGGCCGTGGTCATCGGCGCGGGGAACGTGGCGGTGGACGTCACCCGGATGCTCGCGCGCGGCCGGGCGGAGCTGAGTCCGACCGACGTACCGCAGGCGGCGCTGACCGCGCTGGCCGCCAGCCGGGTCACCCGGATCCACATGGCGGCCCGGCGCGGCCCGTCCCAGGCCCGCTTCACCACCAAGGAGCTGCGCGAGCTGGGCGCGCTCCCGGACACCGATGTGAGCGTGGACCCGGCGGAGCTGGCCCTGGACCCGGGGTACGCCGATCCCTCGCTGCTGCCGGCGGCGCAGCGTCGCAATGTGGAGGTGCTGGGTGAGTGGGCGGGGCGTGCGGACACCGGCGCCCGGCGCCGGATCGCGCTGCGGTTCTTCCTGCGGCCGGTCGAACTGCTCGCCGACGGGGGCCGGGTGGGCGCGGTGCGCTTCGAGCGGACGGTGCCGGACGGGCGCGGCGGGGTGACGGGAACCGGCCGGTTCGAGGAGGTCCAGGCGCAGCTGGTGCTGCGGTCGGTGGGCTACCGGGGGGTGCCGCTGGAGGGGCTGCCGTTCGACGCGGAGCACGGCACGGTGCCGAATATGGCCGGGCGCGTGCTGCGCGAGGGGGCCGTCGTACCGGGCGTGTACGTGGCGGGCTGGATCAAGCGGGGCCCGACGGGTGTCATCGGCACCAACCGTCCGTGCGCCGGGGAGACGGCGGCCTCGCTGCTGGCGGACGCTCCCGCGCTCGTGGCCGCCGAGCTGCCCGGCGATCCGCTGGACGCGCTGCGGGCGGCGCGGGCCGAGCCGGTCGAGTGGGCGGGCTGGCTGGAGATCGAGCGGGCGGAGGCGCGGCTCGGAGCGTCGCTCGGGCGCTCGGTGGTCAAGCTGCCCGACTGGCGCTCCCTCATGGCCGCGGCACGCACCGCGACCCGGTGAGGGGCGTCGCGTCACGGGCGAGCGGGCGGGGTCAGTCGAGCGGGACGGCTTGAGCCGGCGAGGGCGGCGTGAGCCAGGGCGGGCGGGGTCCGTCGAAGACCGGTCGGGTTGAGCGGGAGGCCGACGGGGTCAGGCGAGCCGGGTGACCTCACGGGCGGCGGCGTCCAGGAGGGCGTCGAGCAGGCCGGGGAAGAGGCCTTCCAGGTCGTCGCGGCGCAGGCCGTTCAACTTGGCGGTGCCCTGGTAGGCCTGGCGGATCACCCCGGCCTCGCGCAGCACCCGGAAGTGGTGCGTGGTGGTCGACTTGGTGACCGGCAGATCGAACTGCGAGCAGGACAACTCTTCGGTCGCGACGGCCAGTTCGCGCACGATGCTCAGTCGCATGGGGTCGGACAGAGCGTGCAGCACAGCCTCCAGCCGGATCTCCTCCCGCGCCGGGTGCGGGAGCTCACGGCCGCTGACGGCGGGGGTGGCGGGGGCGGGGGTCACGGCGGGCTCCAGTTCGTCGGATGCCCCTCATTGTACGAAGGCTTTCGTAGTTTGACATCCACCGTACTACGACGGCTATCGTACGAGTCGACCACCGGTCCCGTGACGAATGGAGTCCGCCGTGAGTGCGCTCTTCGAGCCCTACACCCTGCGCGAAGTGACCATCCCCAACCGGGTGTGGATGCCGCCGATGTGCCAGTACTCGGCCGCGCCCGAGGGGCCCGAGGCCGGGATGCCGCACGACTGGCACTTCGCGCACTACGCGGCCCGCGCGGCCGGCGGCACGGGCCTGATCATCGTCGAGGCCACGGCCGTCTCGCCCGAGGGCCGGATCTCGCCGTACGACCTCGGCCTCTGGAACGACACCCAGGTCGAAGCGTTCCGCCGCATCACCGGCTTCCTCGTCGGCCAGGGCACGGTGCCGGGGATCCAGCTCGGGCACGGCGGCCGCAAGGCCTCCACCGACCGGCCCTGGAAGGGCGGGGCGCCGGTCGGGCCCGACGCGCACGGCTGGCAGCCGGTCGGGCCGAGCGCCCTCGCCTTCGACGAGCGGCACCCGGTGCCCACCGAGCTGACGGCCGAGCAGATCAGGGAGATCGTCGGCCAGTTCGCGGACGCCGCCCGGCGCGCCCTGGCCGCGGGCTTCGAGATCGTCGAGATCCACGGCGCCCACGGCTACCTGATCAGCGAGTTCCTCTCCCCGCACTCCAACCGCCGCACCGACGCCTACGGCGGGTCCTTCGAGAACCGCACGCGTTTCCCGCTCGAGGTCGTCGACGCCGTACGCGAGGTGTGGCCGGACGACAAGCCGCTGTTCTTCCGTATCTCGGCGACCGACTGGCTGGAGGAGGGCGGCTGGACCGCCGACGACACCGTGCGCTTCGCGCGGGAGCTGCACGCCCACGGTGTCGACCTGCTCGACGTCTCCACCGGCGGCAACGCCTCCGGTGTGCGCATCCCGGCCGAGCCCGGCTACCAGGTGCCGTTCGCGGCGCGGGTCAAGGCGGAGACACCGCTGCCGGTGGCCGCCGTCGGCCTGATCACCGAGCCGGAGCAGGCGGCGAAGATCCTGGCCAACGGCGAGGCGGACGCGGTCCTCCTCGGCCGCGAACTGCTCCGCAACCCGTCCTGGGCCCGGCACGCGGCGCGCCGCCTGGGCGGCGAGGTCCACGTACCGGACCAGTACCACCGGTCGGTCTGAGCGGGGGACGAGGGACCTGGCCGGTCGTCCCGCCTGGCAGAGTGAGCGGGGGCGGTGGGGGGCGCCGGTCGTCCCGCCGGGCAGAGTGAGCGAGGGCGCGAGGCCGGCCGGCCGTTCCGCCGGGCGGAGGGAGCGGGGGCAAGAGGCCTGGCCGGCCGTCCCGCCGGGCGGAATGAGCGGGGGCGGTGGGGGCGGCGGGTAGCACCGATCCGGGCGGCCTTGGACGGTCGGCCGAGAGGGGCGGCCTGCCGTGCCTGCGGCCGGGCGGGGGCCCACCGCAGCGGCGCTTCGGTGCATGCGGCGCGGGCACGCGGGCGTCCCGGCGGCGGCTTCCGATCCCTACGGCGCGACGTGGAGCCGACACCCCGTCCGTGCGGCCGGAACGACGCCAGCGGCTCGCGTTCGACGGCTCCCTACGGCGCGGGGCCATAGCCGCGTGGTCGACCTGCGTCAGGCGCGGCGGCGCCCCGCGCGCGGTCGGCCTGAGCCAGATATCAAGGCACTCCGTCCGCGCCAGGGCGTCCCCGTCCGCTCGCACGGGACGGTCGCGCACCGGCGACCTGGGGCAGACGGCGGCGCCGCGTACGCGGTCAGCCCGAGCCAGGCGCCCCGGCACTCCATCCGCACGACGGCGTCCCTCCACACGCGCGGCACGGTCGCGCCCCAGCGACCAGGCGCAGACGGCGACGCCCCGCACGCGGTCAACCCGAGCCAGGCGCCCCGGCACTCCATCCGCACGACGGCGTCCCCGGCCGGTCGCGTGGTCGGGCGCGCATCGGTGTGGTGGGCCGCACGGGTGCGTCCGCGCGGTCGGCCGGCCCGCGGGCGCCGTGGCGGTCAGCGGGCGGCCGATGTCGTCGCTCCGATGGCCCCGGCCCTCACCGTGTCAGCTTCAGGACCGTCTGTTCCAGGCGCGGCAGTGCTCGCTGGCCGGCGAGGGCCAGGGCGATCGCCATGGCCACGCCGGCCCAGGCCAGCGGGCCGAGCGGGGTGCAGCCGAAGACCTGGCTGGCGCCCGGTGTCTGGACCAGCAGGACCAGCGCCGCAGCCGATCCGAGGACGGTGGCGCGCACGAGCGGGCTGCCCCGGCGGTCGGCCAGCGTCTGCGCGAGTTGCGTGCCGACCACCGCGCACAGCGCCATCGTCGTGGAGCGGCGGGTCGTACCCGGGGTGAACCGGCCGAACAGCCAGGCGACCACCGCGCCCAGGCACGTCGTCAGGGCGCGGTGCCGGATCTGCTCGATCAGCGGCTCGCCCAGCATCGACGAGCCCAGCGGCCCGCTCGCCTCGTCGGTCGGGTCCTTCTCCGGGGTCACCGCGACGGCCATCGCCGGGAACAGGTCCGTGAACAGGTTCACCAGCAGCATCTGCCGCGTGGACAGCGGCGCCCGGCCTCCGAGCAGGGTGCCGACGATGCCGAAGCCGACCTCGCCCGCGTTGCCGCCGATCAGGATGGCGATGGCGTCGGCGACGCTGTGCCACAGGGCGCGGCCCTCGCCGACCGCCTCGACGAGGACACCGAGGTCGTCGTCGGTCAGCACCAGGTCGGCGGCGTTGCGGGCGGCCGCCGAGCCGCGTGCGTTGATGCCGACCCCGATGTCGGCGGCGCGGATCGCGGCGGCGTCGTTGGCGCCGTCGCCGACCATCGCGACCACCCGGCCCGCGTCCCGCAGCGCCTCGACGACCTGGAGTTTCTGCTCCGGCGCGACCCGGGCCACGACACCGCAGTCACCCAGCATGCGGGCGCGTTCGGCCCGGTCGGCGGCGGCCAGTTCGTCGCCGGTGACCACACCGGTGTCCTCCGGCCAGCCCAGCTCGACGGCGATCGCCCGGGCGGTCTGCGGGTGGTCGCCGGTCAGCATGACGGGTCGTACCCCCGCCTCGCGCAGCCCGTGCACGAGCGCGTTGGAGGTGTCGCGGGCCACGTCCGCGAGCGCGACCAGACCGGTGAACTCCAGCTCGCGCAACGGCATTTCGAGGGCGTCCGCGCCGGACTCCGCGTCGTTCAGGCGGCGTTCGGCGACGGCCAGCACGCGCAGTCCGTCGGCGGCCAGCGCGTGCGCGGTGTCGGACGCCTCACCGGCCCGGTCACCGCAGGCGGGCAGGACGTTCTCCGGGGCGCCCTTGACCACCAGGACGCGTCCGCCGTCCGCGGCATGCCCCACGGCGGCGGCGTACCCGCGGGCGGCCTCGAACGGCAGCGCTTCCTCCTGCGTCCACTCCGGATCGTCCGCGGCGGCCTCCAGTACGGCCTCGTCGGTGGCGTGCACCGGGCGGTCGGAACCGCCGTTCATCTGCGGGCAGGCGCGCGCCGCCTGCACCAGGGTGCGGCTGCCGGGGGCCTCGTCGCGCTTGCGGACCGTGCCGTCGGCGTCGGTGACCCGCACCAGGCGCAGCCGGTTCTCGGTGAGGGTGCCCGTCTTGTCGAAGCAGATCGTGTCCATCCGGCCGAGGGCCTCCAGCGTGCGCGGCGCCCGCACCAGCACCCCGCGCCGGCTGAGCCGGCGGGCCGCCGCGAGCTGCGCCACCGTCGCCACCAGCGGCAGCCCCTCGGGTACGGCGGCCACGGCGACCGCCACTCCCCCACTGACCGCCTCACGGATCGGCGTGCCGCGCAGCAGCGAAATACCGGTCACGGCGGCGCCACCGGCCAGGGTCAGCGGCAGGGCCTTGCGGGTGAGTTCCTGCAGCCGGGCCTGCACGCCCGCCGAGGGCGGCTTCCGGGCGGCCAGGTGGACCGCGCGGGACGCCTCCGTGCGTTCACCGGTCTCGACGACGACCGCGCGGGCGTTTCCGGCCACCACGGTCGTTCCCTCGAAGACCATGCAGCGCCGCTCGGCCACCGCGGCGGCCGGGCAGGCGTCGGTGGCCTTGTCCACCGGCAGCGACTCGCCGGTCAGCGCGGACTCGTCGACCTCCAGCCCGTCCGCCCACAGCAGCCGGGCGTCGGCCGGGACGACGTCGTCCGCCTTGAGGTCGATGACGTCGCCGGGGTGCAGCTTGGCGGCGTCGACCGTGCGCGATGCGTGCCACTCGTCCGACGTGAGGCGGGCCTTGCGCTTGTGCTCGGCGAGCAGCCCGGACAGCGCCCGCTCGGCGCGCAGCCGCTGGATGCCGCCGACCAGCGCGTTCAGGTCGAGCGCGCCAACCACCAGCAGCGCGTCCGCCGCCGAGCCGAGGATCGCCTCGGCGGCCGAGCCGACGGTCAGGACCGGCGTGAGCGGGTCCTGGAGCTCGCCCCGTACCGCCCGGGCCAGCTGGAAGGTCCAGCGCACCGGCGCGAGTGCGGGAACCTTCCCGGCGCGCTTGGCCACCTGGCGCACCCGGCCCGACGTCTGCTCCCGCAGGGACGGCCGTTCCTCACCGCGCCTCGCCAGCCGCTCCCGTACGGCGTCGGTCTCCAGGGCGTGCCAGGCGACGCGTTCGCGGGGGCGCGGGGCGCGGGCGACCGACACGCCGAGTGCCGCCCGGGCACCGCTCAGCAGCGCGGCGGCCGCGCTCACGTCCACCGGGGCGTGCCGCAGTCCGGGGATCATCGGGGAGCGCCGGCCACGGCGGGCCTCGCCGACCGCCACCAGCAGGCCGGACAGGGCGGCACCGGAGCGGGCCAGCGTCTGTGACCTGTGGCCCACGTCCCGCGCCACCGGCACCGCCCGCAGCAGCCGCCACACGTCGGGCAGGCCGCCCGGGGCCACCAGGTCCGCGCCCCAGACCACGGCGGCGTCACCGTCGGCGAGCGCCACGGCGACGTCACCGGCGAGCAGCCCGGTCAGCACGTCGTGGTCCTCGGCCGCGGCCGCTCGGGCGACGGTGAGCACCGCGCCGCGTTCCCGCAGCCGTTCCACGGCCTCCCCCAGCGGCCGGTCGGCGGGCACCAGATGGTCGGCGAGTCCGGTGAAGTCCGCGAGCGCGGGGTCGTCGACCATCACCACGCGCAGTCCGGCGGCGCGCGCGGCGTCCAGCACGGCCTCGGCCCACGGGTCGGGCCCCGCGCCGGGGGTGCGCAGCGCGCTCGGGTGCAGCAGCACCGACTGGACCGTCTCCAGCTGCCGCAGCCGCTCGCTGTCCCGGACGAGGACACCGGTGCGGGCGAGGGCCAGGCCCAGGAAGGCGTTGAAGGCGGCGGGGCCGTAGCGAGCCGCCTTGGGCGAGCCGGCGAGGACCGCCTCGGCCGCCTCGTTCACATCGTGTTTGACGAGCAGCGCCGCGACGGCGCCCAGCACGCTGCCGGCGCCCGCGTGTGCCGCGTACTCCTGGGCCGGGGTGCCGCGCAGCGGCGGGCGCGGACGGGCACTCGCGTGCACGCCGGGGCGCTCCGGCGCGCACAGCTGGTCGTGGCCCGCGTCGAACGCCGCCGAGCGCGCCACCGTCTCCGCCAGCTGACAGGCGCGCAGCGTGCCGTCCAGCACGAGTCCGGTCGGCGTCTGCCCGGCGCCGTGGGCGGCCGCGTTGGCGGCGGCCAGCAGCAGGTCCATGCGGGAGCGGCCGAAGCGGCGACGCAGCCAGGAGCGGACGCGCGGGTTCTCGCGCAGCAGGGTCACGCCTGCCGTCACGAGGCGTGGCGAGGGCGGAAGGCGCAGAGCGTACGCGGTCAGCGCGGCCCCGGTTCCGGCCACGTCGGTCAGCAGCGCCAGCGTGGCGGTGCGCACACCGGCCGGGTCACCCGGGTGCGGGAACTCCTCGATGTCCACGTCGGAGGGATCCGCCGTGCTCAGGCCGTGGCGTTCGGCCAGGGCGGTGGCGTGGTCGACGACCCGGTCGGTCAGGGCGTCCTCGGTCGCCGACACCACCAGCCGGGCCAGTCCGCCGTCCCAGTACGCGAAGGCGACGTCGGGCCGTTCGGCCAGGATGCGCGCCACCCGCCGCGCCGCCTCCTCCAGCCCGCCCGCCCGCCGTACGTGTTCCTCCCCGGCCGGTCGCAGCGCGAGATGCGCCCGTCGGCCGGACCGCCAGTGGCTGCCCGCGCCCGGCAGCGCGCCGCGGGTGACACGGCCGACCCTGACCGCCGTGTCCGCGCCGCGCACCCCGGCCCGGGCCGCGCCGGCGGCCGCGCCCGCGGCCAGGCCGACGGCACCGGCGGCCAGGTCGGCGGCGGGCGCGAGACCGCGCGCCAGCAGCCCGGGCCCGGCCGGCAGGACGGCGGCGGCCGCCGCGGGAAGCTTCAGCAAGCCCAACGCCATGGAATCCTCACTCTTCGCCGTGTCGCTCTTCGCCGTGTCGCGGCCGGATGTCCGGGGTGGACGCTCCCGCCCTGGTCCTCGTCGGGGACGCGGTGGTCCGCCGCGTCCGGGTGCCGGAGTGGTACATGCCCGACGCCCGGGACGCGCTGAGCGCCGCGCTCTTCGCCACCTGCTTGGCGGCGCTCTTCGCCACGGCGGCGTCATGCCGCGAGGCGGAGACGCGAGCGCGGTCGGAGGCGTCGGCCGCCGCGTGGGCGGGGGTGTCGGCGGCTGGGTATGCGGGGATGTCGGTAGTCGCGTACGCGGGGCTGTCCGTAGTCGCGTGCGCGCGGCTGTCGGCGGCCGGGTGCGTCGGGCTGTCGGCCGGGGCGTGGCCGGCCATGGTGCCCGGGGCCTGCTCCGCTGCCCCGGCGCCCTCCCCCGCCCCGGACCGTGGCTGGGTCAGCCAGGCCACCGCCGCGCCGGTGACGGCGACGGGCCACTCCACCACGCCCGCGACGCCGAGCACCCCGGCGCCGGTGTACACCGCCAGTCGCCGGCCGCGCGGGGACACGGCCCCGATTCTGTTCAGCGCCCCGCCGGCCGCCCGGCCGACGAGCCCCGCGCCGGGCAACCGCCGCAGCGCCGAGGCGGCGGTGCGCAGCGGCTGCGGGAGCGTCGCCGTGGGCGACTGCTGCGTTGCCATGGCTGTCCTCACCTCGCGTGACATCGCTCTCTCCAGCAGCCGGGTTCCCGCAAAGCGCCTCGTCATCACGCGGTTGCGCCGACGAGTCGGGGCGGTGCGTCCGGGGGCGGCCCAGGCCCGCGCGCCGGACGGCCCGGAGGGGCCGAGACGCCCTCACGAGGGGTTGACCAGAAAGCGCTTTCCCTCTACGGTCCGTTCAGATGTGTGACCGGCCAGCACCCCCAGAAGGGACGTTCGCGTCTCCTCGTGGGGCCGCGGCCTCGTCGTAGGGCCGCGGGCCCGGTCAGCCGGTGCGGTCGCCGGCCACCGAGGCGGCCAGCTCCTCCTGGTACGCGGCGTAGGCGGTGCGCAGGGCAGGGCCGGGCCAGTCGGTGGGGAGCAGTTCGGACGGCAGTACCGGGTCGGCGAGCAGGTGCCGTACGAGCGCGGCGAAGGCGGTGAGCCGGTCGGCCGGGCGCGCGACCGCGTCCGTGTGGGCGAGCAGGGCCCGTGCGGTGGCGGACCAGGTGTCCAACGGCCAGAGGTCCGCGGCCAGTTGATGTGCGGGACGGTCGGGGCGGGTGGTCCAGGTCTGGGCGATCTCGGTGAGGCCGGCGGGCAGTGGGCGGTCGAGGTTGGCGGGGCGCAGCCAGACGCCCTCGCGCAGTTCGGCCAGGCGCGACGCGGCCAGTCGCGCGCGCAGGTCGGCGCGTTCGGCGGGGCCACGACCGGTCGCCGTGATCACGACCATCTCCCAGTCGCCGTGCCACGCGCGCGTGCGGGGCCGGACCGCCTCGTCCTGGCGGCGCTGGCGTTCCAGCAGGCGGTCGCCGATGCGGTAGCCGGTGCCGGTGCGCCGCAGATCGCCGGCGGCCGTCATCCGGCTGAGCGCGGCCCGCAGCGTGGACCCGCCGACGCCGAAGGGTTCGACCGCGCGGGTCAGCTCCCTGACCGGCAGCTCCGGCGGATGCGCGCCGAGGAGCAGGCTGAGGACGACCGAACGGGCGGACAGCGGACGCAGGGCGAGACCGCCGCCGGGCGGATCTTCCGAGACGTGCGTGCTGCGCATGGAGACGTACTGTAATCGCGTCGGCAATGTTGCACTATTGCTGCGACCGCAGCACACGTGCAACATGAGGGTATGACTTCGATCCCGGGCACCGCGTGGCCGCAGCCGTACCGCACGCACGACGTCACCAACCAGCCGCCGCCGCTCGCGCCGTACGACGCCTCGGACGACGTGGCGCTGCTGGAGGGTCTGCGCCGGGAGGGCGCCGGCTGGGCCGAGGCGGACATCCGGCGGCTCGGCGAGCGGGCGGGCGGCGCGCAGGCGCAGGAGTGGGGCGAGCTGGCCAACCGGCACGAGCCCGAACTGCGCACCCATGACCGCTACGGCGACCGGATCGACGAGGTCGAGTTCCATCCCTCGTGGCACGAGCTGATGCGGGTCGCGGTGCAGGAGGGCCTGGCCGGCGCGCCCTGGGCGGACGACCGGCCCGGCGCGCACGTCGCCCGGAGCGCGGGCGGACTGGTGTGGGGGCACAGCGAGGCCGGACACGGCTGCCCCACGTCGATGACGTACGCCGCCGTGCCCGCGCTGCGCCGCGAGCCGGAGCTCGCCAAGGTGTACGAGCCGCTGCTGACCAGCCGGGTGTACGACCCCGGGCTGCGGGTGCCGGCCGAGAAGCGCGGGCTGCTCGCGGGCATGGGGATGACGGAGAAGCAGGGCGGCTCCGACGTCCGGACGAACACGACGACGGCCACGCCGACCGCCGAGCCGGGCGTGTACGCGCTGCGTGGGCACAAGTGGTTCACGTCGGCGCCGATGTGCGACGTGTTCCTGGTCCTGGCCCAGGCTCCGGAGGGTCTGTCGTGCTTCCTGGTCCCCCGGATCCTGCCCGACGGCAGCCGCAACGCCTTCCGTGTGCAGCGGCTGAAGGACAAGCTCGGGAACCGGTCCAACGCTTCCTCGGAACCGGAGTTCGACGGGACCGTGGCCTGGCTGGTCGGCCCGGAGGGCCAGGGGGTGAAGACGATCATCGAGATGGTCAACTGCACCCGGCTCGACTGTGTGATGGCCTCCGCGACGCTGATGCGCAAGACGCTGGTGGAGGCCGGGCACCACGTCCGGCACCGCAGCGCCTTCGGGGCCCGGCTGCTGGACCAGCCGCTCATGCGCAACGTGCTGGCCGATCTCGCGCTGGAGTCCGAGGCCGCGACGACGCTCACGCTGCGGCTGGCCGGGGCGGCGGACCGGGCGGTGCGCGGCGACGAGGGCGAGCGGGCGTTCCGCCGTATCGCCACGGCCGTCGGCAAGTACTGGGTGACCAAGCGAGGCCCGGCCTTCACTGCGGAGGCGCTGGAGTGCCTCGGCGGCAACGGCTACGTCGAGGACTCGGGCATGCCCCGGCACTACCGCGAGGCCCCGCTGCTGTCGATCTGGGAGGGGTCCGGGAACGTCAACGCGCTCGACGTGCTGCGCGCGCTGGTGCGTGAACCGGCGACGGCCGAGGCGCTGTTCGCCGAGTTCGCCCTGGCGCGGGGCGCGGACGCGCGGCTGGACACGGCCGTGACGCGGCTGCGGGACGGCCTGCGGGACGCCTCACCGGTCGGCGCCCGCCGGCTGGTGGAGCGGATGGCGCTCGCCCTGCAGGCGTCCCTCCTGCTCCGCCACGCCCCGTCCGCCGTCGCCGACGCCTTCTGCGCCACGCGCCTGGGCGGCGACTGGGGGCACGCCTTCGGAACACTGCCGGACACGGCGGACCTCGACGGCATCCTGCAGAGGGGGCTGCCAGGAGGGGCGTGAGGGGGGCCGGGGGGGTTCCCTCGCAGCACTCGGCCCCGCCGAGCCGAAGCTCGGCGGGGCCGAGAAGAGCCTGCCCCCGAATCGACCGGCGTCAATGGAGGGTTCTCCGGGGGCCGCCCGTCACCGTGCGCGCTGTGCCGCTATCCGGCTATCGCGTTCTCCGCGGTTTGCGTATCGCGATCGCGATGGCCGTGCCGACGATGATGCCGGGGACCACCAGGAAGCCGAGTGAGAGTTTCGGCATCGCGAGGTGAGCCAGATAGATGCTGCTCACGCTGGCGATGGCAGCAATGATGGACCCGACACGGTCGGGTTTACGATCTGCTGAGCGCATTTGTGCCACCGTTTTCAGCCCCATCGGTAACTGCCCATTCCGGCTACGCAGCCGAAGCCGCCGGTGACCCCGGCCAGGCCCCAGTCGATCGGCCCGGACCAGAAGCCATACGTGATGACCGGCCCGGCTCCGGCTCCGCCCCACCACGCGCACTGTCTGACGTAGTGATTGCGCGACACGCGGCCGCCCCAGCTCCGGAAAGCGTAATAGGTGACACGCACCCAGCGGTGACGTCTCCCCCAGTTACTGATCCGTCGGTGCACCTGCCGAAAGTAGCGGTGCCAGTGCCACCACTTGCCGTCGAGGTCGTAGCGGTTGAGCGGGTCGCCGTTGCAGTAGTCGTAGGCGTTGGCGCTGCCGCCGGGCACCGGGTCGATGGACAGGAAGCGTCCGGTGGCGGGGTTGTACAGGCGCACGCCCATGAGGGTGAGGCCCGTGGGTGTCTCGCTGGAGCGCTGCTTCCCGCCGAGCCAGCCGTAACGGGCGGCGGGCTGACCGGTGCGCGGGTTGCCGTACTCGTCGTAGTCGAGGACGGTCGGCGCGACGCTGCTGTCGGCGGGCAGTTGCAGGGCGAGGTCGCCGTGCAGGTTCGCCAGCTCCAGGACCGTGTCACCGGTCTTGCTGGTGGTGGCGGCGAGGTTGCCGTCGAGGCCGTCGACACTGCGGGTCAGTGCCCCGGTGGCGATGTCCTCGACGGTCCAGCGGGGGTTGTCGCTGTCGGAGTCGTAGTGGTTGAGCTTGGAAGAGGTCTGCGTCCAGCTGCCGGAGGCGTTGCTCTCGGTGGTGAAACCGCGACGGCGCAGGGCCGAGTCCAGGGTCCAGGTCTGGCGCTGGTTGCCGGCGGTCTGCTGCTGGACGAGGTCGTTGGCGAAGTAGCTGATGGTGTTGCCGGGCAGGGCGGTGGTGCGGCCGAAGGCGTCGTAGCTGTAGCCGCTGTTCACCAGCCGGTCGGCGGTGTCGTAGGTGTTCGACGTGGTGGTGGCCCCGCTGGTGGTGCAGTCCAGACCGACACCCGCGGCGGCGGTGGCCAGGGACTTGCGGTTGCTGTTCTGGTCGAAGGCGTAGGTGCGGGTGGTGCAGACCGCGTCGGGGGTGGTGTCCCGGACCTGGGTCAGGCGTCCGGCCTTGTCGTAGGCGAAGGCCTGGGAGGCGGTGACCCCGGAGGTGCCGGCGTGGGTGGCCCACTGCCCTTGGGCGGTCTCGGTGATGCTGTCGGAGAGCAGGACCGTGCCGTCGCTGTCGCGGGTGTAGGTGCGGCTGGTGGCGGTACCGTCCGGGTCCTGGTCCTCGGCCATGGTGTAACCGCCGGGCAGGGTCTGCTGGTTCAGATTGCCGTCGGCGTCGTAACGGGCGGTGAAGGTGCCGGCGACCGAGTCGGTCATCGACGTGGTCAGCCCGCGCGGGTCGACGGTGGTGTCGTAGGTGTACGTGGTGGTCGACGGGACGCTGTCCGTGACCTTGAGGGGCCGGTCCAGGGCGTCGTACTGGGTGCTGGTGACCCCGCCGTCCGCGTCCGTGTAGGACATCAGGCGGCCGAGCTGGTCGTACGCCTTGCTGATGGTGCCGCCGGCGGTGGAGGTCTGCTGGACGGCCTGACCGGTGGCGCTGTCGTAGGTGGTGGTCACCGCGGGGACCGCCGTGCCGAGGCCTCCGGTGACGGTGACGGTCGTCGGCCGGCCCGCGGTGTCGTAGGCGGTGGTGGTGGTGCGGGTGGTGCTGCCCGAGGTTTCCGTGACGGTGGTGGGGTTGCCCCACCGGTCGTACTGGGTGGTCTTGGTGGGCAGCGTGGTCGGGTTGGAGCCACCGCCGGCGATGGCCGCGGCCGGGCCGGTCTGGCAGACCGCGTCCGCCCACTCCGGACGCCCGCCACAGGTGCCGGTTCCGTCACCGGTGTAGTACGTGGTGACCGTGGTGCCGGCGTCCGTTCCGCTGGAGGCGGGCAGGCTCTTCTTGATCACACGGCCCTGGTCGTCGTACCCGGTGGTCGTGGTGATCGCCAGGCCGCCCGGGTCCTGGGTGGTGGAGGTGGGCAGCCCCTTGGCCCAGTCGTAGGCGGTGGCGGTCACCCGCGCGTCGGCCGTCAGGTCCGGCCACGAACGCGGCTGTGCGCCGACGGTCTCCTTGGTGACCTGGTTCTTGACGGTGGCGGTGCCGTCGGTCGGCCGGCCGGTGTCGTACTCCTTCAATGTGTGCCGGCGGCCCGTGATCTGGCTGCCGGCCGCGGCCACGGTGGTGGTGCCGCTGGTGAGGTCGGCGGCCAGGGTGATCTGGTGCAGGGGGCCGTAGGTGTCGGTCTCCCGCTGGCCGTCGGCGCTGTAGACCGAGGTGCTGGAGAGCAGCTGGGCGCGCTCCGCGGAGGACAGGGCGTTGATGCCCAGGTCGGTGAGCTCGTTCTGCTGTGCCTGGGTGGTGCCCAGGGCCAGCTCGCGGTTGCCCGCGGTCAGGGTGCGGACCGTGTTGCCGAACTGGTCGTACTCGGTCACCGAGATGTGGTGTCCGGGGTTGGCGGTGTCGACCTCGCGCCCGGAGGCGTTCAGGTAGTGGATGGTGGCGCGGCTGTAGTCTCCGGCCGCCAGGGTGGTCCCGTCGTGGGAGACCGGTGTCTGGTCGGCGGGGAAGACGGCGGTGGAGTCGGTGGGCAGATCGCTCTGTCCCCAGCCGGCGACCGCGCTCGCGCTCAGATCCTCGGGTGCGCTGCTGCCGCTGACCGGCACACCGTAGACGACGCTGGTGGTGGCGGTGCCGTTGGTCTGGTTCGCGCTGCCCGGGGTGAGCGTGGGACGGGACGCCTGCAGCAGCATGCCGTCACCGGCCGCCGGGTTGGAACCGGCCTTGCCGTAGGCGAAGGTCCACGGCAGCTGACCGGCCGACGTCAGTGTGGCGACGCGTCCGGCGCTGTCGTAGGTGTAGGCGGTCTTCAGCGCGGGGCTGATCCGCGGGTCCCATTCCTCGCGCAGCCGTCCGGCGTCGTCGTAGGCGTACTGGGCCACGGCGACGGCGGTGGCGGTGGAGGCGCCGGGGGCGGTGGACCACAGCTTGATCTGGGAGACCTGCCCGGCGAAGTCGCCGAGGGCAGTGGAGGTGGCGGTCGTGGTCGTCGGGTAGACGAACTCCAGTACCCGGCAGCCCTTGGTCGACGGGTCGGACTCGCACGCGGCCAGAGTGGTGGCTGTGGTCGCGGCGATGACCCGCTTCGGGCGGGCCAGGGTCTTCCCGCCGACGGTGACGGCCTCGGAGACCACCTTGGTGGTGGAGTTGGCCAGGCCGTCGGCCAGCGAGCTGGTCACCGTCCACGTCGTCGCAGCCGAGCTGACCTTGGAGAAGGTGGTCACCGTGCCGTCGGTGTCGGACAGGGTGAAGTCGCCGGAGGAGAAGGAGCCCTTGAGGGTCAGGTCCTCCGAGCCGGTCTCGGGCACCCAGCCGGTGCCGGCGGCGTTGGCGGTGAACTTGATCGTGTCCCCGTCCGCCGTGACCACGTTCAGCGAGGTGGCGGAGGTCTTCACGATCTGCGTGTAGTCGGAGGCGACCGTCTCGGCGGTGGTGCCGGACAGCCACTCCTTGCCGAAGATCGGCGCCTGTCCCTCCTGCGCCGCCCCGGCCTGCGGGGTACGGGAGGAGGCGGTGCGGGTCACCGACATGCCGTAGAAGGAGGCGTCGTTGCCGGAGAGGGTGTAGTCGCCGGTGAGCAGGTTCACCGAACCCGGCCCGACCTCCTGCGACGCGGCACCGTCGGCGGCGCGGTCCACGATCACGCTGATCGGGTCCGACGAGGTGGCCGCGTTGTTCGGGCCGGTGAAGTCGGCCCGCACCTGCACGCTGCCGTCCGGATCGACGGTCGAGGTGGCGTTCCAGGTGAGCTTCGGGCTCTTGCCGCTGCTCAGGGCCAGCGGCCACGAGGTGAGCGGCTGTCCGGCGTTGGTGACGTCACCGACCGGGATCGGCGTCCACGTGTCGGCGTCGCCGCGCCGCCAGGAGAAGGTGACCTTGTCGTACTTGGCGCCGTCGGCTTCGGCGGCCAGCGGGACGCGGGCCGCGGTGCGGGTGCCGTCGTCGGGGGCGGTGACACCGCCGGGGCCCACGTGGAAGGTGTAGGAGAGCGCCTCGGACTTGTTCTCCGCCTTGTCCGTCGCCCGCACCTGGAGGACGTTGGTGCCCGCCTTGGCGGGGGTGACGGAGAAGGTGACCGGGGTGGTGGTGCCGCCGGTGGCGACCTTGGTCCAGGTGACGCCGTCCAGCGACCACTCGATGCCGTTCTGGTCGCCGGCGGGAGGCGTGACGGTGAAGTTGCCCGGCTGGCCGGCGCCCTTGACCCAGGCGTTGCTCGGGTAGTCCGTCGACGTCACTGACGTCGGCGCGGACGGGGCGGAGGTGTCGACGGTGAAGACCGCGTAGTTGGACCAGCCGAGGTTGTAGCTGGTGCCGTCATAGGGGGTGGTGCGGAACTTGTACGTCTTGCCGTTGGCCAGCAGGCCCGCGGGCACCGTCACCGAGGCCGGCTGCCCGGCCGGGACGAACGCCGAGGTCAGGTTCGAGCCGACCTGGGTACCGGTGGTGTTGTCGGCGATCTGGAAGAAACCCTGGACCTTGTCGTTGTTGGGGTCCGCGAAGGTGTCCCGCAGCGTCGGCGTGAGGGTGTTGACGTACCAGGTGCCGCTGGTGTCCTTGAAGAACGGCGGGCCGGCCTGCTGGTCGGTGCCCGTGCGCGGCCGGTAGTTGTAGGTGACGACCAGCTTGGGCGGGTTGGACGCCGCGTTCGCGGAGTTGACCCGCTTCCACGGCAGGCTCGTGGTCTCGTCGGATGCGCGCAGACCCATGTTCGACGTGGCGTTCTTCGCGGACGCCCAGGTCTGGGCCAGGTTCGTCACATCCGCGGTGATCCAGCCGTCCGGCTGCGTCGAGCAGCCCGGGTTGCCGGTGGTCGCCGTGGACGTGGCGAACTTCTGGTTCCAGGCGGGCTGGGCGGTCCAGCGCGAGGAGGTGGTGGGCTTGGCGGTGTCCCACACCTCCCACGGGTAGGCCTTGCAGTCGGTGTTGCCCGAGTGGAAGTTCCACAGCGACAGCGTCGCCTTGGACACCAGCGCGTCAGCGAACGGCGCCGTGTTCCAGGTGACGAACGAGCGGGCCGTGCGCGGCGTCCCGTCGGCGTTCTTCGTCCCCGGGTTGCCCAGGTCCAGCTCGGTGTCGGCCGACCAGTCGACCGTCTCGCCCTGCTGCACATAGGTGTCGAAGACGTTGGACAGCGCGGCCGTGGACGGGTCGACGGTGACCGGGAAGGTCGTCTTCGGATCGGCCAGGAAACCGGCGTCGGGAGTGAAGACCAGGTCGATGTTCGAACCGTGCTGGACGAGCTTCAGGCCGACCTTCGCACGGCGGGTGTGCTCACCGGAAACCGGGTCCACGGACGCGTCCCACATCACCGGAGCGGGCATCACGGCACGCTTCTTGCCCGTCTTGGCGTCGGTGAAGACGACGCTGCCGTCGGCCTGCTGCTGCGCTTTGAGGCCCTTGGCCTTGAGCGGCATGGTGTAGGCGTAGCCGCCGGCAGCGGGGCGCTGCTTGATCGTGACGTACTGCTCGAAGCCGGTACGCGTGGCCTCCACGACGACGTCCGCACCGGGCACGGCGTCAGGGTAGGTGGCCTTCGGACCGTCCAGGACCGGGGCGGGCAGACCACCCTTCCACTGCAGCGCCACCTGCTCCTGGCCCTGGCCGAGCGTGACCAGGGTGCGCGCGGCGGCCTTGCCCGCCTCCTTCAGCGACGCGGGCCGGCTGCCGCCCTTGCCGCCCAGGACCAGACCCTCCGGGTGAGCCTGCGGCACGACCGAGCCGTCCGCGCGAGCCGCCAGGTCCAGGTCGACGTCGACCCACTTCCCGCCCCGCTTGAACCGCACGGGACCCGCGGCCACTTCCGTGGTCAGCGACCCGTTGGGGTTCACCCACGTCGTGGACGTCTCCGTGCGCTCCGACAGCGCCTCGACCCGCTTGCCCGACAGCCGGGCCGCCACCCGGGCCGACGGCAGGTCGGCCGCCTGGGTCGCCCACTTCTTGCCGGCCTTGGCAGCCGCGGCCGGGGTCTCGGTCCGGGACGCGGCAAGAGCCGTCTCCGCGCCATCGAGGAGCGAGATGGATACCGCAAGGGCGAGAGAGGCGGCTATGGGCGCGGCCGCTCTCCGAAAAAGCCCCCGTCGCCACTTGCGCGACGGGGGGATGTGCTGATGCACACTCAACCTCCGTGTAGGGGCCCCCTGATAGGCCGAGGGGGAGCATAGGTGTGGGCATGACACGGAAGGGAGTCGCAAAAGATCAGTGAGCAGCCAAACAGACCGCTTTCACACCGTTGATACTCGACCCCTTGATCCAACTTTTACTGCGCGCCGGGAGTTCCTTGATCTCCGTGAATGACTGACCGGTCGGGCCGTCGAGCCCGCAGGTCATGCGGCCCTGCGGGTCGGTTCACACCGTCACCGGACCGGGCGCGGCGCTGTCCGCCGCGGGCGGTCCGGCCCGGGGCGGTCGGGCGGCACGGGCGGTCGGATGGCCCGGGCGGTCGGGTGGCCGGGCGGCTGGGTGGCCCGGGCGGTCGGGTGAGCGGGGACGGGGCGCCCCTCGGCGCGCTCGCGGGCCACCCGGGGCCGGCCTGCGTCTGCCGCAAACGCCGCCCTGACCTGCACCGACGCCGTCCGGAGAGGCCGCTGTCAGTGGTGGGGTGCAGACTGGCCGATGTCTGGGACAAAGACGTCGCGGAGGTGTTCGGCATGACCGAGGTACTACTGGCCGTGGGCACCCGCAAGGGCCTGTTCATCGGGCGCGGGCGGGACGGCGGCTGGGAATTCGACGAGAGCCCTTACTTCAACGCACAGGCGGTGTACTCGGTCGCCATCGACACCCGCGGCTCCACACCGCGCCTGCTCGCCGGCGGCGACAGCGCGCACTGGGGGCCGTCGGTGTTCCACTCCGACGACCTGGGCCGCACCTGGACAGAGCCGGCCGCACCGGCGGTGAAGTTCCCCAAGGACACGGGCGCTTCCCTGGAGCGCGTGTGGCAACTGCACCCGGCGACGGCCGAGGACGACGTGGTGTACGCCGGCACCGAACCGGCCGCGCTGTACCGCTCGGAGGACCGCGGGGAGACCTTCGAACTGGTCCGCCCGCTGTGGGAGCACCCCACCCGGTCGAAGTGGGTGCCGGGCGGCGGCGGGGAGGGCCTGCACACGGTGCTCACCGACCGGCGTGACCCGCGGGCGGTGACAGTGGCCGTGTCGACGGCCGGCGTCTTCCGCACCACCGACGGCGGCGCCAGCTGGGCCCCGTCCAACTCCGGTGTCTCCGCGGTGTTCCTGCCGGACCCGAACCCCGAGTTCGGCCAGTGCGTGCACAAGGTCGCCCGGGACGCGGGGAACCCGGACCGGCTGTATCTGCAGAACCACTGGGGTGTGTACCGCAGCGACGACGTGGGCGCCCACTGGACGGACATCGGTGAAGGGCTGCCGTCGACGTTCGGTTTCGCCGTGGCCGCCCATCCGCACCGCGCTGACACCGCCTACGTGTTCCCGATCACCGCCGACTCCGACCGGGTGCCGGCCGACCGTCGCTGCCGGGTCTACCGGACGGCCGACGCGGGCAAGAGCTGGGAGCCGCTCACGGCCGGGCTGCCGCAGGAGAACCACTACGGCACGGTGCTGCGGGACGCGCTTTTCACCGACGACGCCGACCCGGCGGGCGTCTACTTCGGCAACCGCAACGGCGAGGTGTTCGCCTCGGCCGACGACGGCGACAGCTGGCAGCAGCTGGCGTCGCATCTGCCGGACGTGCTGTGCGTGCGGGCGGCCGTGATCGGATGAGCGCTCGGGGGGGGAACGGGGGATCGGAGGAACGGGTGAGCAGGGGAACAGGGGAACAAGGGGAACAAGGGGACTGGGGGGGGAACACAGTGAACTCGATGTGGCAAGCGGGAGTTGGCCACCGGTTGATCGTCACCTCGTGTACGGCAGTAGGGTGACGCCCGTGGCACCACGACCGTTGCATGAAATCGTCGAAGCAGGCTGGGCGAAGGCCCTGGAACCCGTGGCGGGGCGCATCGCCGCGATGGGTGACTTCCTCCGCGCGGAGATCGCCGCGGGACGCACCTACCTGCCGGCGGGGGCGAACGTCCTACGGGCCTTCCAGCAGCCGTTCGACGAGGTCCGCGTCCTGATCGTCGGGCAGGACCCCTATCCGACCCCGGGGCATGCGGTGGGGCTGTCGTTCTCGGTCGCGCCGGACGTGCGGCCGCTGCCCGGCAGCCTGATCAACATCTACCGCGAGCTGCAGGCCGACCTGGGTCTGCCGGCGCCGTCCAACGGCGATCTGACGCCGTGGACACAGCAGGGGGTGCTGCTGCTGAACAGGGCGCTGACCACGGCCCCGCGCAAGCCCGCCGCGCACCGCGGCAAGGGCTGGGAGGAGGTCACCGAGCAGGCGATCCGGGCGCTGGCGTCCCGGGGCAAACCGCTGGTGTCCATCCTGTGGGGCCGGGACGCGCGCAACCTGCGTCCGCTGCTCGGTGACCTGCCGAGCCTGGAGTCGGCGCACCCCTCCCCCATGTCCGCGGACCGCGGCTTCTTCGGCTCCCGCCCGTTCAGCCGGGCCAACGACCTGCTGATCCGCCAGGGCGGCCAGCCGGTGGACTGGCGCCTGCCATGACCACCGCCGACGCGGCGCCCGGCGCCTCCGGCACGGCGGTGCCAGGGGGCCCCGGCGGGAACCGGCAGCGCGCCGGGATCGCGGCGGGACCGGAGGAGTTCTCGGAGGGGGCCCCACGGCCGGCCGGGGCCGCAGACCCCACGGGCCGTGCCTCGCAGCCCACCCGAACCGCAGCCGCGCCGCAGCCGACCGGAACTGCCAGGCCCACGGGACACGACCCGCAGTCGGCCGGGGCCGCCAGGCCCACGGAACACGGCCCACAGTCGGCCGGGGCCGCCAGGCCCACGGAACACGGCCCACAGCCAACCCGAACAGCCGGGCCCACGGGACACGGCCCGCAGCCGACCGGGACCGCCGGGCCCACGGAACACGCCCCACACCCGACCGGGACCGCCAAGCCCGCGAAACGCGCGGCACACCCAACCGGAACAGCCGGGCCCACGGAACACGGCCCACGGCCGGCCGGGACCGCCAAGCCCACGGAACACGCCCCACAGCCGACCCGAACAGCCAGGTCCACGGAACACACCCCGCAGTCGGCCGGGGTCGAGGAGCCCCTCGGCGGGAGCGGTCCGCGTCGTGCCGCCGACGTGGCGGTGCCGCAGGGCGCGCCCGGTGCCGGGGTGCACGACGGCGTTGCGGGGCCCGATCCCGTCGTCCTCGCCGTCGACTCCGGTGGCTCCGGGCTGCGTGTGGCCGTCGGTACGGTGGCGCGCGGGGTGCTGGGGCAGCGGGCCTCGCGGGAGCCGGTGCGCACCGGTGACCGGGGGATCGACGCCGGCCATCTGCTGGCGCAAGTGCTGCCGCTGACCCGGGCGTTGCTCGTCGAGACCGGGCTGACGGCGCCGGTCGCGGTGGCCGTCGGCGCTGCGGGGCTCGCCACCCTCGGTGACGCATTGCGCGCCGAACTGCCCGGCGCGCTGCGGCGGGAGCTGGGAGTGCGGTGGTTGGCGCTGGCCGCGGACGCCGTCACGGCGTACACCGGCGCACTGGGCCAGCGCCCCGGCGCGGTGATCGCGGCCGGTACCGGGCTGATCGCCGTGGGCACGGACCTGACGGGCTGGCGGCGGGCCGACGGCTGGGGCCATCTGCTCGGCGACTGTGGTTCGGGCGCGTGGATCGGGCGGGCCGGCCTGGAAGCCGCACTGCGCGCCCACGACGGCCGGCCCGGCGGGTCGGCGGCGCTGCTGGCCTGCGCCGAGAAGACGTTCGGCCCCGTCACGGGGTTGCCCGGCGTGCTGTACCCGCGCCCCGACCGTCCGGCCGTCCTCGCCTCGTTCGCCCCGCAGGTGGCGGCGTGCGCAGCCGACGGCGAGCCGGTGGCCGTCGCCGTCCTGCGCGAGGCGGCCCGGCACATCGCCGACTCCGCGGCCGCTGTGTGCCCCCCTTCGGGGGAACCGTGCGTCGCCCTCACCGGTGGCCTGTTCAAGACCGGCGAGCCGCTGCTCGTCCCCCTGGAGGAGGAACTGGCCGCACGGCTGCCGCACGCGCGCCGGGTGCCCGCCGAGGGCGATCCCCTGCACGGCGGGGTCCGCATCGCCACCGCCCTCGCCACACGGTGCCTGCCCTTGCCCGTCGACGGCACGATGCTGCACGTGGTGGACACGGCGGGGAGATGACCCGGCCATCCGCCCCCGACAATGCACTGACACCGGACAAGTCGCCCGGAACAGACACCGATCGCTTCTAAACCGTACGTAACTCATCAGACAAAACCGGACGGATACCGCTCACCTGCACCCTCCCCGAACAGGGGAACCCAGGAAGCCAGTAACATGCGGCGCCATGAGCTCCCCCACTGGGCCCGCGTCCGGCCTGCCTGTACGAATGCCGCGCCCCCGCCAGCCCGGGCGGCACCGCCGACCCGAGCCCCTGGCGGCTCCCGAGGGCGCGCCCGCGCTCGTCCTCGCGGTGCCGGGCACGACCGGCGCCGCCACGCGCAGCCTCGCCGAGGAGGTCGTGAGCATCGCCCGCTCCGAGCTGCCCGGCCTGGACGCGCGGATCGGGTACGTGGACGGCGACGACGCGGAGTTCCCGACGCTGCAGTCGGTGCTCGTGTACGCCGCGGAGGAGCGCACCGCCCGCTACGAGCAGGCGCTCGCAGCGGGGCTCGAGGTCAAGGAGCCCGAGGGCCCCGTCGCGGTCGTCGTGCCGCTGCTGGCCGGCCCGGACAACGCGCTGCTGCGCCGCATCCGGCAGGCCCTGATGGACAGCCGGGTCGCCGCCGAGCTGACCGACGTGCTCGGCCCGCACCCGCTGCTCGCCGAGGCGCTGCACGTGCGCCTGTCGGAGGCCGGTCTGGCCCGCGCCGACCGTGCCCGGCTGTTCACCGTGGCGACGGCCGCGGACGGCATCATCCTCGCGGCCGTGGGCGGCGAGGAGGCCGTGCAGGCGGCCGGGATCACGGGCATGCTGCTCGCCGCGCGCCTCGCCGTGCCGGTGATGGCGGCCGCGCTCGACCAGGAGGACTCGATCGCGAACGTCGCCGAGCAGCTGCGGTCCTCCGGGTCCCAGCAGCTGGCCCTCGCGCCGTACCTGATCGGCCCGGAGATCGACGCGTCGCTGGTCGAGGACGCGGCCAAGGAGGCGGGCTGCCCGGCGGCCGAGGCGCTCGGCGCCTATCCGGCGATCGGCAAGCTCGCCCTGGCCAAGTACACGACGGCGCTGGGCATCGCCCCGCAGCCCCAGGGCGCGCCGGTCCTCTGACGCGTACGGCGCCACCACCCGGAGACACCCGGATCGAAGCGAAGGGCCCGTTCCCCACAAGGGAGCGGGCCCTTCGGCGTGCGGTGTCCGACGGCGGTTCCGGACGGTCAGGCGAGGACCACGCAGGACGCCGCCGGGACCGCGATCGAGCCGCCGCGCCGGGGCAGGCCGGTGACCGGATCCACCGGGAACCAGGTCACGTCACCGGAGCGCTCGTTGGCGACGTACAGGACGCCGTCGGCCTCGGTGAGCGCGCGCGGCCAGTGGCCGCCGCAGGGCACCGTGGCGGCGAGCCGCAGCGCCCCGCCGCCGGCCTCCACCGCGAAGACGGACAGCACGTCCTCGCCACGGGTCGCGATCCACAGGAAGCGGCCGTCGGGCGAGGCGACGATCCCGGACGGGTAGGCGTCGCCGGCCGGGGCGAACGGCAGCACGGGCGTCTCGGCCAGCGGGGTGAGGGAGCCGCCCTCGGCGTTCCAGCGGCAGACGGTGACCGTGGGTGTCAGTTCGTTGGCGACGTAGGCGTATCCGCCGGACGGGTGGAATGCCAGGTGGCGCGGGCCGGAGCCGGGCCGCAGCGCGACCTCCCGGTGCAGTGAGGGGCTGCCGTCCACGAGGGTGCAGATCCGCACCGAGTCCGTGCCGAGGTCGACGCTGACCGCCCAGCGGCCGCTCGGGTCGGGCTGCACCTGGTGGGCGTGCGGGCCCTGCTGGCGCTTGCTGTGCGGTCCGGAGCCGGTGTGCCGCAGCACACCGGAGGCGCGGGGCGCGAGGGTGCCGTCGGCGCGCACGGGGACGGCGGTGACGCTGCCGGAGCCGTAGTCGGCGGTCAGGACGTGGCCGTCGTACAGGCTGAGAAACGTGGGGCCGCCGCCGACCGGGACGCGGGGGCCGGCCTGCTCGGGTTTGCCGCCGTCCACCCGGAACGCGGCGACCCCGCCCTCGGAGGTCTCGCTGACCGCGTAGAGCGTGCGGCCGTCGGGCGACAGGGCCAGGTAGGAGGGGTCGGGCAGGCCGTCGACGCTGCTCAGGACCGTGAGGGCGCCGCCGTCGGCCGCGACGGCCGCCGTGAGGATGCCGGGGCCGACGGCCGCCGTGAACGACCCGATGAACGCCCGCCGCGCGCTGTCCGCCACCGCTGTCCCCTCTCGTCACCCAGTGCCGGGTGCGACGCTAGCAGCCGACCGGCCGGTCTAGACCAAGGCAGCTCAGGTGCGGCGGACGAAAAGCAGCGGGGTGTACAGGAGTGGGAAGACCACCGCACGCATCCGATGTGACGGCCCCAGGGCCGCCGCGAGTGGCCGTGGGCCGGGGCGGCACCGCTGCGGAGCCCGGTTGCCGGGTCGGCCGCGGCGGGCTTCGGTTCAGCGCTGGAGCGGCCCCGCGGCCCGGGCGACCGCGCTCACGCGCCCACCAGCGGTGAGCCCGACGGGGCCCGCAACGGGGTGGCCAGTTCGGCGAGGGCGCGCTCCAGGCCGTGGAGGTGGGCGAGGGCGGCCGGTCCGGTGGCCGGGGGGTGGGCGGAGACGGCCAGTTCGCGGGCCTCGCCCTCGGTCAGCGCCTCCACCGCGGCCTGCACCCGCCAGCACGCGGCGGCCAGCCGGGCGTCGTGGGAGGCCTCGGGGTCGGCGGCCACGGCGACCAGTCCGCGGATCTCGCGGGCGCAGTCGTCGAGCAGGGCGAGCACGGCGCCGGCCCGCCGCTTGCGGCCGCGCATCGGGTTCAGCGGGTGCACCAGCGGCGCGACGGACAGCCGGACCCGGCCCAGCAGCTGCTCCAGCTCGGCCACCCGCGGCGCCGGGTCGGCGTCGGGCGTGCCGGCGAGTCGCGCCGCGGCCTCGGCGGTGCAGGTGTGGACACAGCGCAGGGCACGCTGGATCCAGGCGTCGGTGACGGCGTGCGTGGTCACCGGCAGCACGAACAGCACCGCGAGTACGGCGCCGAGCGCCCCCACGGCGGTCTCCGTCAGCCGCAGCGCCAGCAGCCCGGGGGTGAGGACGCCGAGGAGGCCGTAGAGCAGCTCGGCGAGCAGCGTCACGCAGAGCATCATCCAGGTGTAGGAGACGGCCGCCGTGTAGAAGATGCCGAAGACGCAGGCGGCGACGAGGACGGCCGTGAGGACGGGCGCCCCGTGCACGGGGACGGCGACGAGCAGGCCGAGTCCGATGCCGATGACGGTGCCCAGCACGCGGCGGAAGCCGCGCACCAGGGTCTCGCCGCGCGAGGTGGTGTTGACGAAGACCCACCAGGTGGCGCCGACGGCCCAGTACCAGCGTTGTCCGCTGACCAGCTGGCCGACGACCAGGGCGAAGCCGGAACCGGCGAACGCCTGGACGGCCTGCCGGGTGCTCACCCGGGCCAGTACCCCGCCGCCCGGCGGGGCGGGCACCGCGGCCGGGGGCAGACGGCGCTCGTAGCACCACAGCCCGAAGCGCACCGCCGCCGCGGACGCCACGGAGAGCAGCAGCGACGCGTACAGCTCGGGCAGCTGTCCCGGCCCGGCGTGCAGGAACTGCGCGATGAAGAACATCATGAACGCGAACACGCCGAGGCTGTGGCCGCGCGGCCCCCACCGGCGCGCGTACACGCCGGCGCCGACCACGGCGAGGAACGTGACGTCGCGCAGGACGGGCAGGTCGTGCAGTACGGCGGCCGCCGTGAGCACCGGCAGTCCGGCGACCGGCAGCAGGGCGGTGGTGACCGCCTGCCGGCGCACGGTGGGGTCGGCGACCGTGAACAGGGCGAGCAGAGCGGCGAGCCCGCCGGTGACGGCGCCGGGGAGGGAGTGTCCGGCCACTCCGCACACGACGACGGCCAACGTGACGCCGAGCACGGCCCGGGTCGCGAAGCGCAGCCGCGTCCGCCCCGGGTCCGGAGCCATGAACACCCTCTTCAGCACTGTCTACCGCCCCCTTGGCACACTCGCACGAAAAAGGCGCCGCGGAGGTCCGCAGCGCCATCGACCTCACTATGAGAGCATCAATTCCGCCGCTGGCTCAAGTCTCCTCATCCAAGCTGGGCCAATGGCTCAGGAAACTCGGCGGCCTTTCGGCCGTTTCCGGGCCAACGGACCAGCTCCCGCGGACGGCTCGGCCGCCGCCCCGCTGAGCCATTGGTACAGTCGGCGGTGATCAATGCGCGACCTGGAAGACCGGTGGGACCATGACCGTGGACGAGCTCGACACCCGCATCCTGCGGCTGCTGCTCGAGCAGCCCCGCACCAGCGTGCGCGAGTACGCCCGCATCCTCGGTGTGGCCCGTGGCACGCTCCAGGCCCGGCTGGACCGGCTGGAACGGGACGGCGTGATCACCGGCACTGGACCGGCCCTCTCCCCCGCCGCGCTGGGTCACCCGGTGCTGGCGTTCGTGCACATCGAGGTCACGCAGGGGCATCTCGACGACGTGGGTGACGCCCTGGCGGCCGTACCGGAGATCGTCGAGGCGTTCTCGATCACCGGCGGCGGGGACATGCTCACCCGGGTGGTGGCGCGCGACAACGCGCACCTGGAGGACGTGATCCAGAAGGTGATCAGTCTGCCCGGCGTGGTCCGCACCCGCACCGAGGTGGCGCTGCGCGAACGCGTCCCGCACCGCCTGCTGCCCCTGGTGGAGTCGATCGGGCGCCAGACGGCGCAGTGAGAACGCCGGACGACCCAGCTGCACAGTGGTGACGTAGGTCGGCGCCTGGTACGGCGTCGGGTGTCCGTCGGCGTCTGGTGAACCAGCAGGTGTGCCTTCGCAGTTGCGGAAAAGGCGGCGGCGCAACTCGTCAGTACCGTTGACGCCTCCCTCCCCCACCTCTACCGTCTGGTCGACCTTCCGTACGACGTTCGTGATGTCGAACACTCGCACACTCGGAGGAGCACATGGCCCCGCCCCTCACCCGACGGACCCTGCTGCGCACCGCCGTACTCGCCGCGACCGCGTCCGGGCTGACGGAGGTGACGACCGGCGGGGCGGACGCGGCGCCGTTGGCCGCCCCCGGCGCCCGGGCGCTGCACCCCTTCGCGCT
Organism: Streptomyces sp. NPDC097129; assembly: GCF_055668065.1. Lineage (NCBI taxonomy): Bacteria > Bacillati > Actinomycetota > Actinomycetes > Kitasatosporales > Streptomycetaceae > Streptomyces > Streptomyces sp. NPDC097129. The sequence goes on along the minus strand of NZ_JBVOQE010000008.1, from coordinate 106,205 downwards.
CGACGAGGTCGCCCTCGGGCCCGGACTCTTCGCCGGCAAACGGGAGTTGATGCTGCAACACGCCCGCGGCTACGACGTGAACCGGCTGCTGCAGGTCTTCCGCGCCAACGCCGGACTGTCCACGCGCGGCGCGGTCGCCCCCGGCGGGTGGGAGGGCCTGGACGGGGAGGCGAACGGCAATCTGCGCGGGCACTACACCGGGCACTTCCTGACCATGCTGGCGCAGGCCTGCGCGAGCACGGGCGAGCCGCTGTTCGCGGACCGGATCCGCACCATGATCGGCGCGTTGAGCGAGGTGCGTGAGGCGCTGCGGCACGACCCCGCGGTGCTGAGCGTGGAGGGCCGGTTCGGGCCCGCCGCGGAGAACGTCCGCGGGTCCTGCCAGTACATCGAGCTGCCGCAGCGGCTCCTCGGCGGCGCCGGCGAACTCACCCTCGCCGCCTGGGTGAAGCCCACCCACGACGCCGCCTGGGCCCGCGTCCTCGACTGCGGCGACGACACCACCCGCTATCTGTACCTGGCCGCCCGCACCGCCGAGGGGGTGCCCCGGTTCGCGATCACCACCAGCGGACCGGGCGGCGAGCAGGGGCTCACCGGCACGGCGGCGCTCCCGCTGAACCGGTGGAGCCATGTGGCGGTCACCCTCGGCGGCGGCACGGGCACGCTCTATGTGGACGGGACCGCGGTGGCCCGGAACACGGCCATGACCCTCACGCCCGCCGCCCTCGGCGCGCTCGCCCATCACTGGCTCGGGCGTTCCGCCTTCGCCGCCGACCCCGTCTTCGCCGGTGCGTTCGGCGGCCTCGACGTGTGGTCACGGGCGCTCGGCGCGGACGAGATCGCCGCCTTCCAGCACCGCCGCGGCTCCGGTGACCTCGCCTCGTACGCCTTCGACGAGCAGACGGGCGGGACCTTCGCCGACGCCTCCGGGCGCGGACTCACCGCCACCCTGCGCCGCACCTGGGGCGGGCCCAGCCACCCCGGGTTCCTCGCGGCGTACCCCGAGACCCAGTTCATCCTGCTGGAGTCGATGACCCGCAGCGACTACACGAGGGTGTGGGCGCCCTACTACACCGCGCACAAGATCCTGCGCGGGCTGCTCGACGCGCACCTCGCCACCGGCGACGCCCGCGCGCTCGACCTCGCCGCCGGGATGGGCGACTGGATGCACAGCCGCCTGTCGAAGCTGCCCGCCGCCACGCTCCAGCGCATGTGGGGGATCTTCTCCAGCGGCGAGTTCGGCGGCGTCGTGGAGGCGGTCTGCGATCTGCACGCCCTCACCGGCCGCCCCGAACACCTCGCGCTGGCCCGGCTGTTCGACCTGGACCGGCTCATCGACGCGTGCGCGGCGGACACCGACGTCCTCGACGGACTGCACGCCAACCAGCACATCCCGATCTTCACCGGGTATCTCAAGCTGTACGAGGCGACGGGTGAGGAGCGCTATCTGAAGGCCGCGCGCACCTTCTGGCGCATGGTCGTACCGCACCGCATGTACGCGATCGGCGGCACCAGCACGGGCGAGTTCTTCAGGGCCCGGGACGTCATCGCGGGCACGCTCGCCGCCACCACCGCCGAGACGTGCTGCGCGTACAACATGCTGAAACTGAGCCGGGCGCTGTTCCTGCACGAGCAGGACCCGGACCATATGGACTACTACGAGCGCGCCCTGTACAACCAGGTGCTCGGCTCCAAGCAGGACCGGCCCGACGCCGAGAAGCCGCTCGTCACCTACTTCATCGGGCTGACACCCGGCCATGTCCGCGACTACACCCCGAAGCAGGGCACCACCTGCTGCGAGGGCACGGGCATGGAGAGCGCCACCAAGTACCAGGACTCGGTGTACTTCGCGCAGGACGACGACAGCGCCCTCTACGTGAACCTCTACAGCCCGTCCACGCTGACCTGGGCGGCGCGCGGCGTGACCGTCACGCAGGTCACCGGCTTCCCGGTCGAGCAGGGCAGCACGCTGACCGTGCGCGGCCGCACCGCCGCCTTCGCGCTGCGGCTGCGGGTGCCGGGGTGGGCGACGGCCGGCTTCCGGGTGACGGTCAACGGCCGCCCGGTGAACGGCACTCCGATGCCGGGCAGCTACTTCACGGTGGCGCGGACCTGGCGGGACGGGGACGTGGTCCGGGTGGCGATGCCGTTCCGGCTGCGGGTGGAGCGGGCCCTCGACGACCCGGCCCTGCAAGCGCTGTTCTACGGCCCGGTCAACCTCGTCGGACGCGACCCGGCCACCTCCTACCTGGAGCTCGGGCTGTACGGCAACGCGGCGCTGTCCGGCGACCTGCTGCCGACGTTCACGCCCGTGCCCGGGAAGCCGCTGCACTTCACGCTGGGCGACACGGAGTTCGCGCCCTTCCACGAGGGCACCGAGGACCCGACGCACGTCTACATCCGGCGGGTCGAGCCCCGGGTGGTGTTCGGCGGAACCGACTCGGGCGTGGCCAACCCCGCGCGGGCGGACGGCGGCACGCTGCTCGACGAGGTGTGGGCCGGGGCGCCCTTCGCCGGGAAGGGCGCGCTGGTGGCTCGGGTGCGGTCCGTGGTGGACGCCTGGGTCGCCGACGGGCTGCTCGGGCGGGCCGACGGCGAGGCGGTGGTGCGCACGGCGCGGTCGGCGTCGTACGCACGCTGAGCGGGGCGTGTTCCTAGGAGCGGCGGCGGGGCTTGCCTGCGCTGCCGCGCCGGCCGGCGGTCCTGGCGCCGCCGCTGCGGGAGCCGCCGCTTCGCGCACCCCCGCTCTTGGCGCCGCCGGCGGTGGCTTTGCGGTCACCGCCCCCGGCGGCCTTCCGTCGCTCGCCCTTGGCCGCCGGCTGAGAGGGCTGCTGCGCGGCCTGCTGGGTGCGGCCGCGGCCCCGGGTGCTGTTGACCGTGCGGCCGCGCACGATGCCGATGAACTCCTCGACCAGGTCGGTCGTGGCCTCCTCCGGCCAGGACAGGACGACGCTCGACTGCGGCGCGTCGGTGACCGGACGGTAGGTGAGGTCCCGGCGGTGGTGCAGCCGGGCCAGCGACTGCGGCACGAGCAGCACCCCGATCCCGGCCGCCACCAGCTCGATCGCGTCCTCGGTGGTCTCCGGGCGCTGGAAGGCGGGCTCCCCGGGCGGCGCCTCCTCCCAGCCGAGGACGTCGTCGAGGGGGTGCAGTACGACCTCGTCGGCGAGATCACCGAGGGTGACCTCGTCGGCGGCGGTCACCACGTGGTCCTTGGGGACCACGACGACCGTCGTCTCGGTGTAGAGGGGGATCGCGCTGAGGAACGTCCGGTCCACCGGCAGCCGCAGCAGGCCGATGTCGGCGCCCTGCTCGCGCAGCACATCCGAGGCTTCGGCGGCCGGGACCTGCGACAGGACGAGGGGGACGTCGGGCAGGCGCTCGTTCCAGACCCGCGCCCACTTCGCGGGCGTCACCCCCGGGACGTAGGCGAGCCGGAACGATGGGGAGTCTTCGGAGCCTGTCACGCCCGCAAGGCTACCGGCTGTGGTCGGAGCTCTCCGCCCGGGCGGATAGTCTGGACTGCATGAAGTCGCAGCAGAACACCCAGACGATGAAGCCGGCCACGGCGGCGAAGAAGCTGGGTGTGTACCTCCCCGCCACCCCCCAGGAGTTCCAGGAGGGTGTCGTCTCACGCGCCGAGTTCGACGAGCTCCAGGCCAACCCGCCGGAGTGGCTGCGCGAGCTGCGACGCAACGGCCCGCACCCGCGTCCCGTGGTCGCGGCGAGGCTCGGCGTGTCCAACGCCGGTCTCGTGCGCGCGGGGATCACCGGCGCCCTCACCACCGAGCAGATCGAGGAGCTCCGGCAGGAGATGCCCGAGTGGCTGGTGAAGGAGCGCGCCACCCAGGCCGAGGTGCGCAAGGAGGCGGCCCGGCTGAAGGAGCGCGACGCGGAGCGGGCGCAGCAGGGGAAGTGAGCCCCGGGGCGGCAGCCCCACAACCCGGTGCGGCGGCTCGCGGAACTCTGCGATCATGCCGCGACGCGTGACACCCTCGACGTCGGCCCCGTGACACCGGAAGGTGTCACGGGGCCTTGTCGGTCCGGCGGCGTTGCGGGTGCCCCCGGCCTCAGCCGATCACCACGAGCAGGTCGCCGCCCTCCACCTGCTGCACCCGGTTGATCGCCAGCCGGGACACGGTGCCCGCCTTGGCGGCGGTGATCGAGGCCTCCATCTTCATCGCCTCGATGGTGGCGACCGTGGCGCCCGCCTCCACCTGATCGCCCTCGGCGACGGAGAGGGTGACGACGCCCGCGAAGGGCGCCGCGACATGCCCGGCGTTGGCGCGGTCGGCCTTCTCGGTGACCGGGATGTCGGCGGACGCGGCGACGTCGCGGACCTGGATCGGCCGCAGCTGGCCGTTGAGCGTGGACATCACCGTGCGCAGGCCCCGCTCGTCGGCCTCGCCGATCGCCTCCAGACCGATGAGCAGCCGCACACCGGGCTCCAGGTCGACGGCGTACTCCTTGCCCGGGCGCAGGCCGTAGAAGAAGGCCTTGCTGTCGAGGATGCTGGTGTCGCCGTAGGAGTGGCGGTGTGTTTCGAACTCGCGGGTCGGAGCGGGGAAGAGGAGCCGGTTCAGGGTGGCACGGCGGTCCTTGGCCAGGCCCTCGCGGTCCTCGGCGGACAGCTGCGGCGCCGGCTTGGCCTCGGCACGGCCCTTGAGGGCCTTGGTGCGGAAGGGCTCCGGCCAGCCGCCGGGCGGGGTGCCCAGCTCGCCGCGCAGGAAGCCGATCACCGAGTCCGGGATGTCGAAGCGGTCCGGGGACTCCTCGAACTCCTTGGGGTTCACGCCGGCGCCGACCAGGTGCAGGGCGAGGTCGCCGACCACCTTGGAGGACGGGGTGACCTTGACCAGGCGGCCCAGGATGCGGTCGGCGGCCGCGTACATCGCCTCGATGTCCTCGAACCGGTCGCCGAGGCCGAGCGCGACGGCCTGGGTGCGCAGGTTGGACAGCTGGCCGCCGGGGATCTCGTGGTCGTAGACGCGCCCGGTCGGGGAAGCGAGGCCCGCCTCGAAGGGGGCGTAGATCTTGCGGACGCTCTCCCAGTACGGCTCCAGGTCGCCGACCGCCTTCAGGTCGAGGCCGGTGGGCCGCTCGGAGTGGTCGGTGGCGGCGACGATCGCCGACAGCGACGGCTGCGAGGTGGTGCCCGCCATGGAGGCCACCGCCCCGTCGACGGCGTCCGCGCCGGCCTGGATCGCGGCGAGGTAGGTGGCGAGCTGGCCGCCGGCGGTGTCGTGCGTGTGCAGGTGGACCGGCAGGTCGAACTCGCGGCGCAGCGCGGAGACGAGCTGCGCGGCGGCCGGGGCGCGCAGCAGGCCCGCCATGTCCTTGACGGCCAGGATGTGGGCGCCGGCGTCGACGATCTGCTCGGCGAGGCGCAGGTAGTAGTCGAGGGTGTAGAGGCGCTCGCCGGGGTCGCTGAGGTCGCCGGTGTAGCACAGGGCGACCTCGGCGATCGCGGTGCCGGTCTCGCGGACGGCCTGGATGGCGGGGCGCATCTGGCCGACGTCGTTGAGGGCGTCGAAGATGCGGAAGATGTCGATGCCGGTGGCCGCGGCCTCCTGCACGAACGCGTCGGTGACCTCGGTCGGGTACGGGGTGTAGCCGACGGTGTTGCGGCCGCGCAGCAGCATCTGCAGACAGAGGTTGGGCACGGCCTCGCGCAGGGCGGCCAGCCGCTCCCACGGGTCCTCGGCGAGGAAGCGCAGCGCGACGTCGTAGGTGGCGCCGCCCCAGCACTCCAGGGACAGCAGCTCGGGCAGGGTGCGGGCGACGACCGGGGCGACGGCGAGGAGGTCCTTGGTGCGCACCCGGGTGGCGAGCAGGGACTGGTGGGCGTCGCGGAAGGTGGTGTCGGTGACGCCGAGGGCCGGGGAGGCGCGCAGCCAGCGGGCGAAGCCCTCCGGGCCCAGCTCGGTGAGCTTCTGCTTGGAGCCGGCGGGCGGCTCCGCCGCGGGCAGCGCGGGCAGCTTGGTCACCGGGTCGATCAGCTCGGGCCGTTCGCCGTGCGGCTTGTTGACGGTGACGTCGGCGAGGAAGGTGAGCAGCTTGGTGCCGCGGTCGGCGGAGTGGCGGGAGGTGAGCAGGTGCGGGCGCTGCTCGATGAACGACGTGGTGACGTTGCCGTTCTGGAAGTCCGGGTCGTCGAGGACGGCCTGCAGGAAGGGGATGTTGGTGGCCACACCGCGGATGCGGAACTCGGCGACCGCGCGCCGGGCCCGGTTGACGGCGGTGGTGAAGTCGCGGCCCCGGCAGGTCAGCTTGACCAGCATGGAGTCGAAGTGGGCGCTGATGTCCGTGCCGGCGTGGGTGGTGCCGCCGTCGAGACGGATGCCGGAGCCGCCGGGCGAGCGGTAGGCGCTGATCCGGCCGGTGTCGGGGCGGAAGCCGTTGGCGGGGTCCTCGGTGGTGATGCGGCACTGCAGGGCGGCCCCGCGCAGGGTGACCGTGTCCTGGGACAGGCCGAGGTCGGCGAGGGTCTCGCCGGCGGCGATGCGCAGCTGGGACTGGACGAGGTCGACGTCGGTGACCTCCTCGGTGACCGTGTGCTCGACCTGGATGCGCGGGTTCATCTCGATGAAGACGTGCCTGCCCTGGCGGTCGAGGAGGAATTCCACGGTGCCGGCGTTGCGGTAGCCGATGTGCCGGGCGAACGTCACGGCGTCGGCGCAGATCCGCTCGCGCAGCTCAGGGTCGAGGTTGGGCGCGGGCGCCAGCTCGATGACCTTCTGGTGGCGGCGCTGCACCGAGCAGTCGCGTTCGAAGAGGTGGATGACGTTGCCGGCGCCGTCGGCGAGGATCTGCACCTCGATGTGGCGGGGCTCGACTACGGCCTGCTCCAGGAAGACCGTCGGGTCGCCGAACGCGGACGCGGCCTCCCGGGAGGCGGCCTCGATGGACTCGCGGAGGTGGGCGGGGTCCTCGACGCGGCGCATGCCGCGCCCGCCGCCGCCGGCGACGGCCTTGACGAAGACGGGGAAGCCGATGTCCTCGGCGGCGCGGACGAGTTCGTCGATGTCGTTGGAGGGCTGCGAGGAGCCCAGGACGGGCACGCCGGCCTCGCGGGCGGCGGCCACGGCGCGCGCCTTGTTGCCGGTCAGTTCGAGGATCTGGGCGCTCGGGCCGACGAAGGTGATGCTCGCTTCCTCGCAGGCGCGCGCCAGCTCGGGGTTCTCGGACAGGAAGCCGTAGCCGGGGTAGACGGCGTCGGCGCCGGCCAGCCGGGCGGCGCGGATGATCTCGTCGACGGAGAGATAGGCCCGCACCGGATGCCCGGGTTCACCGATCTCGTAGGCCTCGTCGGCCTTGAGCCGGTGCAGCGAGTTGCGGTCCTCGTGCGGGAAGACGGCCACGGTGCGCGCGCCGAGTTCGTATCCGGCCCGGAAGGCGCGAATCGCGATCTCGCCACGGTTGGCGACCAGTACCTTGCGGAGCATCCCCGATCCCTTCGGCCTGCGGGTGAGTCACACCATGGTCGCGGCAACCGCCCCGGCTGGCCATGAGACGCGGGTCACTCACCCCGGCGGCAGGCCCGTCTGGCCCTGCAGTCGTTCCAGGTCGGCGGGGCGGACCTGGATCGCGATGAGGGCGATCAGCGCGGCGAGCACGGCGAAGATCGCGGCGACGACGAACGCGGCCGACGCGCCGGAGGTGAGGATCTCGTCGGACCAGGGCTTGGGCAGCAGTCCGGTGCGCTGGAAGCGCAGCCGTTCCAGGGGGGTGGCCTGGGACAGGAAGCGCGGGATCTGTTTGTGCGCCTCGTCGGTGCTGGCCGTGCCGAACAGGGTGACCAGGATGGACAGGCCGAGGGAGCCGCCGACCTGCTGGGTGGCGTTGAGCAGCCCGGAGGCCGCGCCGGTCTCCCGGGGGGACACGTTGGACAGGGCCATCAGGGTCAGCGACACGAATTCCATGCCCATGCCCAGGCTGAAGACGAGCATCGGGCCGAGGATGCTGCCCGCGTACGTGGAGTGCACGTCGGTCAGCGTCAGCCAGGCGAGGCCCGCCGCCGCGAGGATCGCCCCGGTCACCATGAACGGCTTCGGCCCGAACCGGGGCAGGAATCGTGAGGCGAGTCCCGCGCCGACCGCGATGACCGCGCTGACCGGCAGGAACGCGAGTCCGGCCTGCAGCGGGCTGAAGTTCAGCACGTCCTGCACGAACAGCGTGAGGAAGAAGAACATCCCGAAGATCGCCGCGGCCAGGCACAGCATGATGCCGTAGGTGCCCGCCCGGTTGCGGTCGGCGAACATGTGCAGCGGGGTGATCGGTTGCCTGGACCGCCGTTCGATCAGCACGAACCCCACGAGGACGACGACCGCGGCGGCGAACGAGGCCAGCGTGAAGGGGTCCCGCCAGCCCTCCTGGGCAGCCCGGATGAAGCCGTACACCAGCAGGACCATGCCGGCGGTGGAGGTCAGCGCGCCGGCGACGTCGAAGTGCCCGGGGTGGCGTTCGGACTCCCGGATGAAGCGGGGGGTGGCGAGGATGATGAGCACGCCGATGGGCACGTTGACGAACAGCACCCAGCGCCAGTTCAGCCACTCCACGAGGATGCCGCCCATGAGCAGGCCGATGGCGCCGCCGCCCGCGGAGACCGCGGCGAACACGCCGAAGGCCCGGTTGCGGTCCGGTCCCTCCTTGAAGGTGGTGCTGACCAGGGACAGCGCGGTCGGGGAGGCGATGGCCCCGCCGACGCCCTGCAGGGCGCGGGCGGCGAGCAACTCGCCGGGGTTCTGGGCGAGGCCGCCGAGGAGGGAGGCGACCGCGAACAGGCCGACGCCGAACATGAAGACGCGCCGTCTGCCGAGGATGTCGCCGGTGCGGCCGCCGAGCAGCAGCAGACCGCCGAAGGTGAGGGTGTAGGCGTTGACCACCCAGGCCAGGCTGGTGGTGGAGAAGTTCAGCGCGCTCTGGATGTGCGGCAGGGCGATGTTCACGATGGTGATGTCGAGGACCACCATCAGCTGGCAGGAGGCGATGACCAGCAGGGCCATCGCGTTGCCGCCGCCGCCCCGCCGGTCGGTGGCGGGCTGCGTCGCGGAGATCGGTTGCGGGCTGGTGCTCATAGTTGCCCCAGGGTGCCGGGTCCGTGGTCGACGCTACGCCCGGGTCAGCGGGGCCACCACTCGACCGGGCGTGCCACGTCAGCCGGTGACAGCGGCCGTACGCAGGGTGCCGGATCCCGGACCGGGCACCGGCACGGTGAGCACATGGGTCTGCCATGCGGGCAGGTCGATGTGGAGGCCGGCGTCGGCCAGTTCGTCGCCGTCGCGGTCGTAGGACCGGCCGGTGAGCAGGTCCGTCAGGCGGTGACCGGTGCCGCGCAGGTCGTCCCAGGGGAGGCGGACGCGGCCCTGTGCGGGGTGGTCGGAGTGGTTGACGACGACGAGGTGGCGGGCGTTCGGGGCGGTCCAGCTCCAGGGGAGCAGGGCGCGGTGGTTGTCGTTGTCCGGCCGGCCGGTGGTCTCCAGCAGGCGCCAGTCGCCGCGGCGTACCGCGGCCGCGGCCGCAAGGAGCCGGTCGTAGAAGGCGCGCAGGTCGTCGTCGGGTGGTTCGGCGGGGCGGCGGGTGAGGAACACGGGAAGCCGCGTGCGGCGGCCCTCGAACTGGCCCTCGTGCCACAGGGTCGCGCCGGGCAGGGTGGCGACGGTGACGGCCGCCGCGCGGGCGCGGGCGCCGGGCAGGGCCGCGGCGGCGCGGGGTTCGTCGTGGTTCTCCAGGAAGCGGACGAGGCCGCGCTGGTAGCCGAGCCCGGCGCGCAGATGGGCGCGGACGGCGTCGGCGTCCTCGTGGACGAGGCGGTCGTAGAGCCGTTTGTCGTAGGCGTGGTCGAAGCCCTGCTGCTGGAGGAGGTACTCCATGTCCCAGTAGGCCTCGGCTACGAAGAGCATCCGCGGGTGGCGGGCGCGTACCCGTGGGATCACGTACGGCCAGAAGTCCTCGGCCGGCACGGGGCCCGCGCGCTCGCCCCAGGTGCGGGCGAACACCTCGTTGGTCATGAGCATCGCCATGTCGCAGCGCACGCCGTCCGCCTGGTCTCCGATCGCGATCAGCGTCTCGACGGCGGCGTCCCGCAGCCCGGCGCTGAACGCGTTGAGCTGGACGACGTCGGGCCAGGGCGGGAAGTAGGGGTCACGGCCACGGGCGTAGACGCGTCCGGCGGCCCGGACGTAGGCGTCGGGCGCGTGGGCGAGGTCGTCGGCGGTGCCCTGGATCAGGCAGCCGGGGCGGGTGGCGGTCCAGGGGTGGTCGGGGGCGACGTGGTTGGGGACGTGGTCGAGGAGCAGCTTCAGGCCCCGCGCGGCGAGCTGGGCGCGGGCCTCGGCCAGTGCGCCGGGGCCGCCGAGTCGGGCGTCGGCGGTGTAGTCGCGTACGCAGTAGGGGGAGCCGGCGATGTCCGCCTCGGTGAGGCCGGGCAGGGCCGCGCGGAAGGAGGCGCGCAGGCCGGGGTCGCGCAGGGCGAGGGCGAGACCGGCCGGGCTGCGCAGCCACACGCCCATCAGCCACACCGTGTCGACGCCGGGCCGGGCGAGGGCGTCCCAGTCCTCGCCGGGCACATCGCCGAGGGTGACGGGGCGGCCGTACCGCTCGCTCAACTCGTCCAGCCACACCAGGGTGTTGATCTCGTACACGACCGTCATGCGAGCGGCTCCTCGGGCTTGAGCGAGTCCCGGCCGCCAGGGTGCCACGCGTCGGCGCCGATGGGTACGGCGATGGGTACGGCCCCCAGTGCCGCCGGGGCGCCTGGCGCCAAGCCGGCCTCGGCGAACCGCCGGTGTCCGGGTCCGGCGCTTCGATGGTCGTCGCGCCGCACTTCCCCAGCCTCGGGCATGCCGGCCGGCCCCGCCATCACGGCGGAGCCGGCCGGTCACCCTCCGAAAAAAAGGGGGGCGGCGCCGGACGTCAGACGTCGTTCGGCGTGCGGTGGCCCTTGACCGCGGCGCGGCTGGTGGCGAGGTGGTTCAGGACCAGGGACTCGACGCGGGTGACGTCGCGGTCGGCGATGGCCTGATAGAGGGTCTCGTGTTCCTCGGCGATGCCGAGGAGGTCGTCGTGCTGGCCGAGCAGCCAGCGCACCCGGCTGCGCATGACGCGTTCCAGCTCGCTCAGCAGCTCGTTGGCGGCCAGCCAGATCACCGTCTGGTGGAAGTCGGCCGCGGCCCGGCGCGCGCTGACGGCGTCGCCGGCCCGGGCCGCCGCCAGTTCGCGGTCGAGGTCGGTGCGCAGCCGCTGCAGCCCCTCGCGGGTGTGGCGCTGCGCGGCGAGCCGGAAGGCCAGGGTCTCCAGGACGCCGCGCACCTCGTCGAGGTCGGCCAGGTCGGACGGGGTGAACTCGCGGACCACCGCCCAGCTGCGCGGCCGCGGGGTGACCAGGCCCTCGGCGACGAGCGTCTTGAGGGCGTCGCGGATGGGCAGCCGGCTCACGCCCAGGGACTCGGCGAGCTCCCGCTCGACCAGCCGGCTGCCCGGCTTCCGCACCCCGTCGAGGATCTCGTCCCGCAGCTGCCCGGTCACGCGCTCCGACTCGGGCGTGAACCCCTCTGACCCCGTCATGGTCGTCCTTCTCTCGTCACGTCCCCGGCGGCCCGCCGGCGCTGTGCGGGTGCCAGTGGGCCGGGGGACCAAGCCACAGTGACCTTAGCCGGTGGCGAGGAAGGGGCGAGCGGAGGAAGGGTCGAGCGGGGGTCAGCAGGCCTTCGGCGGCCAGTTGGCGATGAGCTTGGGGCGCGGGCGGGCGTAGGTGCGCACCTTCGACGTCCTCAGGCCCAGGCGGACCAGTGACTCGGCGACGGTGACGGCCGCCGCCACGCCGTCCACGACGGGGACCCCGGCGCGTTCCACGACGCGCTCGGCGAGGCCCGCCATACCGCCGCAGCCGAGGCAGATCACCTCCGCCCGATCGTGCTCGACGGCGTGCACGGCCTGCTCGGCGATGGCGTCCACGGCCACCTTCTCGTCCTCCTCCAGGTCCAGCACGGCGAGCCCGCTGGCCCGCACGGAGGCGCAGCGCGCGTTCAGCCCGGCCGCGTGGAGACGCTCCTCGATGAGCGGGACCGTGCGGTCGAGGGTGGTGACCACGGAGTAGCTGCGGCCGAGGAACTGGGCGGTGCTCGCGGCCGCCTCCGTGATGTCGACGACCGGCACGTCGAGCAGCTCCTGCAGCCCCTCGCGGCCGTGCTCGCCGTATCCGGCCTGGATGACGGCGTCGTAGTGGCCCTCGTAGGCGCGCACGGTCTCCATCACGGCGATGGCGGCGAGGTAGCTCTCGTAGTTGCCCTCGACCGACTCCGCGCCGAACGCCGGGGTCAGCGGGACGATCTCGGTGCCGGGCGAGGCCGCGGCGGCCGCCGTCCGGCCGATGGCGTCGGTGATGGACTGCGTGGTGTTGACGTTGACGACGAGGATGCGCATGGGTCGGCTTTCTGCGTGGCGTGGCTGACTCGGCCCGGGCCGGCTCACTCGGCGGCGACGGCGATGGCCTCGCCGTCGACGTCCCGGGCGGCCGCGGACCGGTCCGCGATGACGGCGTACAGGGCGGCGGCGAGGAGTGCGCCGATGAACCACGAGAACCCGGCCGCGGAGTGGAAGAAGGGCACCAGGGCCACGGTGACGGCGATGGCCGCGCTGGGCAGGAAGGCGGCGACGGCGCGCGGGTTGTAGCCGCGCCGGTAGTGGTAGTCGCCGCCGGCGTCCTCGGTGTACAGGTGGGGCACGTTGACCCGGGAGCGACGCAGCAGCCAGTAGTCGGCCATGACGACGCCGAACAGCGGGCCGAGGAGCGCGCCGAGGCCGCCGAGGAAGTAGTTGACGACGACGGGGCTGTTGTAGAGGTTCCAGGGGGTGATGATCAGGCCGAGGACCGCGCTGACCAGGCCGGCCTTGCGGAAGTCGAGGCTGCGCGGGAAGAGGCTGACCAGGGCGTAGATCGGGGCGACGAAGTTGGCCAGCAGGTTGACGGCCACGGTCAGGGCGATCAGCGCGAGGGAGGCGACGGCCAGCAGGGCCATGTTCGGGATGGTCCGCACGATGTCCGTCGGGCTGGTGATGATGTGCCCGTCGAGCTTGAACTGGGCGCCGCTGAGGACCGAGACGATCACGGCGAAGAAGAGCATGTTCACCGGGATGCCGATGACGTTGCCGCGCACGATGGCCCCGCGGGTGCGGGCGGAGCGGGTGAAGTCGCAGAAGTTCAGGACGAACGTGCCGTAGATGACGACCCACAGCGCGGCGGCCTGGAAGACCTGGAGCCACATCGCGCCGCCGGTGAGCGGGTCGCCGTCGGACAGGGAGATCGATCCGCCGGCGCGGAAGAACATCCAGGCGGCGAGGGCGCACATGGTGATCAGGGTGGTGGGGGCCGCGAACGCCATGTAGCGGCGGATCATCTGCATGCCGTAGCTGACGATGAGGACCTGCAGGCCCCACAGCGCCAGGAAGGTGATCCAGCCGAGGGTGGACTGGCCGAGCAGGGAGTCGTCGTCGAGCCGGCCGAGGCCGGGGAACATCGCGACGAGCAGGGTGCTCAGCACGGAGGAGGCGAGATAGGTCTGGATGCCGAACCAGGCGATGGCGACCAGACCGCGCACACCGGCCGGGATCTTCGCGCCGTGGATGCCGAAGGCGATGCGGCTCATGACCGGGAAGGGCACGCCGGTCTTGTGTCCCATGAAGCCGGACAGGGTGAGCAGCAGGAACAGCAGCAGGGAGGCGAGCGCGAAGGCGGCCAGGATGCCCCACACGTTCAGGCCGAGCGCGAACAGCCCGATGGCGAAGGCGTAGTTGCCGAGGCTGTGCACGTCGTTGGCCCACAGGGTGAAGACGTTGTAGGCGCCCCAGCGGCGCCCTTCCTTCTTCGTGGGGGCGAGATCGTACGTGTAGAGACCAGGGCTGGGAGTGCTGCTGGTCTCCACGGACGACCGGTTGTCCAGCGCGGTCATACGGGACTCCGGGAGGGGGAGGGCGGGAACTGTCAGAGGTTTCCACAAAGTGGAAGTTAACTTCCGCGCCAATGAACGTAGTTTTCGCCGAAGACCACCGTCAAGAGGTGGGGCGGAACTTGACGAACTGGTTCTTACCGGATGAAAAAGGGCAGCGCGAAGGGGCCTGCACGGGAGGGCTCGTGCAGGTCGATTCGCGCTGCCGCGGAAGGTGACTCACGCTGCGGCTGACGTAGTTGACGTGGCGTCAGGTCAGGCGGCCGGCTCGGGCCACCACCCGGCCGCCGTGCACCACGGCCTCCCTGGGCGGCAGATCGACCAGGACCTGTGGCCCCCAGTTCCTCGTCGAGGCGGACCCGGTGCCGCGTCGGTGGCGGGGTCAGACGGGTCGGCCCGCGTGGACGACCCGTGTGGGACGGGTGAGGAGCGTCAGGTCGGCCAGCGGGTCACCGGCCAGCAGGACGGCGTCGCCCGCGAAGCCGGGGGCCAGCCGGCCGACGGCGCCCTCCAGCCCGAGCAGCCGGGCCGCGTTCGTCGTCGCCGTGCGGATCGCGTCCAGCGGCGTGAGGCCCGCGCTGTGCATCAGGACGACCTCGCCGCCGACGGGGTCGACCACGCCGCCGGAGGAGTCGGTGCCGGCGGCCAGCGGTACGCCGAGCGCGTGCGCGGTCCGCACCGCCTCCTTCAGCACCGGCAGGAACGTGCGGCCCCGCTCGTCGAGCACCGGGTTCGGGTCGCCCACCATGCCGGCGATGGCGGTGAGGGTGGGCGTGAAGTACGTCCCGCGGCGCGCCATGTCGTACAGCGTGCGTTCGGCGACGAACACCCCGTGCTCCAGTGAGCGGATGCCGGCGCGCACCGCGTCGTCGCAGCCCTTGGCGCTGTAGCTGTGGCACAGCACTCCCCTGCCGCCGCGCCGTGCGGCCGCGACGACCTCGGCGAGCTGCTCGTAGGAGTAGACCTGGGTGAGCGGGTCCTGTTCCGCCAGCCCGGCGCGCTCATTGACGCGGGTCTTGATCACGTCGGCGCCGCGGGCGAGGTTGACCTCGACGACGCGCCGCAGCGCCTCGGCGGAGCGCACGCCGTCCGAGAGCGCGGTCAGGGGCGCCAGTTCGGGGTCGGCGAGCACCGACTCGCCGAGGTCGGGAGTGACGAAGACGCCCGCGGCGGTGAGCCGCGGCGCCCGGGTGGGCAGCCGGCGGGCGAGTTCGCGGACGGCGATGTCCTGGAAGAAGGTGGCGGAGCCACTGCGGGCGCTGGTGGCGCCGTGCGTCAGCGCGGCGCGCGCCTCGGTCACGGTCTGGAGGTGGATATGGGCGTCGACCAGGCCCGGCAGCACCCAGTGGCCGTGCGCGTCGAGCCGTGGCAGCCCGGCGGGGACCGACGTCTTGCCGCGCCGCCCGGCCCACCGCACCCTGCCGCCGCGGATCACGACGACGGCGTCCTCGGTGACTTCGCCGGTGGCCGGGTCCAGCAGCGTGCCGCCCTCGATCACCAGGTCACCGGCGGTGCCCGGCTCCGGCCGGTCCGCCGGGCGGGCAGCCGCCTCGGGTGCCGCGCCGGCGAGGACGGTGGCCGTCCCGGCGAGTGCCGCGGCACCCGCGAGCACACCGCGTCGGGTGAGCCGGCTGGGGGGCGGGGGGACGGACTCCAGACACATGAGACGCTCCTGAGACCTGGGCGGGCGTTCAACAGGTCTCCGTTTTGTATACCAAAATTCGACTGCACCACAAGGGTTCTTGTCCGACAGGACAGGTGCAGCCGAGATTTGGTATCCAATTTTCTACGCCGCGACCAGGACCTCCGTTCAGCGCGCGGGACGTGTCAGCGTGGCGGTGAACTTGTAGCGCGAGCCGCGGTAGACCGAGCGGACCCACTCCACCGGCCTGCCCTCCGCGTCACGGGAGTGACGGGACAGCAGCAGCATCGGCAGGCCGACGTCCGTGGCGAGCAGCCCGGCCTCGCGCGGGGTGGCGAGCGAGGTCTCGATCGTCTCGTCGGCCTCCGCGAGCCGCACGCCGTACTGCTCGGCGAGGGCCGTGTAGAGGGAGGTGTACTTCGCCAGGTTGCGGCGCAGTCCGGGGAAGCGGCGGTCCGGCAGATGGGTCGCCTCGATCGCCATCGGCTCATCGCTCGCGAGCCGTAGCCGCTCCACCCGCAGAACGCGTTCGCCGGCCGTCACATCGAGCAGTCCGGCCAGCGTGGCGTCGGCGCTGACGTAACCGATGTCCAGCACCCGGGAGGCGGGGCGCATGCCCTGGGCCTCCATGTCCTCGGTGTAGGAGGTCAGGTCGAGCGTGCGGTACACCTTGGGGCGCGCGACGAACGTGCCCTTGCCCTGGACGCGGTCCAGCCTGCCCTCGCCGACCAGCTCCTGCAGCGCCTTGCGGACGGTGGTGCGGGAGGTGCGGAAGTCCAGGGCGAGCAGCCGTTCCGCCGGCAACGGCGCGCCGGGCTGCCGCGCCTCGGTCATCTCCAGCAGCCTTTTTTTGATCCGGTAGTACTTCGGCACCCGCGCGGTGCGGTCCGGCCCTCGCCGCTCCCCCTGGGCACTGCTGACGTCGGTGCTCATGACCCGCCTTCCCGGCTCCGGTGCCCGATACGGCCGACGGCAGCGGGCCGCTCGGCGGTTCTCCGTTATAGCGACGTATCGACACTTGGTCTAGTCCAAGCCGGGTTGCGGCGGTGCGGTGCGGCGGCCGGTGACGTTCCGGTCACGACGGACATCGCCTCCCTGAACACCCCTTGACAGCCCCATAGGTCTAGGCCAAGCTCGCGGTGCTGGTCTACACCATTGGGGCCAGGTTCCCCAGCCCGCCGTGCAGGAGTGCCGGTTTCCGCAGGTCACCGCCGAGGGCGTGGGTGAGAGGTATTCCTTAGGAGGGGTGGCGTGAAGCTCAAGCTGGTTGCCGCGATCGGTATCGCGGGCATGATGATGTCCATCGCGGCGTGCGGGGGCGACAGCGGCGACAACGGCAAGGACGCCGGGCAGGACAGCTCCAAGGGCCAGACCCTGGTCGTGTGGACGATGGACGGCTCGGCCCCGGCCCAGTGGACCAAGGACGTGCAGGCGGCCTTCGAGGCGAAGACCGGCGCCAAGGTCAAGTTCGAGACCCAGAAGTGGGACGGGATCCAGCAGAAGATCACCACCGCGCTGTCGGAGTCCACCCCGCCGGACGTCATCGAGGTCGGCAACACCCAGACCCCGGCCTACGCCGCCACCGGTGGTCTCGCCGAACTCGGCGACGTGAAGCAGGCGATCGGCGCCGACTGGACCCCGGCCGTCTCCGCCTCCTCCGTCTACGAGGGCAAGCAGTACGCCGCCCCCTGGTACTTCGCCAACCGCATCGTCATCTACAACAAGAAGATCTGGGCCCAGGCCGGCATCAAGGACACGCCCAAGACGCGGGACGAGTTCTTCAAGGACCTGGAGACCATCGGCAAGAAGACCGACGCCGAGCCGATCTACATGCCCGGCCAGAACTGGTACTTCCTCGACGGCCTGATCATCGGTCAGGGCGCCGACCTGGTGAAGAAGGACGGCGACAAGTACGTCTCCAACCTCGGCGACCCGAAGGTCGGTGCGGCCATGGAGATCTACAAGAAGTACGCCTCCTACTCCAAGGCCCCCAAGGACAAGGACGAGGCCACCCCGCAGCAGGCCGAGGTGTTCGCCAAGGGCAAGACCGGCGCGTTCATCGGCATGGGCTGGGAGGCGGGGACCGCGGTCACGGCCAACAAGGCCATCGAGAAGGACCTCGGCTACTTCACCATCCCGGGCGCCACCGCCGGGAAGCCCGAGAGCGTCTTCCTCGGCGGGTCCAACCTCGCCGTCGCCGCCGGCAGCAAGAAGCAGACGCTGGCCAAGGAGTTCCTGAAGCTCGCCCTGTCGGACAAGTTCGAGGGCGAGCTGACCAAGCTCAACGGCATCGTGCCGAACAAGCAGTCCCTGCAGAGCAACCTGCAGGGCAACGCCGTCGCCGAGGCCGCCGCGCCGGCCGCGGCCGTCGGCGGCACCACGCCGCTGATCCCGGAGTGGGCTGCGGTGGAGAACACCCCGAACCCGATCAAGAGCTACATGACGGCGGTCCTCAACGGCAAGGCCCCTGCGGACGCGGCCAAGGACGTGGAGTCCGAGATCAACAAGCGCCTGTCCCAGAAGAACTGACGGGCGGTCGAGGGGGCGGGGGCGGACGCCCCGCCCCCGTACCCACTTGTGTTGTTCGTACGGCCACGGAAGAGACGGCAAGTCATGCCAGTGCAGACCGAAGGCACGGACACGGCCGGGGGGCCCGGCGTCCGTAAGGCCCAGGCTCCCTCGCCCCCGCGTGACGGGACAGGCACCACCGGGCCCGCACGCGGCCGGCGGAACGCCGCCCCCTACCTGCTCCTGCTGCCCGCGCTGCTCGCCACCCTGATCCTGCTCGGCGTGCCCCTGGTGAAGAACGGCATGCTGTCGTTCCAGAACCTCAACCCGCGCCAGCTGATCCTCCACCTGACCGAGTGGAACGGCTTCGACAACTACCGTGACGTCCTGACCGGTTCGGACTTCTGGCGGGTCGTCAAGCGCTCGGTGCTCTTCACGCTCGCCAATGTCGTGCTGATCATGCTGCTGGGCACCCTGACCGGCCTTCTGCTGGCCCGGCTCGGCAAGAAGATGCGGCTGCTGCTCCTGCTCGGCCTGGTCCTCGCCTGGGCGATGCCCGTCATCGCCGCCACCACCGTCTACCAGTGGCTGTTCGCCCAGCGCTTCGGCGTCGTCAACTGGGTGCTGGACAAGCTCGGCTGGCACTCGATGGCCGACTACAACTGGCTCGGCACACAGTTCTCGACGTTCTCCGTGATCACACTGCTGATCGTGTGGCAGTCCATCCCGTTCGTGGCGATCAACCTCTACGCCGCCACGACCACCATCCCGCGCGAGCTGTACGAGGCGGCCTCCCTGGACGGCGCCGGCAGCTGGAAGAGCTTCACCTCGGTGACGTTCCCCTTCCTGCGGCCCTTCCTGTACTCGACCACGTTCCTCGAGGTCATCTGGGTCTTCAAGGCGTTCCCGCAGGTCTTCGCGATGAACGAGGGCGGCCCGGACCGGCTGACGGAGACCCTGCCGGTGTACGCGTTCGTCGAGGGCGTCGGCAACCAGCACTTCGGCATGGGCGCCGCCATCTCTTTCCTCACCGTGCTGGTCCTGCTCGCCCTCACCTCGTACTACCTGCGCATGGTGCTCAAGCAAGAGGAGGGCGACCTGTGAAGCGCTCGATCTTCGGCCGCATCTGGCCCAACGCGACCGCCGTCATCCTCTTCGTGGGTTTCGCGTTCCCCGTCTACTGGATGTTCGCCACGGCCCTGAAACCGACCGGCGACATCATCGCCGAGGACCCGGTGTGGTTCCCGACGGACATCACGTTCGCGCACTTCGGCAAGGCCGTGCACGCGGACCACTTCTGGACGCTGGTGCGCAACTCCGTCACCGTCACGGTGCTCGCGGTGGTGCTGTCGCTGGTCATCGCCCTGTTCGCGTCCTTCGCCCTCGCGCGGATGCGGTTCAAGGGGCGCGGCGTGTTCGTCGTGACCTTCATGCTGGCGCAGATGGCGCCCTGGGAAGTCATGATCATCGCCAACTACATGCTGGTGCGGGACAGCGACATGCTCGACAGCCTGGTGCCGCTGACCGTCTTCTACATGATGATGGTGCTGCCGTTCACGATCCTGACGCTGCGCGGCTATGTGGCCGCCGTGCCGAGGGAGCTGGAGGAGTCCGCGATGGTCGACGGCTGCACCCGCGCCCAGGCCTTCGTCAAGGTGATCTTCCCGCTGCTCGCGCCCGGCCTGATGGCCACCTCGCTGTTCGGCTTCATCACCGCCTGGAACGAGTTCCCGCTGGTCCTGATCCTCAACAAGAGCATCGAGAAGCAGACGCTCCCGCTGTGGATCTCCCAGTTCCGTACCGCCTTCGGTGACGACTGGGGCGCCACGATGGCCGCCTCCACGCTGTTCGCCCTCCCGATCCTGGTCCTCTTCGTCTTCCTGCAGCGCAAGGCCGTCAGCGGCCTCACCGACGGCGCCGTGAAGGGATAACGCCCGATGACGACATTCACCAGCACCGCGTCCGGCAGCGGCTCCGCCGCGGGCGACACCGTCACCCGCGACGCGCTCGCCGTGCTGCAGCCCGGCTTCGCCGGCACGAGCGCGCCGGACTGGGTGCGCCGCCGGCTCGGCGAAGGCCTGGTCTCCGTAGGCCTGTTCGGCCGCAACGTCACCACCGCCGCGCAGGTCGCCGAGCTGACCACGCAGCTGCGGGCCGAGCGCGACGACGTGCTGGTCGCGATCGACGAGGAGAGCGGCGACGTCACGCGCCTGGAGGTGCACACCGGCTCCTCGTTCCCCGGCAACAACGCCCTCGGCGCGGTCGACGACACCGAGCTGACCCGGGGCGTGGCCCGCGAGCTGGGCCGCCGGCTCGCCGCGTGCGGCGTCACCTTCAACTGGGCGCCGTCCGCCGACGTCAACGCCAACCCCGACAACCCGGTGATCGGCGTGCGTTCCTTCGGCGCCGATCCCGACCTGGTGGCCCGGCACACGGCCGCGTACGTCGAGGGCCTGCAGTCGGCGGGCATCGCCGCCTGCACCAAGCACTTCCCCGGCCACGGCGACACCGGCGTCGACTCACACCTCGCCCTGCCGCGCATCGACGTCGACGCGGCCACCCTGCACGCACGGGAACTGGCGCCCTTCCGCGCGGCGATCGCGGCCGGCACGCGCGCCGTGATGAGCGCCCACATCCTGGTTCCGGCCCTCGACCCGGAGCACCCGGCCACCCTGTCCCGCCCCATCCTGACCGATCTGCTGCGCGGCGAACTCGGCTACCAGGGCCTGATCGTCACGGACGGCATGGAGATGCGCGCCATCTCCGGCACGTACGGCATCGAGCGGGGTACCGTCCTCGCCCTCGCGGCGGGCGCGGACGCGATCTGCGTCGGCGGCGGGCTGTGCGACGAGGACATCGTGCTGCGGCTGCGGGACGCGCTCGTGGCCGCCGTACGCTCCGGGGAACTGCCCGAGGAACGGCTGGCCGACGCGGCCGCCCGGGTGCGGGAGCTGGCCCGGTGGACCACGGAGGCGGCCCGCGAGGCGCACCCCGGGACGGAATCCGACGCGGAGATCGGCCTCACGGCGGCCCGCCGCGCGATCACCGTGACGCGGGGCACGGCCGACGCGGGTCCGGTGTCCGAGCCGGTGTACGTGGCCACGTTCAGCCCGGCGCCCAACATCGCCGTCGGCGACGAGACGCCGTGGGGCGTCGGCGCCGAGCTGGCGCGTCTGCTGCCCGGCACCGCGACGGGTGTGTTCACCGGTGACGGCGCGGGCGAGGCGGCGCTCGCCGCGGCGCGGGGCCGGCGGCTGGTCGCCGTGGTGCGCGACGAGCACCGGCACGCGTGGATGGGGTCGGCCCTGGACGCCCTGCTCGCCGAGCGTCCCGACACGATCGTGGTGGAGATGGGCGTCGCCCAGGCCACCGCGCGCGGCGCCCTGCACCTCGCCACCCACGGCGCCGCCCGGGTGTGCGCGATCGCGGCGGCGGAACGCATCACCGGGGTCTGACCGTCCGCGCCTGGATTACCGGCCGGCGCCGTCCGCCCGTGGAAGCACCGGCCGGGGGCCGCGACGGGCCGCCTCTGGAGCACCGGCCGGCGGCCTGCGACGGGCCGCCCGCACAGCAAGGCCGTACGGCGGCGGGGCGCTCAGGCCGCCGCCGTACGGCCGTCCCGTGCGCTCTCGCGATGGATCGGCGTGCCGGTCCCGGTCAGCGGAACGCCCGTGCCGCCGCGGCGCTCGGCGACGATCTCCGCCGCGATGGACAGCGCGGTCTCCTCGGGCGTACGGGCGCCGAGGTCGAGGCCGATCGGGGAGCGCAGCCGGGCCAGTTCCCGCTCGCTCAGCCCGGCCTCGCGCAGCCGCTTCTCGCGGTCGTCGTGGGTGCGGCGCGAGCCCATCGCCCCGACGAAGGCGACCGGCATCCGCAGCGCGACGGTCAGCAGCGGTACGTCGAAACGGGCGTCGTGGGTGAGCACGCACAGCACCGTGCGCGCATCGGTGCGGGTGGACTGCAGATAGCGGTGCGGCCAGTCGACGACGATGTCGTCGGCGTCGGGGAAACGGGCCGCGGTGGCGAAGACGGGGCGGGCGTCGCACACGGTGACGTGGTAGCCGAGGAACTTCCCGACCCGGACCAGGGCGGCGGCGAAGTCGACCGCGCCGAAGACGATCATCCGGGGCGGCGGCACGGTCGACTCGACGAGCAGGGTGAGTCCGCCCGGGCAGTGCGTGCCGTCCTCGGCGAGCTCGACGGTGCCGGTCCGGCCGGCCTCCAGCAGGGCGCTGGCCTGTGCGGCCGCCGTACGGTCCAGTTCCGGGTGGCCGCCGAGGGTGCCGTCGGCCGTGCCGTCGGCGCGGACCAGCAGGGCGCGGCCGAGCAGCGCCGCCGGACCGCGGGCGACCCGGGCCAGGGCGACCGGCTCGCCACGGCCGGCGGCGGCGAGCACCGGCCCCAGCACCGTTTCGTGCGCCTGCTGCGCCCGGACCGGGGTGACCAGGATGTCGATGACCCCGCCGCAGGTCAGCCCGACCGCGAAGGCGTCCTCGTCGCTGTAGCCGAAGCGCTCGACGACGCTGACTCCGTCCGCGAGCGCCTGCACGCACAGCTCGTACACCGCGCCCTCGACGCAGCCGCCGGACACCGAACCGATCACGGTGCCGTCGCCGTCGACCGCGAGCGCGGCGCCGGGGCCGCGTGGGGCGCTGCCGCCGACGGCGACGACCGTGGCGACGGCGAAGTCGCGGCCCTCCTCGGCCCAGCGGTGCAGTTCGGCGGCGATGTCAAGCACGCGGGCGCTCTCCCCGCAGGACGCGGTCGGGCCGGATCGGCAGATGGCGTTGGCGCACCCCGGTGGCGTGCCAGACCGCGTTGGCGACCGCCGCCGCGGCTCCGACGATGCCGATCTCGCCGACGCCCCGGATGCCGATCGGGTCGTCCGGGTCGACGTCCTCGATCCAGTCGGCCTCCACGAGGGGGATGTCGGCGTGGGTGGCGACGTGGTAGCCGGCGAGGTCCGCGCCGACGACCCCGCCGGAGGCACGGTCGCGGGCGGCCTCCTCGTGCAGGGCCATGGACAGGCCCCAGATCATGCCGCCGACGAGCTGGTTGCGCGCGGTGAGCGGGTTGACGATCCGGCCCGCGGAGAAGATCCCGAGCATGCGCCGCACGCGCACCTCGCCGGTGGTGACGTCCACGGCGACCTCCGCGAACTGGGCGCCGAAGGAGTGCCGTTCGCGTGGCGGCAGGGCGCCGACGGCTTCGGTGGTGTCGGAGCGCACGGTGATGCCCTCCGGCGGGACGCCGGTGCCGAGGGCGAGCCGTTCGCGCAGTTCGGCGGCAGCGGCGGTGACCGCCCACGACCAGGAGCGGGTGCCCATGGACCCGCCGGCGATCCAGGCCTGCCCGAAGTCGCTGTCGGCGATGAGCACCCGGACGCGCTCCGGCGCCACCTGGAGCGCGTCGGCGGCGACCAGGGTCAGCGCGGTCCGGGCGCCGGTGCCGATGTCGGCGGCGTTGACCCGTACGGTGAAGGTGCCGTCGGCCTCGGCGGTCACGGCGGCCGTGGAGGGGGCGGACCCGGCCGGGAAGGAGGCCGCCGCCGTGCCCGTGCCGAGCAGCCAGAGTCCCTCGCGGCGCAGCCCGGGACGCGGGTCGCGGCCCGCCCAGCCGAACCGGCGGGCGCCCTCCCGGAAGCAGTCGGCCAGATGGCGGCTCGCGAACGGCAGCCCGGACACCGGCCCGGCCTCGGGTTCGTTGCGCAACCGCAACTCGATGGGGTCCAGGCCCAGTTGCTCGGCGAGTTCGTCGAACGCCGACTCCAGCGCGAACGAGCCCGGCGCCTCGCCGGGTGCGCGCATCCAGGTCGGGGTCGGCACGTCGAGCCGTACCACCCGGTTGGCCGTGTGGTGGGCGTCGGCGTCGTACATCACCCGGGACGGCGTGGCGCCCGGCTCGACGAACTCGTGCACCGTCGAGGTGAGGCTGAGGCAGGTGTGTTCCAGGGCGCGCAGCCGCCCGCCGGCGTCGGCGCCGAGCCGGAGCCGCTGCCGGGTGGGGCTGCGGTAGCCGGCCAGCGAGAACATCTGACGCCTGGTCAGGACGACGCGCACGGGCCGGTGCAGCACGGTGGCGGCGAGCGCGGCGGCCACCTGGTGGGCGCGCGGCCCCTTGCTGCCGAAGCCGCCGCCGACATGCTCGGAACGGACGTGCACGGAGGCCGGGTCGAGGGAGAACAGGTGCGCGAGCTCCCGCGCGACCCACATGGTGCTCTGGTTGGAGTCGACGATCTCCAGCCGGCCATCGTCCCAGCGCGCGGTGGCCGCGTGCGGCTCCATCATGGCGTGGTGTTCCTCGGGCGTGGTGTACTCGGCGTCCACGACCGTGGCGGAGGCGGCGAGTTCGGCCGGCAGGTCGCCCTTCTCGGCGGGCTCCTGCCGTTCCGCGGTGTAGGCGGTGTCCTCGCCCGTGTTCGCGAAGTCGACGTCGTGCGGCTGCTGTTCGTAGTGGACGACGAGCGCCTCGGCACCTTCCCTGGCCTGCTCGGAGGTCTCGGCGACGACGAGCGCGACCGGCCAGCCGAGGTGCGGCACCCGGTCGTGCTGGAACAGGGCGACGGTCCGGTCCGGCGCGCCGAGCAGACCGGGGTAGTCGGTCTCCAGGCGGGGGGCGTTGCCGTGGTGCAGGACGGTGAGCACGCCGGGCATCGCGAGGACGGGGTCGGTGTCGACGCCGGTGATGCGGCCGCGTGCGACGGCCGACGTGACCAGCCAGCCGTGGGCGAGGCCGGCGAAGGGGATCTCGCCGGCGTAGCGGGCGGCGCCGGTGACCTTGGCGCGGCCTTCGACGCGGGTGCGGGCGGTGCCGACGGACCGCGGGGTGGTGGCGGGGGTGGTCGTGGTCATCGGGTGGTCTCCTCGGCGAGTTCGGTGAGCACGGCCACGACGAGGTTGCGCATGAGGGTCACCTTGTATCCGTTGTCGGGCAGCGGGACGGCCGCGGCCAGTTCGGCGTCGGCGGCCGCGGCGAAGGCGTCCGGCCCGGCCGGTGCGCCGGCCAGCGCGTTTTCGGCGGCGCGGGCCCGCCAGGGCCGGGAGGCGACGGCCCCGAGGGCGAGCCGTACGTCGTGCACGACACCGTCGCGGACGTCGAGCGCGGCGGCGATCGAGCCGATCGCGAAGGCGTACGAGGCCCGTTCGCGCACCTTGCGGTAGCGGGAGCGGGCGGCGACCGGCGCGGGCGGCAGGGTGACTCCGGTGATCAGCGCGCCGGGCGGCAGCGCGGTCTCGCGGTGCGGGGTGTCGCCGACGGGCAGGTAGAAGTCGGCGAGCGGCGCCTCGCCCGGACCGTCGGCGCTCTCGTAGGACACCACGGCGTCGAACGCGGTCAGGGCCACGGCCATGTCCGAGGGGTGGACGGCGACGCAGTGCTCGGAGGCGCCGAGGACGGCGTGGTTGCGGTGCTCGCCGGTGCGGGCGGGGCAGCCACTGCCGGGGAGGCGCTTGTTGCAGGGCTGGGTGACGTCGGTGAAATAGGCGCAGCGGGTGCGCTGGAGCAGGTTCCCGCCGACCGTCGCCATGTTGCGCAGCTGTCCGGAGGCGCCGGCCAGCACGGCCTGGGCGAGTGCCGGGTAGCGGCGGCGTACGTCGGGGTGGGCGGCGAGGTCGCTGTTGGTGACCGTGGCGCCGATGCGCAGGCCGCCGTCGGGCGTCGACTCCACGCGGTCCAGGGGGAGTTCGCGGAGGTCGACGAGGCGGGCGGGCCGTTCGACGCCGGCCTTCATCAGGTCGACGAGGTTGGTGCCGCCTCCGAGGTAGCGGGCGTCCGGGTCGTCGCCGAGCAGGGCGACGGCGCCGGCGACGTCCGCGGCGCGCTGGTAGCCGAACTCCTTCATGCGGCCGCCTCCTCGTCGCCGGCCGGATGCTGCCCGGCGGCGCGGGTGATCGCGTCGACGATCGAGACGTAGGCGGCGCAGCGGCACAGGTTGCCGCTCATCCGCTCGCGGATCTCCTCGGGCGTGAGCGGTGGCGGTCCCGCCTCGGGCCGTATGTCGTCGGTGGCGGCGCTGGGCCAGCCGCGGGCGTGTTCGTCGATCATCGCGACGGCGGAGCAGATCTGGCCGGGGGTGCAGTAGCCGCACTGGTAGCCGTCGAGGTCGAGGAAGGCCTGCTGGACCGGGTGCAGTTGCTCGCCGTCGGCCAGCCCCTCGATCGTGGTGATCTCCCGGCCCTCGGCCGCCACCGCGAGCTGCAGGCAGGCCACGGTGCGCCGCCCGTCGACGAGGACGGTGCAGGCGCCGCACTGCCCCTGGTCGCAGCCCTTCTTCGTGCCGGTGAGATCGAGACGCTCGCGCAGGGCGTCGAGCAGGGTGGTGCGGTGGTCGACGGTCAGCGTGTGCTTCTCGCCGTTGATGTGCAGCGTGACGGCGGTGTGAGTGGGCGACGGCGCTGTGGCCATGGGTCAGCCTTCTTTCACGAAGAGCAGGCGGAGGCTTGTCCGGGGAGGGGGGCGGAGTCCTTCCCGGAGAGCGTTTTCCGTCGGAACGGAAGGGGTCGTGTTCCGTCGGGGCGGAAGGTCGTTTCCGTCGGAACGGAAGGTGTGTTCCGTCGGAGTGGAAGGTCGTGGCGAGCGGAGAACGGCGGCGAGGGGGCGATCGACGGGAGCGGGCTGAGGAGACGTCGGTGCAGGCAGGCGCTATGGTGACGGTGGCGCTAACCGGACAGCTGTCCACTAGACCATCCGAACCTAACGGACAGCTGTCCGCTTAGCAAGGCCGGGTGCGCGCCACGCACCCGCGAGGAGGACCAGTGCAGCCGAAGAAGGAGGCGCCCGGCGCGCCCCGTCGCTCCGACGCCCAGCGCAACCGCGAGCGCATCCTGGAGGTCGCCCTGGCCGAGCTCACCCGCGACGCCGACGCCCCGCTGAGCCGGATCGCCAAGAAGGCGGGCGTCGGGCAGGGCACCTTCTACCGCAACTTCCCGAGCCGCGAGGCGCTCGTGCTGGAGGTCTACCGGCACGAGATGCGGCAGGTCGCCGACAGCGCGGACGAGCTGCTGCGCGACCACGACCCGGAGCGGGCCCTGCGCGCCTGGATGGACCACCTGGCCCGGTTCGCGATGACCAAGGCGGGCCTGTCCGACGCGCTGCGCCAGGCCACCAGCACACCGGGCGGCCCGCAGAAGCCGTCGCCCACCCCCCTGGCCGAGGCCGCCGAGCGTCTGCTCGGGGCCAACGAGAGGGCCGGCACCATCCGGCCCGGCGTGAGCGCGGACGACTTCCTGCTCGCCATCGCCGGCCTGTGGCAGGTCGGTCCGCAGGAGGACGGCCACGCACGCGCCACCCGCCTGCTCGACCTGGTCATGGACGGGCTGCGCTCCGGGGCCCCCGGACGCCTGTGCTAGGCTGATCGTGTTGCAGTTTTGGTACCCATGACTTTGTGCGCGCCTGACGGTTTGTAACCTTCAGGCGCGTTGTGTTTACCGGGGGTTTTCCGGGTCCGGATTTCTCCGGATGGGGTCCTTTCGGCGACCGGGCGCTCCGCACGGGGCGGGCCGCCCGTCACTACCCCATATAAAGGAGAAAAACATGGCCAGCGGCGTCGTGAAGTGGTTCAACTCGGAAAAGGGCTTCGGCTTCATTCAGCAGGACGGCGGCGGTCCGGACGTGTTCGCGCACTACTCGAACATCGCCACCCAGGGCTTCCGTGAGCTCCAGGAGGGCCAGCACGTGACCTTCGACGTCACGCAGGGCCAGAAGGGCCCGCAGGCCGAGAACATCGTTCCGTCTGCCTGACGCCCACGCTCTGAAGGGCCCGCACCCCGTGGGGTGCGGGCCCTTCGGCATGCCGGCGCGAAACCTGGTGCGCACACCTTGACCCAGGCCAGTTACCAACCAGTACGCTCACGCCGCCACCCCCTCACACCGGTACCCCTCTCCCCCTACCCCCCGTCCTCTTCGTGCACGGCTACAGCGGGGACGGCAGCAACTGGAACACCATGGCCGGCCGCTTCCGCACCGACGGCTGGCCGTCCTCCTACCTCGACCAGTGGACCTACGACCGGCGCCAGTCGAACACGACGACCGCGCAACAGCTCTCCGCCGAGGTCGACCGCCTGCTCGCGGCCACCGGCGCCACCAAGGTGGACATCGTCAGCCACTCCATGGGCGGACTGTCCTCGCGCTCCTACCTGAAGAATTTCGGCGGGACGGCCAAGGTGGACGCATGGGTGTCCCTGGGCGGACCCAACCACGGGACCGACACCGCGAACAGCTGCTTCGACCCGTCCTGCACCGAGATGCGCAGCGGCTCGGACTTCCTCACCGCCCTGAACTCCGGCGACGAGACCCCGGGCTCGCCCCGGTACGCGACCTGGTGGTCGCCCTGCGACGCGGTGATCAACCCTGACAGCTCCGTCGCCCTCACCGGAGCGGCCAACACCAAGACGGCCTGCCTGAGCCACACGGGCCTCCTCTCGGACGCGACCGTCTACGCCCAGACCCGGGACCTGATCAACTCCTGACGGCGAGAGGGACACGGCGGGCAGGAAGACGGCGGGCAGGAGGACGGCGATCCGCCCGACGCCCACGCCGTTACGGGCCCGCACTCGCCTGGGGTGCGGGCCCGTCGGCGTGCGCGCCGCCTCTCGCTCACAGGGGCCGCGCGAGATGCGGGCGCAGCAGCGCCTGCCAGCCCCGCCGGGCCTGCTCCCACTCGCCGGAACAGGTCTCGGCCCGCTCCTCGCTCAGCCGCTCACCGTCCACCAGGTCGCGGTGCGGGCCCGGGTGGGCGCCGTAGACGTAGCAGACGTAGGCGGCGGCCCGCTGTCCGTCCAGGCTGTGCGCGTCGAGCAGGTCCTCGGACGTCGGCGGCGCTTCCTCGGCGCTGAGCCGGTAGTCGGCGGCGGCCGTGAGAAGCGTGGCCTCCCCCGGCCCGCCCTGCCCGATCAGCAGGACCGCGGCGAACTGGTCGGCCACGTCCTCCTCCCGCCCGGTGATCGGCAGCGCCAGCACATCGATCAGGGCGTGCGCGCTCTCGTGGTAGAGCGTCTCCTCCAGTACGGCGGTCACGGCGGCGTCCGCGTCGCCCGTCCCCGCGCGGGCGAACCGGTCGCGCACGTCGCGGACCTGTTCGACGCACACGTCGATCCGCCGCGCGTCCGGGTCGTAGGCGGGATCGGCGTCGCCGCAGGCACGGGCGACCAGCGGCACGGTCACCGGCATCCGCACGCGTGCGTCGAGCCGGCTCGCCACCGCCTCCAGCACCCGGCCCGAGCGCAGGAGCGCCAGGTCCTGCGCATGCGCCCGGTCGACGGCCGCGTAACGGACCTCGAAGCCGCCGTGCCCGCGCGCGGAAACGCCGGCCGAGGGCCGGGCTCCGCCGGGGTCACCGGCGGTACACCCGGCCAGCAGCGAGGCCGAGAGCGTCCAGCAGGCGGCCGTACGGCGGCTCATCGCGTCCCTCTTCCCTGTCTCCTGGCCGTCTTTCGGCTCTCGGGAAGAGGGAGGGGCGATGCGGGCGGTTCCGCACGCACCCCGGGTGCAGGGAAGAAGCGCGGCGTCACCGGAAGGGAGCGCGGATTCAGCCGAGGAAACTCAGCCGCACCTGCCGATGCGGGTTGTCCTTGTTGGTGTCCACCAGGCACACGGACTGCCAAGTGCCCAGTTCCAGGCGGCCGGCGATGACGGGGAGCGTGGCGTGGGGCGGGACGAGGGCCGGCAGGACGTGGTCGCGGCCGTGGCCGGGGCTGCCGTGGCGGTGCTGCCAGCGGTCGTCGGCGGGCAGGAGCGTGTGCAGCGCGGCGAGGAGGTCGTCGTCGCTGCCGGCGCCCGTCTCGATCACGGCGATCCCGGCCGTCGCGTGCGGCACGAAGACGTTGAGCAGGCCGTCGCGACCGGCGGCGGCCTCGCGCAGGAAGGCCTCGCAGTCGCCGGTGAGGTCCACGACGGCCTCCCGGGAGCCGGAGGACACGTTCAGCACTCGGGTGGTGAAGGCATCGGACATGGGGCCATCCTCACCCATCGGTCCGCTTTCATGCCGAATGAACCGCCCGCGTGCTGAAACCACCGTCCAGCCGGCGAGACGCCCGTTGACCTGGGCCGTGCCCGCTGGCTACGTTCGTCCGCATGTTGCGTACAGCCCTGCTCACCACGCGCGGTCACATCGACCTGCTGCGGGTGGCCTCCGCCGCGTGTCACCGCGGCTGCTGACGCCTTCTCACTTCCTCACCCACGCCTGACGCTCCGCTGAAGCGGTTCGCCTGGTCGGGCGCGCCTGCGCATCCCTCCCGCCGGTCTCACCGGTCTGCGGTCCCACCGGTTTCCGGCCTCCCCGGGTTCCGGTCCCACCGGTTTCACGGCTCTTCTCCCCTGGAGCACCCATGAGCATCAGCCATGCCCCACCCAGCTCTTCACCGACGGATATTTCCGGTATATCCGTCACCAAGGCCCCGCCCGACCTCGTACCGCTCGTCCCCGCCTCATCCCGCCGCACCCGCGTCCCGCGATGGCTGCGACGCACC
This sequence comes from Streptomyces sp. NPDC097129, assembly GCF_055668065.1. Taxonomy (NCBI): domain Bacteria; kingdom Bacillati; phylum Actinomycetota; class Actinomycetes; order Kitasatosporales; family Streptomycetaceae; genus Streptomyces; species Streptomyces sp. NPDC097129. The sequence goes on along the minus strand of NZ_JBVOQE010000008.1, from coordinate 75,645 downwards.
GCCGGACCGCTCCTGCTGCTGGCGCTCTGGCAACTCCTCAGCGTCACCGGCGCGTTGCCGCCGGACGTGCTGGCCTCGCCGGGGCGCATCGCGCAGGTCGGCCGGGAAGTGATCGCCGACGGTTCACTGCCCTCGGCGATGGCCACGTCCCTGCAGCGCGTCGCCGCCGGGCTGCTGCTGGGCGCGGTGGTCGGCACCGGACTCGCCCTGCTGTCCGGGTTGTTCCGGATCGGCGAGGACCTGGTGGACGCGCCGGTGCAGATGCTGCGGACGGTGCCGTTCGTCGGCCTGATCCCGCTGTTCATCATCTGGTTCGGCATCGGCGAGGCCCCGAAGATCGCCATCATCACGCTCGGCGTGACCTTCCCGCTCTACCTCAACGTGTACGCCGGAATCCGGGGCGTGGACGCCCAGTTGATCGAGGCGGGCGAGTCCCTCGGCCTGTCGCGGTGGGGGCTCGTGCGGCATGTGGTGCTGCCGGGCGCGCTGCCCGGGGCCATGACCGGCCTGCGCTACTCCCTCGGCATCGCCTGGCTCGCCCTGGTCTTCGCCGAGCAGGTCAACGCGGACTCCGGCATCGGGTTCCTGATGGTGCAGGCGCGTGACTTCCTGCGCACCGACGTGATCGTGGTCTGCCTCATCGTCTACGCCTTCCTCGGCCTGCTCGCCGACTTCGTCGTCCGTACCCTCGAAAGGCTGCTGCTGCAATGGCGACCGACGTTCACGGGCCGCTGACCGCGCGCTCGGCGGTCCGCGTCGAGGGGCTCACCCGCTCCTTCGACGGCCGCAAGGTCATCGACGACCTCCATCTCGACGTGGCGCCGGGCGAGTTCGTCGCCCTGCTCGGGCGCAGCGGCTGCGGCAAGTCGACCCTGCTGCGCATCCTGGCCGGCCTCGACCGCGACATCGAGGGCACGGTACTGGTGCCGCGCCGCAGGGCGGTTGCCTTCCAGGCGCCCCGGCTGATGCCGTGGAAGAAGGTGTGGCGCAACATCCTGCTCGGGCTGCCCGGCAAGCCCGAACGAGCCGCCGCACACCGTGCGTTGGAGGAGGTGGGGCTCGGTCACCGCTCCGACGCCTGGCCCAAGACCCTCTCCGGCGGCGAGGCTCAGCGCGCCTCGCTCGCCCGCGCCCTGGTGCGCGAGCCCGATCTGCTTCTGCTGGACGAGCCGTTCGGCGCGCTCGACGCGCTCACCCGGATCAAGGCTCAGCGCCTGGTCGGCGAGTTGTGGCAGCGGCGCGGCTGCGCGGTGCTGCTCGTCACGCACGACGTCGAGGAGGCCGTCCTGCTCGCCGACCGCGTCCTTGTCATGGACGACGGTGTCATCGCGCACGAGCACCGCGTCGACCTGGACCGCCCGCGTGACATCGCCGACCCGCGTTTCGCCGGGCTGCGCGCCGCGCTCCTGGAGCGCCTCGGCGTCGACACCGCCGCCGAAGCCGCCTGAACCACCGCCCGCCCTTTTTCGAAGAACGGAACCCTGATGCGACGACGTCTCGCCCCCGCCGCGCTGCTCCTCCCCCTCGCGCTCCTGCTCTCCGCCTGCGGCGGCACCTCCGCCGCGCAGACGGGTGGCGGCGGCACCGACGGCAAGGGCTCCCTGACCCTGAACGTCGGTAACCAGAAGGGCGGTTCCGAGTCCGTCCTGCGCGCGGCCGGCGAACTCAAGGACCTCGACTACAAGATCAAGTGGTCCACCTTCACCTCCGGCCCGCCGCTGCTGGAGGCCGTCAACGCCCGCGCCGTCGACATCGGCGGCGTCGGCAACACCCCGCCGGTCTTCGCCGCCGGCGCCGGCTCGAAGATCACGGTGGTGGCGGCCTGGCACGGCACGTCCAAGGGCGACACCATCCTCGTACCGAACGACTCGAAGCTCAGCAGTCCGCGGCAGCTCAAGGGGCACTCGGTCGCCGTGGCGCAGGGGTCGTCCGCGCACTACCAGCTGGTCGCCTCGCTGAAGAAGGCCGGGCTCACGCTGGGCGACGTGCACGTCAAGTACCTCCAGCCCGCCGACGCGCTGGCCGCGTTCACCTCCGGCAAGGTCGACGCGTGGGCGGTGTGGGACCCGTACTCCTCGCAGGTGCTGCAGGGCAGGCAGGGGCGCGTGCTGACCACCGGGGACGGCATCACCAACGGGCTGACCTTCCAGGTGGCCGCGCCCGGCGCGCTGAAGGACGCGAAGAAGTCCGCCGCGATCAAGGACTATCTCGAGCGGCTGCGGCGCGCCCAGAACTGGGTGTACGCGCGTCCCGGGGCGTGGGCCAAGGTGTGGGCGAAGGACACTGGGCTGCCCTACGAGGTGGCGCTGGCCGCCGTGAAGCGCACCAACGGCACCCGGGTCGCGGTCGCCGTCGACCAGCCGCTGATCGCCTCCGAGCAGCAGATCGTGGACACCTTCGCCGCCCTGAAGCTGATCCCGCGCACGGTGGACTTCGGCGACTTCACCGACACCCGGTTCAACGGCACCCTGCCGGCGTCGACGTCGGCGCCCCGCCCCTCGAAGGAGTCCTGACATGACGGTCCGACTGCACTGGTTCCTGCCCACGGGCGGGGACGGCCGGACCCTGGTGGACCGGCACGCCTACGGCCCGAACCCGACCGGCGGGATCAGCGGGGTGCGCGCGCCCGACCTGGACTACCTCGCGCAGATCGCCAAGGCGGCCGAAGGCCTCGGCTTCGAGGCGGTGCTGACCCCGACCGGCACCTGGTGCGAGGACGCCTGGCTGACCACCGTGGCGCTCGCCCAGCACACCGAGCGGCTGAAGTTCCTGGTGGCGTTCCGGCCGGGGCTGCTGTCGCCGACGCTGGCCGCGCAGATGGCGTCGACCTACCAGCGCCTGACGGGCGGGCGGCTGCTGCTCAACGTGGTCACCGGCGGCGACTCGGCCGAGCAGCGGCGCTTCGGCGACCGGCTCGACCACGACCGGCGCTACGCGCGCACCGACGAGTTCCTGTCCGTGGTGCGCGGGGTGTGGGACGGCGCGCCGTTCGACTTCCACGGCGAGCACTACCGGGTCGACGGCGCGCTGACCGCGCGGGCGCCGGACCCGGTGCCGCAGCTCTTCTTCGGCGGGTCCTCACCGGCTGCCGGACCGGTCGCGGCCCGGCACGCGGACGTGTACCTGACATGGGGCGAGCCACCGGCCCAGGTGAAGGCGAAGATCGACTGGATCCGCGATCTCGCCGAGCGGGAGGGCCGCACCGTCCGCTTCGGCGTCCGGCTGCACACCATCTCCCGGGACTCGGCCGCCGAGGCGTGGGCGACGGCGAACCGGCTGCTCGACGACCTCGACGCGGACACGATCGCGGCCGCGCAGACGGCGCTCGGGCGCAGCGAGTCGGTCGGGCAGCAGCGGATGCTGGCTCTGCACGGCGGCTCGCGGGACGAGCTGGAGATCCACCCCAACCTGTGGGCGGGCGTCGGACTGGTCCGCGGCGGTGCGGGGACCGCGCTGGTCGGCAGCCATGCCGAGGTCGCGGACCTGATCGAGGAGTACCACGCGCTGGGCGTGGAGCACTTCGTGCTCTCCGGCTATCCGCATCTGGAGGAGGCGTACTGGTTCGGGGAGGGAGTGATTCCCGAACTGGCGGCGCGGGGCCTGCTGGCGGCCGGCCCGGCGGCTGACGCCCGGGTGCCGCCGGCCCTCGCGAGCGGACGGTAGCGCGCACCGGGCGCCCAGGAGATCAACGCACCCGGTGCGGGGAAGATCCACGACCACGCGGACGTTAGTGGAATCGTGAACGAAGTGCGCGAGGTCGAGGTCGTCGTCGTGGGCGCCGGACAGGCGGGTCTGTCCAGCGCCTACCACCTGCGCCGCACCGGCTACGTGCCGGAGCGGGACTTCGTGGTGCTGGACCACTCCCCCGCCCCGGGCGGCGCCTGGCAGTTCCGGTGGCCGTCGCTGACGTACGGCAAGGTGCACGGGATGCACGCGCTGCCGGGGATGGAACTGACCGGTGCGGACCCGGCGCGCCCGTCCTCGCAGGTGATCGCCGAGTACTTCACGGCGTACGAGCACGCCTTCGACCTGCGGGTGCGGCGTCCGGTGGAGGTCACGGCCGTGCGGGAGGGGACCGCCGGGCGGCTGCTCGTCGAGACGTCCGGCGGCGAGTGGGCGACGCGCGCGCTGATCAACGCCACCGGCACCTGGGACCGGCCGTTCTGGCCGCGCTACCCCGGTCAGGAGACCTTCCGCGGCCGGCAGCTGCACACCGCGCACTACCCGGGGCCCCAGTGGTTCGCGGGGCGACGGGTCGTCGTGGTGGGCGGCGGCGCCTCCGGCACCCAGCACCTGCTGGAGCTGGCCCCCTACGCGGCGTCCACCACCTGGGTCACCCGGCGGCCGCCGGTCTTCCGTGAGGGCCCCTTCGACCAGGAAGCGGGCCGTGCGGCGGTCGCGCTGGTGGAGGAACGGGTGCGGCAAGGGCTGCCGCCGCGCAGCGTCGTGTCCGTCACGGGCCTGCCGCTGAACGACGCGATACGGCAGGGCCTCGCGGACGGCGTCCTGGACCGGCAGCCGATGTTCGACCGCATCGCCCCGGAAGGGGTCGAGTGGGAGGACGGACGGCGGGTGGAGGCGGACGTCATCCTGTGGGCGACCGGGTTCCGGCCGGCGATCGACCACCTGAGGCCGCTGCGGCTGCGTGAGCCGGGCGGTGGGATCCGCGTCGAGGGCACGCGTGCCGTCGCCGATCCGCGGGTCCACCTCGTCGGGTACGGCCCGTCGGCCAGCACGATCGGCGCGAACCGGGCCGGCCGCGCGGCCGTACGGGACATCCGGCGGCTGCTCACGCAGCGGGACGCGGAGCGGGTGGCGGCCTGAGGTTCCGGTCGTTCAGTGACCGCTCGGCCGCTGACCGCGGTTGAACTCGGCGACGTTGCGCTGGTGTTCGGCGTAGTCGGCGGTGAAACGGGTGTCGCCTGGCTTGACCGTGACGAAGTACAGCCAGTCGCCCGCCGGCGGGTTGATCGCCGCCTGCATCGCGTCCGCGCCGGGGTTGTCGATCGGTGTGGGCGGCAGTCCCATGCGCTGGTAGGAGTTGTAGGGGCTGTCCAGGCGCGTGTCGGCGGTCGTCGTACGCAGGGTGGAGCGGCCCAGCGCGTAGTTGAGGGTGGAGTCCATCTGCAACGGCATGCCCCGCTCCAGCCGGTTGAAGACGACCCTGGCCACCTTGCCCATGTCCTCCTTGGTGGCGGCCTCGGCCTGCACGATGCTGGCGATGGTGACGGCCTGGTAGGCGTTCATCGCGTTGCGCTGGGCGCCGGCGGCGACGGGGGCGCCGTTGAACTTGCGGTTCGCGGTGTCGACCATCGTCGCGAGCACCTGCTCCGGCGTCGTCGTCCCCTTGCCGCCCAGCGGGTACGTCGCCGGGTAGAGGTAGCCCTCAGGGTTCCCCCCGGCGTCGCTCGGCAGCTTCAGATGGGCCTTGGCGAGGGACTTCCTGGTGCTTCCCGGCGGCAGGGCCAGCGCCTTGTCGACGGCGTCGTAGACCTGGGCGGCGCGCCAGCCCTCGGGGACGACCAGGGTCGGGGTGCGGCCCCCCGGCCCGCCGCCCAGGATCAGCAGCGGTACCGCCACGACCGTGCCGGCGAGGACGGCTCCGGCCGCGATGAGGACGAGACGACCGCGGCGGGTCAGCCGGACCGCGCCGCCGGTGCCTGCCCTGCTCGTCCCGGCCGTGCCCTCTGTGCTGCCGGCGGTCCTCGTGCTCGTCGTGCGCCCGGTGCTCCTCGTCCTGCGTCGTGGGGTGTTCATCTGCATGCGGGCACGGTAACCCGCATACCGCCGCAAATCCGGCAAACCCTCCCGGCGGTCTTCCCCAGCGTCAGCTCGTCGGCTCCAGCCGGGCGTCCCGGCGGACCAGGGCCGCGTACCGCCCGTCCAGCGCCAGCAGTTCGTCGTGACTGCCGCGCTCGGCGACGCGGCCGCGGTCCAGGACCACGATCTGGTCGGCGCCGCGAATCGTGGAGAGCCGGTGGGCGATGGTGAGCGTGGTGCGGTCGGCGGACAGGGCGTCGATCGCCTGCTGCACGGCGGCCTCGGTGCGGGTGTCCAGGGCGCTGGTGGCCTCGTCGAGGATGAGCACCGGAGGGTCGCGCAGGATGGTGCGGGCGATGGCCAGGCGCTGCTTCTCGCCGCCGGAGAAGCGGTGGCCGCGCTCGCCGACGACCGTGTCGTAACCGTCGGGCAGGGACATGATGTGGTCGTGGATCTGCGCGGCGCGCGCGGCGGCGTGCAGTTCGTCGTCGGTGGCGTCCGGCTTGGCGAAGCGCAGGTTGTCGGCGACCGAGGCGTGGAAGAGGTACGTCTCCTGGGAGACGACGCCGACCGCGCGGGCGAGGGTGTCGAAGTCGAGGTCGCGCACGTCCACGCCGTCGACGGTCACGCGGCCGCCCGTCACGTCGTACAGCCGGGGCACCAGGTAGCCGAGGGTCGACTTGCCGGCGCCGGTCGGTCCGACGACGGCGAGGCTGCCGCCGGCCGGGACGGTGAGGTCGACGCCGTCGAGGACGGGCCGCATCGCCTCGCCCTTGCCGTCGTAGCGGAAGGTGACGTCCTCGAAGCGGACCTCGCCCTTGATCTGGTCGAGGTGGACAGGGTTGTCGCGTTCGGTGATGTCGATGGGCAGGTCCAGGTACTCGAAGATGCGCTGGAAGAGCGCGAGGGAGGTCTGGATCTGCACACCCGTCGACAGCAGGCTGACGGTGGGCCGGAACAGCCCCTGCTGCAGGGAGACGAAGGCGACGATCGTGCCGATGGAGACCTCGGCGCCGCCCGTCCGGAGGGCGAGACCGGCGGTCCAGTAGATGACGGCGGGCATCGCGGCCATGACGATCGTGATGACGGCCATCCGCCAGCGGCCGGCCATGTTGGAGCGCACCTCCAGCCCGACCAGAGCCTCGGACTCCTCGGCGAAGGACGCGGTCAGCGAGTCGGAGCGGCCCATGGTGCGGCCGAGCAGGATGCCGCTGACGGAGAGGGACTCGGTGACGGTGGCGGCCATGGCGGCCATCTGTTTCTGGCGCTGCGTGGTGATCTTGCGGCGTTCCCGGCCGACGCGGCGGCTGATCCACACGAACACCGGCAGCAGGAGCAGGGAGACGACGGTGAGCCGCCAGTCCAGGGCGACCATCGCGACGACGGTGGCGACGACGCTGGTGAAGTTGGAGACCAGGGAGGTGGCCGTGGAGGTGACGGTGGCCTGCATGCCGCCGATGTCGTTGGCGATGCGGGACTGCACCTCGCCGGTGCGGGTGCGGGTGAAGAAGGCGAGCGACATGCGCTGCAGGCGGCCGTAGACGGCGGTGCGCAGGTCGTGCATGACGCGCTGGCCGACGGTGGTGGAGATCAGGGTCTGCAGTACGCCGAAGACGCTGGTGAGGACGGCGCTGAGGATCATGCCGAGGGCGAGCAGGCTGAGCAGCCCGGTGCGTCCCCGCGGGATCGCGACGTCCAGGGTCTCCTTCAGCAGGAAGGGCGTGGCCACCGAGACGAGCGAGGAGGCGCCGACGAGGAGGCCGACGACGGCGAGCCGGCCACGGTAGGGGCGGAAGAGACGCAGGATCCGCCGGACCTGCCGGGGCTGCGCCGCGGCGTCGGCGGGCGGGGTCCAGGAGGGGGCGTGGTCGGGGTGCATGGGCTCCTACGGAGGGTGGGGTGGGCGGGGCCGGCGCGGCGTGCGGCGTCGACCGAAAGGGACCATAGCTCATTGTTACCTAGACTCACAATGAACTACGTCCTGATATTGTTCCCGCATGACCACCCCCGACCCCGATGGCCTGCTCGCCGAGCAGTTGCTGCGGCTCACCCGCCGGGTGCACCGCATCCAGAAGAGCCATCTGCACTCGCGCGATCTGGGGATCACCCCGGCCCAGTCCCGCCTGCTGCGCACCCTCGCGCACTACAGCACGCCGCCGCGCATGGCCGACCTCGCCGAACGGCTCGAGGTCGTGCCACGCGCGGTGACGACTCTGGTGGACGGTCTGGAGGGAAGCGGCAAGGTGCGCCGGGCCCCGGACCCGGCCAATCGCCGGGTGACCCGCATCGAACTGACGGACGCGGGCCGCGCGACACTCCGCGAACTCCACACGGCCCGCCGCTCGGCGGCCGAGGAGATCCTGGCCCCCCTGACGAAGGAGCAGCGGGAGGTGTTCGGGGAACTTCTCGACACGCTGGTCGACGGCGGGCCGGCCGGGAGCTGCTGAGCGCACCCGCCGCCGAGACTTAAGGACGCCGTCGATGGTGACGGTCTGCGTCTCGACGGCGGGGAAGCCGGCCTCAGCCGGTGCGATCGTCTCCAGGGCCGGCTGGCCGGGCCTCAGCAGCCGGTGCGGTCGTCTCGACGGCGGCTGGCCGGGCCTCAGCAGCCGGTGCGGTCCTCCACCAGCGCCCCCTGACGGGTCGCGAGCGTCCGGTCGTAGCAGCCGTCGGAGCCGTACAGCCGGTAGCGTTCACGGCTCGTGCCGACCGCGTGGCGCTGGTCGCGCGGCACGTTCATCGTGTAGGCGGCGTCACCGGTCCAGGTGTCGTCGAACCGCGACCACGCCGTCCGCCGCCCGCCGCGCGCCTCGTCCACCGCGGCCCGGTCGCCCATCGTGAGCACGGTGCGCAGCCGGTCGTCCGCGCCGATCGTGATGGTGCCGTCCATCGTGTACGTCCGGTGGGTGTGCGTGGCGCGGGCCGGCCCGCGTCCGTCCAGGGTCACCGTCTCGTCGTCCGTCCAGGTCGCGTCCAGGGGGTCCACGGTCTCGCCGTCGTTCCAGCGGTGCGCGGAGGTGTTCGCGAGGACGCGGTCCACCGTGGTCGTCACCCGGCCGTGCGAGGTGTCCAGGTATCCGGCGACGGTGAGACGGTGACCGCCCCGGGTGTCCACGCGGTGCTCGGAACCGGGCGTGTAGACCGAGGAGTTGGCGAGCTCGCCCGCCCGGTGCACGGTGAGCTTCCCGCCGACCTGCGCCTTCCCGGCGTCCTGCCAGACGAGGACGTTCACCGGCGCGCTCCAGCCGGCCTGCCCCGCGGGCACCCCGGCGACGGACACCTCCACGCGGTGCGGACGCCCGTCGTTCAGCAGACCGGCGAACGGGGTGAGGTCGTAGGTGATCGGCTTGACGTCGAAGGCGCGCGGGCCGGGCACGACGTACCAGAGGAAGGGGTTGGACCAGCCGCCGGTCCACACCGTCGGGAACGGCGCGGCGATTCCGGCCAGTTGCCCGTCGACGGAGATCTGGACCTCGCGGTACGGACCCCCGCCCGCCTTGCACGAGTACGGCGCCGCGTCCGGCACCGTCAGATACCAGAACTCCTCGCAGCCGCCGCCCGAGCCGGTGGCATACACCTCGGCGAGGACGCGCTCGCTGTTGCGCGGGGTGGTGAGCGTGGTGCCGTCGGTGAGGGTCAGGACGCGGTCGGGGGCGCGCTCGGCGGGAGCGCCGGTGTAGAAGGTGAGGGTCGCCCTGACGTCGATGACGCCGGTGTAGGTGCCGTCGACGACGTTCCCGATGAGCATCTCGACGTCCTGCGCGCTGCGGAAGGTGTCGCTGTAGCGGGTGACGTCCTTCTCCACCGACCAGGTGATGCCGTCGGGTGACGGCTCCGGTGTCGAGGTGCGCAGGATCTCCACTCCGCCGACGTGCAGATAGCCCAGCCGGTCGAACTGGCGCCCCGCAACCTTGCCGTCGAGGCGCAGCACGACCTTGCTCCAGCGTTGCCCGCACCCGGCGGGCGGGGCGTAACTGCCCCGGTACGGCGTGAAGTCGCGGAACTGCGTCTCGGCAAGGGTGACCTGGCAGGACCGGGAGTGCGGCCGGGCGACGGGCGGGGCGGCGGTCACCGGGTCGTGCCAGTCGGTGCCGAACTCGGCAGGCACGTCGGCGCTGCGCACGGCTCCGGGGGGCTGCGCGGCGTCGGCGGGGGCGGCCGCTCCGAGGAGGGTGCTCGCCAGGAGGGTCGCTCCGGCGAGCATGGACATGATGATCCGGCTTCTCATGGCCGGTCTTTCTACGGGGTGTCGGGGCCAGGCCGCAATGGGGCCGCGGCGCCCATGGCGGGTCCACGGCGCTTCACGGACCCGGAATATGCGTGGACTGGACGTGGACTAGGCGAGCAGGTCCGCCTTGTCCCCCATCACCACCACGGGATGCCGGGCCGGGTCGATCGTGCGCAGCAGGTACTCCATGGCCGCCTGGGACAGGGTGACGCAGGCCGACGTACCGCTGCCGTGGTCCATGTGCAGCCAGATGCTGCCGCCCTTCTTCTCCCCCAGCGGCCGGGTCGGGTCGTTCGGCGAGGTGCCCTTGACACGGTTGTAGTCGATGGCGATGACGTAGTCGAAGTCGTGCCAGGCGCTCTTGCCCCAGGTGTGCGGCGCGGCGAACGAGGCCGAGCGGGTGTACGGCAGCTTCGCGCCGGGGTCGGAGAGCACCCCGCCGGCGTCGCTCAGCGTGAACACACCCACCGGGGTGCGGTTGTCGCCCTCGTGGTGGTCCGACGTCCATCCGCTCTTGCCGTTGTGCGCCGGCCAGCTGCGCACCCGCTCCCAGACGGAACCGCGCCGGTCGTACAGGACGACCGTGGCGCCGGGCGCGTCCTTCCCGTCGCCGTAGACCGCGACCACCTGGCGGGAATCCGCCGGAATGCGGCGCTGCAGGCGGTCGCCGACTCCGGGGATGCGGGTCGGGTCCGCGCTGGGCCGGGCCGGTGTGCCTGACTTCGCGTCACGGCCGTCTCCCGTTCCCGAACCGCCGCACGCGGTCAGCGTTCCGAGGGCCAGGGCGCACACCGCGGCGGTCGCCGCCGTCGCACGCCGTATCGCTCCATTACCGCTGTCTCGCATCGGTCCATGATGGCACCGCCGTTCCGCGACCCCACCGGCCGGGGGTGGTAGCCCGCGGGGAAAACCGGTTGATTCCGACCACGGTGTGGGGTCAACCTGTCACGGTTTGCTGCGCCGCCCGGGGACATCCCGCGCGGCCCGCCGCGCCGGCGCACCGCCGGACCGCCGCCTCGCCGTCGATCCACGACCATCGCCGACCATCCGCCTCCTGACACCAGCCACTGGGACGTCATGCAGATTCACGACCTTCCGTACTCCGATCCGGGCGTACCCGACGTACGCTCGGGGCCCCGATTTTTGTGGTGGCTCGGCCGGAACCAGCTGGGCGGCCAGCTGAAGTCACTGGCCTGGGGACTGCTGCACTTCGTGGCCGTCTCCGCGCTGCCCTTCTGCGTCGGGTTCGCCGTCCAGGCCGTCGTCGACCGCTCCGGCGCGCGGCTGGCGCTGGCCGGCGGGGTGCTCGCCCTGTGCGGTGCGGCCACCGCGCTCGGCGACACCTTCCTGCACCGGACCGCCGTCACCAACTGGATCACGGCAGCCGCCCGCGTCCAGCAGCTGCTCGCCCGCAAGGCCGCCGAGCTGGGCGCGGCCCTGACCCGGCGGGTCGCCGCCGGTGAAGTCGTCACCGTGTCCACGGGGGACGTGGAGAAGATCGGCTGGTTCGTGGAGGCGGTGTCCCGGTTCACCGCGGCGGCGCTCACCGTCGTTGCGGTCTGCGTCGGCCTGGCCGTCTACCAGCCCGCGCTGGGCGTGGTCGTCGCGGTCGGCCTGCCGGTGCTCGCGCTGGCCGTGCTTCCCCTGCTGCCCGCCGCCACCCGGCGCGCCGACGAGCAGCGCGAGAAGGCGGGACGTGCCACCGAACTGGCCTCCGACACGGTGGCCGGACTGCGCGTCCTGCGCGGCATCGGCGGCGAGGAGCTGTTCCTGCGCCGCTACCGCAGCGCCTCACAGCAGGTGCGCCGCGCCGCCGTGCGCAGCGCCCGCATGTGGTCGCTGATCGCGGCCCTGCAGGTGCTGCTGCCCGGCCTGCTGCTCATCGGCGTCGTCGCCTACGGCGTCCACCTCGCCCGCCAGGGCCGGATCACCGTCGGCGAACTCGTCACCGTCTACAGCTCGGTGATGGTCCTCGCCTACCCGCTGCGGCACTTCGAGGAGATCGCCATGGCGTACTCCTTCTCCAAGCCGTCGGCGAAACGCGCCGCCCGCGTGCTGTCCCTGGAGCGGGCCGTCGGCGCGGGCGGATCGCGCACGCCGGACCTGCCCGCCGGTGATCTGCACGACCCGGCGACCGGGCTCACCGCTCCGGCCGGCCGGCTCACCGCCGTGGTGTGCGGCGACCCGGACGCGGCGGGCCGGCTCGCCGAACGCCTCGGCGCGCACGCCACCGAAGAGGGCCCGTCGGTACGGCTGGGCGGTGTCCCGCTGGACGAACTCCCGCTCGCCGTGGCCCGTACGGCCGTCCTCGTGCAGGACAAGGACCCGGTGCTGCTGTCCGGCACCCTGCGCGAGCTGCTGGACGTGCCGTCCTCCGGTGCCGTCGCGGCGCGGGCGGCTCTGGCGGCCGCGCAGTGCGACGACGTGCTGCGGGCGCTGGTGCAGGGGTCGTTCGACGCGGCGGACCCGATGGACGCCCGTCTCACCGAACGCGGCCGGTCCCTGTCCGGCGGCCAGCGCCAGCGCCTCGCCCTCGCCCGCTCGCTGGTGACCGATCCGGACGTGCTCGTCCTGGACGAGCCGACCTCGGCCGTCGACTCGCACACCGAGGCGCGGATCGCCGAGGGCGTGCGCCGGCTGCGCGCCGGCCGCACCACGGTCGTGTTCACCTCCTCGCCACTGCTGCTGGACCGTGCCGACCAGGTCGTCCTGGTGCACGAGGGCCGGGTCGCGGCGATCGGCGCGCACCGGGAACTGGTGCACTCCGAACCGCGGTACCGCGCCGTGGTGACACGGGAGACCGACGACGAGACCGAGACGCTCGGCACCCTCGGCACGCCGCTCGAGGGCACGGAAAGCCAGGGCCCGGCGCTCGACGGTGCGGCGCGCCCGCGCCTGGCGATCGAAGGCGACCTGGACGTGCTGGAAGAACTGCGAGAGATCGAGGAGACCGCATGATCGGCGTGGCACGACCGGCCTACGACCCGGCGGCCCCGACGACGGCGACCACCTTGCCCGTCGGCGCCCCCTCCACCGTCCGCGCCTACGTGGCCGAACTGTTCCGCCGGCACCGCCGCGCCTTCCTGCTGCTCGTCGGCGTCAACACCGTCGCCGTCGTCGCCTCCATGGTGGGCCCGTGGCTGCTGGGCGACCTCGTCGAAGGCGTCTCGCAGCAGACGGCGGACCTCCATCTCACCCGATTCGTGGCCCTGTTCGTGCTGGCCCTCGCCGTGCAGGCGCTCTTCGTGCGGCAGGTCCGGCTGCGGGGCGCGATGCTGGGCGAGCGGATGCTGGCCGACCTGCGCGAGGACTTCCTCGTCCGCTCGGTCGCCCTGCCGCCCGGCGTGCTGGAACGCGCCGGCACCGGCGACCTGCTCTCCCGGATCACCACCGACATCGACCGGCTGGCCAACGCCATGCGCGAGGCCGTGCCCCAGCTGGCGATCGGCGTGATGTGGACGGTGCTGCTGCTCGGCGGCCTCGTCGTCACCGCGCCGCCGCTGGCGCCGGCCGTGCTGCTGGCCCTGCCGCTGCTGATCGTCGGCTGCCGCTGGTACTTCCGCCGGGCACCGTCCGCCTACCGCTCGGAGGCCGCCGGGTACGCCGCCGTCGCCGCCGCCCTGGCGGAGACGGTGGACGCCGGACACACCGTCGAGGCGCACCGGCTCGGCGAGCGCCGCATCGCGCTGTCGGAGCGGCGGGTCTCCGAATGGACCGCGTGGGAACGGTACACACTCTGGCTCCGCTCGATCCTCTTCCCGGTGATCAACGCGGTGCACGTCACCGTGCTGGGCTCGGTGCTGATGATCGGCGGCGTGTTCGTGCTGCGCGGCTGGATCGGGGTGGGTCAGCTGACCACCGCCGCGCTGCTCGCCCAGATGCTCGTCGACCCGGTGAACCTCATCCTGCGCTGGTACGACGAGCTGCAGATCGCCCAGGTGTCGCTGGCCCGGCTGGTCGGCGTCCGCGACATCGAACCGGACGCCGGCGACCCGTCGCTCACCCCGGACGGCCGCGCTGTGCACGCCGACCAGGTGCATTTCGGCTACCTGGAGGGCGTGGACGTGCTGCGCGAGGTGTCGCTTCGGGTGGCGCCCGGCACCCGGCTGGCCCTGGTCGGGCCCTCGGGCGCGGGCAAGTCCACCCTGGGCCGGCTGCTGGCCGGCATCTACGGACCCCGCTCGGGCCGGATCACCCTCGGCGGCGCGGAACTCTCCCGGATGCCCGCCGAGCAGGTCCGCTCCCACGTGGCCCTGGTCAACCAGGAGCACCACGTCTTCGTCGGCTCCCTGCGCGACAACCTGCTGCTGGCACGCACCGACGCCGAGGACGCCGAGCTGTGGGCCGCCCTGGCGGCGGTCGACGCCGACGACTGGGCGCGCGCCCTGGCCGACGGCCTGGACACCGATGTCGGCTCCGGCGGGCTGGCGCTCACCCCGGCGCAGGCCCAGCAGATCGCGCTCGCCCGGCTGGTGCTGGCCGACCCGCACACGCTGGTCCTGGACGAGGCGACGTCCCTGCTCGACCCGCGTGCGGCCCGCCATCTGGAGCGGTCCCTGGCCCGGGTACTGGACGGCCGCACCGTCGTCGCCATCGCGCACCGCCTGCACACCGCGCACGACGCCGACGTCATCGCCGTCGTCGAGAACGGCCGGATCAGCGAGCTGGGCACCCACGACGCCCTCGTCACCGCCGACGGCGCATACGCGGCACTGTGGCAGTCCTGGCACGGCTGAACGGCAGGGGCGCGGCAGGGCTGAGCGACACGGACGTGACACGGCTGAGCGACAGGGGCGGGGCACGGCTGCTCGAAGGGGGCGGGCACGGCTGAGGCGCGCGGGCGCGGCACGGCTGAGGCGCGCGGGCGCGGCACGGCTGAGGCGCGCGGGCGCGGCACAGCTGAGCCGCGCGGGCGTGGCACGACTGAACGCCACAGGCGCGGCACCACTGATCGGCAGGAGCGTGGCACGGCCGACTGGCTTAGGTATGGCACGGCTGACCGATACGGGTGTGGCACGGTTGATTGGCGCGGGCGCGCCCCGAGTGACGGGCCCGCGGGTGGTGCTGCCGTGCGAGCCGTGCCGAGCGCCTGGAAGAGCCCGGTCGCCTCGGCGACGATCTGCGTGAGGGCGCTCCCGGCCTGGGCCAGCCCCGGTCCGCGCACGGACGTCGTGGCTCCGCAGCACGGGGACACCGCCGACCGGTCCCCGGGGGGCGACCCACAGGTGGCCCTGCCATCCGCCGGCGCCCGGGGCCGGGCGGCCCCGGGCCGCGCGCGGTCGGGGTTGCCCAGCAGTCCTGAGCCACCGCGGACAGGTCCCGGGTGTTTGGGGCCGACCCGCGGATGGCCCCGACGCCCGAGGGGCCCCCGGCCGGGCAGGCCCGGTCCCCGCCCGGCCGGGGTTGCCCGTGCGGCCCGGCGTGAGGGCGTCTGCCGTTGCGCGGTGGCAAGTAAGGGTGGAACGCTGGATAACGGCACCGGCTCGGGAAAGGCCCGGGGACCGTCCTGCTCGTGCCGTGCGCGGCCTGTGCCCCGCACCCCGGCGGCCCACGACCGGCCGCCGTGGCAACGGGCCCGTCCCCACCCCCAGGAGGTACCCGTGAACAGCGCCGATGGATGGGGAGACGACGTCTACCAGCCCGATGCGTCCGACCAGCGGGAGGACACGGGCGTGCTCGACTCCGAGGACACCCTGGAGTACGACGGCGTCGATGATCCGCTGGACCGCGGCTGGTCCCCGCCGGAGCGGCCCTGGGCAGTGGAACACACCGGCGTGACGGCCGCCGAGCGCCATGCGGGCGAGACCCTCGACCAGCGGCTGGCGGAGGAGCTGCCGGATCCGCCCGTCCCCGACGGCGACGGCATCGGCGACACCGACGGCACCGACGGCGAGCCGCTGGACAACGAGGTCGGCGCCCTCCGCTCCGGTCGGCTCGTCGCCCCGGACGAGGGCACGCACGAGGACGAGGAGGCCGCCCTGGTCGCCTCGGACGTCGGCATCGACGGCGCCGCCGCCTCCGCCGAGGAGGCCGCGATGCACATCGTCGACGAGGACGCCCTCTCCGGCTGACCCCCGCGCCGCCGAGCCCCGCCTCCCCCGACCTCCGCGCGTCCATCCCGAGGAGCCGCCATGCAGCAGGACCAGCACCCCGACTACCACCCGGTCGTCTTCCGCGACCGTGCCGCCGGCTACGCCTTCCTGACCCGCTCCACCGCGTCCAGCGACGAGACCATCGACTGGGACGATGGGCAGAGCTACCCGGTGGTGGACGTCGAGATCTCCTCCGAGAGCCACCCCTTCTATACCGGCAAGGCCCGCACCGTGGACACCGAGGGCCGCATCGCCCGCTTCGAGCGGCGCTACGGCGCCGGGGACGCGACGCAGCGCGACGGCGGCGCGGCGCCGTAGCAGGCGGCGCGGCGTCGTAGCAGGCGGCGGCGCGGCGTCGTAGCAGGCGGCGCGGCGTCGTAGCAGGCGGCGGCGCGGCGTCGTAGCAGGCGGCGGCGCGGCGTCGTAGCACGCGGTGGCGAGGCGTCGCAGCACGACGGCGATGCGGCGGCGCAGCACGGCGGCGGCGCGGTATCACAGCACGGCAGCGGCCGGGTGCCGCAACGCGAAGGCGGCGAGGCGTCGCAGAGCCGTGGCGGCGAGGCGAAGTAACGCGGCGCCGCTTCGGCGCAGAGCCGGGTCGCTCGGTCGAGGGCGGGAGCCCCAGCCGCTCGGACCGCTCAGATGAAGTTGAGGGCCGCCGCCCCGCCCACTCCCCCGAGCAGCATGAACGCTGGCATCAGCACCTTCAGCTCGACCCAGCTGCCGGCCCTGAACCGCATCATCTTGGGCGGCCCGACCGGGTACCAGCGCTTGCGGCCCAGCGGGATCGGCCACAGGATCGGGCAGCCGGAGACGGTCAGCGCGTCCCCGATGTCGTGCACCAGCGCCCCGAGCACGATCGGCAGCCCCAGCCACAGGTACTCCTGGCCCGGCGCAGTGAACAGCCAGTCGGAGCCGTTGCCCGGCTTGTCCAGCCACCCGGCGATGATCCAGGCGCTGGCCGCGGCCAGCAGCCACACCAGCACGTCGCTGCTGGACCCGCGGGCCGCCCGCCACAGCAGCCCCTCGATCGCCAGCACCATGTGGATGAAGAGGATCGCCAGCACCGCCCAGCGACCGCCGGTGATCGCCAGCGCCGAGGTGCCCGCGCCGATCAGTACCGCCCACAGCCAGGTGTGGGTGAGGGTGCGGTGGCCGCCGGAGCGGCGCGCGTCGCCCTGCTTGCGGGTGCCCTTGTAGACCGCGTAGGACAGCTTGTCGACGATCTCGCACAGGCCGCGCGAGATGGGGCCGAAGGCCCGGGAGATCGTGGCGGCCTTGTGGTCCAGGTCCGGGGCGAGCGCCGCACCGGCACAGATCAGCGCCCCCGAGAGCACCACCGGCAACGGCATCGGATGCCCGGCCCCGGCCGCCGCCGCACCGACGCCGAGCCAGGCCGCGGCGCCCGACAGTGAGTGTGCTGGTCCCATCATGGCCCTTGCCCGCCCCATCCCTCGTGTCGCGCTGTCCAGTTGACCGGGCGCGATGACCTTCCGTCGGCGACACAGCGTAGCGGTCGTGATCTTGGCGGGGACATCCGATTCCCGCATCGAGGCCCGGGCCAGGCAAGATGGGGGCGTGACCCTCATCGATCAGCTGCCGCAGACCGCCGACCCCGACGCCCTGTACGACGCCTTCGAGTCCTGGGCCCAGGAGCGCGGTCTCACGCTCTATCCTCACCAGGAGGAAGCGCTGATCGAGGCGGTCTCCGGTGCGAACGTGATCGTGTCGACGCCCACCGGCTCCGGCAAGAGCATGATCGCCGCCGGCGCGCACTTCGCGGCGCTGGCCCGCGACGAGGTCACCTTCTACACCGCTCCGATCAAGGCGCTGGTGTCGGAGAAGTTCTTCGAGCTGTGCAAGCTCTTCGGCACGGAGAACGTCGGCATGCTGACCGGCGACGCCTCCGTCAACGCGGACGCCCCCGTCATCTGCTGCACGGCCGAGGTGCTCGCCTCCATCGCGCTGCGCGACGGCAGGAACGCGGACATCGGCCAGGTCGTCATGGACGAGTTCCACTTCTACGCGGAAGGGGACCGCGGCTGGGCCTGGCAGATCCCGCTGCTGGAGCTGCCGCAGGCACAGTTCATCCTGATGTCGGCCACGCTGGGCGACGTGTCCTTCTTCGAGAAGGACCTCACGCGCCGCACCGGCCGCCCCACAGCGGTGGTCCGCTCGGCGACCCGGCCCGTGCCGCTCTCCTACGAGTACCGCTACACCCCGATGACCGAGACGCTCACGGACCTGCTGGAGACCAGGCAGGCGCCGGTGTACATCGTGCACTTCACGCAGGCGCAGGCGGTGGAGCGGGCGCAGGCCCTGATGAGCATCAACATGTGCACGCGCGAGGAGAAGGACCGGATCGCCGACCTGATCGGCAACTTCCGTTTCACCACCAAGTTCGGCCGCAACCTCTCGCGGTACGTGCGGCACGGCATCGGCGTGCACCACGCCGGCATGCTGCCCAAGTACCGGCGGCTGGTGGAGAAGCTCGCGCAGGCCGGGCTGCTGAAGGTCATCTGCGGCACCGACACCCTCGGCGTCGGCGTCAACGTGCCCATTCGCACGGTGCTGTTCACCGCCCTGACCAAGTACGACGGCAACCGGGTGCGCACGCTGCGCGCGCGTGAGTTCCACCAGATCGCCGGCCGTGCGGGGCGGGCCGGGTTCGACACGGCGGGCTTGGTCGTCGCGCAGGCGCCGGAGCACGTCATCGAGAACGAGAAGGCGCTCGCCAAGGCGGGCGACGACCCGAAGAAGCGCCGCAAGGTCGTGCGGAAGAAGGCTCCGGAGGGCTTCGTCGGGTGGACGGAGAACACCTTCGAGAAGCTCATCGCCTCCGAGCCCGAGCCGCTGACCTCCCGCTTCCGGGTCACGCACACCATGCTGCTGTCGGTGATCGCCCGGCCCGGCAACGCCTTCGAGGCGATGCGCCGGCTGCTGGAGGACAACCACGAGCCCCGCAAGCAGCAGCTGCGGCACATCCGCCGCGCGATCGCGATCTACCGCTCGCTGCTGGACGGCGGCATCGTCGAGAAGCTGGACACGCCGGACGCCGAGGGCCGCATCGTCCGCCTCACCGTGGACCTCCAGCAGGACTTCGCGCTGAATCAGCCGCTGTCCACCTTCGCGCTGGCCGCGTTCGAACTCCTCGACCCCGAATCGCCGTCGTACGCGCTGGACATGGTGTCGGTCGTGGAGTCCACGCTGGACGATCCGCGCCAGATCCTCGCCGCCCAGCAGAACAAGGTCCGCGGCGAGGCCGTGGCCGCCATGAAGGCGGACGGCGTGGAGTACGAGGAGCGCATGGAGCGCCTCCAGGACCTCAGCTACCCCAAGCCGCTGGAGGAGCTGCTCTTCCACGCCTACGACACCTACCGCAAGAGCCACCCCTGGGTCGGTGACCACCCGCTGTCGCCGAAGTCCGTCGTGCGCGACATGTACGAACGGGCGATGTCCTTCACGGAGCTGGTGTCCCACTACGAGCTGGCCCGCACCGAGGGCATCGTGCTGCGCTACCTGGCAAGCGCCTACAAGGCCCTGGACCACAACATCCCGGACGACCTGAAGTCCGAGGACCTCGAGGACCTGATCGAGTGGCTCGGCGAGATGGTGCGCCAGGTCGACTCCAGCCTGCTGGACGAGTGGGAGCAGCTCGCCAATCCGGCGGAGATGACCGCCGAGGAGGCCCAGGAGAAGGCCGACGAGGTCAAGCCGGTCACCACCAACGCGCGTGCTTTCCGCGTGCTGGTGCGCAACGCCATGTTCCGCCGCGTCGAGCTGGCCGCGCTGGACCATGTGGAGGAACTCGGCGAGATGGACGCGGAGTCCGGCTGGGACGCCGACGCCTGGGGTGAGGCGATGGACAAGTACTGGGACGAGTACGACGATCTCGGCACCGGGCCCGACGCCCGCGGACCCAAGCTGCTCGTCATCAACCAGGAGCCGGAGAACGGGCTGTGGCGCGTCCGGCAGATCTTCGCCGACCCGAACGGCGACCACGACTGGGGCATCAGTGCGGAGGTCGACCTGACCGCCTCCGACGCCGAGGGCCGTGCCGTGGTCCGCGTCACCGACGTCGGCCAGCTGTGACCACAGGAGAGTCCCACCGATGACGAACCCGGCCGAGAGACTGGTCGACCTGCTCGACCTGGAGCAGATCGAGGTCAACATCTTCCGTGGCCGCAGCCCGCAGGAGTCCCTGCAGCGGGTCTTCGGCGGCCAGGTGGCCGGCCAGGCGCTGGTCGCCGCGGGCCGCACCACGGAAGGCGACCGCCCGGTGCACTCGCTGCACGCGTACTTCCTGCGCCCGGGCCGGCCGGGGGTGCCGATCGTGTACCAGGTCGAGCGGGTCCGGGACGGGCGGTCTTTCACGACCCGCCGGGTCACCGCCGTGCAGCAGGGCCGCACGATCTTCAATCTCACCGCCTCCTTTCACAAGCCTGAGGAAGGGCCCTTCGAGCACCAGCTGCCGCCGGCCCGCGAGGTGCCCGCTCCGGAGTCCCTGCCGACCGTGGCGCAGGAGATCCAGGAGCATCTGGGCGAGCTGCCCGAGCAGTGGGAGCGCTTCGCGCGCCGGCAGCCCTTCGACATCCGCTATGTCGACCGCCTGCGCTGGAGCGATCAGGAGGTCAAGGGCGCCGAGCCGCGCAGCGCGGTGTGGATGCGCGCGGTGGGCCCGCTGGGCGACGACCCGCTGGTGCACACCTGCGCGCTGACGTACGCCAGTGACATGACCCTCCTGGACGCCGTGCGCCTGCCGGTCGAACCGCTGTGGGGTCCGCGGAACTTCGACATGGCGTCACTGGACCACGCCATGTGGTTCCACCGGCCCTTCCGGGCGGACGAGTGGTTCCTGTACGACCAGGAGTCGCCGATCGCGACGGGCGGGCGGGGCCTTGCCCGCGGGCGGATCTACGACGTGCGGGGCCGTCTGCTGGTGTCGGTCGTGCAGGAGGGTCTGTTCCGGCCGCTGTAGCTCACTGTCCTCTGCGAAGCAGCCGACCCCACAGG
Organism: Streptomyces sp. NPDC097129; assembly: GCF_055668065.1. NCBI lineage: Bacteria > Bacillati > Actinomycetota > Actinomycetes > Kitasatosporales > Streptomycetaceae > Streptomyces > Streptomyces sp. NPDC097129. The sequence continues at coordinate 54,552 of NZ_JBVOQE010000008.1, read as the reverse complement.
CCCCGGTCCCGCGGCGGTTGCGGCGCGGCGGGCGGCGCGGGAGCGGGACGCGGTGCCGGCCGGAGGTCGCGGGCCTCGTCCATGGCCACGATGAGCTCGTAGCGAAGCCAGTCGATCTCGTGCGGGTCGTCCGCGGTCATGAGGCACTCCGCCAGCAGCACGGCGGGCGAGCCCGGCGCTCCGTGCACGGGCGGCCCCGGGCGGAAGCGGTAGAGGTGGGCGCGGTCGTAGGGGTCCGGCACGATCTCCGCGATCCGCACCGGATCGAGCAGGGCGGCCACCGCGCCGGCCCGCGCCCAGGAGTGGTCGCCGGCCTGGCGCCGCAGGAAGCCCAGATGGCGGCCCCGCCAGTTGCGGGCACGCAGGTCGACGCCCTCCTGGAGGCGGGTGAGCAGGTCCGGCGGAAGCGTGCGTCCCTTCAGCAGTGGGGCGTTCCCCTCCTCCGCGGCGAACTGCCGGAGTTCGTCGGCGAGATAGTGCCACACGACGGCCCGGTAGCGGTTCAGGTAAAAGCGCACGGGTACGAGCAGGCCGGCCCGTGCCAGGCGGGTGAACCGGGTGGGCGCGATGCCCATGAGGGCCGCGCCCTCCGTGGTGCCGACGGTGCGGACCGCCGCGGTGAGGGCGTCGGGAAAGCCCTCCTCACCGCGCAGCCGTTCGAGCTCCTCGGCAGGCACCCGGCGGCCCCCGCCGCCTTCGTCGGGCACGGTGCGGATCCGGCCGAGGTGCACCGCCAGGTCGAAGTCGCTGCGTTTGAGGCCCAGTTCCCGCGCGGCCCGGCTGATGGTCAGGGCCGGCCGGTCCGCTGCGGTGAGGGTGGTGCCGGTCATGGTCGTCTCCCCCGTGGAGTCGGTGGCTCACGCCCGGTGCGTTCGCCGTGAAAAAACCGTAGCCGCCGGGACCGACTTTCCGGCGAGCCTGTGGATAACTCCACGGGGCCTGAGAGAGCAGCAGGTCAGAGCCCTGTTTCGGGCTTGCGTTCCGGTTGCCTGGCGTCGACGTCGAGATGTTCGCCGACCCGGTTGACGAGCAGGGTCATCTCGTAGGCGATCTGACCGAAGTCGGCTTCGGCGCCGCTGAGGACGCACAGGCAGCTGCCGCTGCCGGCGGCGGTGACGAACAGCACCGCGTCGTCGAACTCGACCATCGTCTGACGCACCCCGCCCGCGCCGAAGTGGCGTCCCGAGCCCTTGGCCAGGCTGTGCAGTGCCGACGAGACGGCCGCCAGATGCTCCGCGTCCTCCCGCCGCAGTCCCGTGCTGGCCCCCGTGACCAGTCCGTCGTTGGACAGCACCAGCACGTGGCGCACATCGTCCACGCGCTCGGTCAGGTCGTCCAGCAGCCAGCCAAGTCCCTGGTTCTGCGCCATGTTCACTTCTCCCCGTGTGATGTCTCCCCCTGGCTGGGGGATCTGTCCGCCAGCCTTCCCCAGGACCGGCCGCCCGGCAAGCAGGATGGAGGCATGGCACAGAAGATGACCGACGAGGAGTGGCGGGCGTTCGTCTCCCACGGCACCCGCACCGGAAAACTGGCCACCGTCCGGGCCGACGGCAGCCCGCACATGACACCGGTCTGGTTTCTGCTGGACGGCGACGAGGTGGTGTTCACCACGCACCGGGACAGTGTGAAGGGACGCAATCTGGTCCGGGACGGCCGGGTCGCGCTGTGTGTCGACGACGACCGGCCGCCGTACGACTTCGTGGTGCTGCAGGGCCGGGCCCGGCTGTCGGACGACCTTGACGAGGTGCGCGCCTGGGCGACCAGGCTCGCGGCCCGTTACATGGGCGAGGACCGTGCCGAGGAGTTCGGGGCGCGCAACGGCGTGCCGGGGGAACTCCTCGTGCGGGTCGGTATCGACAAGGTGCTGGCGCAGCGGGCCGTGGCGGGCTGAGCCGAGCCCGGCGCCGAGCCGCCGCGCACCGGTCCCCGGTCAGCCCACGGAATCGAGGAGCCGGGCTGTGTGCATCCGCCCGGCGTACTCGACGAGCCGGATCAGCACCTCCTTGCCCGAGTCCCGCTCCCGGGCGTCACAGAGCACCACCGGGACGCCCCGGTCCAGGTCGAGGGCGCGTGAGACGTCGTCGCAGCCGTAGCTCCGCGCGCCGGTGAAGCAGTTGACGGCCACCACGAACGGGATGCCGCGGTGCTCGAAGTAGTCCACGGCCGGAAAGCAGTCCTCGAGCCGCCGGGTGTCCGCGAGGACCACGGCGCCGAGAGCGCCCTGGGACAGTTCGTCCCACAGGAACCAGAACCGGTTCTGGCCCGGGGTGCCGAAGAGGTACAGCGACAGTCCCGAGCGGATGGTGATGCGTCCGAAGTCCATGGCGACGGTCGTGGTCACCTTGCGGTCCACTCCGTCGGTGTCGTCGACCGACTGTCCTGCTTCGCTGAGCAGTTCCTCGGTGCGCAGCGGCCTGATCTCGCTGACGGCGCCGACCAGGGTGGTCTTGCCCACGCCGAATCCGCCGGCGACCAGGATCTTCAACGCCAGGGCGGGCTCGTCGGCGAGGTCGTGGTGTTCGGTGACCATCGATCACTTCTCTCGGGAGGACCGGCAACGGTCGGCGTGCGGAGTGGGTGGTGCGGGGACGGCTACAGCGCGCGCAGCCCCGCGATGACCTCGCGCAGAATCCGTTCGTCGGGCAGCTGCGCGGGCGGCACGGGCCGGTGGACCGTGACGCAGCCGAGTTCCAGCAGGTCGCCGAGCAGCACCCGGACCACGCCGACGGGCAGGTCGGCACCGGCGGCGAGTTCGGCGACGGACTGGGTCTCGATGCGGCACAGGTCGATCAGGGCGCGGTGCTCGGGGCCGAGCGGGGCGTCGTCCGGGTCGGGGGCCGCGGGGTCCAGGGTGACGAGGGCGATCAGGTCGAACCGCACTCCGCTGGGGCCGGGCCGGGTGCGGCCGCCGGTCATCGCGTACGGCCGTACGAGGGGCCCGGCCTCGTTGTCGTACCACTGGCTGCCCGGTTCGGCCGGGGTGCCGTGCCTGTCCTCGCTCATGGGCGGTGGCCGCTTTCCGGTCTCATCCGGCGGCCGACGGGCGTGCGGTGACGCGCGGGGCCGTGTAGAGGTGCTCGCCGACGCGTTTGACCAGCCGCGCCATCTCATAGGCGATCAGGCCGATGTCGGCGGTCACGGCGGTGAGGACGGCGAGGCAGGAGCCGTCGCCGGCGGCGGCCACGAACAGGAAGCCGTCGTCCATCTCCACCATCGTCTGGCGCACGCCGCCCGCGCCGAAGTGCCGGCCCGTGCCCTTGGCGAGGCTGTGGAACCCGGACGACACGGCGGCCAGGTGCTCGGCGTCCTCCCGGCTGAGGCCGCTGGAGGCACCGACGGCCAGGCCGTCATTGGACAGCACCACGGCGTGCCGTACGTCGCCGGCGCGCATCACGAGATCGTCCAGCAGCCAGTCGAGTTCGCCGGAGTGCCGGCCGCTCGCCGTGGTCGGGTCCTGGATCATGCGCGGTCTCCTTCGTTGCTGTCGGCGCCCGGTGCGCGGCCGGCCGGGCGGCCGGGTGGTCTGCCGCCGCCGCGCGCCCATCCGGCGCGGTAGGCGGCCATGCGGTCCCGGACGATTTCGGGGGTGCGCGAGTCGTCCTGGGACGGGTCGTCCGGCTGCGGGTCCTGCCGTGGCCGTTCGCGCAGTTGGGGCGCGAGGCTCGCCTGCCGTACCCGGCGCGGCAGGTCGTCACTCGCGCCGGACTGCTCGGAGGTGTCCCGTGAGCGGTGCAGGCGCAAGGTGGTCACTCCCAGGGGCGGGGTTTCGCCGGCGGTCTCGGTCGCGAGCGGTTCGGGCGCGGTCAGAGCGGGCCGGCCGGGCGGGACGACCGCCTCCTGGTGCGCCTGTGCGTGCGGGGCGACGGCGCTCACGCGCGCGTGGTCGCGTGCGGTGGGCTGCTCGGTGTGCGTGGCCTGCCGGGGGGAGTGTGCCGCCGTGCCGTCGTGCAGGAGGGCCGTGGGCAGCAGGACCACCGCGGTGGTGCCGCCGTAGGGGGAGGTCTGCAGGTGCACCTTGATGTCGTGCCGGGCGGCGAGGCGGCTGACGACGAACAGGCCCAGCTGGTCGCTGTCGAACAGGTCGAGGGCCTCGGACTGCGCGATGCGCCGGTTGGCCTCCGCGAGCGTCTCCTTGCCCATGCCCAGGCCGCGGTCCTCCACCTCGACGGCGTAGCCGTTGCCGACGGGTTCGCCGGTGACGCGCACGCGCGTGTGCGGCGGGGAGAACTGGGTGGCGTTCTCGATGAGTTCGGCGAGCAGGTGGGTGAGGTCGGCTACCGCGGCACCGGCGACGGATGCCTCGGGGAGCCGGCGTACCTCCACGCGTGCGTAGTCCTCGACTTCGGAGACGGCGGCGCGGACCACGTTGGTCAGCGAGACGGGCGTCCGCCAGGCCCGGCCCGGGGCGGCGCCGGAGAGGATGATCAGGCTCTCCGCGTGGCGTCGCATCCGGGTGGTGAGGTGGTCGAGCCGGAACAGGTCGCCCAGTTCGGTCGGGTCCTCGGCACGCCGTTCCATGCTGTCGAGGAGGGCGAGCTGACGGTGGACCAGGATCTGGCTGCGGCGGGCGAGGTTGACGAAGACGCCGGAGATGCCGCTGGCGAGTTCGGCGCGTTCGACGGCGGCCCGCAGGGCGGCGCGGTGCACGGTGCCGAGCGCCTCGGCGACCTGCCCGACCTCGTCGTCGGCAGCGGGTCCGGGCGGGGCCTCGGCGCGGACGTCGATCTCCTCGCCGGCCCGCAGCCGGCGCATGGCTTCGGGGAGTTCGCGCCGGGCGATCCGCAGTGCGCCGTTGCGCAGGCTGACCAGTTCGACGACGAGGCCGCGGCCGATGCGTACGGAGATGACCAGGGAGGCGACCACGGCGAGCAGGCCGAGCAGGACGGCGGCCCCGGCCGGGGTGAGCAGTCCCCGGGTGAACGGGTCGGCCCGTTCGGCGACGTCGCGTCCTGCCCGGGTCCCGAGATCGCGCATGTCGTCCTGCACGCGCGCGTGGGCGCTGCGCCAGGTGGCGGCGGACGGCAGGGTGTCGGCCCGGGCGCCCGGTTTCGCGGAGAGGACGCCGTCCTCGGCGTCGTTCAGGGCGGCGTAGGCGTTTCCTGCGGCGAGGGCCCGCCAGGCGGTGGCCTCGGGGCCGCGAAGGTCGCCCGCCGCGGCCTCGGTGAGGGTACGGCGGGTGGCGGCGGCGCCGGTGAACAGTCGCAGCCGCTGCGCGTCGAGGCGGCCCGTGGTCCGGGCGCCGGAGAGGACGGCGTCCTCCTGGGCCAGCGCCTCGCCCGCGCGGGCGAACTCCAGCAGCACGCGCGCGTCGGAGCCGAGATCGGCGTCCTGGAAGCCGGTGAGGGCGCCGTCCACGCCGAAGGCCGCGGTGATGGCGTCGGTGTACTGCTGGAAGGCGTCGGTCCAGCCGGCCCGCCCGTCGAGCACCTCGGAGCGCAGTCCGCGCAGCCCTTCCGTGCTGCGGACGAAGGCGTCGAGGCGGCGGGAGACGCCCGCGGGGAGTTCCTGGCCGTCGGCGACGGTGTGGTGGTCGCCGAGCTTGAGCTGCGCCACGGCCAGGTCGGTGCGGGCGGCGAGGTCCTTGAACGCCGAGGCGTCGCCGGCGGCGGGATCGGTCGCGTAGCGGACGGCGGCGGTGCGCTCGGTCTGGAGGGCGGTGACCGCGGCGGTGACGGGGGCGCGGACCTGTGCGTCGACGCGTTGCAGCTGGCGGAGCCGGGAGACGTCCTGGGCGGTGCTGACGGTGGCGTACGCCCACAGGGCGAGCAGGGAGACGACCGGCACCATCAGCAGGCAGACGATCTTGGCGCGTACGGTGCGCGGCCGGATCAGCCGGCGCCCGCCCCGCGCGGGTGGGTTGGGCGTCGTGGCGGCGGGTGCCCCGGGCGCCGTGGTGCCCGCGCGTGCGCCGGGGCTCTCGTCGGCGGGTGGCCCGGCGTGCGCGCGGCGTCCGCGCGCGCGGGGCGGCGCGCCGGCGCCGGCCGTGAGGGTCCTACGGGGTGTACGCATGGCCTCCTCGTTCGGGAGTGGGTCGGGCCGGCGGTGCGGGGCGGTGGCTAGGGAGCGACGCTCTCGACGGGCCGCTGGGCGGAGGCGGAGGCCTCCCGTTCCCCGGCCGTCGGGGACAGTGCGACGAAGGCGGAGGTGATGAAGAGGTAGGACCCGAGGCCGACGGCGAGGGGGAAGATGAACTGCATCGCCGTGGCCCCGGGCAGCACCGTGTCGGAGGGTGTGACGTGCACGCTGACCGCGAACATCGCGGTGTAGTGCATGCTGGTGACGGCCGCGCCCATGACCAGGGAGGCGACGGAGACCGCGAGGGGTGACTTGATGTTGAGCCCCGCCCACAGGGCCGCGGTCGCCGCGACGACGGCGATCAGCACGGACAGGGCGACGCGCGGCGGGTCGTAGTGCACCTGGCCGTGCAGCCGTACGGCGGCCATGCCCAGGTAGTGCATGCTCGCGACGCCCACTCCGGTGGTGAGCCCGCCGATCAGCAGGGCGCGGGTGCGGTCGCGGCTGTAGCCGACGGCGAACACTCCGCCGCAGACGACGAGCATGGCGACGAGCAGGCTGAGCACGGTCAGCGGCACGTCGTAGCGGATGTCGGTGCCGCTGACGGCGAAGCCGAGCATGGCCACGAAGTGCATGGTCCAGATGCCGGTGCCGATCGCCGAGGCGGCGGTGACGAGCCAGTTGCGCCGTGCGCGCCCGGTGGCGCCGAGCGCGCGGACGGTGCAGCGCAGCCCCAGGGCGGCGCCGAGGCAGGCCATCACGTACGACAGCACGGGGGTAAGCCAGCCGAAGGCGGCGTGGTCCAGGTGTCCCATGGCCCAGGGACGCTAGGGGGCACGGGCGCATAAAGGGGGCGCGTTTCGAAAGCTGCTGGAATATGACGCAGAGGTGTGCCGGAACGATCGCATCAGGCTCGAACATGCGCACAGCTGCGTCATCCGTGTCGGTGAGGGGCGATGAGGAATCATGCGGTGCATGAGCGATGACCACACGCATGTTCAGGATTTCTTCACCGCGCGTGCGGCCCACTGGGACAGCCGCTTCCCCGACGACGGCCCGGCCTACGCCGCCGCGGTCGCCGATCTCGGTCTGCGTCCGGGTGATCGGGTGCTGGACGCGGGGTGCGGCACCGGGCGTGCGCTGGCCCCGCTGCGGGCTGCCGTGGGCCCCACGGGCGTCGTCGTCGGCGCCGATCTCACACCGGCCATGCTGCGGGCCGCGGCACGGGCCGGGCGGGACCGGGACGGGGCGCTGCTGCTGGCCGACGTGTCCGCGCTGCCGCTGCGCTCGGCGGCCTTCGACGCGGTGTTCGCGGCGGGGCTCATCGCGCACCTGCCGCGACCGGCCGAGAACCTGCGGGAGGTGGCCCGCGTGGTGCGGCCCGGCGGGGTGCTGGCGTTGTTCCACCCCATCGGCCGGGCCGCACTGGCGGCCCGCCAGGGCCGGCAGATCACCCCGGACGACCTGCGCGCGGAACCCAGTCTCGGTCCGCTGCTCGCAGCTTCGGGATGGCGCATGACGTCGTACACCGACCGGGACGACCGCTTCCTGGCCCTGGCCGTCCGGGAAGGCTGAGCGGCGGTCACAGCCGTCCGGCGACCGCGGCGGCGAAAGCGTCCGGGTTGTCGAACATGACGTTGTGGCCGGCGCCCGGCACGCTCACCACGCGAACGCCCGCGGCCTCCAGCCCGGCGGCGCCGGCCACTTCTCCGCTGAGCTCGCCCTGGAGATAGACCCGCTCCATCGGCAGCTCCTCCAGGAGCGTGCGCATCACCGGGTCGGAGCCGCGCCGCAGACCGACCGCGCTGCGATGCAGGGCGCGCGGGTCGGCCAGCCGCATGGTGGCGGCCCACACGGGCCCCACCGTCTCCAGCACACGCGCGTGGCCGCCGACGGCGAACTCCTCCTCCTCGTAGGCGGCGATGCCGCTGCTGCCCGCGCTGGACGGCGGGTGGCGGTCGAGGTTGGCCTCGGTGAGGACCAGCCGGGAGACCAGGTCGGGTCGCCGGTGGGCGAGCACGAGGGCGACCGAGCCGCCCATGCTGTGCGCGATCAGCTCCGCACCGGTGACGTCCGCCGCGTCCAGGGCGGCGGCGAGCGCGTCGGCGTGCTCTTCGAGGGTGTAGCCGAAGTGTGCGGGCCGGTCGCTGATGCCGTGTCCGGGCAGGTCGACGAACAGGCTGCGCCGGCCCGCTAGTTCGGGTCGGGCCGCGATGTGCGCGTGATAGACGGACGACGCGGCGCCCAGCCCGTGCACGTACACGCGCGCGGGTTCCGCGCCCCGCGTCTCCGTCCAGCGTATCTGGCTGCCTCTGCCGTCGAATTCGGCCTGCCTCATCAAGTCCTCCCGTGTACGCCGGTGTCGGCACGACGCCGCGACAATACATCGTCACCGAGGTATAGAGAAGTCGCAGTATCGCGCTGCCGATGTACCACCTGAATGAGGCAGAATGCGGGCATGCTGGAGCTCGCCATCCTCGGTTTCCTCTACGACGCCCCACTGCACGGCTACGAACTGCGCAAACGCATCACGGCCCTGACCGGGCACGTCCGTCCCGTGGCGGAGAGCACGCTGTATCCGGCGATCAAGCGCCTGGAGAAGGCGGGGCTGCTGGCGCGCGCCACGCAGCCCGGTGCGGTCGCCGCGCCCAGGCACGTCCTGACCCTGACCGACCAGGGCAGGCGGGAACTGCGCCACCGTCTGGCCGAGCCCGGGCCGCAGGACATCACCGACGAGAACCGCTGGTTCACGCTGCTCGCCTTCCTGCGGCACCTCGACGACCCCACCGCCCAGGCGGCCGTACTGCGGCGCAGGCTGGCGTTCCTCGAGGAACCGGCCAGCTTCTTCTACGACGGTGACCGGCCGGTACGGGCGGAGGAACTGCCGGACCCCTTCCGGCGGGGCGTCCTGACCATCGCCCGCGCCACGTCCGAGGCCGAACTCACCTGGCTGCGCGAGACGCTGGCGTCACTGGGAGGCTGAGCCGTCCGTGTGCCGCACGGGGCAGCCGCGCAGGCCGGGAACCGGGTGAGTGCCCAGATCGTTCAACCGGTAGCCGCCGGGATAGCTCTTGATCTCCCAGTTCTGGCGCGCGAAGTGCGGGGCGCGTCGCGGCGGCAGCAGTCGGACCAGGCGTCCCCGGGTCCGTACCGCGCGGCGCACCAGCGTCTGGGCGGCGGGGCCGGGCGGCGGGTAACGGAAGGCGCGCAGCAGCGGCTCGTCGAGCAGGGCGAGCGTGCCGGTGCGCAGGAGGGGGGCGAGCGGGCGTGGATACCAGGAGGCCATCAGGTCGAGTGTGGCGTCGGATACCCGGCGCGCGGACTCGTCCCAGGCGAAATGGGCTTCTTCGTAGGCGTCGAGGCAGGCTTCGAATTCCTCGAAGTCGGCGGGGATGTCCTTGATGCCCATGTGCCGGCCGAGCGTGCGGAAGTGCTCGCTGAAGGCGACGGTCTCGTGGCGGGACAGTTTGCGCCAGCCGTAGGCGTCGATCCAGCGTCGCGGCATCACGACGAACGTGCACAGCACATAGCGCATGTCGTCGTTGCTGATGTCGTAGCTGCGGTGCATCTGGTTGACGCGGCGGATCGCCGTGCGGCCCGGCGTGCCGGCGAAGCCGTGCTCGACGATCGCGTCGAGCAGGAGCGCGGTGTCGTCGTAGCGCTTCTGCGTGCGGTCCGTGAGTTCGGCGGTCTGCGCGAGGAGCCGGCCGATGCTCGGCACGGCGTAGGTGCGGTAGAGGGCCAGTTCGAGGGAGCGGGTGTAGTCCCAGGGGAACTCGTAGGCCGAGACCAGCCGGAGGATCTCCGTCGCGTCGCGGTACGGGTCCATCTCCCGGATCTGCCGGAGTCGTTCGTAGCGCTTCACCGCACCGTCCCTCTTCTGCCGCCAGGGCTCCAACTCTACGTTGAACAGGAGCAGATGAACGGCACGAGCGGAGCGGTCGGTCGGTCGGTCGGTCGGTCGGTCGGTCGGGACACTCTCCGGGAGAAGGGACGGTCACCATGTTCGGCAGGGTGCGCAAGGCCAGTGCCACATTCCTCGGTTCGGTGCGGACACGGACGCACAGCGGGCGCGACGCCCGCCCGCACAACCTGTTCGAGGCAGCCGCCGTATACGTCTCGGCCAGGGCGGAGGACGACCAGGAGCGGGTGGACGAGGCGGTCGGCTGGGTGTCCCCGGAGGCGCTGTCGTTCGGGGTGAGCGAGCTGGCGTGCCGCGCGGTCGTCGCGCTGGCCCGGGAGCGCGGTGAGTCACCGCGGGAGGTGGCGCGGGCGCTGCTCGGGTTGCCGGCGTCCTGACCTGCCCGCGGACGCTTGTCCGGGGCGGTCGATTCGCCCCCGTCCAGGCGGAAAACTGCAGCTCCGGGTGCCCTTGGGAGTCGTGACAAGCGGCTCGGGGGCGCACTAAGGTGCGCGCCGTTGGACGAAATGGATGGGGAGGCTGGGATGGCAGGGACGGACGAGGACGCCGTCGCCGCCGCGGACGACGCGCTCTATGTGCTCACTGCGGTGCTGCTGACGCCGGCGCAGTTCCCGAGCGTGCTCGGCGACGACTATCCGGAGGCGTGTGCCGCGCTCGGCCTCGCGCCGCTCGCCGACGGCTACGGCCTGGTGCTCGGCCAGGACGGCACGGGCGCGCGCTGGACGGTCGTCACGGACGATGTGTCGCTGGTCGCCGTCGCCATCGCCTCGTGGGACTGCGGGATGGAGTACGAGCTGTCGCCGGACGAGCGGTCGGTCGTCACCGCGCTGCCCGGCTGGCCGCTGTACGTCGCCGTCGCCGCGCCCGGCCTTCCCGAGCCGCACGATCCCGGGCAGGAGGACGCCGACGGGCCGGTGCTGACGCCGCCGGACACATCCTTCTGGGGCCCTGCGCAGCGCCGCCTCGGTGCGGACGAGGTGGCCCTGCAGTGGTCGGCATGGCGGGACCAGGTCGACGACAGCAGCTTCGCGCGACCCGCCGCCGACGGGGAGGCACCTACGGCGCGGGACGTCGCGGCGCAGGACCCCGCGGCACACGACCCCGTGGTTCCGGGCGGCACGGACGACGAGTCGATGAAGGACACGGGACCGGTCGGCGTCGGGGCCGGCCGAGAAGGACGGCCGGACGCGCAGCCCGTGGCGGAGGCGTCCGGGGAGGGGTCCTCGCCGAGCGGCGTCCGCCGGGTGCTGGACGAGGTCCGTTCCTACGTGGACGCGCCGCCGCCGCTGGGCAGGGTGCGGTCGTCGTTCGCCCCGGGTGACGCGCGGACGCTGCGCGCCGACGGGCCGGGATGGTCACTGGTGGCCCGGACCGACGACATCGCGTTCGTGCTGTTGGACGAGCGGCCGGGCGAGGTCGTGCCGGTGGGCCGGGGGCCGGAGCTGCCGGGGCTGCTGGAGGCCCTGGACAAGGTGGCCGTGCGCCCCAGCTGACCGCGTGCGCACGGCGCGACCGGTGACCTCGGGCGCGCTGAGACCCCGCTCGAGGCCCCGCTCCCAGACCCCGCTCTGACGCCCGTCAGTACATCGCCGTGTGAGAGCGACCGCAGAGCATGGTGGTTCGCCCCATGAAAGGGGAGCTTTCCCTGGGGTGCCACACCATGGCCGCTGGGCCACGGGACCGCCACGATGGGGCGGCCGCGGGCCGGCTCGACAGCCGCTGCCCGCACTGTCCCCGCCGTTCCCGCTGTCCCGGAGGCCGCGATGCGCTTGTCCCGAGGAATCCCACTCGCCGCCGCCCTGCTGGCCGCCACCGTCACCGGTCCCCTACCCGCCGCCCATGCCCAGCCGCCCGGGCACTGCGCGGGGCTGGAGACGGTCCGGGTCCCCGGCGCCGAACTCCAGCGCAGCGCCTGCCTGCCCGACCTGACCACCACGGCGCTCGCCGGCACCCCCTACACCGACACCGCCGACCAGGCCGGGCTCACGGCCGCGGCCACCCGCACGCCGTCCGGGGTGCCGGGGGCACAGATCGACGGCTACTTCCCGGACTCCTCCCACTTCAACACCACGCACGGCTGGCGGCACGACGCACAGTTCGTGATCCGGCTGCCGGACCACTGGAACGGCGGCCTGGTGGTCACCGGCGCACCGGGCACGCGCAAGCAGTACGCCACCGACAAGGCGATCTCCGACCAGGTCCTCGCTCTCGGGTACGCCTACGCCGCCACCGACAAGGGCAACAACGGGGCCGACTTCTACCGTGACGGCACCCGGCCCGGTGATGCGGTCGCCGAGTGGAACACCCGGACCACCCAGCTCACCCGCGCCGCCCGCCGGGTGGTCGCGCAGCGGTACGGCCACCCGCCCCGGCGCACCTATGTCACCGGTATCTCCAACGGCGGCTATCTCACCCGGTGGCAGCTGGAGAACCATCCCGAGCTGTACGACGGCGGCGTGGACTGGGAGGGCGCGCTGTGGACCACGCGCGGCCCCAGTCTGCTCACCTCCCTGCCGACGGCCGTGGCCCGGACGCTCGGCGCGGCACGGGACGAGGATCTGTACGCGGCGGGCTTCGCGCGGGGCTCCGAGTTCCTGTGGCCGTACCACGAGAAGGCGTACTGGGGCGTGACGCAGAAGATCTACCGTGCTGAGTTCGACCCCACCTACGATCCCGGCTGCCCCGGTCCGTCGGCCGGGACCACCGCTGAGCAGATCCTCGCACCGTGCGCCTCGGACGCCACGTACGACTACGCCTCGCGTCCCGCCGCCGTGCACCGGGCCGTGGCCCGAGTTGCACTGACCGGCCGCATCGGCAGGCCGCTGATCACGCTGCACGGCGACCTGGACGCACTGTTGCCGAAGGCCGCCGACTCGGACGTGTACGCGCGAATGGTGGACGACAGCGGGCGCGGCGCGCTGCACCGGTACTACACGATCGCGGGCAGAACACACGTCGACGGGCTCTACGACGCCTACCCGGACCGACTGCGGCCGATCCTGCCCTGCTACCGCTCGGCCTTCGACGCGCTCGTCTCCTGGGTGGAGCGCGGCACCGCGCCGCCCACGGACCACACGGTGGCGAGGCCCGCGAGCGGCGATGTGGTCGACGCGTGTGCGCTGGCTGCGCACACAGCGGGCCGGTAGGACCTCAGTGGCCCAGCTCCTTGCGCGTGACGCGGCGCAGCCTGCGCCGCTGTGCGGGGTCGAGGGTCAGGTACGCGGCGGTCGGGACGCCGACGACTATCAGGAGCGCCGCCCACCAGGGCAGCCAGATCAACAAGAGCAACCCGACCGCCACACCCCCTACGGCGATCTTCGCGTTCTTCGACATGTGCGTCGCCTCCTTCGCGGCAGCTGCCGCTGTCTGTGGTGGAAACGCCTCCGCGACCCCCACAGTTCCGGCCGCCGACCCTGACAGAGCCCTGAGACGCGTCCCCTACGGGTCGCCGTCCGGCAGCCACCCCACCCATAGTGACCCGCCTCACACGGCGGTGGCACCGGTCCGGCGTGGCTGTGCTGTACTCTCGGCGGCTCCCGCCTCAGTAGTCAAATTTGAGGAGTGCGCTTCCGTCGTGCTGCGTCTTCCCTCGGCCGCCCCGCCCGCGTCCTCGCCCGACCAAACCGAACTGGCCGTCTGCAGCGCCGTGTTCGTGCCCGGCGACCCGCCCCGTACCGGCGCCGTCGCCTTCTGGCGGCCGGACGGCGATGCACCCCTGCCCCCGGCGTCGGGCACCGTCTCGGACCTGACCGTCTCGGACCTGACCGTCGCGCTGCCCGGCGAGCGCGGCGTGGAGCCGGTGACCGTGCCCGCGCTGCTGCTGCCGGTGCGCACCGCGCTGCCGGTCCTCATCCACGCGCGTGCCGCCGGGTACGGACATCACGCGGCCGCCTTCTGGGGCTCGGCCGCCGTCCTTGCCCTGCACTTCGCGGCTCGCGGACTGCTGCTGCCCGGCCTGTCCACAACCGGCCACGACGCCTGGCGCTCGGGTCCGCACACCGCCCAGGACCTCGAGCACGTCCGCCGGCTCGCCGCCTCCATGCCCCCTCAGGCCCACGCCGTCCCCCTCGGCTCCTCGCGGCCCCTGCGGCTGCCCGATCCCGAAGGGCTCGTGCGGGCCTTCCTGGACGCGGTCGCCGACACGCTGCCCCGCTCGCCGGCCGCTGCCGCGGTGACCGGCGGTCCGGCCTTCGCCGCGCGGGAGCCGCAGCGGGTGCCCGAACTGCGCGCCTGGGCGGCCGACATCGCCGCCGGCCACGACGCGGGACTGCGGCTGTCCCTGCGCGTCGAGGTGCCGGGGCTCACCGAGACGACACAGGACGACGTCACGGCGGCGGAGCAGGACGACAAGGGGCTGGACGACAGGGGGCTGGACGAGGGGGCGCCGCGCTTCCGGGCCGTGCCGCAGCTGCACAGTGTGCGTGATCCCGCGCGCGTGGTCGCCGCCGCCGACCTGTGGGCGGCTCCGGAGGCCGCGGGCGACGCGTTCGGGCCACGCGCGCGTATGGACGCGCTGGTCGCGCTGCGCCGCGCGACGCGGGCCTGGCCGCCGCTGGCCCCGCTGCTGTCGACGGCCGTACCCGACGCCCTGGAGCTGGCCGACGAGGAGGTGACCGATCTGCTCGGCGCCGGTGCGCGCGCCCTCGCCCAGGCCGGCGTGGAGGTGCACTGGCCCCGGCCCCTGGCCCGCACGCTGACCACCCGGGCCGTCGTGGGGCCACCCGACGACCCCGACGACGCGGAGGCGTCCGGCAACGGCTCCACGCGCGTGCCGTCGCTGCTGTCCGCCGACGCGGCGCTGTCGTTCTCCTGGTGGTTCGGTCTGGGCGGGCAGCAGCTCACGCGGGACGAACTGGACCGGCTCGCCGAGGCCGGGCGGCCTCTGGTGCGGCTGCGCGACCGGTGGGTCCTGATCGACCCTCAGGAGGTGCGCCGGGCCCGCGCACGGCGGACGCACGACATCACGCCCATCGACGCGCTCGGTGCCGCGCTGACCGGCGCGACGGAGGTCGACGGCCGCCGTGTCGAGGTCCGGGCCACCGGCTGGCTCGCCGGGCTGCGCGACCGGCTCACCGATCCGGACGCCGCCCAGGAGATCGCCCAGCCCGCCGCGCTGGCCGCCACTCTGCGCGGCTACCAGCGGCGCGGGCTGACGTGGCTGGCCCGGACCACATCCCTGGGCCTCGGCTGCTGTCTGGCCGACGACATGGGGCTCGGCAAGACGATCACCCTGATCGCGCTGCACCTGCACCGGCAGACCGACCCGGCGAGCGCGGGACCACCCTGGTCGTGTGTCCGACGTCCCTGCTGGGCAACTGGCAGCGCGAGATCGAGCGGTTCGCGCCGGGCACCGCCGTACGCCGCTTCCACGGTCCGCGACGCGATCTGGAGGCCGTGGGCGACGGCGAGTTCGTGCTCACCACCTACGGCACCCTGCGGCAGGACGCCGGGCCGCTGGCCGCGGTGTCCTGGGGCCTGGTCGTCGCGGACGAGGCCCAGCACGTGAAGAACCCCCACTCCGCGACGGCACGCGCCCTGCGCACCCTGGGCGGGCACGCACGCGTGGCGCTCACCGGCACCCCGGTGGAGAACAACCTCTCGGAGCTGTGGGCGATCCTCGACTGGACCACCCCCGGTCTGCTCGGCCGCCTCGGCGCCTTCCGTACCCACTACGCGCGGGTCGTCGAGAGCGGCGAGGACCCTGCCGCCGCCCAGCGGCTGGCCCGGCTGGTGGGCCCGTTCCTGTTGCGCCGGCGCAAGTCCGACCCGGGGATCGCGCCCGAGCTGCCGCCCAAGACGGAGACCGACCGCGCGGTCGCCCTCACCGCGGAGCAGGCGGGCCTGTACGAGGCCGTGGTGCGCGAGACGCTCGCGCGGATCTCCGAGGCGGACGACATGGCCCGACGGGGGCTCATCGTGAAGCTGATGACGGCCCTGAAGCAGATCTGCAACCACCCGGCGCAGTTCCTGAAGGAGGAGGACCCGCGGATCGCCGGGCGTTCGGGGAAGCTCGAGCTGCTCAACGAGCTGCTGGACACCATCCTGGCGGAAGGGGCGAGCGTCCTGGTCTTCACCCAGTACGTGGGCATGGCCCGGCTCGTCGAACGCCATTTGGCCGACCGCGGGGTGGCGACGCTGTTCCTGCACGGCGGGACCCCGGTCGCCCAGCGGGAGACGATGGTACGGCGCTTCCAGGAGGGAGAGGTGCCGGTGTTCCTGCTGTCGTTGAAGGCGGCCGGCACCGGGCTGAACCTGACCCGGGCCGAGCACGTCGTCCACGTCGACCGGTGGTGGAACCCGGCCGTCGAGGCACAGGCCACCGACCGGGCACACCGCATCGGCCAGACCCGGCCGGTGCAGGTGCACCGGCTGATCGCCGAGGGGACCATCGAGGACCGGATCGGGCAGATGCTCGTCCGCAAGCGGGAGCTGGCCGAGGCGGTCCTCGGCGCGGGGCCGGCGGCGGCCTTGACGGAGCTGACGGACGCGGAGCTGGCCGAACTGGTCGAGCTGCGGGGAGGAGAGCGGTGAACCGGCGGGACGAGGCGACCGAGCGGGTCTTCGAGGCTCTGCCGCCGGTGCGGGGGCGGGGTTTCGCGGTCACCTGGTGGGGACTGGCGTGGCTGAAGGCGCTGGAGGACACCGCCCTTGACAGCGGGCAGGTGAAGACGGGGCGCAGGCTCGCGCGGGCGGGCGCCGTGGGCGCGGTGTCGGTACAGCCGGGCCGGCTCACGGCCGTCGTACGGGGCCGGGACGGCACCGGGTGCCGGGCCGATGTGCTGCTGGCGCAGCTGTCGGAGGACGCGTGGGACCGGCTGCTCGGGATGGCGGTCAAACGGGCGGGGCACGTGGCGGCGCTGCTGGAGCGGGAGATGCCGCCGCATCTGGTCGAGGACGCGGCACACGCGGGTGTCGACCTGTTGCCGGGGATCGGCGACCTCGAGCCGCAGTGCGAGTGCGGCGCCTGGGATCACTGCGGGCACACGGCGGCCCTGTGCCATCAGGTGGCGCGGCTGCTCGACGAGGACCCGTTCGTGTTGCTGCTGATGCGCGGCAGGTCCGAGGGGGCCGTGCTTCAGGCGCTCCAGTCCCGTGACGCGGCGCCCGCGCGGGAGCCGGAGGGCGTGGACGCGGCGGAGGCGTTCGCCGCCGGGGCCGTTCTGCCGCCGTTGCCCGCCCTGCCCGAGCTTCCCGAGGAGCCGGGGCTGCCGCTCTCCCTGGACAGCGATACGCCGGGTCCCGACCCGGCCGCGCTGGAGTTCCTCGCCGCCAGGGCCGCCGACGCCGCCCGTCGATTGCTGGGACAGGTGCTGAGCTCTTCGTCGACGCCGGCGGATGCCGAGCTGACGGCCGCGGAGGACGCCGTACGGATGGCGGCCGGTGAGCCGGGGCCGGAGGTGGCCCGGCGGCTCGCGGTCGCCTCGGGGAGATCGCCCGAGGCGCTGGACCGGGCCGCTCTCGCCTGGCGGCTGGGCGGGGCGGCCGGGCTGTCCGCGCTGGAGGAGGAGTGGGTGGTGCGGTGTGAGGCGCTGGCACGCGCGCGTGCCGCGCTGGACGCGGCGTGGGACGAGGACGAACGCCCACCGCTGCGGGCCGAGGCCAACCGCTGGACGGTGTCCGACGCGCAGGTGCGTCTGGGACGGGACGGCCGCTGGTGGCCGTTCCACCGGGCGCACGGGCACTGGGCGCCGGCCGGCCCGCCCGCCACGGACCCGGCCACCGCCCTCACGGTGGCCCGATCCGCCGACCCGGCGTAGCCCCCGCCCTCACCCCGAATCCGCCGGCCCGGCGCGCCCAGCCCTCACCCCGGATCCGCGGCCCGTCGCAGGCCCAACCCTCACCCCGAATCCGCCAACCCCACGCAGGCCCAACCCTCACCCCGAACCCTCCAACCCGACACAGACCCAGCCCTCACCCCGAATTCGCCGACCCGGCGCAGGGCCCAACCCTCACCCCGAACCCTCCAACCCGACGCAGGCCCAGCCCTCGGCACGGCGACCCACCGGCCCCGCGAGCGCTCACCCCGTCACCACGCACCCGGCGCTCGGCACGAGCGCCCCCGCGCGGAGAACGCCCCTGGGCGGGTCCGACGAGTGGCCGACGCCCGGCGTTCACCTCAGGGTCGTGCGGCGTTCGGGACCGGGGCCAACTCTGGCGGCAGTCAGTGCATTTGTCTCCAGGAGGCCCGATGTCCCCGTACGCCGCCGGCCGGCGCCGTGTCCGCCGCTCCCTCGCGGTGGGCGTTCCGCTCGCCGTGGTGGCCGCCCTCACCGCGGCCGGTCCGGCCGTGTCCGCTCCCGGCGGTGACGCCCAGGTCACCCGCACCGCGACGCTCGGCGACCTGCCGCTCGGCGAGTTCAGCAACGCGCTGCTGCCGGGCACGGTGGACGACGACCGGGGCGTGGCCCTCGGCGGCATCGGCAGCGACATCTACCCGGCGGGCCGCGAGGGCGAGTTCTGGACGGTGACCGACCGTGGGCCCAACGGGCAGATCAAGGTGAACGGCACCAAGCGCCGCACGTTCCCGGTGCCGGGCTTCGACCCGGCGATCGTGAGGATCCGCGTGCAGGGCGACACCGTGCGGGTGCTCAAGGCCATCGCGATCACCACGGCGTCGGGCCGTCCCGTCACCGGTCTGCCGAACCAGCAGGGCCGCGACGAGGCGCCGTACTCCTACGACGCGAAGACGCCGCTGCCGTACAACCCCAACGGGCTGGACACCGAAGGGATCGTGCGGGCGGCGGACGGGAGTTTCTGGCTCGTCGACGAGTACGGGCCGTCGCTGGTCCACGTCTCCGCGGGCGGCGAGGTCCTCACCCGGTTCGTGCCGAAGGGCCTGAAGCTGACCGGCACCGACTACCCGGTGGTCGAGGCCCTGCCGTCCGTGCTGCTGCACCGGAAGATCAACCGCGGGTTCGAGGGGCTCGCCCAACTGCCGGGCGGCGACCTGGTGATGGCGCTGCAGAGCCCGCTGTCCCTGCCGGACACGGCCTCGGGTGAGGCCTCGCGGACCACGCGCCTGCTGCGCTTCTCGCCGCGCAAGAAGGCGGTGACGGCCGAATACGCCTATCGTTTCGACCCGGTGGGCGTGGTGGACCCGGGCGAGGACGACACCTCCGAGCTGAAGATCTCCTCCGTGGTCGCCGTGGGCGGTGACCGGCTGCTGGTCGAGGAGCGCACCGACCGGACGGCACGGCTGCAGCTGGTGCGCCTGGAGCGCTCGGCGGACATCCTCGGCGGCCGCTGGGAGGACGACAGCACGTCGCCGTCGCTGGAGCAGCTCGACGACCCGGCGTCCTCGGGTGTGCCGGTGCTGCGCAAGCGTCTCGTGGTCGACCTGGGCACGGTGGCCGGCGTTCCCGGGAAGGTCGAGGGCGTCGCGCGCGTGGATCACGACACACTCGCCCTGATCAACGACAACGACTTCGGGATGACCGACGGCGCGGGCGCCTTCGACGCGCAGGGCCGGCTGGTGGACAGCGGCGTCAGGACGACCGTCGTCTACGTCCGGCTGCCGCACGGCCTCTAGCCGGCCGGGGACAAGGACGGCACACGCGCGTGCCGCCGGTGGGGCGGCACGCGCGTGCGCCCGTGGGGCAGCACACGCGCGTGCCGCCCCACCGCGTGCTCGGTCAGCCGCGGGCCCCCAGCAGGTGGTCCATGGCGAGCTGGTCGAGGTGTTCGAAGGCCATGCCGCGGGAGGCCGCCGCCTCGACGTCGAAGTCCTCGAAGGCGGTGCGGTCGGCGAGCAGGGCCTGCAGGCCGTCGCCGGCGGTGGGCCGGGCGAGCTGGTCCAGGCGGGCGTCGCGCAGCGCCTGCCGCACCTCCGGGTCGGCGCGGAACGCGGCGGCGCGCTCCTTGAGGATCAGGTAGTTGCGCATGCAGCCCGCCGCGGAGGCCCACACGCCGTCGAGGTCCTCGGTGCGCGGCGGCTTGAAGTCGAAGTGCCGCGGACCGGAGTACCCGGCGCTCTCCAGCAGGTCGACCAGCCAGAACGCGGCACGCAGATCACCGGCGCCGAAGCGCAGGTCCTGGTCGTACTTGATGCCGGACTGGCCGTTGAGGTCGATGTGGAAGAGCTTGCCCGCCCACAGGGCCTGCGCGATGCCGTGCGGGAAGTTCAGTCCGGCCATCTGCTCGTGCCCGACCTCGGGGTTCACGCCGTACAGCTCGGGGCGCTCCAGGCGCTCGATGAACGCGAGGGCGTGGCCGACGGTGGGCAGCAGGATGTCGCCGCGCGGCTCGTTGGGCTTGGGCTCGATGGCGAAGCGCAGGTCGTAGCCCTGATCGGTGACGTACTCGCCCAGGAGGTCGAACGCCTCCTTCATCCGCTCCAGCGCCACCCGGACGTCCTTGGCCGCGCCGGACTCGGCGCCCTCGCGCCCGCCCCAGGCGACGTAGACCTGGGCGCCCAGCTCGACGGCGAGGTCGATGTTGCGGATGGTCTTGCGCAGCGCGTAGCGGCGCACGTCGCGGTCGTTGGCGGTGAACGCGCCGTCCTTGAACACCGGGTGGGTGAACAGGTTCGTGGTGGCCATCGGCACCTTCATGCCGGTGGCGTCCAGCGCCTGCCGGAAGCGCTTGACGACCGCCTCGCGCTCGGTGTCGCTGGAGCCGAACGGGATCAGGTCGTCGTCGTGGAAGGTCACCCCGTGGGCGCCCAGCTCGGCAAGGCGCTGCACCGTCTCGACCGGGTCGAGGGCGGCGCGGGTGGCGTCCCCGAAGGGGTCCCTGCCCTGCCAGCCGACGGTCCACAGACCGAACGTGAACCTGTCCTCGGGGGTGGGCTGGTAGCTCATGCCACGGCTCCTTGCTCTTGCTCGCGACTATTTCGTCATGGCGCTTTACAAATTAGTATGCCCACACACCTGGGGGAAGAGACAAGGGGCACGCCGTCCCGAGCCGCACCGAGAGGGAGAGCACGATGTCAGCAGCCGAGGGTCCGCTCGTCGTCGGCGTGGACACGTCCACACAGTCCACCAAGGCGCTGGTCGTGGACGCCTCCACCGGCCGGGTCGTCGCGAGCGGCCAGGCCCCGCACGCGGTCTCCTCCGGCGCGGGCCGGGAGAGCGACCCACGGCAGTGGTGGGACGCGCTGTGCGAGGCACTGCGCCAGTGCGGCGAGCCCGCGCACGAGGCCGCCGCCGTCTCGATCGGCGGGCAGCAGCACGGCCTGGTCACCCTGGACGAGCACGGCGAACCGGTACGGCCGGCACTGCTGTGGAACGACGTGCGCTCGGCGCCGCAGGCCCGCCGGCTCACCGACGAGCTGGGCGGCCGGACGTTCTGGGCCGAGCGCACCGGCAGCGTGCCCACCGCGTCCTTCACGGTGACGAAGTGGGCCTGGCTCGCCGAGCACGAACCGGAGGCCGTGCGCGCGACCAGGGCGGTGCGCCTGCCCCACGACTACCTGACCGAGCGGCTCACCGGCCAGGGCACGACCGACCGCGGCGACGCCTCCGGGACCGGCTGGTGGTCCTCGACGAGCGAGTCGTACGACGAGGAGATCCTCGCGCGCGTGGGCCTGGACCCGGCACTGTTGCCGCGGGTGGTGCGCCCCGGAGAGATCGCCGGCACGGTCCGCGAACACCACGACCTGCCGTTCTCCAAGGGCACCCTCGTCGCGGCGGGCACCGGCGACAACGCGGCCGCCGCGCTGGGCCTCGGTCTGCGCCCCGGCACCCCGGTGACGAGCCTCGGCACCTCCGGCACGGTCTACGCGGTGTCCCGGCGCCGCCCCGCCGACCCGACCGGCACGGTGGCGGGCTTCGCCGACGCCCGCGGCGACTGGCTGCCGCTGGCCTGCACCCTGAACTGCACGCTCGCCGTCGATCGCGTCGCCGCCCTGCTCGGCCTGGACCGCGAGGCCGTCGAGCCCGCCGCCGGCGTGACCCTGCTGCCCTACCTGGACGGCGAGCGCACACCGAACCTCCCGGACGCCTCGGGCCTGCTGCTCGGCCTGCGCCACGACACCACCGCCGGGCAGCTGCTGCAGGCCGCCTACGACGGCGCGGTGCACGCCCTGCTCGGCGCGCTCGACCTGGTTCTCGACGAGGACGCGGACCCGACGGCTCCGCTGCTGCTGATCGGCGGCGGCGCCCGCGGCACGGCCTGGCAGCAGACGGTACGCCGGCTGTCGGGACGCCCGGTGCAGGTGCCCGAGGCCCGGGAACTGGTGGCACTCGGCGCGGCGGCCCAGGCGGCCGGGCTGCTCACCGGCGAGGACCCGGCCGCGGTCGCCCGGCGCTGGGACACCGCGCGCGGGCCGGTGCTGGAGGCCGTGGAGCGGGACCAGGAGACGCTGAGCAGGATCTCCGGGGTACTCTCCGACGCGTCCCCGCTGCTCGGGCGGGAGGATCGCTGACGACATCGACCGAGGACCGGTTTCCGGCATGAGCGCACCGCTGCACGAGACCCACCCGGCGTCCCCGGGGCGCGCGTTGCCCGACACCCAGCAAGGCATGCGCCGTCGCAACCTGGCCCGGGTGATGCACACGGTCAGCGCCCAGGGCCCGCTCTCGCGCGCCGCGGTCGCCTCCCGCATCGGTCTGACGCGGGCGGCGGTGTCCACGCTCGTCGACGAACTGATACGCACCGGACTGCTGCAGGAGCTGGGCCCCGAACGGCCCGGGCGGGTGGGCCGGCCGGGCTCGGCGCTCGCCGTCAGCGATCGCGGTCCCGCCGGGATCGGCGCGGAGGTCGGCGTCGACCATCTGGCCGCGTGCGCGGTGGATCTGCGCGGCCAGGTGCGGGCCCGCGCCGAGCGGCACGGCACCAACCGGGGCCGCTCCCCCGAGCCCGTCCTCGCCGAGCTCGCCGAGCTGGTCCGGCGGGTCGTCGCCGAGGCCGAGGGCGAGGGCCTGTGGCCCGCGGGACTCGCCGTGGCGGTGCCCGGCCTCGTCGCGCCGGACGGGCGCACGGTGGTCCGCGCCCCGAACCTGGGCTGGCGCGACGCGGATCTCGGCGCGCTGCTGCCGGCCGGCGTCCCGCTGGTCGTGGACAACGAGGCCAACTTCGGCGGCCTGGCCGAGCTGTGGCTCGGCGAGGGAACGCCGCACGACTTCCTGCACGTCTCGGCCGAGATCGGCATCGGTGCGGCGGTGGTCGTGGACGGGCGGCTGCTGCGCGGGACGCGCGGTTTCGCGGGCGAGCTGGGCCATGTGCCGGTCCACCCGGACGGTCCGGCCTGCGGTTGCGGCGGACACGGGTGCCTGGAGCAGTACGCCGGTGAGGAGGCGGTGCTGCGGGCGGCCGGCGTGGAGCCGGGCGAGGACAGGGTGGGGCTGCTCGCCCAGCGGGCCGAATCCGGCGACGAGGCGGTACGACGGGCCCTGCGGGAGGCCGGGGTGGCGCTCGGCATCGCCCTGACGGGTGCGGTCAATCTGCTCGATCCCGAAGCCGTCGTGCTAGGCGGCGCGCTGGCCGGACTCGCGCCGTGGCTGCTGCCCGCCCTGCGTGAGGAACTCGACCGGCGCACGGCCGGACGCGCCTGCCCGGTCTCGGTGTCCCGGCTGGGACCGGAGGGGCCGCTGCTGGGTGCCGCGCACTCGGTGGTGCGGACGGTACTGGACGACCCGGCGCGGGTGGCGGAACGGGCCTGACCCGCCCGGCGGCCGGCACCCGGCAACATCCCTTCACCCCACGGCAGTTCGCCCGAACGGGTGATCGGGTTGCCCACAACGCGTGCGTTGTCCACCGACCCGGCGCCGCCCTCTTCTGCCCGCCACGGGACGGCCGTACCGTGAAGTCGGCCCTCGCCCCGCCTTCACTTCCCGCACTGCGCCGGCCGCGTGTCAGTTCGCAACCCGGCCCGTCGGGTCGCCGTTGGCGAAGGCGCTGAACCCGGTCTGCCGTACGCCGACCGGAGACCCGCCCACGTCGAAAGGCATCCGCCCATGGAACGGTCACGACCGCTTCCCAGCAGGCGACGGCTCCTCACCGGCGCCGCCCTCGCCGCCGCATCCTCCGCACTGCTCCCGCCGGCGCGGGCCGGCGCCCAGGCGCAGGCTGTCGACTACCCGCCCGCCGAGTGGCAGCCGGCGAGCAGTTCCAACTACACGGCGTCCAGCCGGCCGTCCGCCTATCCGCTGGACTACGTGATCATCCATGTCACCCAGGAGACGTACGCCACGACCCTGTCCATCTTCCAGAACCCCCAGAAGAAGGTCTCCGCGCATTACGTCGTGCGCTCCTCCGACGGGCACGTGGCCCAGTGCGTCCGTGAGAAGGACATCGCCTGGCACGCCGGGAACTGGGACTACAACACGCGCAGCATCGGCATCGAGCACGAGGGGTGGGTGGACCAGCCGGCCTACTTCACCGACGCCCTGTACGTGCAGTCGGCGAGACTCACGGCGGCCGTCTGCGACCGGTACGGCATCCCGAAGGACCGCACGCGCATCCTCGGCCACTACGAGGTGCCGGGCACCGACCACACGGACCCGGGTCCGAACTGGGACTGGGTGCGCTACATCCGGCTGGTCAACTTCGCCTGACGGGGCGGCACCAGGGCGACGACCCCACGCCACGGCCCCACCCCGGGCCACGGCCGCGTCCGGACCCAGCCCGGCCCCGCGTGGCCCGGCCGGCGGCACAGCCCAGCCCGGCGACGGCGCCGCTCATCGCACACCGCTCACCGCTCACCGCCCCCACTCCATCAGCCGCGCCAGCGCCACCGCAGTCCCCGTGAAGCCCTCCTCGCCGAGCAGTTCCCGCAGCTCGGCGTTGGTGCGATCGATCTCCGGCCGGGCGGCCCGCAGGGCGTCGCGTCCGGTGTCCGTCAGTTCCAGGACCACTGCGCGGTGTTCGCCGGGATGCGCCCGGCGCTCGACGAGACCGGCCGTGGTGAGCCGCCCCACCAGGCCGGTCACGGCGGACTCGCGCAGACCGAGGGCGCTCGCCAGCTCCCGCTGGGTCAGGCCCGGCCGGTCGTGGACGGCGAAGAGGGCCCCGAGCTGTGCGGTCGTGATGCCGGCGGCCTCCAGCAGGCGCCGGTCGGCGCTGGTGCGCAGCTGGTGGGCCGCCCGCTGGAGCAGGAAGAACAGGCGGGGGTCGGGCTCGGACATGGGCCGATCTTGACAGAGGGGCAGGGCCGCCGCCAGGCTCACTTCACTAACGAAGTGAGGAGCTGCGGCGTGCACGATCTGCTCGGTCTGGAAGAGGCGCGGAAGGTGCTGGCGGCGCAGCCGTTCAGTGCGCTGCTCGGCGCCCGGCTGGTCGCCTTCGGTGACGGCGAGGCGACGCTGGAGCTGGACATCCGCGAGGAACTGCACCAGCAGCACGGCTTCGTGCACGGGGGCGTGCTGAGCTACGCCGCGGACAACGCCCTGACCTTCGCCGCCGGCAGCGTGGTGGGCACCGGGCTGATCACCGCCGGGTTCACCATCGACTATCTGCGCCCTGCTCAGGGCACGGTGCTGCGGGCGCACGCCCGCGTGGTGCGGGCCGGACGCTCGCGGGTGGTGTGCCGGTGCGATGTCACCACGACCGGCGCGGGCGGCGCCGAGGCGCTGTGCGCGGTGGCCCAGGGCACGATCTCGGTGACCGGCGGGTCGTAGATACCGATCGCGCGGCCCGATCGCGCGGCCTCCCCTCCCCTCCCCTCTCTCCCCTGAGGCCACTCCGACAGGTCCTGTTTTCTCACCCGATCTCGTGCAGTCGCCCCGTCCATGCCGCGCGGTGCGGTGTCATCTGGTGCACTTCCCTGGTGTGCTGGGACAGTTGACGCGACCTCAGGGGGCCTGGTGACGACACGTCAAAATCGCCGCGCGCGGGGCCGATCGGTATTGACGCTCCTCGCCGCGCTGGGAACACTGACCGGAGCCGCGCTTACGGGCGCGGCGGCGGCCGGTGCCAGCGAGCACGGCACGCCGGTCGCGCCGGGCGTGGTGTACGAGGAGTTCGACATCCAGGGCGCCAAGGGCCCGGCGCATGCCCACGTGCTGAGCGTGGACCTGCGCAACGCCAAGGTGCACCTCGGGCTGCTGTACCCGGGCGCGGTGGCCGCGCGGGCGCCCGTCTCGCAGCTGGCCGACGCCGAGGGCGCCGTCGCGGGTGTCAACGGTGACTTCTTCAACATCACCGAGACGCAGCACCCGGGGGTGGAGGCGACCGGGGCGAGTGTGGGCCCGGCGATCGCGGCCGGGCGCGTGCTGAAGGCGGCGGTGCCGGACGGGCAGCGCTTCGGGCCCGCACTGCCGCCCGGCACCACCACGAGGGACGTCCTCGGTGTGGGTACGGACGGACGGGCCCGGATGGGGCGGTTGAGCCTGCGCGGCTCGGTGCGCACCCCGGACGGCACCCTGCCGCTGGGCGGGCTGAACCAGTACGCCTTGCCCGTGGGTTCGGTCGGGGCGTTCACCGCCGAGTGGGGCAGCGCCTCACGCAAGCGGGCGACCTGCGGCACGGACACCGAGCGGGCCGCGCGGTGCAGCACCGACACCTACGAGGTGACCGTCCGTCAGGGCCGGGTGGTCACCGCGTCCGGCACACCGGGCGAGGGTGCCATCGCCCGCGGGACGACCGTGCTGGTCGGCCGGGAGGCCGGCGCGCGGTGGCTGCGGAAGCTGGCCGAGGGCGAGCGGGTGAGCGTGACGCACCGGCTGGTGGCCGCGGGGAGCGGGACGCCGTACCGCTTCGCGCTCGGCGGCTATCCGCTGCTCACCGGCGGGCGGCCGCTGCCGGGTCTGGACGGCACCACGGCCGCCGTGCGCACCGCCGTGGGGCTCGCCGACGGCGGGCGGCGGGTGCTGCTGTTCGCCCTGGACGGCTCCACCGAGTACCGGAGCGGGCTGACCGTCGCCGAAGTGGCCGAGGCGCTGCGCGGGCTGGGTGCGCGCGACGGGTTCAGCCTGGACGGCGGCGGGTCCACCACGCTGGTGGCCCGGGCGCCGGGAGAGACGGCCGTGTCCGTGCGCAACCACCCCACCGGCGGCGGCGAACGGCCCGTCCCGAACGGCATCGGCGTGTTCGCCGGCCGCTGAGGTGCGCGGGGCTCACGGCCGGAGGCTGCCCACGATGTCGGCGGTGGCCGAGAGCCCGCTCTGGATGGTGGGCGCCATGCTGGTCCCGGCCAGGAAGAAGCCCAGCAGCAGGCAGATCAGGGCATGGGAGATCTTCAGTCCGCCGTTGCGGATGAAGATCACCGCCAGGACCAGGAGCAGCAGCACCACTGAGATGGAAATCGCCATCGTCGGCCTCCTCCGCCACGACGCCGCGTGACGCGACGCCACGCCTTTGCACGCACGTCCGTTTCACGGCGTTCGGCCGCAAGTGTGGCGTAGGCGAGGGTTGACCCGGGTGGCTGACGTGTCCCCCGAACGGGTGGTGTCACCGAGTCCGGCGGGTCTCCAGGAAGGCTTCGGCTCCGGCGAGGTCGTCGGTGTTGAGGTAGTCGACGCCGGCGGCGAGCAGTTCCGCCCACAGCGCGTCGCGGGCGGGGCCGGGCGTGTCGGGGGCGGCTCAGAAGCGCACCTGTTGCCCGCGCGCGTGCGCCTGCGCGACGTTGCCGGGCAGCGTGGCGCGCTCGGCTTGGGGGAAGGCGCCGGTTCCCTGCCAGGTGAAGTTCAGCGTCCAAGTTGCCGCTGATCAGCGGGACGAAGGAGGCGGGTGCGGCGCTGCCGAGGTCGGTGAGCCGGCCGTCGTAGAAGGCGTGGCGGACGGTCTGCGCCTCCATGGGGGTGCGCGCCGCCCGGTCGCCGGAGACGACCGCGGTGACCGCGCCGGGGTGGACACAGCCGTGGGCGCAGGTGGTGAACAGGTGGGCAGTGGATGAGTTGGCCGAATCGCCACCCCTCGTTCACCGCGTTCCCGCAGGGGGCGTACGGGAAAGCCCGCCCCTGGTGGGGCGGGCTTCACTCGGAGTGGTGCGTCAGGGCGCCTGGAGGCCGACGAGGGCGGCCAGCGTCTCGCGGTGCGCCCCGGCCGTGCCGTAGGCGATCGAGTCGGCCTTGGCCCGCTTGAGGTACAGGTGGACGGGGTGCTCCCAGGTCATGCCGATGCCGCCGTGCAGTTGCAGTGCCTCCTCGGCGGCGTGCACGGCGACGGGTGCGGCGTACGCCTGGGCGACGGCGACCGCCACCTTGGTGTCCGTGCCCGTCGCGAGGGCGTCGGCGGCGCCCCGGGCCGCCGCGCGCAGGTTGACGACTTCCAGCCACAGCTGGGCGAGCCGGTGCTTGAGCGCCTGGAAGCCGCCGACGGGCCGGTTGAACTGCTTGCGCTCCTTCAGGTAGCGCACGGTCTCGGTCAGCGTCCAGTCGGCGAGGCCCAGTTGCTCGGAGGCGAGGAGTCCGGCCGCGGCGCGCAGGGCCCGGCGTACGGCGGGTTCGGCGTCCCCGATGCGGCGGCCCGGGGCGCCGTCGAGGCGTACCGTCGCCACCGGGCGGGTCAGGTCCAGCGAGACCTGGGCGGTGACCGTGGCGGCGTCCGCGTCCACGGCGTACAGTCCGCCGTCCTCGCCCGGCACGAGCAGGACGCCGGCGGCGGACGCGTCGGCGACGCCCTTCAACTCGCCGTGCAGCAGGCCGTCTTCCACGCGTACGGCGGGGAAGGCGGCGCCGGGCGCGAGGTGCAGTCCGACGGCGAGGGCGCCGATGGTGCGGCCGGAGGCCAGGGCGGCGAGCAGTTCGGCGTCGCCGCATTCCAGCAGTGCCTCGGTGGCGACGACCGCGCTGGTCAGGTACGGCACCGGCGCGACCGCGCGGCCCAGCTCCTCCAGGACGACGGCGGCCTCGCGGTGCGAGGCGCCCTGGCCGCCCTGCTCCTCGGGCACCAGCAGCCCGGCCAGGCCCATGCCCTCGGCGAGGGACTTCCACAGGGAGAGGTCGTGCGGGGTGCCGCTCTCCACGCGCGTGATCACGTCGGCCGGGGCGCAGTGGTCGGTGAGCAGGTCACGGACGGCGGCCCGCAGCGCCTCTTCCTCCTCGGAGTAGAGCAGATTCGTCATCGGGACAGGTCCTTCCAGGCGACGTCCTTGTCGGTGCGCGGCTCGGAGGGCAGCCCGAGGACGCGCTCGGCGACGATGTTCAGCAGGATCTCGCTGGTCCCGCCCTCGATGCTGTTGCCCTTGGCGCGCAGATAGCGGTAGCCGGCGTCACGGCCGGTGAAGTCGACCAGTTCGGGCCGGCGCAGGGTCCAGTCCTCGTACAACAGTCCTTCTTCGCCGCGCAGTTCCACCTCCAGGCCGCTGATCTCCTGGTTGAGGCGGGCGAAGGCGAGCTTCATGCCGGCGCCCTCGGGGCCGGGCTGGCCGGCGACGAGTTGCTGGCGCAGGCGTTCGGCGGTGAGGCGGGAGACCTCGGCCTCGACCCACAGGGTCAGCAGCCGCTGGTGCAGGTCGTGGGTGCGCAGTTCGGGGCGTTCGCGCCAGGTCGTGGAGACCTTGCCGATCATGCCGCCCTCGCGGGGCAGCGCCATGCCGCCGATCGCTACGCGCTCGTTGTTGAGCGTGGTCTGCGCGACCCGCCAGCCGTCGCCGACCTCGCCGAGGCGGTGGGCGTCGGGGATGCGGACGTCGGTGAGGAAGACCTCGTTGAACTCGGCCTCACCGGTGATCTGGCGCAGCGGCCGGACGTCGACGCCGGGGTCGGTCATGTCGCAGGCGAAGTAGGTGATGCCGGCATGCTTGGGCACGCTCGGGTCGGTGCGGGCGATCAGGATGGCCCAGCGGGCGTTGTGCGCGCCGGACGTCCACACCTTCTGCCCGTTGACGATCCAGTCGTCGCCCTCCCGTACGGCGCGGGTGCCGAGCGCGGCCAGGTCGGAGCCGGCGCCGGGCTCACTGAAGAGCTGGCACCAGACCTCCTCCCCGGTCCACAGGGGCCTCAGGAACCGCTGCTTCTGCTCGTCGGTGCCGTACTTGAGGATCGTCGGCGCGGCCATGCCGAGGCCGATGCCGTTGCGGCGCGGCTCGTTGTCGGGGGCGCCCGCGGCTTCGAGCTCGGCGTCGACCACCGGCTGAAGGGAGCGCGGCGCGCCGAGGCCGCCGAGGCCCTCCGGGTAGTGGACCCAGGCGAGGCCCGCGTCGAAGCGGGCGCGCAGGAAGTCCAGACGGTCGGTCTGCGCAGGGGGATGCGCGGCCAGGAACTCCCAGGTCCGGCGGCGCAGTTCCTCGGCGTCGGTCATGCGGCTCCCTCCATCACCACGGCGATCCGGCCGGTGCTCCGGCCGTCCGCCACCTTCTGCACCCCGGCAGCGGCCTCGCCCAGGGGCACCCGCTCGCTCACCAGCGGCTTGATCGCCTCCCGGCCGGCCAGCTCGGTGAGCTGCTCGTGGCACTGCTGGACCAGCTTGGGGTTCTTGGTGTTGTACAGACCCCAGTGCAGGCCCAGGATCGAGTAGTTCTTCACCAGGGCGTGGTTGAGGCCGGGGCTGGGGATCGTGCCGCTCGCGAAACCGACGACGACGATCCGGCCCTCGAAGGCGACGACCTTGGTGGACTGGGTGTACGCCTCCCCGCCGACGGGGTCGTAGATCACGTCGGCGCCACGGCCGCCGGTGGCCTCCTTGACGGCGCCGACGACGTCCTCGGCGCGGCGGTCGATCACCACGTCGCAGCCCAGCTCGCGGGCGACGGCGGCCTTCTCGGCGCCGCCCACGACACCGATGACGGTGGCGCCGGCGGCCTTGCCGAGCTGCACGGCCGCGCTGCCGACCCCTCCCGCGGCGGCGTGGACGAGCAGGGTCTCGCCGGCCTGGAGCGCGGCCCTGCGGTGCAGGCCGAACCAGCCGGTCTGGTAGCCGATGTGCAGGGCGGCCGCCTCCGCGTCGTCCAGCGCGTCCGGCGCGGGCAGCAGGGCGGCGGCGTCCGCCACCGCGTACTCGGCGAAACCGCCGTACGGCAGGGCCGGGTTGGCGATGACGCGGCGGCCGTCCTCGGTCTCGCCGCAGATCTCCACGCCGGGCGTGAACGGCAGCGGCGGCCGGATCTGGTACTGGCCCCGGCACAGCAGGGCGTCCGGGAAGTTGATGTTCGCGGCGCGCACCCTGAGCAGGACCTGGCCGTCGCCGGGCGTGGGACGCTCGACGTCCGCCAGGCGCATCACCTCGCTCGGCTCACCGTTCTCGTGCACCTGCCATGCCTGCATGCGGGGCCTCCACAAGACTGCGTCGTCCGTCGGGTTCACCGCATACTAAGCGGTCGCTTGCCATTCAGGGAACAGTCTCGTGCGTCACCCCCGCTTCGGCCGCGCCCGGACGTGCATCCGCTCGCCCTGCGGGCCGAAGAGGCTGAGGAACTCCACCGGCCCCTCCCCCGTCGAGCCGAACCAGTGCGGCACCCGGGTGTCGAACTCGGCGGCCTCCCCCGGCGTGAGCACGACGTCGTGCTCGCCCAGCACCAGACGCAGCTTCCCGGAGAGCACGAACAGCCACTCATAACCGTCGTGCGAGCGCGGATCGGGCCGCTCCGCGCGCTGCGGCTCGACCATCTTGTAGGCCTGGAGCCCGCCCGGCTGCCGGCTCAGCGGGTACAGGGTCCGCCCGCCGCGGGTGATCGGTTTGGCCCGCACCCGGGGGTCGCCGACCGGGGGCGCGCCGACCAGTTCGTCCAGCGGGACCTGGTGGGCCTGCGCGATCGGCAGCAGCAGCTCCAGGCTGGGTTTGCGCAGCCCGGACTCCAGCCGGGACAGGGTGGAGACGGAGATGCCGGTCGCCTCGGACAGCGCCGCCAGCGTCACCTCCCGCTCCTTGCGGATCCTGCGCAGTCTCGGGCCGACGCCCGCGAGTACCTCGTCCGTCGTCATGCGCCCATTGTGTCTTGCCGAACCGGCAAAGACGTTTGTCGTTTCCGCACCGGCGGGGGCACTGTCGGGGGCGGAGGTGGTCACCATGACCGACACGTACGAAGTGGTCGTCGTCGGGGGCGGCGCGGCCGGGCTGTCCGCCGCACTGGTGCTGGGGCGGGCCCGGCGCCGCACGCTCGTCGTCGACGCGGGCGAGCCGCGCAACGCGCCCGCCGCGCACATGCAGGGCTTCCTGTCCCGGGACGGGATGCCGCCCGCCGAGTTCCTCGCCGTGGGCCGCGAGGAGATCGCCCGGTACGGCGTGGAGCTGGTCCGGGACCGGGCGGTGGACGCGACGCGCGAGGACGGCGGATTCGCCGTACGGCTGGCCGGCGGGCGCAGCGTGCGCGCCCGGCACCTGGTGGTGGCCACCGGCCTGAAGGACGAGCTGCCGGACGTCCCCGGTGTCGCCGAGCGGTGGGGGCGGGACGTGCTGCACTGCCCGTACTGCCACGGCTGGGAGGTGCGCGATCAGGCGTTCGGCGTGCTGGCCACGAGTGCGCTGAGCGCACACCAGGCGCTGATGGTCTCCCAGTGGTCCAAGGACGTGACGTTCTTCCTGCACCGGGTGGCCGAGGAGGAACTGTCCGGCGACGACCTGCGCCGGCTGGCGGCGGCGGGGGTGCGGGTGGTGCCGGGAGAGGTCGCGGGCCTGGTGGTCGAGGACGATCGGCTGACCGGCGTACGGCTCGGCGACGGCGCGGTGCACGAACGCGAGGTGGTCTTCGTCGCGCCGCGCGCGGTGCCGGGCACCGGCCTGCTCCAGCGGCTCGGCGCCGAACTGCGCGAGACGCCGTTCGGCTCCTACCCGGTGACCGACGAACGCGGCCTGACGACCGTCCCCGGCCTGTGGGCGGCCGGCAACGCCTCCGGCTTCGCCGAGCAGGTCGTCAACGCGGCCAGCGGCGGCCACCGCGCAGGCGCGGCGATCAACGGGGAGATCCTCTTCGCGGACCTGGACGCGATGGCGGTAGCGGGGTAGGAGCACGTCTGCGCATGCCTGCGGCGGGCCGGGCGGGCTCCTCGCGCCGTTCGCCTGCGGCGGGCTGGGCGCGGTGCCTGCGGCGGCCCGTGCGAGTGCGTCGTGGTTGCTCGCGCAGTTCCCCGCGCCCCCTTTTACGCCTGCGGCGGCCCGTGCGGGTGCGTCGTGGCTGGTCGCGCAGTTCCCCGCGCCCCTTTATTGCCTGCGGCGGCCCGTGCGGCTGCGTTGTGGTTGCTCGCGCAGTTCCCCGCGCCCCTTTCATGCCTGCGGCCGCCCGTGCGGGTGCGTCGTGGCGTGCTCAGCGCCCATCGTCGCTGGGTGAGTCGGGGGCGCGGTCCAGGTGTGACCCGGCCTCCTCCGGTGCACCATGACTGCATGCTGTTGCACCGGCTCGCCCGTGTGTCCCAGGAGGTCGCCGCCACCTCCGCGCGGTCCCGGAAGACGGCCCTGCTGGCCGGGCTGTTCCGGGACGCGGAGGCGGAGGACGTGCCGGTCGTCATCCCGTATCTCGCCGGGCGGCTGCCGCAGGGCCGGCTCGGGATCGGCTGGAAGGTGCTGAGCCGGGCCGTGGAGCCGGCCGCCGAGCCCAGCCTGACCGTCCGCGAGGTGGACTCGCGGCTCACCGAGCTGGGCACGGTGTCCGGGGCCGGGTCGCAGGCCGAGCGGGCCCGGCTGGTCGGGGAGCTGATGGGCGCGGCCACCGAGGCCGAGCAGCGGTTCCTCATCGGCCTGCTCACCGGCGAGGTCCGCCAGGGCGCCCTGGACGCGCTCGCCGTGGAGGGGCTGGCACAGGCGACGGGGGCGCCGGCGGCGGACGTACGGCGGGCGGTGATGCTGGCCGGTTCGCTGCAGACGGTCGCCGAGGCGCTGCTGGCCGAGGGGCCGGGCGCGCTGGAGCGGTTCCGGCTGACCGTCGGCCGGCCGGTACTGCCGATGCTCGCGCACACCGCGTCCTCGGTCGCCGAGGCGGTCGGCAAGCTGGGCGCCTGCGCGGTCGAGGAGAAACTGGACGGCATCCGGGTGCAGGTGCACCGCGACGGCAACGAGGTACGGGTGTACACGCGCACCCTCGACGACATCACCGGCCGGCTGCCGGAGCTGACGCTCGCCGCGCGGCAGCTGCGCGGCGAGCGGTTCGTGCTCGACGGGGAGGTCATCGCGTTCGACGCGGAGGGCCGTCCGCGTTCCTTCCAGGAGATCGCCGGGCGCGTCGGCTCCCGGGTGGACGTGGCGACGGCCGCCCGCGAGGTCCCCGTCTCCCCCGTCTTCTTCGACGTGCTGGCGGTCGACGGCCGCGACCTGCTCGACCTGCCGTTCACCGAGCGGCACGAGGAGCTGGCCCGGCTGGTGCCCGAGCCGATGCGGGTGCGGCGGACCGTGGCACGGGGACCCGACGACCTGCCGGAGGCGGAACGCTTCCTCGCCGAGACGTTGGAGCGCGGTCACGAGGGCGTGGTGGTCAAAGGCCTCGACGCGCCCTACAGCGCGGGCCGGCGCGGCGCCGCCTGGCTGAAGGTCAAGCCCGTGCACACCCTGGACCTGGTGGTGCTGGCCGCCGAGTGGGGCCACGGCCGCCGCACCGGCAAACTGTCCAACCTGCACCTCGGCGCCCGTACCGCCGACGGCGGCTTCGCCATGCTCGGCAAGACCTTCAAGGGCATGACCGACGCCATGCTCGCCTGGCAGACCGAGCGCCTTCAGGAGCTGGCCGTGGAACACAAGGGCTGGGGCGTGACCGTACGCCCCGAACTCGTCGTCGAGATCGCCTACGACGGCCTGCAGCGCTCCACCCGCTACCCGGCCGGCGTCACGCTCCGCTTCGCCCGCGTGATCCGCTACCGCGAGGACAAGCGGCCCGAGGACGCGGACACCGTCGGCACCCTGCTCGCCGCCCACCCGCAGGTGCACCCGTGACGGCGAGGCACAGCGCGGGACTGCTGCTGTTCCGCCGCACACGGAACGGCCCCGAAGTGCTCCTCGGCCACATGGGCGGCCCGTACTTCGCGAAGAAGGACGCCGGCGCGTGGACCGTCGTCAAGGGCGAGTACGACCCCGGCGAGCCCGCCTGGGAGGCCGCACGCCGCGAGTTCCAGGAGGAGCTGGGCCTCGCCCCGCCCGACGGCGAGGCCGTACCGCTCGGTGAGGTGCGGCAGACCGGCGGGAAGGTGGTCACGGCGTGGGCGGTCGAGGCGGACCTCGACCCGGCCGGCATCACCCCCGGCACGTTCGTCATGGAGTGGCCGCCGCGCTCCGGGCGGATGCGGGAGTTCCCGGAGCTGGACCGGGTGGCGTGGTTCGCCCTGGACGCGGCGCGCGAGGTGATCGTCCGCGCCCAGGCCGCGTTTCTCGACCGCTTGGCGGAGCACTCGACCTGAGCAGATGCGTACGCGTTGCGGTCGCCCCGGCCGCGCGCGAAGGTCTAAGCACACCCGCTCCGAGGGAGGTCGGTCATGCCCATCGCAACGGTGAATCCTGCGAACGGTGAGACGCTCAAGACGTACCAGGCCATGGACGAGGAGGAGATCGAGCGCCGGCTCCAGCTCGCCGAGGCCACCTTCCGCACCTATCGCACCACCGGTTTCGCCGACCGCGCCCGGATGCTGACCCAGGCCGCCAACCTCCTGGACGCCGACCAGCAGGACGCCGGCCGCATGCTGACCACGGAGATGGGCAAGCCGGTCAAGCAGGCGCGCGCGGAGGTCGCCAAGTGCGCCAAGGCGATGCGCTGGTACGCCGAGCACGCGGAGGCCCTCCTCGCCGACGAGGAGCCCGCCGACACGGACGTGAAGGACTCCGGGGCGACGCGGGTGCGGGTGCGCTACCGGCCGCTGGGGCCGGTGCTGGCGGTGATGCCGTGGAACTTCCCGCTGTGGCAGGTGGTGCGGTTCGCCGCGCCCGCGCTGATGGCCGGCAACGTCGGGCTGCTCAAGCACGCCTCGAACGTGCCCCAGACGGCCCTGTACCTGGAGGATCTCTTCCACCGGGCGGGCTTCCCGGAGGGCTGCTTCCAGACGCTGCTGATCGGTTCCGCGCAGGTCGA
Source organism: Streptomyces sp. NPDC097129 (assembly GCF_055668065.1). Lineage (NCBI taxonomy): Bacteria > Bacillati > Actinomycetota > Actinomycetes > Kitasatosporales > Streptomycetaceae > Streptomyces > Streptomyces sp. NPDC097129. The sequence goes on along the minus strand of NZ_JBVOQE010000008.1, from coordinate 18,814 downwards.
CGACGTCCTGCGGGACGAGCGGGTCAGGGCGGCGACACTGACCGGCAGTGAGCCGGCGGGCCGGGCGGTCGCCTCCACCGCCGGGGAGATGATCAAGAAGACGGTGCTGGAGCTGGGCGGCAGCGACCCGTACGTCGTGATGCCGTCCGCCGACCTGGACCGGGCGGCCAAGGTCGCCGTCACCGCGCGCGTGCAGAACAACGGCCAGTCCTGCATCGCCGCGAAGCGTTTCATCGTGCACACGGACGTCTACGACGCGTTCGCCGAGAAGTTCGTCGCCGGGATGCGGGCGCTGAAGGTCGGCGACCCGATGGACGAGGACACCGACATCGGGCCGCTGGCCAGCGAGCGGGGCCGGGACGACCTGGAGGAGCTGGTCGACGACGCCACCCGCGGCGGGGCGAGCGCCCTGTGCGGCGGTCATCGGCTGCGCCGGCCCGAACTGCCCGGCTGGTACTACCCGCCGACCGTGCTCGCCGGGGTGACGCGGGAGATGCGCATCCACCGGGAGGAGGCGTTCGGGCCGGTCGCCACGCTGTACCGGGCGAGCGACCTGGACGAGGCGGTGCTGATCGCCAACGACTCGCCGTTCGGGCTGAGTTCGAACGTGTGGACGCGCGACGAGTCCGACGTGGACCGGTTCGTCCGGGATCTGGAGGCGGGCAGCGTGTTCGTCAACGGCATGACGGCCTCGCACCCGGCGTTCCCGTTCGGCGGGGTCAAACGATCGGGGTACGGGCGTGAGCTGTCCGGGCACGGAATCCGCGAGTTCTGCAACATCACCACCGTGTGGCAGGGTGCGTGAGGCTACGATCCCATTTGTGAACCGCGAAGTGACACTGCCCCTGATCGTCGACGACCGCGGGAACCTCCAGGTGACCGCCGCCGACGTGAGCAAACTGCTCCGCACGGTGGGCACGCGGTGGGTGCGGCTCGTGGAGGCCGGGGAGAGCGGGCTCGACGAGGACACGGTGGCCGCGCTGACCATCGAGCTCGCCAAGCTCGCCGATCGCATCGACGTGGCGTGCATCGCGCACAGCAGCGGCGCGCCGTAAATCCTTCAGGCCGGTGGGCCGAGCGCCGTCCAGAACATCGCCTCGTACGCCTGGAGCAGCCTGCCGTGGCGGTGCGCCCGGTCGGGGTCCAGGCGGCCCGTCTCCAGCCCCGCGCGCACGGCGGCCTCCGCCTGCCGGTCCAGATCGGGAGCCGGTGCGGCGAAGAAGTCGAAGAAACCGCACGCCTCCTCTGCGAAGCCGTAGTGCCGCCGCAGCGCGCCGGCGATGGCCGCGCAGTAGCCGCCCCACGCCGAGAAGTTGGCGCTCAGCGCCAGCACCGCGTCGGCCGGTACGGCGTTGACGGCGAGCCAGGCGACGTAGGCGGGGTAGGCCTGGCAGCCGGGCCGCGGCCGGTACGCGGCCGTCCGTGCCGCGTCCACGCCGCACGCCTCGGTGAACGCCGCGAGCCGCTTCTCCGCCAGGGCCTCGCCGTCGGCGAGCAGGCGGAAGAAGGCCGCGGACTCGGGGTCGTCCGCCGCGCGTCCGGCCAGGTGGCCGAAGGCGCGGCGGTCGGCGGGGATCACCAGTCCCTGTTCCAGGGCGAGCGCGGCCAGGGTGTCCCGGCTCGCCTCGCCGCGGGCGATCAGCGGCACCAGCTCGTTGGCCACCGGGTCGGGGGCGAGCGCGCGCGTGGTCGTCTCCAGCAGGTCCCGGGCGGTGCCGGTCATGACGTCCTTCCCCGAGGGCTCCTGCGGGAGCCGCTCAGCTGCACGAGTAGCCGACGGGCGGGATCCAGCGCTTGCCGTCGCCGGGGGTGCCCTGGGTGGGGTGGTAGGAGAGCGGGGCCAGCAGCGTTCCGGCCTGGCTCTCGTTGCGGGTGCCGCGCCACAGGTCGACGATCTGCCAGGGCTGTCCGTCGAGCACCGTGACGGTACGGGGCTGGCCGCCGCAGGAGGTGCCGTTGATGACGCGCCGTCCGTAGACGGGGGCGCCCCAGCCGACGTTGCCGGGCGCGGTCCATCCGGAGTACAGGGAGGGCGCGGTGGCGTAGCTGGTGGGGGTTCCGGCGCAGTAGCCGCAGCCCTGGTCGGAGTAGGTGAGCACGTAGGTGCGGTGTTCGGCGTTCCAGAAGCCGCCGGGGCCCTCGATGTGGGTGAGGCCGGCGACGCCCTGGACGCCGACGCCGGTGCCGCTGTCGCCGCGGGTGTTGAGTTCCTCGATGTTGAGGGCGGTCTCCCCCGGCATGGTGCACACGATCGCCGGACGGGTGCCGGACCGTTCGATGATGCCGAAGTCCCCGTTGCCGGCGCAGACGTCGAGGGTCGGCTTGGTGTAGGTGCCGTTCGCGGCGCTCGGTCCGCAGGGGCCGGCCGGGCCGGCGCAGGTCATGACGTTGTAGGCGTTGACCTTGAATTCGGTGTGATGGCGCGGCGCGTTGAACCACAGCAGGAAGGCGCCGTCGTCCAGCCCCCAGCCGGTGCGCTGGATCATGCGCGGGTTGAAGCAGCCCTGCCCGGTGCCCCCGCAGGTCGCCTGCCAGCTCCGCTTCGCGTAGGGGTCCTCGGAGTCGGGGGCGAACAGGGGTCTGGGCGTGCTCCAGGGGCCCTGCGGGCGGCTCGCGGTGGAGACGCCGAACCCGCACCAGGGGGTGCCGTTCACATACCACTCGAAGCCGCAGGCGTACATCGAGCCGTACATGTAGTACGTGTTGCCGAAGCGTTTGACGGTGGCGTCGTGCAGGTCGAGCCCCTCGATCACGAAGGGGCGGGGGGCGGCTGCACCGGCGAGCGCCGGGGAACCGGCGCCGAGGAGCGCGGCGGCGGCGAGGATGACCGTGGCCAGGATGGCGCGGACACGAGCGGGCACGCCTTACCTCCTTTCGGGAGGCCCGACCCTACCGGCGCGCATGGCTGACTGATCGTCATGAACCGGCAACTGCACCCGTTCCAGCGACGCGCCAGGGCGCCGGGAACCGGAAGGCCCCCCGGCGGCGCGCCGAGGGGCTTTCGAGGGGGCGTGCGCTGACGGGCGGTCAGCGGATCGGCATCCCTGCGAGGGTGCGGGCGATGACCAGGCGCTGGATCTCGCTCGTGCCCTCGAAGATGGTGTAGATCGCGCTGTCACGGTGCATGCGCTCCACCGGGTACTCGCGGGTGTAGCCGTTGCCGCCGAGGATCTGGATGGCCTGGGCGGTGACCTTCTTGGCGGTCTCGCTGGCGAACAGCTTGGACATCGAGCCCTCCGCCGCGGTGAACTGCTTGCCGTTGACCGCCATCCAGGAGGCGCGCCACACCAGCAGGCGGGCGGCGTCGATCTGGGTGCGCATGTCGGCGAGCTGGAAGGCGACGCCCTGGTTGTCGATGATCGGGCGGCCGAACTGCTCACGGGTCCTGGCGTAGTCGAGGGCGACCTCGTACGCGGCACGCGCGGTTCCCACCGCCATGGCGCCTACGGCCGGACGGGACGCCTCGAAGGTGGCCATCGCGGCGTTCTTCACCCGCTCTCCACCCGCCTTGGCCTTCTCGCGGGCCCGGGCCAGGCGCTCGTCCAGCTTCTCCTTGCCGCCGAGGAGGCAGGAGCCGGGCACGCGCACGTTGTCGAGGATGACCTCGGCGGTGTGCGAGGCGCGGATGCCGTGCTTCTTGAACTTCTGACCCTGGGCGAGGCCCGGCGTGCCCGCCGGGACGATGAAGGACGCGTGACCCTTGGAACCCAGCTCCGGGTCGACGACGGCGACGACCACGTGGACGTTGGCGATGCCGCCGTTGGTCGCCCAGGTCTTCGTGCCGTTGATCACCCACTCGTCCTTGGCCTCGTCGTAGACGGCCCGGGTGCGCAGGGAGGCGACGTCGGAGCCGGCGTCGGGCTCGGAGGAGCAGAACGCGGCGACCTTGACGTCGTTCGCGTCGCCGTACATCTGCGGGATCCAGGTGCCGATCTGCTCCTCGGTGCCGTTGGCGAGGACGCCCACGGCGGCGAGGCCGGTGCCGACGATCGACAGGGCGATGCCCGCGTCGCCCCAGAACAGCTCCTCCATGGCCATGGGGATGCCGAGGCCGGTGGGGTCGAAGTACTGCTGGGCGTAGAAGTCGAGGGAGTAGATGCCGACCTTGGCGGCCTCCTGGATGACCGGCCAGGGAGTCTCCTCACGCTCGTCCCATTCGGCGGCCGCGGGGCGGATCACATCGGCGGCGAAGCCGTGGAGCCAGTCGCGGACCTCCTTCTGTTCGTCGTTGAGCTCCATGGTGAACTCGGCCATGTCCCCTCCAGCGGCAGCGCACGTGCGTGTTACTTGCGGTAACGCGAGTCTGTTACCGGCGGGTAGGAAAAGTCAACTCCCGACGCCCCCTCGGCAGCCCGTTCGAGGCGAAGGGCGCGGACAGTGTTAGTTTGCGCAGGCGTCACCGATTTAAGGACGGGTGGGGAGAGCACATGGACACCACGCAGCGGACCGAGCAGCAGCGGTCCGCCGACCGCCGGCGGCGGGAGCTGCTGGAGGCAGCCGACCGGGTGGTGCTGCGCGACGGCCCCCAGGCCTCGATGAACGCCATCGCCGCCGAGGCCGGGATCACCAAGCCGATCCTCTACCGGCACTTCGGCGACAAGGGCGGGCTGTACGCGGCGCTGGCCAAGCGGCACACGGACGCGCTCCTCGACTCGCTGCGCGCGGCCCTGGACGCCCCGGCCGAGCGCCGGGAGCGCGTGGAGTCCACGCTCGACACCTATCTCGCGGCGATCGAGGCACGCCCGCAGGTGTACCGGTTCCTGATGCATCCGGCCGAGGGCGGCGGCGCCCAGGGCGACCAGGGATTCGACGTCGGCAAGCACTCGGCGCCGCTGCTGCGCCGGATGGGCGAGGAGCTGGCCCAGGTCATCGAGGAGCGCGTCGACCTCGGCCCGGACAGCCGGCAGCTCGCCCGGGTCTGGGGCCACGGCATCGTCGGCATGATGCACGCGGCCGGCGACTGGTGGCTCGGCGAACGCCCGTGTGACCGACGGCAGTTGGTCCGCTCCCTGGCCGACCTCCTGTGGGGGCGGCTGGCCGCGGCCGGGGACAAGGCGGGCGGCCCCGGCTTCTGACGGTGCCTCGAGGGCCGGGCGTCAGCGGTGCCAGGAGGCACGGGCCACCTGGCGCATCAGCTTGCGGTGGCGCCACCCGGTCAGACGGTCGGCGTACAGCGTCCCCTCCAGGTGGTCGGCCTCATGCTGCAGACACCGGGCGAAGAACCCCGTCCCGTGCACGGTGACCGGCTCTCCGGTCACCGTGAACCCCTCGACCACCGCGTGGTCGTAGCGTTCGGTGCCCGCTTCCAGCCCGGGCAGGGACAGACACCCCTCCGGCCCGCGCAGCGACACCCCGTCGGCCTCGACCAGCCGCGGGTTCACCACATGTCCCAGATGCCGGACATCGTCGTCGTCCGGGCAGTCGTACACGAAGACCCTCAGGTCCGCCCCGACCTGGTTCGCGGCCAGCCCCACCCCCCGCGCCGCGTACATCGTGGCGAACAAGTCCTCCACCAGGGCGGCCAGTTCCGGGCCGAAGTCGACGACCTCCCGGCACGGCCGGCGCAGCACCGGGTCGCCGAGCAGGGTGAGGGGCCGGACGCGCCCGCGGGCGCCCGGGATCGAGCCGTGTCGCATGACGGAAAGGGTACGGTCACCGGTAGCCCCCGCCCGCCGCGCAGAGGTGGGCCGTGGTTCGGGAGTGCGAATGGATCTCGATAGGCTGAGGCACACACCACGTGGCCGTCAGGCTTCAAAGGCTTCGAGGCGCGGCGCGTACGCAAGGAGGATCGAGAACTGATGGCAGGCAACTCGGACCCGCTCACGCCGCGGGCCAAGCTGGCCGTGACCGCGGGCAAGGCGGTCGCGGCGGCATCGCGCGCAGCGGGGCGCGGCAGCGGTTCGGTGATCGGCGGCCGGGTCGCCCTCAGGCTCGACCCCGACCTGCTCGCCAAGCTCGCCCAGAACCTGGACGTGATCCTCGTCTCGGCGACGAACGGCAAGACCACCACCACCCGGCTCATCGCCGAGGCGCTGCGCGCGGCCGGTCCGGTGGTGTCCAACGCGCTCGGCGCGAACATGCCGGCCGGCATCACCTCCGCCCTCGCGGGCGGCTCGGAAGCCCGCTACGCCGTGATCGAGGTCGACGAGAAGTACCTCGCGGGCGTCGCCCGGGACACCGAGCCCAAGTGCATCGCGCTGCTCAACCTCTCCCGCGACCAGCTGGACCGCGCCGCCGAGACCCGGATGCTCGCCGAGAACTGGCGCGAGGGCCTGGCCGGCACCAAGGCCGTCGTCGTCGCGAACTGCGACGACCCGCTGGTGGTGTGGGCCGCGTCCTCCTCCCCCAATGTGATCTGGGTAGCGGCGGGACAGATGTGGAAGGACGACGCCTGGTCCTGCCCGTCCTGCGGCGGTGTGATGCAGCGTCCCGGCGACGACTGGTTCTGCGGCGAGTGCGGCTTCCGCCGCCCCGCGCCCAGCTGGGCCCTGCACGGCGAGCACGTGCTGGACCCGCACGGCTCCGCCTGGCCGATCCACCTCCAGCTGCCGGGCCGCGCCAACAAGGCCAACGCCGCCTCCTCCGCGGCCGTCGCCGCCGTCTTCGGGGTGCCGCCGCAGGTCGCGCTGGAGCGCATGTACCAGGTGCAGGCGGTCGCCGGACGCTACGACGTGGTCCAGTTCGAGGGCCGTGACCTGCGGCTGCTGCTGGCGAAGAACCCGGCCGGCTGGCTGGAGACCTTCTCGCTGATCGACCCGCCGCCGACCCCGGTGATCCTGTCCGTGAACGCGCGCGGCGCCGACGGCACCGACACCTCCTGGCTGTGGGACGTCGACTACACGCGGCTGACCGGGCACCCGATCGTCGTGATCGGCGACCGGCGACTGGACCTCGCGGTGCGACTGGAGGTTGCCAACCAGCAGTTCCAGGTCTGCGACACCCTCGATCAGGCCGTGCAGCTGTGCCCGCCGGGCCGTATCGAGGTCATCGCCAACTACACCGCCTTCCAGGACCTGCGCCGCCGCGTCGGCAACTGACACTTCAGGGGACTTTTGTGAGCGACAACAGCCTGCGGGTCGTGTGGGTCTACCCCGACCTGCTCTCCACCTACGGCGACCAGGGCAACGTCCTCGTCGTGGAGCGCCGGGCGCGCCAGCGGGGCCTGGACGTGGCCCGGCTCGACGTGCGCAGCGACCAGCCGATCCCGACCTCCGGCGACATCTACCTGGTCGGCGGCGGCGAGGACCGCCCGCAGCGGCTCGCGGCCGAGCGGCTGCGCCGCGACGGCGGGCTGACCCGCGCGGTGGACAACGGCGCGATCGTGTTCTCGGTGTGCGCCGGCTACCAGATCCTCGGCCACGAGTTCATCAACGACCTCGGTCAGCGCGAGCCCGGCCTCGGCCTGCTCGACGTGGTCTCGGTGCGCGGCGAGGGCGCGCGGTGCGTCGGCGACGTGCTCGGCGACATCGACCCGCAGCTCGGCCTGCCGCAGCTGACCGGTTTCGAGAACCACCAGGGCGTCACCCACCTCGGCCCGTCGGCCCGCGCGCTGGCCCAGGTGCGCTTCGGCAACGGCAACGGCACGGGCGACGGCACCGAGGGCGCGTACAACGGCACCGTCTTCGGTACGTACATGCACGGCCCGGTGCTGGCCCGCAACCCGCTGATCGCCGATCTGCTGCTGAAGCTGGCGCTCGACGTCAACGCGCTGCCCCCGGTCGACGACCGCTGGTACGAGGCGCTGCGCGGCGAGCGCATCGCGGCGGCACAGCAGCCCGCGTAAGCCGCCGTGCACCCCGGTTCCGGCCGGGGTTCACCAGCCCGTCTGACGCCTCGTCCGCACAGGTGAGCGGGGTGTTCCAGCAGGCGGACGCGTGGTGCTCTCCGGCCCCCCTGAGCCGCTAGGGTGGCGGGGATTCGAGCCGGACAGCGCGGTCCGGTCCCAGCCCTGTGGAGAAGGTTGTTTCGGGCTATGCGCATTGGTGTCCTCACGTCCGGCGGTGACTGCCCCGGTCTGAACGCCGTCATCCGGTCCGTTGTGCACCGCGCCGTCGCCGACCACGGCGACGAGGTCATCGGTTTCCGGGACGGCTGGAAGGGCCTCCTGGACTGCGACTACCTCAAGCTGGACCTTGACGCGGTGGGCGGCATCCTCGCCCGCGGCGGCACCATCCTCGGCTCCTCCCGGGTCCAGCCCTCGCATCTGCGCGACGGTGTGGAGCGGGCGAAGGGGCATGTCGCGGAGCTGGGTCTCGACGCGATCATCCCGATCGGCGGAGAGGGCACGCTCAAGGCGGCCCGGCTGATGTCCGACAGCGGACTGCCGATCGTCGGCGTGCCGAAGACCATCGACAACGACATCGCTGTCACCGACGTCACGTTCGGCTTCGACACGGCGGTCGGGGTGGCGACGGAGGCCCTGGACCGGCTGAAGACCACCGCCGAGTCCCACCAGCGTGTGCTGGTCGTGGAGGTCATGGGCCGTCACACCGGGTGGATCGCCCTGCACTCCGGCATGGCGGCCGGCGCCCACGCGATCGTCGTCCCGGAGCGCCCCTTCGACATCGAGGAGCTGGCGGCGCGGGTCGGCGAGCGGTTCGACGCGGGCAAGCGGTTCGCGATCGTCGTCGCGGCGGAGGGCGCCAAGCCCAAGGCCGGTTCGATGGACTTCGACGAGGGCGGCAAGGACATCTACGGGCACGAGCGGTTCGCCGGCATCGCCCGGCAGCTGTCGGTCGAGCTGGAGCGACGGCTCGGCAAGGAGGCCCGGCCGGTGATCCTCGGGCACGTGCAGCGGGGCGGCACGCCGACCGCGTACGACCGGGTGCTGGCGACGCGGTTCGGGTGGCATGCGGTGGAGGCGGTGCACGCGGGGCGCTTCGGGCAGATGACGGCGCTGCGGGGCACGGACATCGTGATGGTGCCGTTGGCGGAGGCCGTGGAGACGCTGAAGACGGTTCCGGACGAGCGGTACGCCGAGGCGGAGTGCGTTCTGTAGGACGGTGGCTTGCCCGGACCCCGGTCACTGGCGTGGCCGGGGTTCGCCGTACCCTGAGTGCCGACAGAAAACGCACAACCCCCCACGAATCAGGAGCCGGCGGATGGAGCACAGCGGGCACGGCATGGTCATGGATCTGCCGCCGTTCACGCTGGGACGTGGTCTTCAGTGGTCGGCGGACCCCTTCTTCCTCGTGGCCTGCCTGCTCGGGCTGGCGCTGTACGGCTGGGGGGTGCTGCGGCTGAAGCGGCGCGGCGACGCCTGGCCGGTGAGCCGGACCGTGTCGTACGCCGTCGGTGTGCTGACGGTCGCGCTGATGATGTGCACCAGGCTGAACGACTACGGCATGGTCATGTTCTCCGTGCACATGGTGCAGCACATGGTGATCAGCATGCTGTCGCCGATCCTGATCCTGCTCGGCGCGCCGATCACCCTGGCCCTGCGGGCGCTGCCGACGGCCGGCCGGGGCCGCAAGGGGCCCCGTGAGCTGCTGCTGATGCTGCTGCACAGCCGGTACATGCGGATCATCACGCACCCGGCGTTCACGATCCCGCTGTTCATCGCCAGCCTGTACGCGCTGTACTTCTCTCCCCTGTTCGACTTCCTGATGGGCTCCAGGACCGGGCACGTCGCGATGATGGTGCACTTCCTCGCCGTCGGCGTGGTGTTCTTCTGGCCGATCATCGGCGTGGACCCGGGCCCGCACCGGCCGGGGCACCTGATGCGGATGCTGGAGCTGTTCGCGGGTATGCCGTTCCACGCGTTCTTCGGCATCGCGCTGATGATGGCGTCGGAGCCGATGGTGGGCACCTTCAAGAACCCGCCGGCCTCGCTCGGCATCGAGGCGCTGTCGGACCAGAACGCGGCGGGCGGTATCGCCTGGGCGTTCAGCGAGATCCCGTCGGTGCTGGTGCTGATCGCGCTGCTGTTCCAGTGGTACGGCTCCGAGCAGCGGCAGGCCCGCCGCACGGACCGCGCCGCCGACCGGGACGGCGACAAGGAGCTGGAGGCGTACAACGCCTACCTGGCGTCGCTCGGCACCCGCAGCGACTGACGCGGCTGCCCGCCCGCACGCACGCGGCGGCAGAACCCGCCCCAGCGGGAGGGCCCCGCGGTCACGGCCACGGCCCGGCCGGGCTCGGACGCCTGAGGGCGTACGGCCGCTGGGATCCGGGCGGGTGCCGCGCGCTGGAGGCGGGCGCGGGGCGCGCTTCGGCGCGCTCGGCCGGGACCGCGCCCCGGCGGCCACCGCCCCGCCGCACGCGGCCGCACGCACGCACCGACTCGTGCGGCTGCCCGCCCGCACCGACTGATCGGTGCAGCGCCGGGCGCCCTTGCGGCGATCGGGGGCACCATGGAGGGGAGCCGACCATGAGGAGGGTGTCGCGATGCCCGGTTCCGTTCCCGGTTCCACGCCTGGTTCCACCAAGGCCATGGGTGCCGTCACCCTCGGCGGACTGGTCGTCGTGACGGCGTACACGGTGGCCCTCGGCAGCAACGGCTGGCTGTGGTTCGGCTGGGTCGTGCTGGGCCTGATCACCCTCGGGATGGCCGCCACCCGCACCACCTGATCCTCCCGGACGGCGAACGCCCGGCGGCCCCGCGCGCCCTGGATACAGTGCGGACATGAACAGCAGGCCCACCCCGTTCGACGAGCTCGACCGGAAGATCGTCACCGCGCTCATGGACAACGCCCGCACGAGCTTCGCCGAGATCGGTGCGGCCGTCGGGCTGTCGGCGACGGCGGTGAAACGGCGCGTGGACCGGCTGCGTGAGACCGGGGTGATCACCGGGTTCACGGCGACGGTGAAGCCGTCGGCGCTGGGCTGGCGCACGGAGGCGTACGTCGAGGTGTACTGCGAGGGCGCGGCCCCGCCGCGGCGGCTCGCGGAGGTGGTGCGCAACCACCCGGAGATCACGGCGGCCATGACGGTGACCGGCGGGGCGGACGCCCTGCTGCACGTGCGGGCCCGCGACGTGGAGCACTTCGAGGAGGTGCTGGAGCGCATCCGTACCGAGCCGTTCATCCGGAAGACGATCAGCGTGATGGTGCTGTCCCATCTCATCCCGGAGTCTCCCGAAGCGGGCGCCAGCCAGGTCGCCCCGGACGGCGCAGCAGACGTGCGTTGAGCGGCTTCACAACGCAGTGATCCTGCGTGAACACGCAGCTGTCGTTGCTTGTCGGTCGTCCACGTCAGTTTCTACCTTGGTGTCAACCCTCAGTCGACACCCAGGAAACGGAGGTACCCCTCTGTGACCGACAGCCGTGTGCCGCGCCGGCGGCGCTTCCTCGTCTGCGAACCCAGACACTTCGCCGTGCAGTACGCGATCAACCCCTGGATGCATCCCGACAGGCCCGTCGACGTCGACCTCGCCCAGCGGCAGTGGCAGGACCTGATCGGCGCCTACCTCGCCCACGGGCACACCGTCGAGGCGGTCGCCCCCGTCCCGGGCCTGCCGGACATGGTCTTCGCCGCGAACTCCGCGGTCGTCGTCGGCGGCCGCGTGTTCGGCTCGCTCTTCCACGCGGCCGAGCGCCGCCCGGAGTCCACCCACTACGACACATGGTTCAAGACGGCCGGCTACGACGTCTACCGGCCCGAGAACGTCTGCGAGGGCGAGGGCGACCTCGTCTGGACCGGCCGCTACGTGCTGGCCGGCACCGGGTTCCGCACGACCCGGGAGGCGCACCGCGAGGTGCAGGAGTTCTTCGGGCACCCGGTGATCAGCCTGACGCTCGTGGACCCGCGCTTCTACCATCTGGACACGGCGCTGTTCGTGCTGGACGACGGGCCGAAGGAGAACATCGCGTACTACCCGGAGGCGTTCTCGCCGGGCAGCCGTGAGGTGCTGCAGCGGCTGTACCCGGACGCGGTGCTCGCCACCGAGCAGGACGCCCTCGCCTTCGGTCTGAACTCCGTCTCCGACGGCCGCCACGTCTTCATCGCCCCGCAGGCCGAGACGCTCGCCGCCCGGCTGGACGAGCACGGCTATGTCCCCGTTCCCGTCGACCTGTCGGAGTTCCGCAAGGCAGGCGGCGGCATCAAGTGCTGCACCCAGGAGATCCGCTGATGAGCGCACCCGCCCGCGTCCGTACCTCCGCCGAGCTGATCGGCGCCGAGGAGCCCGTCCTCGCGCAGAACTACCACCCGCTGCCCGTGGTCGTCGCCCGCGCCGAGGGCGCCTGGGTGGAGGACGTCGAGGGGCGCCGCTATCTGGACATGCTGGCCGGTTACTCGGCGCTCAACTTCGGCCACCGCCATCCGGCGCTGATCGAGGCGGCGCACCGGCAGCTCGACCGGCTGACGCTCACCTCCCGGGCGTTCCACAACGACCAGCTGGCGGAGTTCGCCGAGCGGCTCACCGCGCTGACCGGCCTGGACATGGTCCTGCCCATGAACACCGGCGCCGAGGCCGTGGAGAGCGGCATCAAGGTGGCCCGCAAGTGGGCGTACGACGTCAAGGGCGTACCGGCGGACCAGGCCACGATCGTGGTCGCCGCGGAGAACTTCCACGGCCGCACGACGACGGTCGTCGGGTTCTCCACGGACGAGACCGCCCGCGACGGCTTCGGGCCCTTCGCGCCCGGCTTCCGGATCGTGCCGTACAACGACCTCGCCGCGATCGAGGCGGCCGTCGACGAGACGACGGCGGCGGTGCTGATCGAGCCGATCCAGGGCGAGGCCGGGGTGATCATCCCGGACGACGGCTACCTGGCGGGCGTGCGCGAGCTGACCCGGCGGACCAACACGCTGTTCGTCGCGGACGAGATCCAGTCGGGCCTGGGCCGCACCGGCCGCACGCTGGCCGTGGAGCACGAGAACGTCATGCCCGACGTGCTGCTGCTCGGCAAGGCGCTCGGCGGCGGGATCGTCCCGGTGTCGGCGGTGGTGGCGACCCGTGAGGTCCTCGGGGTGCTGCACCCGGGTGAGCACGGTTCGACCTTCGGCGGCAACCCGCTCGCGGCGGCGGTCGGCACGGCCGTGATCGGGCTGCTGGAGTCCGGCGAGTTCCAGCGCCGGGCCGCCGAGCTGGGCGAGGTGCTGCGCACGGGGCTGTCCGCGCTGACCGGCCGCGGGGTGGTCGGCTTCCGCGCACGCGGCCTGTGGGCGGGCGTCGACGTGGACCCGGCGATCGGCACCGGACGGGAGATCAGCGAGCGGCTGATGCGGGAGGGCTTCCTGGTCAAGGACACCCACGGCTCCACCATCCGGCTGGCCCCGCCGCTGACGGTCACCCGCGAGGAGCTGGAGTCGGCGCTGGGCGCGCTGGAGAAGGTCCTCGCACAGTGACCTGACCCGGCGCCCACCGTGGTCGGGGTCTTGCGGTGACCCGAGGGGCCGCTCGCTTCGGCGGGCGGCCCTTCGGACACACGGGGGCCAGGGTCGGTCCCCGGGGCCCCGTGCGGGCGCGCTCAGGCGCGGGCAGCCGCCCCGTCCCTCCCGCGGTGGCCCCCGCACCCCCTTTCAGGCAGGGTGAAGGGGGACGGGGGCGAGAGGTGGTGGACCACTGTCAGCGACAGAGAGGCCGCCCGTGGGTGCTCACGAGGAGCCGGACGTGACCGGCCGGCGGTTCGACGTGGCGGACGCCGCGCCGGTGCTGCTCGACGCCCAGGGCCTCGTCACGGGGTGGACCAGCGCCGCCGAGCGGCTGCTCGGATACCCGGCCCCGGAAGTGGTCGGCAAACAGCTCGCGGACGTGCTGACCGGCGCGGACGCCGAGCGCGCACCCGAGGTGCTGGAGCGCTGCCGGGTGGACGGTGGCTGGGCCGGGCTGCTCACTGCCCGCTGCAAGGGCGGCCCCGCGACCCGGCTCATGGTGCGCGTCACCGCCGCCGAGGAGTCCCGCGGCCCCTCCCGCTGGCTGGCCCTGCTGTCGAAGGTGACCGGTGGCCCCGGCTGGGACATGAGCCGCACCGTGCTGGAACAGATGGTGGCGGGTTCCCCCATCGGCATCGCCGTGCTGGACACCGATCTGAGGTTCGTGTGGTCGAACGAGGCGCTGGCCCGGTACGGCGGCGCCCCCGCCGGGAAGCGGCTCGGGCTGCGCCTGGCCGATGTGCAGCCGGGGCTGGACGCGGAGGCGATCGAGGAGCAGATGCGGCGGGTGCTCGCCACCGGCGAACCGGTGACCGGATACGAGCACGTGGGCCACGTCCGCGCGACCCCGCTGCGCGAGACCGCGCACATGATGTCGTTCACCCGGCTCGAGGACGAAGACGGCCGTCCGACGGGCGTGTACTACACGGTCGTCGACATCAGTGAGCGGCGCCGCGCCCAGCAGCGGCTCGCGCTGCTGGACCGGGCGGGCGAGCAGATCGGCCGCAGCCTGGACCTGATGCGCACCGCGCAGGAGCTGGCCGACGTGGCGGTGCCGGCGCTGGCCGACTTCGTCGCCGTCGACCTGCTCGAGGACGTGCTGCACGGCGGTGAACCGGCGGGCGCGCCGGCGCCCGGACAGGAGGCGGTGACGCTGCGCCGGGCCGCCCACCGTTCGGTCTCCCCCGGCGTGCCCGAAGCCGTGGTGGAGATCGGGCACGTCGCCACCTACCGGCCCGGTTCCGCCCCGGTGCGGTGTCTGGCCACGGGCCGCTCCTGGCGGGAGGAACGGCTCGACCCGGCCGACCGCCCGTGGGCCGCGGACGCGCCCGGCAGCCGGGAGGCCACCTTCGGCGAACTGACCCTGCACAGCGGGATGGTGGTGCCGCTGCGGGCCCGGGGCGTCACCCTCGGCATCACGACGTTCTACCGGCGCCACCGTCCCGACTCCTTCGACGCCGCCGACCTCAGTCTCGCCGAGGACTTCGTCTCCCGGGCCGCGGTCTGTCTGGACAACGCCCGCCGCTACACCCGCGAACGCGAGGCGGCCCTCGTCCTGCAGCGCAGCCTGCTCCCGCACCGGCTGCCCGAGCAGGACGCGGTGGAGGTGGCCGCCTGCTACCGCCCGGCCGACGAGCTGACCGGGCTCGGCGGCGACTGGTACGACCTGATCCCGCTGTCCGGGGCCCGGGTGGCCCTGGTGGTGGGCGAGGCACCCGGGCACGGCATCGACGCGGCCGCCGCGATGGGACGGCTGCGCACCGCCGTACGGACCCTGGCCGCGCTCGATCTGCCGCCCGAGGAGGTGCTGGCCCACCTCGACGACCTGGTGGCGCCGCGCCCGGCCCTCGAGGAGGGCGGCGAGGCGGGCATCGAGGGCGGGGAGAGCGCGCACTCCGTGGGCTCCGGCTGCGTCTACGTCGTGTACGACCCGGTCGACGGGCGGTGCAGGATGGCGGCCGCGGGGCATCCCGCGCCGGCCGTGGTGCTGCCCGACGGCACGGTGCGCTTCGTCGAACTGCCGCAGGGTCCGCCGCTCGGGGTGGGCGGGCCGCCGTTCGAGTCGGTGGAACTGGTGCTTCCCGAGGGCAGCACGCTGGCGTTGCACACGGACGGGCTGCTGACCGACGGCCGGCACGGGACGGGCGACGCCGACCGGTCCCGGCTGCGGCGTGCCCTGCGCGAGGCGGCGCCCTCCCTCGACGTGCGCTGCCGGGCCCTGGTCGAGGCGCTGGTGCCGAGCCGCCCGCACGACGACGTGGCGCTGCTGCTGGCCCGCACCAAGCGGCTGAGCGGCCGGCAGGTCGCCGGCTGGGAGCTGCCCCGCGATCCCGCGGCGGTCGCCGACGCGCGCCGCACGGCGTGCCGGCAGCTGTCCGACTGGGGCCTGGACGAGCTGGCGTTCACCACCGAGCTGGTGGTCAGCGAGCTGGTCACGAACGCCATCCGGTACGCCGGGGGTCCGATCCGGCTGCGGCTGATCCGGGAGCGGACCCTGGTCTGCGAGGTTTTCGACGGGGGTGCCACCGCGCCGCATGTGCGCCATCCGCGCACCACGGACGAGGGCGGCCGGGGGCTGCTGCTGGTCTCGCAGCTCGCCCAGCGCTGGGGCACCCGGTTCGTGCCCGACGGGAAGATCATCTGGGCCGAGCAGCCCCTTGCGGGTGCGGAGGCGTGACGTGCGGGACGCTATCGACTACACAGCTGTCTTCCAGTCCCTGCCGGGCGCGGTGTCGATCCTGACGCCCGAGCTGGTGTTCGCCGACGCCAACCGGGAGTTCCTGCGCGGCGCCGGGCGTACCCGTGAGCAGGTCGTCGGCCGTCATCTGTTCGACGTCTTCCCGGACAACCCCAACGATCCGTCGGCGTCCGGGCAGCGCAATCTGGCCGCGTCGCTGCACCGGGTGCTCGCGACCGGGGAGCGCGACGCGATGGCTCTGCAGCGCTACGACGTGGAGAGCGCCGAACGGCCGGGCGAGTGGGACGAGCGCTACTGGAGCCCCGTCAACGCGCCGGTGTTCGGCCCGGACGGCGAGGTGGCGTTGCTCGTGCACCGGGTGGAGGAGGTCACCGAGCTGATCCGGGCGCGTGGCGGTCACTCGGGCAGCCGGGCCCGGGTGCTGGAGGCCGAGCTGTACAGCCGGGCCCGGGAGCTTCAGGCGCTGAACGAGCGGCTGAGGGACGCGCACGCCCGGGAGCGCGAGGTGGCGCTGGCGCTCCAGGAGGCGATGCTGCCGGCGCCGCGGCAGATCCGGCACCGGGGCGCGGCGGTGCGCTACCGCCCGGCGGTCGGCGCGCTGAACGTGTGCGGGGACTGGTACGACCTGGTGGACCTGGTCGGCGGTCATCGTCTCGGTGTCTCGGTGGGCGACGTGGTCGGCCACGGGCTGGAGGCCGCCGGGGTGATGGGCCAGTTGCGCAGCGCGCTGAGCGCCGCCTCCCGGGTCGCCGCCGGGCCCGGGCAGGCACTGGACGTGCTCGGCCGGTACGCGGGCGTGGTGAACGGGGCGGAGTCGGCCACGGCGGTCACCGCGTTCGTCGACTTCGACGCCCGCACCATCACCTACAGCAGCGCCGGCCATCCCCCGCCGGTGCTCGTGCACGCCGACGGGCGGGTGGAGTTCCTCGACCAGGCCACCGACCCGCCGCTGGACGCCCCTCCCGACCCGCTGCCGCGCGTCCAGGCGGCGACGGCGTACACGGCCGGCGCCACCCTCGTGCTGTACACCGACGGGCTGGTCGAGCGCCGCCGGGAGGACATCGACACCGGCCTGGCCCGCCTCGCCGACGCCGTCCTGCTGGAGCTCCTGCCCCCGGGTGGCGCGACCGACGACACGGCCCTGGTCATCGTCCGGCTGTGATGCCCCAGAGCCTGTACACGAAGCGCGTCTGCTTGCGGCGGCCTTCCGCCCTCCGCTCAGACGGATTCGCCGAGCGGCGAGGCGTTGTGCCCTCGCCCCCGCGGGACATCGGTGCGGGCCGCGCCGGCCGACTTCTCCAGCTCGACGTTGAACTGAGCACCGAACAGCAGGGCCAGATTCGACAGCCACAGCCAGACGAGGAAGACCACGACGCCCGCCAACGGGCCGTAGAGCCGGTGATAGGTGCTCATGTGGTCGGCGTACAGGGTGAAGCCGAGCGAGACGGCCAGCAGGAGCACGACCGCCAGGGCCCCGCCCGGTGCCATCTTCCGCAGCGGCCTCGCCGAAGCGGGTCCCGAACGGTACAGCACGAGCACCAGGGCGACCGCGACGACGGCCAGCACCGGCCACCGCAGTACGGCCCAGGCCGCCTGCGGCACGCCGCCCCAGGCCATCGCGCGGCTCAGCCGCCCCGCCAGGCTTCCGGTCACCAGCAGCGCGAGTGTGGTGGCCAGGAGCAGCAGGATCAGCACGACGGTGGTCAGCACGACGCGCGGAGCGGTGCGCCACACCGGCCGGTGGGCGCTGACCTGGTGCATGGCGTGCAGGCCCCTGCGGAAGACGCTCAAGTAGCTGCAACCCGACCAGAGGGCGCCGGTCGCGCCGAAGGACAGCAGCGCCCACGTCGCCGACGACTGCCCGGCCATCTGACGCAGGGCGTCGCGCAGCAGGCCGCGTGAGGCCAGAGGGACCGCCTGCGTCAGCCGGTCGATCACACCGGGCTTCGCTGCGGGAACGGTCAGACCCAGCACGGAAAGGATCACCAGCAGCACGGGGAACAGCGCCAGAACCGCGTAATAGGTGAGGGCGGCCGCCCAGTCGGTGATGTCGTCGTTCCACACCGCCACCGGCGTCCGGCGCAGCGCCGCCCACCACCGGCTCGCCCGGCCACCTGCCTCGTGCATGGTCAGATGCTCCCACACCGCGCCGGGACGCCGGGGCCGGCTCTTTGCGCCGGGACGCCGGGGCCGGCTCTTTCGGTGTGCTCCGGCCCGGTCAGCGCTTGGCGAGCCGCTCGAGCAGGGCGGCGCTCCGTGCCGGCAGCGCCCGCTCCTCGTCCGTGAGCTCGGCCTCGATGGCCTGCGCCAGCCAACGGGCCCTGCGGCCGCGCTCCGCTTCGAGCGCTACGCGGGCCGCTCCGCACTGCGCGGTGTCCGACCGCCGGGTGGCCGGCGGTCGGTCCCGCAGCCGGTCCCGCAGCCGGTCCGGCGGTCGGTCCAGCGGTCTGGCCCCGCGGGCCGGTCCGGCAGACGTTCCGGCGGTCAGTCCGTGGTGAGCATGCCCTCGCGCAGGCGGGCCAGGAGCCGGGTGATCAGCCGGGAGACGTGCATCTGGGAGACTCCGAGGCGTTCGCCGATCTGGGCCTGGGTGAGTTCCTCGATGAAGCGCCAGTGGATGATCTGACGGTCACGCTCGCCGAGTGCGGCGATCATCGGGGCCAGAGTGCGGAAGTCCTCGACCAGGGCGAGGGCGGCGTCCTCACTGCCGATGAAGTCCGCCAGCGCGGCCTCACCGTCCTCACTGCTGTTGATCGCCGCGTCCAGGGAGGACGAGTTGTAGCCGTTGGAGGCCAGCTG